>DATJJA010000214.1:0-19160 GCA_035492595.1 Puia sp.
ATGCCCATGAAGTCAAGCATATTAAAGGTTTTAGCCTATTTCGACCTTTTTGATTATCCTGTTACCACTGACGAGATCCTCTTTTTCATGGACAGGGAGGTCTCTCTTATCGACCTCAAAGCCGAGCTGGAAATCCTCACCCATACAGGCCTGCTCTTCCCGGACGGTAATTTCTATGCGCTCCGGCAAGACCCTCAGCTGGCCATCCGAAGGATCCGCGGCAACCACTATGCCGACGAGCTCCTGAAAATAGCCGCCCGCATCTCCCGGCAATTATACCTGTTTCCCTATGTCCGCGGGATCGGTATCTCCGGCTCACTGTCCAAACACTTTGCGGATGAACAGGCCGACATCGATTATTTTATCATTACCCGGCGCAACCGCCTCTGGATAGCAAGGACCCTCATGCATCTCTTTAAAAAAATGAACTACCTGCGCAACCGGGAGAACTGGTATTGCATGAACTACTATGTCGACGAAGAAGCCCTTGAAATAAAAGAGAAGAATATCTTCACGGCAACCGAAATGATCACCTTATTACCCGCCAGCGGCAACGGCGGCCTGGTCAAATTCTTCGATGCCAACGACTGGACAGCCCGCTATTTTCCCCACTACAGAACCCGGCAGAAAGAAGCAAAAGGTCCCGTCCCTTCCTCTTTCCTGAAGACCTCCCTGGAAAAATTGCTCGACAACCGCTGGGGCGATCGCCTCGACGACCTCCTTCAACGCTGGACCAGCCGCCGATGGGAGAAAAAAGAACAACGCGGCGACCGCAATAAAAAAGGGAACCGTATGTCCCTGCAAAATGAAAAACACTTCTCCCGGCCAAATCCCGAAAACTTTCAACAACACGTACTCGGCCGGTACGAATCCAGGCTAAAAGAGCTGCAGCTCAAATGGAACATTTCCGAAAACTGATAATATAATAATCCCCGATACTCCTCCACGGCCATTTCGATCTCAGCCGATCCTCCACCCCGCACAACCATCTGTACAAAACAGGCCTCTTCTCCGCAAAATGCTCGATATAAGAAGGCGGCACGAACGTACAAAGCCCCTCCAGGTCCATAAGGTCGAACTCCGGCGCCAGATGCCTCACCACATACGAAGGAGAATAATACCAGCACTTGAAATGAACCCCCTCTACATGTGACTTCGCGCCCCCGGAACTCCACCATCGCCGGAAAGCCGTCCTGAACTTCCCTTTGAAAACCAACAGCGTCTCCCACAAACTAAACCCGGGTAAGATCACCAGCGTCACCTGGCCACCCGGCTTTACCAGCGGAGCCAACGACGCCAGTACCTCGTCAAGCCTGTTCGTACAATTGAGACCAGCAAAATTCGAAAAGATACAATCATAAGGCCCCTTCTCTTTCAGATCCCCTAAAGAATTAAAAGAGCAAAGCTCCGCTGTCACCTGGTCGGTCAACCCCTGTCGCATCATCTTCTCCTTCAGCTGCTGCTGCATCCCCTCCGAAATATCGGTGGCATGCACCCGGTACCCCAAACCTCCAAAAAAACCCGCATCTTCACCAGTACCGGAATTCAGTTCCAGGATAGAGCCGGACGCCGGCATATGCCGCAGCACATGCTCCCTCACCCGCTTACGCTTATACTGGATAATGGTATTTCCGGCATCATAGCCGTCAAATACAACCGACTGCCTGCTAAAAGCAAGACCAGCCTCCATCTCATTTTTTTTGTCTAAAAGCTCCATTTTCGCATCTTTATTCTATCCACCAACGCCGCTGGCGCATACCACAAAAAGGCCACCGCCTTATGCTGTTTCAACGCCAGATGCCAGCGATAGCTCTTGTGTACATATCTGTGCAGCTGCTTGTAAAAGGCCGGCGGATACGTATTTTTAAATAGCAGCTGCAGCTCATCCGAGTCCGTCCAGTTGGTCTTGTCCTTCAGCTCAGCCTTCACCCGCTCATAGAACACCGTCCCCGGCAAAGGATACGAGACCGAGATCCCCAGGCTATCCGGAAGGAGCCGGTTGATCATCCGGACCGTCTTACCGATGTCTTCCTTCGTCTCCCCGGGGTAACCGAACTGTATAAAGAAGGACGGCCGCACACCATACTTACGCAACAATGCCGTAGCCTCCGCGATCTGTGAAACCGTCGTCCCCTTGTCCATCGCATCCAATATCTTCTGCGACCCGCTCTCAGCTCCCATCCAGACATTTTCACAGCCCGCACGCGCCAGCGCCTCCACATAGTTTTCCTGCAAAAGAAGATCGGCCCTCGACTGTATCTTGAACCGGAAGGACAGCCTCTCCTTTTCAACAAGATCCGCAAATTCATTTACCCACCCGGGCTTTAGCCCGAATATATCGTCACAGAACCAGATATGATCAAACCCATATCGCTCTTTCAGCAGACGCAGCTCTCTGACCACATGCCGCGGCGAACGCGCATTGTAGCGGTTGCCATATATTGGCTTTGCACACCAGTTGCACTTAAAGGGACAGCCCCGCGTAGTCCCTATGTTGAGCGAGAAATAACCATTATGCTCCATCCAGATCTTCCGGTAGCTTTCGATATTCACCAGGTCCCAGGCCGGTAAGGGCAGACTGTCAAGATCCTTCATGACCGGACGCCCCGGCGTTTGAAAAGGCATCCCTTCCTTCATATATGCCAATCCCCGGATACTGCTGAAATCACTGACCCCGGCCCTGATCGCGCTCGTCAGCTCAAGCAATGTTTGCTCCCCCTCACCCAGCAACACAAAATCAGCCCCCTTTCCCAGATACTCCCGGTAATGATCGGTAGAATCGGAACTCGACAAAATGACGACACTCCCCTGCGCCCTCGCCAATGAGATCATCCGGAAGGCAGCCTCCCGCATATTGGTAAGACACATCTTCGTGAGATAGTTGAACCCGTCGTCATAAACGACAAAAAAGTCCGGCCGCTGCCCCTGCAGCAGCGGAACCACATCGTCCGGGTTCTCTACGAACATGGTGTCGAAAAGACTAACGTAAAAACCTTCCTGCCGGAGCAACGCAGCCGCGCCAATGGTCGCCAGCGGCGGATACGGCTGACCCGTCGCCCATTGCTTGGGGTCGAATCGCATGAAATAAGAATGAGAAAAAAGAACCTTGTCCATTAGTTATTCTTTATACAGATCCAGGGATAGATATCATTCGGACGAAGCAGCCGGTTTATCAGCATACCGGGGTCGAATAGCAGTTCGTAACGGAAACAGCCCAGATCCTTCCAGCTGTGATGAAACAGTGAGTCCGCCATCTCGGGGTAACCAAAAGCACTATAGTAGGCCAGCGTTTTCCTTTTTTCAAACTCGATCTCCGAAGGTTTGTAAAACAACGTATCCAGAATATGCAGCTCACCACCCGGCACCAGGTACGTCAGCGTAAAATGAATTATCTTTTTAAGCGAAGGAAAATATTCGATCGAACAGGCAAACACAATACAGTCGAACAGCTGATCATCGAGAATACCCGTCCGGATATCCCCCTGGATGAACCGGAGATTGGGATCGTCGCTGAACACCCTCGCAGCCTGCTGCAGCTCGGTAAAATTTATATCAAGCCCCGTCACCCTGACCCCAGGGATCTCCGCAAGCTGATGAGAAAGCCAGCCATTGCCGCAGCCGACCTCCAATATCCGTAAAGGCTTTTTACGGCAGGTCAGCAGATCTGTCAGACGCCGCGCCGACCGCTTCCTGACCTGCCATTCCCGCCAATGAGGATGATCCTCATTGATATCAGGCAGCCTGAACAGTTGATCGTCCGCATAAAGCCTACCCTCCATGCTACGCAGGAGAATATACTTCTTTTCAAACAGGATCTCTTTTAGCCGGGGGTGACCTTTAACCTGGATATTAGTCAGTATGGAGGAATCAGGGAGGTACATTTATACGAATTTTAAAAGGGATGTTTTTTTAAACCGCCATCCGTAGTGTAAACGCCCATTTGACTTAAAAGGATGCCTACCCTAAAATTATCCCCCCCGGGCAACCCCTTGCCCGTCTCCTGCGTTATTTCCAACGATTGATTTTGCAAGCACCATCTTTGCGACCGACCATTCGGCCGGATGGAAGGGTGATCCCTGTGATCTTCCTTTTTTATCTTGCCCTGTCGGGCTATACCCTCTTCCATCATGAATTATGGTCCGACGAACTGCATAGCTGGAACATCGCAAAAGGAAGCGGCGGCTTTTTGGAGTTGATCGCCAACACCCGCTATGAAGGCCATCCTCCGGGATGGTATATTATCCTCTGGTTGCTCAGCAAACTCTCCCGCCAGCTGATCATCCTACAGCTCGCCCAATGGATCATCGGCTGCAGTGTCGTATTCATGGTCCTTTTCCGAAGCCCATTCCCATCGATCGTCAGGCTGCTCATTCCATTCGGTTATTATTTTCTGTTCGAATACGGCATCCTGAGCCGGAACTATGCCGGCGGTGTATTACTGGCCTTCCTCCTTTGCGCACAATATCCCTTTTCCAAACCCGCAAAGTATTATATCCTGCTTTTCTGCCTCTCCAACTTTCACCTGCTCACCCTGCTGCTCGCCATCAGCCTCCACGGATATTTCCTGCTTTCCCTGCCGCGCAAATCCACACGACGCCTCTTATTCCATAGCCTGGCAGGCCTGGCCATTCTTTCCGTCGCCCTCTGGTTCATTTTCCCACCCGCAGACAGCCAGCAAAACACCAGCTTCTGGCTAAGCCACTGGTCCCCCGACCGCTTCAAGATACCGGGCCCGATGATCCTCCAAAGCTACCTCCCCATCCCGGCCTGGTGGAAAGAGAATTGCTGGAATACACAGTTCCTCCTGGAGCTAAAGGACATATGGCCACCACTGAAACTCCTGATCCCCGTCCTCTCCCTTGCCCTGCTCACTATCCCCATAAGCCTCCTGGCCAAAAACAAAAAATGCCTGATCTTCTTCCTCTGCAACCTTGCCCTTAGCTTTATAGTCTCGATCTTCGCCTTTCCGCTGACAACAACCCGCCATACCGGATTTCTTTATATCAGCTTCCTTGCAGCAGCATGGCTGTATCTTTACGAAGACAGCTTCAGCAAAGCTGCCCTTCCCCGTGTGATCCTTCTGTTAAGCCTTCAGGTTGCAGGAGGTATCTTTTTCATTACGCTCAGTTTCCGACAGCCCTTTTCCAACTTATACCAGGTCCCCGCCCTGTTAAAAGAAGTGCCCGCAGGAGGCAAATTAGTGACCGATTACTGGACCAGCAACGC
Organism: Puia sp.; assembly: GCA_035492595.1. GTDB lineage: Bacteria > Bacteroidota > Bacteroidia > Chitinophagales > Chitinophagaceae > Puia. The sequence goes on from DATJJA010000214.1 coordinate 5,227, forward strand.
GGTTTCAGCTTATACCGGCAAACCAGTCTATTGCCTCGACACAGAAACAGAGTTATCCTATCTCTTATTCAATACCGATCTGGCCAGGATGCAGCAAAAGCCCAGTCGTTTTACCGACGGCATGCGGTCCCTGGCCAAAAACCAGGGAATAACCACAGTATATATGCTTTCGCAAAACACACCGGCCATCATCAAAAAAATCGATCCCGAATTGGAAAAGACCAGCCGGGTGACCCTTTTGGACAAACGGGAAGGAGCAATAGAGCCCGGCAGCAACCTCTACCTCTATGAGATCAGGTTCTTAGGAGCCAACTGACACCGGAAATCCAACGTTTTAAAATAGAACATGATCCTGCACAGCATACGCATTCCAGGCAGACAGGGGCTGCAGCAGCTGCTCGTCGCCAACGGGAAGATCAAGGCCATTTCCCCTTCGGACAAAATTCCCGATGGTGCCATCATTGCCATGCCCGGAAGCATCCCCCCCGCCCTGCCTCCCGACAATATCATCCTGCCCCTGTCAGGAGCCCTCGCCTTCCCGGGCCTGGTCAACTCGCATGATCACCTGGATTTCAATCTCTTTCCCCAGCTGGGCAATCGGTTCTATGCCGATTATGCCGAATGGGGAAAAGATATCCACCAGCAGAACAGCAACCGCATCATCCCGGTAATGAAGATCCCCGGTCTCCTGCGAACCCGCTGGGGCCTGTATAAGAATTTACTCAACGGCTTTACAACCGTAGTGCATCACGGCACCCGGCTGGACATAGGAAATGAAGAGCTGATCACCGTCATACAGGATTGTCATAGCCTTCATTCCCTCTCCGGCGAACGCTTTTGGAAATGGAAGCTCAACAGGCTGCCCGCCGCATCCGGCCTCACCGCTATCCACATCTCCGAAGGCACCAGCATCCTGGCAAAAAAAGAGGCCGCCCGGCTCCGCCGCTGGAACCTCCTGAAAAGAGATATTGTAGGGATCCATGGGATAAGTCTGCAGGAGAAAGAAGCTAAGGCCCTCCGGGCCCTCGTCTGGTGCCCCGACTCGAATTATTTCCTTTATGACCGGACAGCCGACATCAGCCGGCTCAAAGACAAGCTGCCCATCCTTTTCGGCAGCGATTCCACACTTTCCTCCCGTTGGAACATACGCCGCCAGCTGCAGATGGCCAGAAAAAAAGGACAGCTCAGCGATACCGAGCTGATGGAGGCCCTGACATCCACTCCCGCCGAAGTATGGGGACTGCCTTCTTCAGGACGGCTGGATACAGGCGAACAGGCCGATCTGGTAGTCGTACGCGCAGAGACCAGCGCCACGGATCTGGATGCCTTTTACAAGGCCGGACCACAGGATATCCTGCTGGTGGTGCACAAGGGAAAGATCAGGTTGTTCGATGCCTCCCTCGCAAGCCCGCTCCTGAGCGGAGGCTTTCCTGACCAGCCATTTAGTCGCATATCCGTCTACGATAGTATAAAATATGTACAGGGAGACCTGCCGGGTCTGATCAGGGACATCCGGAACTTTTACCCGGATGTGGAACTCCCCGCCGGCTTAACACCCATTGAAAATTAAATGTCAGCCTTCATGCAGATCAGCGTAGTAATACCAACCTGTGACCGCAAGCAAAGATTGCTTTCTTTGCTGGACGATCTCAATAGCTCCTCCTACCCCCTGGCAGAGGTGATCGTCGTGGACTCAGGGGCCGATCGCCTGACCGCAGCAGAGATCGCAGGTTTCCCCCGACTGAATATTGTATATACCACCGCCGCAAAATCCGTTTGCATACAGCGGAATACAGGAATAAAAAAAGCACGGTCGCCATGGGTATTACTTTGTGACGACGACATAGAAGTACCCGTTGATTATATACAACGGTTGGTGGATCACTGCACGGCACATACAGATTCCGGGGCCGCCTCCGGACTTTTCCTGCAGCAGGAGAAAGGCGAATGGACCGCCCAATACCCGGAACGCTCCGCCCCCCGGCTGGCATGGAACTGGCTTTTTCAGCTGAGCATCTGGGGCAGCATCGACATCCAAAGCAGGAACCCACTGATCCGTTACATCAAAAATTACTACCGGCGGAAAGGCAATCATATCTCAAAGGCTGGCTGGCCGGTGATAACCGACTTCAGAGGCGACTTTTTCACTACACCGCTGTATTCGCTCGGAGCCTGCCTCGTGAAAAAGACCTGGCTCGACGCCTCTCCTTTCGATGAGGTGCTGGACCGTTATGGCATGGGCGATAATTACGGCGTGACACTGGGTTTCCCCGGCAAAGGCATCGACGTGCTCAACAAAGCCTTTGTATACCATCACAAAGAACCCGCAAACCGACTGGCCAGACCCCTGCAATATTCCAGGCGTGCATTCGCCCTGGATTATTTTATCTATACCCGCGGCTTTGGTCTTTCAACAAGACCCTGGCTCCTATGGTCGCTGACAGGCCGCTTTCTGGGCTTCCTCCTCGCACGCGACCGGAGCATGATCCGACCCGCCCTTGCGACTATAAAGAACATCCTTACCGGCAACAACCCCTATATAGTGACAGGCCGCCCCTGGCCCGAAAAAGAATTACCCCGGCGGATCCTCGCCATTCGCCTGCAGGCAACAGGAGACGTGACCATCACCCTTCCCTACCTGCAGCACTTACGCCGAAGCCTGCCCGCAACGACAAGGCTGGATCTGCTTACCCGGCAGGAGACAGCCGGCATACCACGACATCTGGGGTTGTTTAACAGGATCTATGCCCTCGGCGGCCAACGGAACTTCAAAAAACAGGTTCTCTGCGTTTTGCTCCTCTTACCACGGCTCCTGTTCCAGCGTTATGATCTTGTCATCGATCTGCAGAACAGTCCCATCAGCCGCCTCGTCCGGAAAATGATCCGCCCCAAAGGCTGGTCGGCCTTCGACCGTTTTAGCCCCCGCGCCGCAGGTGACCGGACCCGGTTGACCATCGAAGCCGCTGGGCTGGGTTATAACCAGGCCGACACCGGCTTCCAGGTAAAGATGCCGGCAGGCGCCCGGAAAAAGCTCATCGACCATGGCTGGCAGGATGAAAAAAAGCTGGTCGTCCTCAATCCCGCCGGAGCCTCTCCAACAAGGAACTGGCCCCTTTCAAATTATATAGCTTTTGCCCGCCTTTGGCTGAGAGAGTTCCCGGACACCCAGTTCCTTGTCCTGGGAACGAACTTTATTGCGGAAAAAGCGGCAGCCTTTAAAAAAGCATTGGGCGCCGATCTCGTCGACCTCGTCGGTGAGACCACTACGGAAGAAGCCTTTTCCATCCTCCAGCTGACCACACTCGTCCTGTCGGAAGATTCAGGACTGATGCATATGGCCTGGATCTCGGGGATCCCCACGGTAGCGCTGTTCGGCAGCACACGCAGCGACTGGTCACGCCCCCTGGGTGATCATACCATCCTGCTGGGCTCATCCGACCTGCCCTGCGGTGATTGCTTGCAGGCCCTCTGCCGGTATGGCGACAACCATTGCCTGACAAGATGGACACCGGCCTATGTCCTGGACCAATGCCTCACCCTAATACCAGCTCCCCATGTCATTTGATACCATAGCCCTGGTACTCCCTTCCAGCGTCATTGTCAGCGCCCCCTATACCGTTCTGCAGGATCCGGTACAAAGAGCTGGTCAATACCTCGACGCGATCTCCTTTTATATCCGGCAAAGCCCCTTTGTCCGGATCATCGTCTGCGATAATTCGGGATTTGTCTATCCGAATGCACTCTACCAGTTGGCGGCGACGCACAACAAGGAGATCGAGCTGCTTTCTTTTACAGGAGATACCACGCTGGTCAACAGCTATGGAAAAGGATACGGAGAAGGCGAGATCATGGATTTTGTCTTTCAGAACAGCCGGCTGCTGACAAAAGTAGAAGGCGTCCTGAAAGTAACAGGCAGGTTGAAGCTGATCAATGCAGCCCGGATCGTACGGAACTGCAAAGCCGGTAAAAATTACTTTATGCCGGTATCTCTGCTCAGACCCCGCTTCCTGGTGCCAAAGGCCGCCCAGCCCTGCGTAGATATAAAGACCTGGTATTGTACAAAACATTTCTTCGAAGAGGTCTTGCGCTTTACATATAAGACCGTCAGGGAGCGTGAGGTCTATTTCCTCGAACACGCTTATTATACCGCCCTGAAGAGATCGGGTGCAAAGATCGCCTGCTTCTCGCCCGCACCGGAATTTACCGGTATGTCCGGCTCCAATGGCTGGTTGTTGAAAGAAAGAAGCCCGCTTAAAAAGTTGCTGATCCGCCTCTCGGCCCTGGCCGGTTACATACGACCGGTATAGAACAATGCCATCACTGCCTCCGCACTTTCTTTCATGGTATGACGCAGCACAGGTTCCCCGTTAAGATCGGTTTCCTGCAGGAGGCACAGAGCCGTAGCGATCATTTCCTCCGTGCTCCCCACGACATGCCAGTGAGGGATATTCTCATTGAGTGGCTTGCAGAAGCTGATGACATGCGCACCTGCATACAATGCCTCCAGGCAGGCTGATGCATATCCCTCGTATTCGGACGTATGAAGAAATACCTTTGCCCGCTGCATCAGGCGGAGCACCTCCACATGCTGAAGCTCTCCTGTAAAAACGAGCTGTTTATCAAGGTCATATTTCTCTGCCAGCTCCATCAGCAGTTGCCGCTCTTCCCCGTCTCCGCACAGCACAGCCTTTATATCAGGCACCGACCGCCGCAGCCGATCCACCGCTTCCACAAACAATGGATAACGTTTCAATCGGGACAAAGAACCGGCTCCCAGAAGATGAATGTCTTTTTCCTTCGGAAGGACGGCAGGAAAAAGGCTGGGGTCAATGGCATTCGGGATCATCCGCGAAGGACGTATCCCGTGATTTCTGGCAAACTCTTCTACCAGGAAATCGGACATTCCAATGAGCTCGTCTTCCCCCGGACGTATCCATCGGACCCACTTGTTCGTGGCCCTGGCATCCTGTCCGCAGATCCAGCAATAATGCCCGATACCATAACGCAAACCAAAATAATGCCCCACGGCCGCACACTCCGCACACCAGAAGCTGAACAGGCCCATCAGTTCATACTCCCGCCTGATCCGGTTCAGCTCCTTCCATATCCTGTTCCAGAAAAGAGGCCGTCGCGCTTTTCTATATCCTTCCCCGTTGAAAGGGATGACCTCCACCCCATTCCAGCGATAAGGAGCTTTCCTGTCCGGGTAATAAAAGGTCAGGATAAAAAGCCGTATGTCCGGATACCGGTCTTTCATAGCGGCTACGAACACCTGCTGGGAAGGCACCCAGTTGGTCTCTGATTCATTGGCAGGGAATGCCGGAGCCAGCAATACCAGGGCTTTCGGGCGATTATTCATCCAGGGAAATGATTTTGTTACAGTAAGAAAGACTGTCCCTGTTATGAGTGATCAGGATGATCATCTTACCCTCCGATGCCAGCTGCTGAAGGCTTCCCAATAGTCTTATTTCAGATTCGCTGTCCAGCTCGTTAAAGGGTTCATCGAGGATGATCAGGTCGGCCTGTTTATAAAGAGCCCTCGCGATGGCTATACGCTGGCGCTGACCGCCGCTGATGTTCTTACCGTTCTCCGCGATCATCTTCTCCCATTTCTCCGGTGAGGATTCGATAAGAGCCGATAACCCCGCAGTCTCCGCCACAGTTGACAGCCTCACGGGGTCGGCCGCCTTCCCATTCAGCGTGATGTTATGGAGCAGCGTATCATGCAGCAAAAAAGACTGCTGCTTGACATAAGAGATCCGCTCCCGGTAGCGGCGCCGGTCAGACATGCCGGTAGCTGCCCCATTAAAACATATCTCTCCGCTATCCGGCTCCAGAAACCCCAGCAGCAGATTCAGCAGCGTCGTCTTTCCTTTACCCGACGGGCCGGATATCCCGATAAGGTCTCCCGTACGTATGTCCAGGTCCTGCCCTTCCAGTATCCGCTGCCCATTATAGGAAAATGACAATTGCCGGCAGCTGACCGACCGGATAGCCTCGGCACACGATCCATCCATTCCCACAGGTACGCCTCCTCCATCCTCCGCCAGGTTATCCACCGTAAACGCATAAGCGTTGATCTGTCCTCCAGCGTTCATGATCTTCACGATCCCCGGTATGATCTTATATGCAGCCGCCATAAAGACCCCGATGGTCAGCACGGCCGAATGATCCGTATTCCCCGACAACGTATTGATGCCGATCAGGATCACCAGCCCAAAAAGTGCAAATATCTCCACCAGCCGGTTGGGAATACCCTGTATGATGAGCTGATCGGCTATCGATTCATTGAATTGCCGCTGCACCGCCAGGTATCGGTCGAGAAAAGCCTCGTTCTTATGGTAAATATTGCTTTCCACAAAACCCGTCAACGCCTCCTGGAGATGCTGCAGCGACCTCTCGCTGCTCGTACGCGTTATAGCCCTTACCGAACGAAGTCTCTTCCGTATAAAATAAAAAATGACAAATACAGGCGGCAGCAATATCACAAAAAGAAGGAAAAAGAGCTGTACGTTAAAAAGAATGATCCCTGTGATAGCAAGGACGATCAGCACAGTCTGTGTCAGGATCTGCTGAAACCCGCCCAGGACATGCTGGCTGAAATCCAGCGGATGATAGCTTATTTCCCGGATATGCACGGAGGTGTCGACATTGATATAATTCGCATAGCTGCCTTCAAGATAATGCGACAGCCTGTTCCTTGAGATCCGTGTGGCCACCCCAAGCAAATACCGGCACTGAGCCCGGTAAATAAGATACCCCACCCAGTTCTTCGCGCTGAAAAGCAGGAAGAAACAGCCGATCAGGAACATGGAATACCGGGTGTCGAACAAAGGCAATAAAAAAGATAACCGCTTGCCCGCGCCTCCCTGGTTAGTGTAGTGATTCAAAATGATCAGCAGCAGGGCCAGAAAAATAATATCGGCTATCGAGATGACAAGGTCCAGCAGCATCAGCAAACCCAGCCCCGTCTTCTCCTTCCGGGTCAATATGAATAATATTTTTCGGATCATAATTTCAACTTTTTCCTCCCCCCATCCTTCGTAGCCACTTTATCAGCGCCGGCGGCAAAAAGCTTGCAGCCAGGATAGCATAATTGTCGAGACGCAGCGGATGTGCATGGATAGCCCTCGTCACATGCCAGCGCGCCTTTGCCGGCCTGTAATTCTCACGCAGGAACTTCTTCCCGCACAAAGCATGATACGCGCCTTCTTTTATCTTTTTCGTTTCCTGTTTCTTTATGATGGCTAACAGCTCCGCCGACTCTTTTTCCGTAATAGAGCCCCGGCGAATGATCTGCCGCTTCAGACGGATAAACCGCCGGCCACGCCACCGCTCGTCTATAGTGGCCGAAGCCGGATTGATCCTCACCCTGATCAGCGCTTCATCCAGGTTACACCCCTTGCCGGCTGACGCAAGATTGACCCATAACAGGTAATCCTCGAAATTATGGGCCAAAGGAGAATAACCGCCCGCGCGAATAATAGCCTCCTTCCTGTACATCACCGCGGAATGAATAAAAGGACAATTCTTATACAGCCGGTCGCTGATCTCCTTATGCGTGTGCCCCGCACACCGAAAGTCAAAAAGGTGCTCTCCGTCTTCCGAAATATATTCCGCATCACTCCCCACTACAAGATAAGTGGGATGACCATCCAAAAAATGTACCTGCGTCGCCAGCCGGTGCGGGAAACAGATATCGTCTGCGTCAAAGCGACAGATATACACGCCCCTGGCATGAACCAGACCCGTGTTGAGCGCAGCCGCAACTCCCCCCTGCTCCTGCCGGATGATCCGGATCCGTGGATCGGAAAATCCCATAATTATAGATACGGTGTCATCTGAAGACCCATCGTCAACGATCAGCAGCTCAAAGTCAGCAAAGGTCTGAACCAACGCCGACCGAACAGCAGCCGCGATGTATTTGCCGGCATTATAGGCAGGCATCAGAATGGTGACCCTGGGGTTCATGATTGGTGTTTCTTTTTATCCAGTAACAAAAGCAATTCAAAAAGGATGACTACAGACAGCTGTTCAAACCAGTATTCCGTAAAAAAAGCCATCCCCATCAGTAACAATATCGGCAGACCATAGGTTAGCCCCCAGCTTCCTTTCATAAAAAAGGCCGCATAAAATATCCCGAATAATAAAAGACCGGCAAGGCCATATTCGCTGAAAAGTTGCCCGTATACAGAATCCGGTTTATTGACCACGCTGTGCTGACCTTCATCCCGGCTATGATAATAAAGATACAGGTAGAGGTAGTTGTCCCGGAAAAAAGGATCGATGAATCGCTTCCCCTCCGGGTATGCGCCCGAAATATTCAGCGCAGCTGTCTTGAATGCCAGCCGCGAGGAGAAACGACCCATCCCCGCACCCAACGGGATCAGAGCAGGATGATCTTCAAAGAAATCAACCATTTGCTGCCAGGCCACCCATCTCCCCGACCGGTTATAGTCTGAAAAGCGGACCCTGAAACTGTCTTCCATATTTGGCGGATAGAGCGTTTCTTCAAAACGCTTCATTTTAACCTCCTTTTGCACCACATCCTGCGCCTCGACAAATTCATTGTCCTTTGCATTGGGTATCGGTACAGGTTCTTTATATACGTTTTTCCCGTTCACCCGACTCATTACTTCTTTTACATATCGCCCATTCTGAGGCGAGACCTTTGCAAAAAACACCGCAAGGATCATCAGAGAGACGATGATCATGCTCTTTTGAAGACGGTCACTGCGAAAAATAAAAATAAACACGAATATCACCACCAGCATCAGGTCCACAAAATTGCTGCCCGCCAGCAACATCGTCGAAAGACAGAACAGCGCGGCGAGCCGCTGGTTACGATAAAAGAAATAAACGAAACCAAAAGCCCCGATCAGCGCCGTGGTAACCGACCCGTCAAAGCCTACGCCCGTGATCATATCCCCGGTGTTGATAAAATATCGGCGGTGCTCCCCTTCATAGGTATACGGATTGATCACACCGGCCCGAAAACAAACCACAAGAAAGCTCACCAGCATGACCCCGCCGTTCAGCAAAAAGAAGAACCGGACCGTCCGGTGCAATCGCTCCTCATCCTGTTGCGCAAAAAGATAGATATAATAGGCGGCAAGCAATGCGAGCAACCAATACCCGCATCCGAGACCAAACGCAATAAAAGCAGGAACAGAAAGAGAAGAGACAGAAAGAAGAAGATTGCAAACGGCCAGTAAAAGCATAGCGGCATAGAACCACAGGTGATTTTTTCGAAAGACACCGCCAGGGATTGTTTTCTTACGATACAGCACCACCGCAAACAATACAGCAGCCACCTTGATATAGAGCTTGACATTGAGCACCCCCACCAAAAAGAACAATAAGGACCAGTCGATAGATGGCAGCCGGATGGCCCGGAATGGCAGCCGGATCGCTCTTATCCATTCCTTCTCCACCAACCCTCCAATCCAGGCAAGCCCGCCATACGCGGCGAGAGCTATCCCAAGTCTTAGCACAACGGAAGTCGTCAGCCACATCGCAAGCCCACCCGCGACAAGGGCCATCGCAATTCCATAAAATAATTTATTATTCCAGCTATAAGTCCCCTCCAGCAGCGGTTTACGCGAAAAGAGAAGGAACTGAACCACCATCGCAACCAGCCAGGTCATTGCAGCGCCGGTCCCGCCAAAATACGGGATCAGCAACAGGTCCCCAACCAGCACGACGAAAGCCGTAACGGCAGTGATAGAAAAAATGCGCCCAAGCCGGTTAACCGCAAACTCCGCCGTCCAATAGACATTGATAAGGTATTGAAAAGGGATGCTGCAGGACAAAAGTAAAAAAGGCAGCGCCGCCGCCTGACCATATTTACCAAGCGTCAGCCCATCCACCAACGGTACCCAGACCAATACCCCCAGCAAAGGCAATAAAGTGCCGAAGATTATCGCAGCCCGGATCCAGCTGTTCAGCCAGACAGGCGCCGCAGCGCCGATCGTCTTCCCGTCAGCCTGCCAGGCAAGTTGCTTGATCCCCCTTTCCCCCTCACTCAGATTGGCATTCGCAAAATGTCGCGAAAAGCCGTTCAATAAAAATGGCGCCAGCACCAGCAGCGGTAATGGCGAGAATTCATACGCCCTGTAAGCAAAACTATATTCAGCCGTGTGCCCGGGCGTCGAGAAAAGCCCCATCAGGATCCAGTCGATCCTCGCCATGCCCGCATTCAGAAATACGAGCCCGACCTGTGGCAGCGAGTCTTTTATCAACCCCGAATAACCCGCCAAAGAAACCCGGCTGTCCAATCGGACACGCAGGGGATAAAAAACGATAAAGGCCCCCAACACCCATTCAGCCAGGGCAGACACCGTAAACAACATTATCACATCCGGCAGGGCAAACGCGGAAAAAAGGACAAATCCCGCCAACCCCAGGCAACGGATCACATTGGAAATGGAAGACAACACCGCCAGCCAGCCCCATGCCGACTTTCCGGTTACCAGCTGCCGGAAAGGCAGTGAGATAAAAAGCAGCAGCTGGCTGAAAGAAAGCAGCCAGATCAAAGGATGATGCCCAAAAAAGACAGGCCAGATAAGACGACAGACCAGCAATACCCCCAGGAACACCAACGCAGCAGCAATAGTATGGAAGAGAAACAGCGTCAGCATAGCCGAAGCATTTTTCCCCGCCGCAACATTTCTGACGACGATCTGTTCTAGACGAAGACTGAGAATGGTCGTGATCACCGTGATCACGGCAAGCGACCAGTTCAGCTCGCCATAGCTGTTCTTATCCAGGTAACGCGATAAGAGCAGAAAGACGAATACCCCCAGGATCTGATTGCCAAGAACCTGCAGGGTATTCAATGATATATTCCGCCACGGGATCAACGTTTCTTCCTCAGGTTGAAGTTCCTCGATATATTAAACCCAAAATAAATATCTCCTTTTCCCCAGGTGCCCCCCGTTTGGGTAAGATATTGCGTAGGCACCATGCTTTGCGAATTGCTGAATACCAGCTGGAACACGTGTCCGCCGGTTTCGATATCCCAGCCAAGGGAAAAAGAATTATGTACGGTGGTCGACACGACCTGGTTCTTGGGCACTACATCATATTCCGCATCGATACTCATCCTCCGGGTGAACTTATACCTGCCGCCCAGCCCCAATGCAAAGATATCGTTCTTGTCCGCTACCGTAGGCACCAGGTTATAATGCAGATAGGTCGGCGTGACCTGTAAGGAAAGGTTACGGGTGAACTTCCGCGCGATCAGCAGCTGACCCGCATAGGCCGTCCGGTATTTGGTATTCAGAAAAGGCTTGTCGGTCATGGTCTGCGTATAGTCGGTCACCGTCCCCAATACACTCACAGAGACAGGCATGCCGCCCCCTTCCGTTTGTTTCAATAATTTGTATTTCAGATAGCCATCGAAGGTCTTCAGGTAGCTGCTTCGGCCAATACCCACATCCAGGTCATCGGTTATGCCATACTCCAGTCCGAGCCGAAGGGTCGCATTATCAAGACCGAATAAATTATAGGACCCGCTGTTCAGCTGACCAAACCGGTGCTGGATGACAAAATTGAGATTCCCCTGCGCGGGAGACTCTATCGTCTGCTCGTTGATGATATGCGTCGCCTTAAAAGTGCCGGTGACATAAGACCTTCCCTTGTGCGCCGCCATGGAATCATTCAGCGCATTGAGGAGGGAATTGTCCTGGGCGATCGTCCGGCCTGCAGCAGCCAGCAATAGCATGAAAAATAATATTCTCTTCATTTTCTTAGTAGATTAGCTTGTTAATTATTTAGTGATAGGACAGTCGATCTTTACTCTGACAGCTATTTCCTTGTCGATCTTGTCCCTGACAAGAGATGGGATAGAAATATTGTAGTCTTCAGGTTTAGCTTTAAACTCTGACGTACCGATAAGATGCCCCGCCCTGACCTCCAGCGTAGCCGGTGCTTCCACTGACCTGGTCGTGTTATGCAGGTTGAGATCGCCCTTTACCACGACTTTGTAGACACCATCCTTGCCCAGATCGACATCACCCGTATAAGTGCCGGTGAAGTTGGCCTTGGGATATTTATCACTTTCGACATAGTTCTCATTGAAATGCTCCTGCATCAGCTCCTTGGGGAATATAAAACCCTTCAGCAGCAAAGAAAAGGCGAGCTTCTTCGTACCCGGCTCGATAATGGCAAAGACCTGGTTGTTCTCCGCCTTGATATCTTCCAGCGCGGTCCTGGAATAAAATCCGACAAAAGCGTTCCTGGTGGAATAACGCTGGCTGAAGGCCATCGCCGGACACAGAAGGACCAGGCCAATAATCACAGATAGGATCAATTTCATAATAATATATTTAATGGTTAGTTATTCGGCGCTCCCGCATTTATCCAGGCTAGAATGGTTTCGATCTCACAGCTCTGAAGCTGCGGCCTTTGATAAGGCATGGGAGTAACCCTGCCGTCATGCGTGATGGCGCTTCTTATGTCGCCATTGTTGACATGACCTAAGACACCTGCATAACTGCCCAGATCGACACCGCTCCCGCTGGTAGCGATCCCGGCCCCTTTGTGACATTCATAACAATTGTCACTGAGGATCTGGACGATCTGCACGGAATACTTCACATTCGTCGTATCGCAAACCGAATTGCCACCGGTGAGTTGATCTTCGCTTGTCTTCGAACAGCCGGTAAGGTATAGGACGAAGCCACCGATACACATTGCAGCCAATAGGAATTTACTATTCATAGTTCTGATGTTGTTTTATAAGTTGGTTATTTGCTCTGCACACAATCGGCGAGATTCACATCCATGAGAAATCCCGTACAACGCCCCTTCAACGTAACCTGGTCCCCCGGTTTTGGCGTTACCTCCGGCTTAGCTCCGGGGAACATCTGGCAATTGATCCCACCTCCATCCGCTTGCGTCGAAACGATCCATATCTCAGCATTCCCGGAATGTTGTATTTCCATCAGCTTGCCGGAAACGGCTATCACCTTCCCCATATATTTTAAATCGGCAGCATGCTCATCCGCCTGATACTGGTGATAAAGAGAGTCGGCATCGATGGTCACCGCGGCAGTTTCACCGGCAGCCGACTCATGTGGTTTGTGGTAGAGACGCCAGGCCCAGACAAAGGCCACAAGGGCAAGCAAGGGTATGCCTACCCACAAAATGGTTCTTTTTTTCAGCATAAGTTTACATTAAATTGTTGTTACCTGAGCTTGCACGGCTACCCCGGTGTCCACGCCCCGTGCCCGCGCGATCACCACAATTTGCGTGTGATCCCAATGTTTATACCCGTACTCAGGATATTCAACTTGCCGGTACCCAATCCGGAGAGCGGAACTCTCAGATAAGGTTCGATTCGCAGATTGCCTATCCCGCCGAGACGGTGTTCGTAACCCGCGCTCAGGTTTATGATGGAAAACCAGTATTGAGATGGTTTTTTTATGTCCCAGTTGCTGTCACTTGGTGAGCCGTTCCAGACACCACTATAGTCATACTTTTCCCTGGTCATGAAATAGGTTGACAGTCCCGCAGTAGCAAACCATTTTGTTTTTTCGGTCTGGCTGAAATTATATCGGACATTGACCGGTATCTCCCACATATAACAGGTACCATCCACGTCCGTCAATGTGTAGTTGCCCCACGTCGGCAGATGAACATTCTTCGTATCAAAATATTCCCCACTGGTATAATATCTCTTTCTGTCAAGACTCACCCCCGTTTCTACCGCCCACCTCTTATTGAACTGGTAACCCAGCAGCAGACTGTAAGTCGTACCCACTCCCTTCATGGACTGAAACTTTACAGTGCTGAGATCAGGCGCTGCCATAAGCCCCGCATATAAAAACGATGATTTTTGTTTGGAAGATGCCTTGGGCTTCACCTTACTGCTGTCCTTTGCTACAACAGGTGCCACAACGTTGACAGTGAGATGGTAATCCTTTGAAATA
>DATJJA010000215.1:0-16227 GCA_035492595.1 Puia sp.
TTCGTCACCTGAAAGCCATATACCGTCGGATCACCGGGAGCATGATTGGTACCCTTCATAGTAGTGGCGCTGGTAATGACCGTAAACCAGTTATAACCCGGGGCGGCGGTAAAATGGATGGCCTTTCCGCTACGCAGGTAAGGCAGGTCAGTATAGGTCGGCAGGTCCGAAGGAGGACCGAATATCAGATCTACCACACCACCAGGTTTGAATTTTAAAGAAACATTCGCTGCTCCCCATACGGTACCACTCAATTCAGGGATCGGTTCCGTATTCAATCCCGCACTTTTCAGGCTTCTGCCGTTCATATCGGAGCTTTGGATATTCGTTAAGCTATTGCCTGAAATATCCCCCTTAAACGAAGGCGAGCCATCAAGGCTAATTGTCACCTGGTTGCCCGTCACCTTCCAGCTGCCCGTATGATCTGCCAATAGTTCACGCCAGACGAGTTGGCCGCCTTCGACAAACTCGATGCTCACTGGCTCGGGTCCCTTACCGGCATAATTAAATTCGCCTGTCCAGTTGGTGTTTTTAAACGCCGTATCGTTGTTGGGAGTGCTGTTATTATCCTTTTTGCAGGCGCTGAAGGAAAAGGCTGCCAGTAGCAGCGTGATTGCGGTGTACATCAAATGTTTTTTCATAATGTTAACTTTTTTTATACCGCAAACCTAGCTTTCCGGGCAGACGCGGGCAATGCCATAGATATGGTATATTTTGGGGGATGGGGAGGAGGGGGGGTACCATGAATATGGGTTGGGGGCCAAAATCCGATGAGTGCCGGTTCAATGATATTTGACCAACTATTATTAAAAATTCGTATATTTATTACGTTCTTTTTTTTCAACAAAATGAAATCCACCTTATTTCTGATCGTATTTCTGATCTGCCTGTGTTCCTGCCGCGCCCTTAACTTCTACGGTGATGCAGACAAACCATTTTTTAATTCCAGTAAGAAAGAAATAGCAACCACGGAACCATCGGACTCGCTGAATGTGGTGACATTTAACATTAAAAAAGCCAGGAAAATACAATTGGCAATTTCCGAAATGAAACAGCTGGAAAGAAAAACGCCCGTTGATATCTATTTGTTACAGGAAATGAATGAAAATGGCGTAGAATCTATTGCAAAGGATTTGGGATTAAATTACTTGTACATCCCCATTGCCTATGACAAGTCGGACAAAAAGAATATAGGCAACGCTGTTTTAACAAAGGGCACGATAGAGCGTCCCGAAAAATTGATATTACCGCATGCGAAATGGCAGAACCAGCAACGGCGGGCCGTTACCATTTGTGAAGTAACTATCCAACAAAAGAAAATACTGGTGTACAGCGTTCATACGGAAACCGTAGCGATGAGCCGGAAAATGAGAATGGACCAGGTTGACTCTATTATTCACTACGGTCAGCAGGAGTCGGCGCATTATAAATATGTTTTGATAGGAGGCGATTTTAATACGCTCTTTCCAAAATATTCCCGGTCGGTTGTAAATGAATTCAACAGTTGTGGATTTGATTGGCAAACATCGAAGGTTGGCAGTACCGCGAAGGCAATGATGGGGTTGGTAACGCCGGTAAACGACTATCTGTTTTCGAGAGGATTTGCATTCATGAACGCCTATGCGATACGCGACTCAAAATCAAGCGATCATTACCCTGTAATTGCGACATTGCGCTATTGAATTTCAATGCGCCTATGAATCTCATCTTTCCTTGATCTCCTCCGGAGTTCTATGCTTTCCGAGTACCGATAAAGAAAGGATCCCGATCAACGAAAAGGAGGCACCGTAGACAAACACAGCCGTATGGCTGACCTTGTCCCAAAGTTGACCGGCCACTATGCTGGCAATAAGGCCGGATATCCCGACTGTTGTAGTATACCATCCTACGCCGCTCGCCCGTAACTGAGCAGGGACAAGATCGGTGGCGTAAGACTTTCCCACCGACCGATATATACCCTGGAACAAACCATAGAAAACAAACAAGATCCCTGTAAGGAGAACGCCCGGAGCAAAAGCGAAGCCGGAATAGGAAACGAAAAAGATGAGAAAGGATACCAGGAGAACGGGTCGCCTTCCCAACTTGTCGGATAAGGATCCCGCCGGATAAGAGATAAGGGCAGCCAGTAGGTTGAAAAAGGCATATACCAGCACAGTCGCCGTCAGGGAAAGTCCCTTACTCTTCAATTGAAGGATGAGGAAGCCGTTGCTGGAATTGCCGAAACCGAACAGGGCAGTTACGAACAGGTATCTCCAATAGGCTTTTGGGAACTGCCGGATATGAAGATCTATTTTTGATGTCGCCCCCACCTTCCTCTTCTCTTCCTTCACAAAGTATATCAGAAGGGCGGCAATCATACCCGGGATGAATGCCAGGTAAAATATGGTATGAATGTCCAATTGGAAGGCTAAGAACAATAAGACCGTGATAACAGGCCCCAGGAAAGCGCCGAGATTGTCTCCCAGGCTTTCCAGGCCAAATGCTCTTCCCCGGTATTTTTCTTCCACGGATGCGGCTATCAGGGCATCCCGCGGAGCGGAACGGGTACCCGCCCCCAGCCTGTCAGCCACCCTCGCTCCCAGAACGAGTTGCCAACTACCGGCAATGCCAATAAATGGCTTTGCCAGGGCTGCGAGAATATAACCTACCAGGGCAACCGGCTTCCTTTTCTGCATTTTGTCGGACAAATATCCTGAAAAGCCCTGGGCGATATTCTGGGTTGCCTGGGCGACGCCTTCGATAAGACCCAGAACTCCGCCACTGGCCTTCAGTGTTTGCGTCAGGTATACCGGGAGTACAGGATAGAGCATTTCCGTGGAGATATCGCCAAAAAGTGAAGTCAGTGAAAGGATTATCACATTCCGGGAGAGACCGGAAAACCATCTATGCACAGTCTTTGGCATGGCTTAAAAGTACTGAAAAATTATTCTGCGTCAAGGGCCTGGTTCGCCTGAAGAAGGGGAAATGTTTGTATCGTGGTATGGACCGGAACCCGTAGAGCGAGGTCCAGGAATTCCTCGCCATCTTTACGGGTCAGGTTGGCAACGGAACGCAAGACAAGCTCGTCCCAAAGGATGTCGTAAGGAAAGGAGGGAATATCGCTCATAATTGCTCCTATTGAATGTTCAGGCTATACCTGATACAAATCCGAAAAAAAGGATAGGTCTTATCGACATTCTCGTAATGCCGGTAATTGCCCTGCAGGACAAAATACCCGGGCTCAGCACAGACCGATAGTCCGTCGATGATTTTGTAACTTATCTCTCCCGATACCGTGTGCAAAAAATAATTGGATGCAGCTCCGTTGATGGTGCTCAGCCAGCTGCCCCTGTAGTTTATGCTGCCATAAAAATGATCAGCTATACTGATGGTGCCGCTTCCATTAAAGCTGATACCCGTGCAATAATCATAATTCCTGCCGGCGTACGAATACGCATTGGGAACGGCGGCTAACAAGATGGGTCCCGCACCGATGATGGTATTCAGCTTAATCGTCTTCGGCAATGTGAATTCGGAGAACAAATTGAGCTTCACGCTTTGCGCGCTGTAAAAAAAAGCCTCATTGTAAATAAAATCATAATTGGCGGAGACAATGGCCAGATGCCGGGAATT
Source organism: Puia sp. (assembly GCA_035492595.1). Lineage (GTDB taxonomy): Bacteria > Bacteroidota > Bacteroidia > Chitinophagales > Chitinophagaceae > Puia. The sequence goes on from DATJJA010000215.1 coordinate 3,613, forward strand.
TTCCATTGACGCTACCCTCCAGCCCTTCAGCGATCCATATACGCTGACTACATTGACTTTAGAGCTGTCGTCCATCCCGAATTCCGCGTTAATGGAAATGTTGCTGAAGGGCACCCGGTAATTTTCATAAGGTGCACCATATAACAGCCTGAGATGAGCATATGGGCCGAATTTATCCTTCAGGTGATCTACCCTGAATTCCCGGATGCCTGCGTCGAACCCGAAATATACCCTGGAAGAATCCCGCTCCGCGGCATTGGCCGATACTTTTCCCCATCTGCCATCCATTATCCTGGTCAGTCCATTCACCGGGTTGATCATCATAGCAAATACTTCGCTCATCTGCCGCTTGAATCCACGGCGACGGTTATCGATGAGCTTGTTCGCGAACCGGTTGGTCATTTCTCCCAGCACGATGCCGCCAAATCCCGTATTAATAAAATCATTGGGCGATGGCGCCTGGTTTTCGGCAAAAGTCTCCCAGACATAACTCCCGGCAAAGCTGGCAGCTGCCGACTGCCAGAAATTATACCCGTTGGCCCTGAAAGCATTGAAAAAAAGACTTCCGTGAGAGGGATGGCCCAACTGGTTGGTCACAAACCCATCATTGTCCCAGCTCCAACTGCCGGGATGCAGATTATATCCAACCGTTTTCCAGGAGATAAACGCATAATCAGCTTTTGTTACGTACCTGTCGAACGACCAGGGCAATATTTCCATCGATGCCCAAAGCCAGGCGGAACGGATAAATCTCTTCGCAACCAGTGTATCTTTTACCGGGGCATTACCCCCTCTGTCCCAGCCGGCGGATCTAGGGTAGAACGGCATTTGCCAGGCCAGCAGCGAATGAGGCCCCCCCAAAAAAAGGAGGAGCAAAACAATGGATCCGACCCGCCTGATATTAATATATGGATCCATTCTATCACGATTCAGAGTTAGCGGAAAGCAGGAAGACGACAAAAGAGCCTGCATCGATATAAACCGAGGAATATTCGATCATTGGCTGCAAAGAAAACAACCTGGAGAATTTGAATTCCGCAAATATGGCCGCCTCGGGCCCAGGCCTGGAGCCATAACCGGTGTTCAGCGGGTTTTGATTTCCACTGCCGGCGGTTAATGGGAAAAAAAATGATTTTTTCATCGTGCTTTCCATTTTAGTGTTGTGAAACTGCATCTTGTTGAAGGGATTAAGTATGATATTCTTCACGGCAAAGAATGAGGTTGATCAAGTAAGACCCTTCCACCCAACCACAATCATGTCTCTCCCTGATGTATATCATAAAGGGGGCTTACCTTAAGCATCGCAGGTCCAATTGTCAATCTTGCGATTGCCGGTTTAAGATGGCTGTTCCTACCCCATTATAGCACAGAAGAATATTATTTGCGATTGAAATCCCTGGTAAAAGGGATTAAGCTGAAGGAAGCATTGATGTATGATTACAATAATTTGCGGGCGAAAAGGAAGGAGATCCATTGACGACAGTCAGCAATACCGCTGAGCAGCGTCACCCGATCCGGTCTATCATCTTTCTACCTTCGACATATGGACCGTTTAACTGCCGATATCACATCTTTACCGGACTTGTTGAGCCATGCCTCCGGGACCGGCGCATGGAGAAGCCGGCGCCCGGTTTATAGAAATCTGCTGCCTCCCTGTAATCATGCCTGTCCGGCGGGCGAAAATATCCAGGCCTGGCTGTCGCTTGCTCAAGAGGGAAGGTATAAGGAAGCATGGCAGGTGATCATGCAGGATAATCCCCTGCCTGCTGTTCTCGGTCGCATCTGTTATCATCCTTGCGAAGACGGGTGTAATCGTGCAACGACCGATAGTCCCGTGAATATTCATGCCCTGGAACGGTGGCTCGGAGATCGGGCGCTGGAGCAGGGATGGACGCCATCGTCTACAGAGGCGGTTGCGGGTAAGCGGGTGTTGATTGTCGGCGCGGGTCCTGGCGGACTGTCTGCAGCCTACCATCTGCGGCGAATGGGCCATTTCGTCGAGATCCACGAAGCCGGCCCCGTGGCCGGAGGCATGATGCATTTCGGTATTCCTGCCTACCGGCTACCCAGGAATGTGTTGGAAAAAGAAATTGAACGCATCACCGGTATGGGAGTAAGAATACTGCTGAACCATAAAGTGCAGGATATCCTCGCGGAAAAAGAGGCTGGCTCGTTTGACGCCGTCTTTATTGCCATAGGTGCGCATCTGGCCAAGAAAGTGGACATCCCGGGCCGCGAAGCGGGAAGGATGATGGATGCGCTGACCTTGTTGCAACAGGTTGAAAACGGAACAGCACCGAGACTCGGCCGTAAGGTAGCCATTTATGGCGGGGGCAATACGGCGATGGATGCGGCCCGTACGGTGCAGCGGCTGAGCGGGCATGAAGCCATGATAATCTACCGGCGCGATCGCGAGCATATGGCCGCGCATGATTTCGAAGCCCGGGAAGCGTTGGAGGAAGGAGTTAAGATAAACTGGCTTCGGACCATCAAGGCAATGGGCCCCGACGGCTTGCAAGTGGAGATCATGCGGTTGGAAGAAGGCCGGCCGGTTCCCACCGGGCAGTTCGAAACCCTGGCGGCAGATACGCTGATCCTGGCAGTCGGCCAGGATACCGATACGAATTTTTTGAGAAATATCCCGGGGCTTGTCTTCAGGGATGACGGCACCATCGAAGTGGGGCCGGATATGATGACGGGCTGCGCGGGCCTTTTCTGCGGCGGGGACATGGTGCCCTCCCAGCGGACCGCCGCGATTGCGATCGGGCATGGGAAAAAAGCCGCGCATCACATCGACGGCTGGCTGAATGGACGGCTGTATAGCAAACCCTCTGCTCCACCTCCAGCCGGTCCGGAAGGGCTGCACCTCTGGTTGAGGACTAATGCGCCGCAACAAGAGCAGCATGAGCTGCCATTGGCCCAACGGGTCCTGGGATTCGACGAAGTAAAGGCGGGACTGACCGAAATGGAGGCGTTGTTCGAAGCGCGGCGATGCCTGTCCTGCGGAAATTGTTATGAATGCGACGGCTGTTTCGGCGCCTGCCCGGAACAAGCTATCGTCCGGTTGGGCAAGGACAAGGGGTATCGCATCGAGTACGATAAATGCACGGGCTGTGGGGTATGTGCGGAACAATGCCCCTGCCAGGCGATAGCTTTGGTGGCCGAACCCAGCGGGAACGGTTAAATTATATCAAGAACCTTTAATTTACAAAGAGATGAACAAAGAGCAAGGCACTCTGGTGGCGACTATCGACGGCAATGAAGCCGTTGCTGCGGTCGCTTACCGGCTCAATGAAGTGTGCGCTATCTATCCGATCACTCCTGCCTCACCCATGGCGGAGCATGTCGATGAATGGGCAGCGGCGGGGAGGAAGAACATCTGGGGAAGGGTCCCGGACGTCATTGAAATGCAGAGCGAAGGCGGAGCTGCCGGAGTGGTGCATGGCTCCCTGCAAACCGGCGCGCTGACGACTACGTTCACCGCCTCTCAGGGCCTCTTGCTGATGCTGCCCAATATGTATAAGATCGCCGGCGAACTGACCTCGACCGTCTTCCATGTAGCGGCCCGCTCCCTGGCTGCCCAGGGACTATCTATTTTCGGCGACCATAGTGATGTGATGGCAGCCAGGGCGACGGGCTTTGCCATGCTGGCTTCGGCATCTGTGCAGGAAGGGCATGATATGGCCCTCATTTCCCAGGCGGCTACGTTGAGATCGCGCATTCCTTTTATCCATTTCTTCGACGGGTTCCGTACTTCCCATGAGATCAACAAGATCAACCTGCTGTCGGACAGTCAGCTCACCGCGATGATTGACAACGAGCTGGTATATGCGCACCGCCGCAGAAGTCTGAATCCCGATCATCCGTTTATCCGTGGCACGGCACAGAACCCGGACGTGTACTTTCAGGGGCGGGAGACGGTCAATCCCTATTACACGGCCACTCCCGCGATCGTTGGAGAGCTGATGGAAGAATTTTTCAACCTTACGGGCCGCCGCTACCGGCTGTTCGAATATCATGGCGCCCCGGATGCGGATAGAATGATCGTGATCATGGGCAGCGGTGGGGAAACCGCCCGGGAGACTGCTTTGAAATTAAATGAAACAGGCGATAGGACGGGAGTCTTGCAGGTGCGCCTCTATCGCCCTTTTTCGGCTCAATGGCTGCGGGAGGCTATTCCTTCCACAGTGAAATCCATCGCGGTGCTGGACCGGACCAAGGAACCGGGGTCGGGCGGCGAACCCCTATACCAGGACATCGTTGCGGGGCTATTCGAAGCCTATAGCCGGCGCGAGACGGCGCGCCCTCCGCTGATCATCGGCGGCCGCTACGGGCTGTCGTCGAAAGAGTTCACCCCGGCTATGGCAAAGGCCGTCTTCGATGAGTTGAAAAAGGACAAACCTCGTCACGGTTTTACAGTCGGGATCCGCGACGATGTCTCGCATACCAGCCTGGACTACGATCCGGATTTTGATTTAGAGCCGGAGGGAGAGGTCAGTGCGGTCTTTTTCGGATTGGGTTCCGACGGCACGGTGGGTGGCTGCAAGAACAGCATCAAGATCATTGGCGAAGACACCGATTTGCATGCGCAAGGCTATTTTGTCTATGATTCCAAAAAGTCGGGTGCCAGGACCGTCAGCCATCTGCGTTTTGGCAAACATCCTATCCATGCGCCCTACCTCATCCGCCAGGCCGATTTTGTCGCCTGCCATCAATATAATTTTACCATCCGGATCGATATGCTTCGCTATGCGCGCCCCGGAGCCGTCTTCCTGCTCAATAGTCCCTACGGCCCCCACGAAGTATGGGACAGGCTGCCCGGATCCTTTCAGGAACGACTTATTGAAAAGAACCTCCGGTTCTTTGTCATTAACGCTTCAAAGGTGGCGAAGGAGACCGGGTTGGGCGGCAGGATCAACACGATCATGCAGACTTGCTTCTTCGCGCTTTCGGAGGTTCTGCCGCGGCCAGAGGCGATGGATCGTATCAAGGCTGCTATCCGGAAATCTTATCTTTCGAAAGGCGAGGCTGTAGTGGCGCAGAATTTTGCAGCGGTGGACGCCAGCCTGCAGAACCTGGCCGAAGTTGACATTCCGGCCAGCGCAACCGGTAAGATAACTATGCCGCCGACGGTGTCTCCGGAAGCTCCCGATTTTGTACAAAATGTGACGGCAGTCATGATCAGGGGAGATGGCGACGAATTGCCGGTCAGCGCCCTGCCGGCCGATGGCACTTATCCGGCGGGCACGAGCCGCTGGGAAAAACGTAATATTTCCGACGAGGTGGCCATATGGGACCCGGGCAGTTGCATCCAATGCGGACACTGTAGTTTCGTTTGTCCGCATAGTGTCATCCGGTCCAAATTTTATCATGCGGAGAATCTGGAGACCGCTCCGGCCGGTTTCCAATCGGCGCCGGTCAATGGCCGGGGTTTTCCGGAGACCCGTTACACGTTGCAGGTATACATAGAAGATTGCACCGGCTGTAACCTGTGTGTGGAAGTATGTCCCGTCGGCGGGTCGGCTGATGGGGATACAAAGGCTATCAATCTGCGACCCAAGGGAGATCTGGAAAAAGAAAGGGAGAACATCCGGTTCTTCGAAAGCCTTCCGGTGAATGAACGAGTGGACGTGGACTTTTCTGCCGTGCGCGGCGTTCAGTTCCTGGAGCCACTTTTCGAATTTTCCGGCGCCTGTGCCGGCTGCGGCGAGACCCCCTATATAAAAGTACTAACCCAGCTGTTTGGCGACCGGCTATTGGTGGCCAATGCCACCGGTTGCTCTTCCATCTATGGTGGCAATCTGCCAACCACACCCTGGAGTATCAATGCCCAGGGGCGCGGACCTGCATGGTCTAATTCGCTTTTTGAGGACAATGCCGAGTTCGGTCTGGGGATGCGTATCGCCGCCGATATGCAGGAAGGGGCAACCCGCCTGCTTTTGCAGGAATTAGTACCCGAACTGGGTGCTAAGATAGGTTCGGAGAGGGCGGAGGAGATGGTTCGCGGGCTGCTGCACTCGCCGCAAGGGCTGGAATCGGAGATTGCCGCGCAGCGAAGACGACTCGGTCAGCTCAGAGACCAGTTGCAGCAATTGGATCATGCCCGGGTAGCCGAACTATTGTCTATGGCGGATTACCTGGTCCGGCGCAGTGTCTGGCTCGTGGGGGGAGACGGCTGGGCCTATGATATCGGCGCAGGCGGATTGGATCATATTCTGTCTACCGGCCGGAATGTAAATGTCCTGGTGCTGGATACGGAAGTGTATTCCAATACGGGCGGACAAATGTCAAAAGCCACCCCCACGGCGGCAACCGCCAAATTTGCCGCCGCGGGGAAGAAAGTCGGCAAAAAGGACCTTGCCTTGCAGGCCATTTCTTATGGGAACGTATATGTTGCCCAGGTAGCGATGGGTGCTAATCCCCAACAGACTTTGCTAGCAATGCGGGAAGCAGAGGCCTATCCCGGCCCCTCGCTGGTGCTGGCTTACTGCCATTGCATCGAGCATGGCATCGATATGCGGAAGGGGCTGGAGCAACAGAAGCTGGCCGTTGACTGCGGCTACTGGCCGCTGATCCGTTATAACCCCACCTTGCGTAAGGCCGGAAAATCCCCGTTCGTTCTGGATTCGCTGCGGCCGACGAAGAGCTTCAAAGACTATGCTTACAATGAATCAAGATATACGAGCCTGGTGCGCGCACATCCCGAAGAAGCGACACGACTGGCCGCCATTGCCCAGGAGCTCATTGACCTGCGCTGGAAGACCTACGAGAACATGTCGAGGCAAGGTGCGGCAGCCTTTACCCCGGTGGGGTAAAAGCTATTCTCTAATCGCCATCATGCAGAAGACCCGGCTACTCAGGTTGAAGGATACTCAAATATCCTCCTATGGAAAATCGGCAATGATCTTGATCAGGTTATTGCCGATTATTATCATCTTTTCCCGGTCCCCTGATAGGTAACTTCATATTTTAAAACGCCTATTTATGAAACTACTGCTTGCATCTATGTTTGCACTCATCGGCGCGTGGAAGGTTTTGTCACTGCATGCTGGAAATTATAGCTTGGCAGCGGCAACCATCAATGTGGTCAACCTGGCAACGGATACGGCGAAAAAACCGGTATTCACCCTGGAAGAGAGCACGGTTACCCCTTTTATAATATTGACAATAAGGGATACGGCGGCCACAACGGCGGAGATAAGCCGGGTATTAGGACGAGATTATGGGGAGATTTTTGCATTCATTCAACAAAATGGCTTCAGGCCGGGCAGGATGATGGCATTTTATCATTCCTATCAGCCGACTTTTATACTGGAGGCAGCCATTGAAGTAGATAAACTTCCGGGGCAGTTATCAGGAAGAGTCACCGCAAAGGAGGTAACAGGAGGAAAGGCTATAATAGCGCGTTATAAAGGACCGTACGAACAAGTTGGAATAGCATATGCTGGTATCTATAGCAGGCTTAAGGAACAAAATAAAACAGCTGATGGGCCACCTTTTGAAGTTTACCTGAACGACCCTTTGTTGGTAAATGACCCTTTTGAACTTCGTACAGATGTATACCAATTAATTAAATAAATAAATTAATTCAAGGGGCCGCCGTGTTGACAGTGGTTGTTGGGGATTTGCGTATTTTGTCTGTCAGAGAAATCCACGCGTTTCATTTAAATGGAGGGCCCGAAATCCCCACCAAAAAAAGAGGGCAAAATAGAAATAATGCCCTGTTTTAAATCCAATATCCTCTGAAAAACCTATGCAAAAATAACGGAGCGAAACGGCTAAAGCAATGACCAAACTCAGGCAAATCAGCAATTTTGGTCACGCATCCGCACCCGCATCCGTCTTCGTTCCCTGGCCATTTCCTGCAGGCAAGCTATTCTAATATTCATGGTTGGGTACGGGGAAGGTTGCTCGTAGGGACCGGGCAAAGCAAGAAAGATATTGGTAGGTGTCCACCCATTCGATACCGTGCGGGTAATGATGTCCTTGAAGGCGGCTGTGTATTTACTGGTGCTGTTTTGGCTCATCCCGGATTCACCTTGCAATGGGTTTCCAACTGCCCGATGAACTTATATTCCAGCGCGGCCCGGGCCTTGCCGGCCATGGGCTGAAATCCGCAGTGGTCATGGCTTCTCAATAAAAAAGGGCACTTGAAAATGTCACCGGCTATTAGTTGGTTTGATTTTCATACTTTTGCCCAATGCCGACACGAACCATAACGAAGGTCCCTGAATCCGTTACAAAGGATCTGAAGCTGAAGGGTTTTAAGGTCCACCAAATATCGGAAACCGTAAATCCATCCGATGCTGCTGACCGGCGCGCAGTTGCCCACGGCCGGCGTGATTTTTATAAAATGGGTCTGGTAACTGGTGATATGACCCTTTATTATGGTGATAGGCTGTTGGAAATAACCGGTACTGTCCTGTTCTTCGTCAATCCCCATATCCCTCATTCTATTGTGAGTAGCACAAAAAAACGAAAAGGGTATGCCTGCCTTTTTACCGAAACTTTTATTGCTGGCAGAGAGCGGAAAGAGGTCTTGCAAAATTCCCCTTTATTCCGGTCGGATGGGACGCCCATCATACAGCTGGACAAAGAACAGGCTGCCTTTATGACTAGTCTCTTTCAAAAGATGCTGGCGGTACACAGCAGTAATTACGATCATAAGGACGAAATGATCAGGAACTGTATAGAACTAATTATCCACGAAGCATTAAGAATTCAGCCGCCCGCAAATGGGCAGCACCGCAAGAACGCGGCCGCCAGGATAACCCGGTTGTTTATAAATCTGTTGGAAAGACAATTCCCCATCGATAATACTGAACAGCCGCTCCAGCTAAGGACGCCACAAGACTTCGCAGAAACCCTTTCCGTGCATACGAACTATCTTAACCGCTCCGTAAAAGAAGTCACGGGCAAACCAACCAGCGTACACATAACCGAACGTATTGCCGCAGAAGCGAAAGGGCTATTATTGTATACCGATTGGCGTGTGGCAGACATCGCCTATAGCCTGGGGTTTGAGTATCCGACTTATTTTAACAACTTTTTTAAACGGACAACTGGCGTTACTCCTAATTCGCTCAGAAAAGGAAAGGTTTGAAGATCATACTATTTGGTTTGATCTTCGTTACCCGGCGCTGCCCGATTAGCCCGAGCTTTGCCTGATGAAAAAAATATTAATTACGGGTGCTACCGGAAAAGTAGGGAGCAGGTTTGCTTCCCGGGTATTAGCAAAGGGCTATGATGTTCGAATATTGGTTCGCGATGCCGCGAAAGCATCGGCATTGGCTGATGTCGGAGCCGAGGTTGTCACAGGCGATTTAAATGATGAGGCCACATTGCCTGCTGCGGTAAAAGGTATCGATGCGGTTATCCATATTGCCGCCTTCTTTCGCAGTTTTACCGATAATGAAGGCATTATAAGGACAAATCATGCGGGGACAACGGCGCTGGCCAATTTCGCCATGGCAGCAGGAGTGAAACGATTCGTTTTCACCAGCACAGGCAATGTATATGGATCGGGTTACAGGCATCCTGCCAGGGAAGATGATCCGGTAAACAGTAATGATCCCAGGGCATACTCCTCCAGCAAGATCGCCGCGGAGCACGAACTTCTTTCCCTTTATAAAACCAAAGGCTTTGATGTGCGGGTGTTGCGTTTAGGATTTGTGTATGGGGATAAAGACCCTCATATCGAAGAGATCATCCCTCTGCTGAAAAAAATGAAGCGCCACTCCGGTTCAAGGATGCATATGGTACATCACCTGGATGTGGCCCAAGCGCTAATGTTGCTGCTTCATACCGATGGGCTGAATGGCGAGATATTCAACCTGGCAGATGATGCGCCCATCACGTTGTATGAATTGGCCGACTCTGTTGGCCGGGCAAGGGATACGTTTGATCCGGAAGAAGGGCCGCTAAGCGATCCGTTCGAAGGCATCCTGGATGTTTCGAAACTCAGGAACGCGACCGGCTTCAGGCCACTTGTGCCAAGTTATTATGTGGCGCGTGATCTGGATATTTTGTAGCGCATAATAAAACAGCCCCACCCTATCGTTGGGGCTTTGTGACCCGGATCCACGACCCGAAAATAATTCACCGATCAGTCGCTGCAAGAGGACGCGAAAGCGTACGAGCCTGGAAGGGCCAGCTCTGCGTGTGGGTCTATTCAGACCTTAAGGATTTTACAGGGTTAGCGAGGGCTGCGCGGATGGTCTGAATACTGACCGTCAACAGGGCTATGGCGAGGGCGGTGGCGCCGGCCACGAGGAAGATCCACCAACTGATCTCCGTACGATAGGCAAACGTTTCGAGCCATTTGTACATGGCCCACCACGCGGCGGGGAAGGCGATGAGCGCAGCGATCCCGACAAGCACCGCGAATTCCCTGCTGAGGAGGCCGACGATGCTGGTGACCCGGGCGCCGAGGACCTTGCGGATCCCGATCTCCTTGGTGCGTTGCTCAGCAGCATAGGTAACGAGGCCGAAAAGCCCAATGCAGGCAATGAGGATGGCGAAGACGGCGAAGGTGATGAAGATCTGACCTGTCTGCTGCTCGGCGTGATACAATTTATCAAAGTCGTTATCCATGAAGGTGTAGCTGAAGGGCAACCCCTGTTTGGCGGCATGGAACTTACTTTCCACCTGCCGGACGAGGCTGAAGACATCGTTCGTGTGGAAGCGGACGGCCATGCTGCCCCAGTAAGGGCTGACATCCAGGACGAGGGGCTGGATCCTCTCGTGCATGGAATTATAATTGAAATCTTTTACGACGCCGACGACATGAAAGGCGCGGGCAGGGAACCCTTGATCCTTACACCAGATAATCTGATTGAGGGGATCCTTCACGCCGAGCTTCGCTACGGCGGCTTCGTTGAGGATGATGCCGGTAGAGTCGGTAGGAAATTGCGCGAGGTCGAAGTTGCGGCCTTTGACGATCTGCATGCCGAGGGTGGGAACATAATGGTCGTCGACAGCGAGCGTGGTCAAGAAGATCGCCTTCCTGGCGTCGAGCGAGGCATCCCGCCACCAGCCTGGCTGACGGTACTGATTGCCGCCGACGGTGGGGAGGTCGCCGGTGACGGTGGCGTCGGTGACCCCGGCAAGGGTGAGCAGGTCTTTGCGCAGATTGGTCGTACCATCCTGGCCGAGCGGCCAAGTATCATGGATGACGAGTACCTGATCCCGGTTAAAGCCGACTTCCTTATTTCGGATATAGTGCAGCTGGCGGTAGATGACGAGAGTGCTGACGATGAGGCCAATAGAAATAAAAAATTGAAAGACCACCAGGCTGTTACGGAGCCAGCTGCTCTTGAAGCCTGCGGCCACAGAACTTCGGCGGGGCTGCTTCGACACGCCCCACCTCCTTCGCAGCCTTCGGTTTCCTCGGCTGTCTTTCAATACATGAATCGGCTGAAAGGAGGAAAGGTAGAAAGCGGGATAACTGCCTGCGAGACAACCGACCAGCAGTACCAGGAGGAGGAGGAGGGGCAGGAACCGGCCGCTGTAGAGCACGTCGGGATGAAGCGATTTGCCGGCAAGCTGATTGAGCATCGGCAGCAGCAGGACGGCAACGCCCAGGGCTAGGACGAGGGCAAAGAGGCTGAGCAGGATGGACTCGGTGAGGAACTGGATGATAAGGTGTCCTTTTGTCGAGCCGGCGACCTTGCGGATGCCCACTTCCTTGGCGCGGTTGGCGCTGCGGGCGGTGCTGAGGTTCATGAAATTGACGCAGGCGATCAGGAGGATGAGCACGGCGATGACGGAGAAGATGTATACGAACTGGATATTGCTGTTGGCTTCGAGCTCGCTGGACTTATTGGAATGGAGGTGGACGTCGGTGAGGGGGGTGATGGGGTACCGGAAGTGATTTCCTGCTTTCTCGAGGTCGGCGACCGACGCGTGGACCAGTTCCTGGAGGGCCCGGCCGATATTGAGGTTGACGACCGCGTCTACATCCTTCTGGACCTCGGCTCGCGTGGTGCCGGGTTGGGCAAGGACATAGGTATAGTAAGCATTACTCACCCAGTTGTTGTCGCTGGGGTCATTAAAGTTGTAGGCTTCGCGGATGGGGCGGATGAAGCTGAAATGGAACTGGGACTGTTCCGGCATGTCCCGGATGACCCCGGTGATCTGGAGAGGTGTATTATTAGTACCTATCTCCAGCGTCCGGCCAATGACGTCGGTGCTGTTGAAATAGCGGCGGGCGGCACTTTCATCGATCACGATGGACTGAGGCTCGTTGAGGGCGGTATTAGGGTCGCCGGCGATCAGGGGCAAAGTGAATACCTTGAAGATCGTCGAGTCGGCGAAGGTGAAGTGATGGTCGAGGATGTGGTCGTTGCCCTTTCTCACCAGCAGGTCGCCAGGGTTGCGGAATCGGACCATCTGCTGGATCTTCGGATAGGAAGCGACGAGAGCGGGGCCGAGAAATTTGGAGATGGTGGCGGATTCGAATTGGGTGTTATTGAGGTAGACATCCTCATCGACCCGATAGATGCGGTCGGCGTTGACATTGTAGCGGTCGTAACTGAGCTCATCGGTAACGTACAGGACGATCAGCAGGCAGACACCGAGGCCGGCAGCGAGGCCGATGATGTTGAGGGCGGTAAA
>DATJJA010000216.1:0-12007 GCA_035492595.1 Puia sp.
TCGTCCAGCCATTGGGATCGTTGATGAACGCGGCGTGCAAGGTGTTGTTAGAGTCGCTTCGGAGCGACATCCCGCTATAATCGTACAGGGCCGCTTCCGTAATGGTAGCGTATACCCCGTCGGGCGTCAGGTACGTCACGGGTGGCCCGAGCTGTTTGACACCTAGTTCTTTGATATTACTTGTATAGTGCAGTCCTTCGTAGTATAATACGTTCTCCTGGTACCAGACGCGGCTGTTGTCGGGGATCTGCCAGGACGTGGATTCGCCGGTTACGAGGGTGCCAGGTTCGCCCGCGCCGCCAGATCCGCCGGCGCCGCCCGCGCCGCCAGTGCCCGACCCGCCAGCGCCCGCACCACCGACGTCGCCCGCACCCGATCCACCAGTGCCCGACCCGCCAGCGCCCGCTCCGCCGGCGCCGCTTGCCGGAACAATATAACGAAACGCAAACCCATCATCGAAGATGCGGCATTCAAGCGTGCAGCGGCCTTTACCGGTTACAGGGATCAGGGCCTGACGGTATTGGTTGACCGCGGTACTATGAACGCCCTTCCACGGATACGAACTATTATTCATTGAAAAGACGGGGGCACCAAGTGTTGCATTTTGTCCGAGATCGACAGCTCTGATATCGATGCCCATTGAAGAAGGCTCAACGATCGCGTGATCATCGAGCTTCAGCGACCAGGCCAGGTGGTCAGCGGCATCGACGAACACTTCCGCCCGCAGTTTGCCGGAAGGGCTAACCAGCCGGACCGGCGATGATTGCGCGGCAGCGGGTGATAATTGCGCACCAGCGTGCGATCCTTGAGCGGCAACTGGCGATCCTTGCGCGGCAGCAGGCACCACAACAAACACATCGGCGACAAACACGACGCAGGCAATAAACACGACACGCGAGGCAACGACAAGTCTCATCGTCTTTGGCGAACCAGGGGGCCGTTGCGGCATGAGGGCAAATTATTTGGGTTGTTTGTGAATAGCCAGCTCAGACTCGACCGTGATCTTTTTGAACCTTCCTGTTCCGGCTTCTTCCCCGCCGCTGAGCAGATCAAGCAATACTTCGGTGGCCTTTTGAGCCTGCTGGTAGGGGAATTGTTCAATGGAGGCTATCGGAGGAAAAGCAGAGTAGTTGATCATGGGCTGATTGGAGAAGCTGACGAAGCTGATATCCTTGTTGATCTTTAGCTTCTTCTTACGGGCATATTCAGTAGCGTCGAGAGCGACATTGTCATTGAAGCAAAGCACGGCCGTCGGTTTCTTTTTGAGGTTCATGAGTTCCTCCATCGCTTTTTCGGTGCCTTCTCTGGTAAGGTCGGTGGACGTGATCAGACTGGCGTCGAATTTCAATGGGTGTGCTTCCAGCGCTCTACGGTATCCAACGATACGCTGATGGCAGGAATAGAGCTGGTCGGGTCCGTTGAGGATGCCGATAGTCCGGTGGCCGCTGCGAAGCAGGAACTTTACCGCTTGTGTGGTCCCTGTTTCCACATTGCAGGCTACGTAATGGATGTTGTCGAGATTGGGGATCCGATCGAAGAACACCACGGGGACGCCATAGCGCTTCAACATATCGAAGTGTTCAAAGTTCTTTGTGCTTTTCGAGACAGAGATGATCAGACCGTCGATACGCTGGTTCATGACCGACTCCACGATATGTTTTTCCCTGTCCTCGTTGTCGTGGGACTGGCCGATGAGGACGGAGTATTTGTGCTGGATGGAAGTATTTTCTATGGCGCTGACGGCGGTGGAAAAATAGAATTCGGAAAGACTGGGCACAATGACCCCGATGGTAAAGGTCTTTCTCTGCTGAAAAAAGATGGCCTTTTGATTGGGTTCATAGTCCAACTCCCGGGCCAGTTTCTGAACACGGATCCGGGTGAGGATATTGATGCGCTCATGGTCGTGAAGCGCCCTGGATACGGTGGAGGTTGAAATATTTAGCTTTTTGGCAATTTCCTTAATGGTAGGTGGTGGATTGACCATATAGCAGTTATTAAGGTCTAATTACAATTCATATAACATCATACAACTTGGACGAATATAATGGTTTTTTGGGGATTTTTCGAAAAATCTGGCATAATTTGTCATACAACATCACACCTTTTATACCTTTGATATCATGGAGACACCGTTTAAAAAGATTGGCTCCGACAAGCTTCTGAGCGTGCAGATCGAAGAATCGATCGAGCTGGCGATCCGTAAAAAGCAATACAAAGCAGGAGAGAAACTGCCTACCGAGGGGGAACTTTGCAAGCTGTTTTCCGTCAGCAGGACGGTGGTCAGGGAGGCCCTGCGCAAGCTCAGCGCCCGGGGGCTGGTCGTGATCAAACAGGGGAGCGGGGCTTATGTCAACGAGCTCAGTTCGGAATCAGCAATCGATTCCATCAATCTTTTTTTGGAGCTGACCGATGACGGATCCCTGATCTTCGATATTATCCGGGCAAGACAGCTGTTCGAACCCGAGATCGCCGGCCAGGCGGCATTGAACCGGACCGCAGCCGAGCTGGTTGAGCTGCAGGAGAATCTCGACGCCCTGAGCAGTAGCCCCCTCGAAGACATCCAGGGACAGACCGTCATCGACATTCATTTTCACAGTCTCATCGCCAAAGCAACACATAACAATATCGTCGCCTTGCTCATGCGGCCCATCTTCGACAACATGCCCAAGGTCAAGAACACCATTTTTGCCAAGAATAAGCTGGACTATCTACCCCATGAAAAGAATATAGTCCTGAAATTTCATGAGGCGATCTATGAGGCTATCAGGAATGCCGATCCCCGCGAGGCATCGCACGCCATGCTGGCGCACCTCAAGTATACGGAGAAGAATTTTATGGATGCATTGAAATAGCCCTCATCTCCACTCAAGCTTCACCTTTATTCCATCCGGGTTATTCTCAAAACTGAGAAAACTTGTTTTGCCGACCCCATCCCATGCCGTCTTTACATCGGTGATCGATTTTCCCTTTGTATCGGTGACAGTTATTTTTTTCGGTTCAGCCGGTAGCAAAACCCGCATCACATTTGTGGTATTGAGCGGACTCCTGACGACAAAAGAATAACTTTTCTTTTCGATCTTCTCCTGGTATACCCGCGATGCCGACGCAAGGACCTGGGGCTTACCCGGATCAGTTACCCGTTCAATATTGTATAAGCAAGCCTGTTCCCCAGGGTTTACCTTTTTTTGCGACAATACCGGCAGGCTGGGATCAAAAAGATCGATCAGCTTCCCGGTGATGATATAGGGATCGGTGTTCTCGCCTTCGTCCAGGACAGATACGATCTCGTAAGGGCCGCGACGGAGGTACAAATTGTTCTTATACTCGACCTTCCTGCCGGACACCTGCTCGTACAGCGCCTCTACCTTTTCGCGAAGAAGCCTGTCTCCATTAGCCTCCAGCACATATTCCTTGGGGTCTTTCCGGATAATGCAGATGCTGCCTTTCCCAACCGGGTAGATGCCTTCTTTGGGGGCACGGCCAATACCCAGCTTTTCGAAAAGATCGTCCGCGGGGCAGGCAAAATTCCTGCCGTCGGAATTCCACCATTCTTTAACCGTCTGAAAAGGATCATCATCACGCCCGGAATACACGATGATCCCTCCGTTACGCACCCATGACGCCAGTTGCCCATGTGACTTTTCAGCGAGCGGTTTCATATTGGAATAAGACATCAGCAGGACCTTCGTATCGTCGAAGGCCTTTTCATAGCCGGTATTTTCCAGGTGAACGATACCCACCGGAACGCCCCTTTTCAGGAAGGGCATAACTTCGCCATAAAAGTTGGACAACAGCGGATCTGATAATTTGGGGTTCGTCGGGTAGCGGTGAAACATCCCCGAAGACTCGTAGAAATTGGAGAAGTATGGATCTTCGAAAGCTTTACCATTATCGTGTGTGGGCAGCTGCTGGAACATGAGTGAATTGCCCATTAGCACGCTGATGCCCTGCGTGCCGGAGGTTTTATTTTCTGAAACAGGCATATTGTTCAACACATTGATCATTACCAGCAATTGGGTGGAATACGACCTGGGCATCGGCGCCTTTTCGGTACTGGTCCTGCTGGTGTAATATTGGCCGTCAAAAATGCGATCCGGCCAGGGCATCACTTCATAATTGTCGATGTCGGGATAAAAAAGCTCCGCCGCAAACGTCGTTTCGTAATTCTTTTTATAGTCTGCCCAGTCCCGGCGTACATCTTCAACCGGGTCATTTTCAAAAAAGAGTTTTCGGTTGGTCGGTATGGTCATTGAACGCATACATCCATATTCAAGAAAAGCAGTCTCGAACGTGCGCTCCCTGGCGATCCCGTTAAAATAGTTTGGTTCCCTTGCCGTGCCGGTCCATGATTGCACGATATACCCATCCACAACGGGCAGCGAAGCGAGGCTGGCTTCAGGGCTGATGATCTGCCACAGGGAATAATTCAGAAGAGAGTGAGTAGGCACGTAACAGCGGACATTCATTCCTTTGGTCCTGCCATATTCCTTGGCGTAGGTGAATGCTTCCTCCAGCGCCCTGTAATAAAGATGGTATTTTAATTTGTTGGAGAGGTAGGTGTTCTCGGGCGATTCATGCTGCGGGCGCCAGTCAAAACCATAATAATCTTTCCACTCTCTTTTGAAGGCTTCGCTGTAACCTGCCCTGGCCCAGAATTCCGGCTCTTCCAGGTAAATGGCATCTACTCCGGCATCGATCACGCGTTTGATGATCTTTTCTTTGAAATAGGCCAGGAAATTCCGGGTCGGTACAATATAGGGAGTCAGATGGCCATGCCAGATGGTATCCCCGTTCTGCTCTTTCTGTCCCTCATCAAAATGGGGTTTGCCATCCCATTTCCCCGTAAAATAATCCTGGTAGCCTCCCCAGGCGATCCCGGTCATGAATGCCGCTGTATACCCCCGGGCGCGCCACGACTGTACCCGCTGTTCAAAGGTCATATCCTTCCGGTCGGAGACACCATATACAATTGCCACATCGGATCTCGTATCGGTGGTTGGCTTCCAGACGCCTCCGGTTTGAAAAGTTGTCTTTTCTGATGGCTGACTGTTGGCGACACCTGCATACAGCGTAAAAAGAAGAAGGGCAAACCCAAAAAAGGAGCTAATTCTCATGACTAAAAATATTGAATACTTTAGCTTGAGTCGCGGGAAAAGGAATCACCCTTAGTTTGGCTGTACATTTTTTATTGACTACATTTGGATAGTTTTACATATATGAACGATTGCATTGCATTAAACGATTCAGAGCTACTGCGCTTGCTGAAGCAGGACAATGCCCTCGCATTCCAGGAGCTGTATGATCGTTACTGGCAGAAACTTTACTTTCTCGCGCACCGACGCCTCAAGTCAGCCACAGCCGCCGAAGAGATCGTGCAGAACGTTTTCCTAACCATCTGGCGCAAACGTAGTACCCTGAACATCGAAGAGCCGGCTGCATATCTGGCGGCTGTTACGCGATATGCTGTTTACCACTATGTGGCTGCCGAGAAACGCCGGGCAACAAAAGAAGAGATCGCGGGCAGCCGGCAGACGGAATCCGTGGGCATAGAGATGCTGATCGAAGACAAATTGCTGCTGGAGATCGTACGGCAACAGGCGAACGAGTTGCCGCAGAAGTGCCGCCTGGTCTTTATTTACAACAAATTAGAGGATCAGCCGCTACCGGAGGTCGCGGAGCGGCTCAATATTTCGGTTAAGACTGCGGAGGCCCACCTGACAAAGGCGCTGCGCCAGATCCGCAGCAGGCTGAAAGACCATGCCTTTTTTATTTTTTTCTGACTAAGGGTAAAGGCTAATTGCACAACTCAACTATAAAAAATGGAGCATCGTGGATAAAGCGTTATTGGCTGAATTAGCTCACCGGTTCACTTCGGGCACCGCTACTGAAGAGGAGAAAGCGTTGTTGCATCAATGGTTCGATGGAGCAGACAAAGAAGAGGTCGAACAGGTATTTCTGCCCGAACAGGAAACGGAAGACGATGTCAGGCTGCGCATGAAGACCCGGCTGCTGCACGCCATTGGACAGGAACCCCTTGAGACCAGTCCGCGAACGGGACAGGAGCTCCTTGAGACCAGGCCGCAAACGGGACAGGGGCCCCTGGAGACAAAACCACAAACGGGATTGGCTGCGGTGATGGGGTCACCCCGCCGTATCGGCTATTATGCCCGGTGGATAGTTGCGGCGGTGACGCTGGCCGCGGTGAGTTTGACAAGTATATATTTCTGGAAGGCGAATAAAGTCCGCCAGACGGTTAGCCCTGCGCCAGCCGTAGCTGTATCGAATAATGACCTGCTGCCTGGCGGTAATAAGGCCACGCTGCTACTGGGCGACGGGTCGGTGGTCAACCTGGGGGCCGCGAAGAATGGTGTGATCCGAAAAGTAGCCGGAACCCTTATCGACAAACAGGATGGGCAATTGCGATACAATGTTTCTTCCGCCGATCAGGCTCCGGGAAAGGCCGATCAGGCTTCGGGAAAGGCCGGTCAGACTCCTGAAAAGGCCGATCTGGCTCCGGAAATGAATACGATCCAGACGCCCCGCGGCGGCCAGTACCAGGTCATATTACCCGACGGTACAAAAGTATGGCTCAATGCGGCTTCGTCGCTGACCTATCCCACCGCATTCAGGGGAACGGACAGAGCCGTACGCCTGAACGGAGAGGCTTATTTTGAAGTGGCCGCCAGCAAAGACAAACCTTTCAAAGTAACGGTCGGTAAGATGCACGTGGATGTGCTGGGCACCCATTTTAATATAATGGCATACGAGGATGAAAATGTGATCCGGACCACCTTGCTGGAAGGAGCCGTCAGGGTGACCAGCGGAGGGGCCTCGCGTTTGCTGAAACCCGGACAGGAAGGGCGTATCGAGAGGTCGTCCGACGCAATCAGCCAACTCGACGTGAATGCGGATGAGGCAGTAGCCTGGAAGAATGGCGTTTTTCAGTTTGGGGGCGCCTCTATCGAAACCGTCATGCGGGAAATAGTCCGCTGGTATGATGTGGATGTAGAATACCAGGGAAGAACGAATGAGCACTTCAGAGGGACCATCTCCCGCGACGTAAATGCATCGGAGGTTTTCAAAATGCTGGAGCTCACAGGCGCCGTGCATTTCGCCATCGATAAAAAGAAGATTATTGTCAAACCATAAGGTAGTTATTCCTGTGCCGATCAAATGATTGCTGATTATGAAACCAACTGCTTTCCTGGTCCTTGTGGCCTGCCTGCAGGTCAGCTCCAGGGTCTACTCGCAAAAGGTCTCTCTTTCATTGACAGATGTTTCTCTTGGAAAGGTTTTCAGGGAGATCACCAGGCAAACGGGATACTCGTTCCTGTACACGGACGAGTTGCTCAGCAGCACTAAGAATGTGGATATACGGATCAGGGACGTTTCGCTGGATGTGGCGTTGGAACATGTTTTCAAAAACCAGCCGCTGACCTGGTCCATCGTTGCAAAAACGGTGGTCGTACAACGTAAACATGACAGTCCGCCACCATCTGCCGGAACGGATGTTCATGGACATGTAACGGATAGCAGCGGCAAGCCCATGGCGGGTGTGACAGTGAGTCTTGCGGGCAGCAGGAAAGCAGTGGAAACCGACGCCGGCGGAGAGTTCACGATCAATGTTCCCGAACATGCCCTGCTGCATTTTAGCTTTGTGGGTTATGAAGAAACAGACGTTACAATAGAAGGTCACACGGATCTCAATGTGAGCATGCGCCTGTCCAATACCTCTCTCAACGATATCGTCCTGATCGGGTACGGTTCACAGCTGAGGAAGGACATCATCTCCGCCATTTCCACCGTGCCGATATCGGATGTGAGCGAACGTCCGGTGGTCAGCGCGGCAGAGGTCATCGCCGGCAAGGCTCCGGGTATCCAGGTTCTCCTGCCATCCGGCAAACCCGGCGCCGACTTCACGGTATTCGTGCGGGGGATCGCTTCGCTGACGGGAAATACACAGCCTCTGTATGTTATCGATGGTGTCGTCTCTTATGACACACATATGCTCGATCCAAACACCATCGCCTCGATAAGTATTTTAAAAGATGCGTCCGCGGCGGGTATCTACGGGGCAGCCGGCTCCACCAACGGGGTCGTACTGATCACGACGAAAAAAGGGATCAGGGGTAAGACCAGGGTAGTCGTCAACGCCTACACCGGCGCGCAGGAAATTACAAAGAAGATCAAATTGCTGAATAGCAGACAGCTGGCCGAATTATTGACGGAAGAACAGGTCAATGCCGGCAACACCGGTTTTTCGATCCCCGATACGCTGATCAACTCCAACAACAACAACTGGCAGGACCTCGTATATCGCAGGGCGCCGATGACGGGCATCAATGCCGGTTTTTCGGGCGGCGGGGATAAAGGCACGGTCTATTTTGGACTGGGCTTTACGGACCAGGACGGGATAGCGGTCACGTCCAACTACAAACGCTTTTCCACCGTTCTTAATATAGAACAGCAGCTGACCCCCTGGTTAACCGTGGGTACGAATGTCTCCTATAACAGAACGGGCTATCATGATGTCTACGATAACCAGCGGGCGCAATACAACGGTTTTGTGCTCAGCGCGCTGAACACGCCGCCTTTCAGCGCTATCTACAATACCAATGGGGACGGGACATACGGCTTCAGCGCCTTTTCGCAGGCCCTGCCCAATCCTTTGGGAGATATTTACGGGGCCAATAACTATACGATCGGTAATAACCTGCTCGGCGCGGGTAATCTGCAGGTCAGGCTGCCACTGGATCTCAGCTTCAGGTCCCAGCTGGGCATTACGCTGGAGAACGGCTATCAGACCGTTTACCAGGATCCCCGTCTCTCGGAAGTCGCCAGACAGCTCGGTGGGATCGGCAGCTATTATACGTCCGAGGCCTTTCGGTATATATGGGATAACACGCTGACCTTCGACAGGAAGATCGGCAAACATTCGATCGATATCATTGCAGGTACCAGCGCCTCGAAACAGCAGGACCATTCCTCCGCTCAGAGCGGATATGGTTTTCCCAGCTACTCCGTACGGGTGCTCAGCGCAGCCTCCACCTATACACTTAACCAGACCTTTGCAGATGCCTGGACACTCGAATCCTTTTTTGAGCGGCTGAATTATTCCTATGACGGTAAATACCTGTTCAGCGCCTCTCTCAGAAGGGACGGCTCTTCCAGGCTCGGCATCCGGAATCAATGGGCGAATTTCCCTGCCTTCTCGGCAGGGTGGCGTGCATCACAGGAAAATTTCCTGAGTGACCTGTCCTGGCTCAGCGATCTCAAACTAAGGACAGGGTGGGGCGCCACGGGTAACCTTCCCGCGGATCTCTATCCTTCGTACAGCCTGCTCAACGGTGGCAATAACTATGCTTTTAACGGGACCAATCCCATTACGGGGACCGTACCCAGCGGGCAGGCCGGCAATCCCAGCCTGTTATGGGAAGAGACCTGGCAGTTCAACACGGGGCTGGACATCGCCCTGCTGAATAACCGGGTGAGCCTGTCGGCGGACTATTATATCAAACGGACGCATAACCTCATCCTCAATGTTCCCCAGCCACAGTCTACCGGTGTAAGCACGAAAGAGGAGAATATGCCGGGCTATGTACAGAACAAAGGTTTTGAATTCCTGCTCTCGGCCGACCTTTTCAGGGGCAAGGGTTTCAAATGGACCAGCAGCCTGAATATGTCTTTCAATAAGAATATTGTGAGCCTGCCCGCCGGTACTTCGCCGATCCTCACGGGTTATATCCAGGATATCGGAGGCAACGCGGGTATCGTAAAAAGTGGTTTGCCACTGGGCTCCTTTTGGGGATATATCAACGATGGCGTCAACCCGCAAACGGGAAATATCAATTTCAGGGATCTCAACAAGGATGGGAGGATCGATCCGGACAACGACCGGACTTTTATAGGCAGCGCCCTTCCCCGGTTTACGTTCGGTTTCTCCAATATGTTCAGCTATCATGGCTTCGACCTGAATATTCTTATCGATGGGGTATACGGCAATAAGATCTTTGACGCCACACGTATGGAGACGGAGGATATGACCGATATGATCAACCAGACCACCAGGGTACTGCATCGGTGGCGGAAGCCGGGGGATGTCACCGATATCCCCAAAGCCATGTATGGCAGCGGGGCGCCGGTGGGTTCGGTTCCCAACTACAGCATTTCTTCGCGCTGGGTAGAGAGCGGCTCCTTCTTACGGTTCAGACAGATCACCCTGGCTTACAACCTGAATAAAAAATGGATCAGCGCAGCGGGTCTGTATGGACTTCGGCTCTATGTGACCTTGCAGAACATGTTTATTTTTACCGGGTACAAGGGCTATTCTCCCGAACTGAACGTGGCCACGACCTCCAACGTAGTGAGTGCCGGCACCACCGCCAACCTGGCTACGCAACAGGGCTTTGACCATGGTACTTATCCGCAGGCAAGATCGGTAACTTTTGGCCTTACTATTTCGCTTTGATGGATACAACTTTGAACTTATGGCAATTCAGATCAGATATATCTTTTTGATCACGGCTGTTACGATGTTTATCGGGGCAGCCGGTTGTAAGAAGAGCTTTTTGAACCAGACGCCGCAGAACGCCGTCTCCTCCGGAAATTTCAGGAACGCCTCCGATGCGGAAGCGGCGATGGTCGGCGCGTATTCGCTGATGGCCAACAGCACGTATTGGTATTATAGCTGGAACTATCTCATCGACGGAGATGTTCGTTCTGACAACTGTTATTCCGGCGGGAGCGCTCCGGATATCGATGGGATCGACAATTTCACCTCGGTGTCAACGGACAATCAGCCGATATCCGAGGACTGGTACGAACTGTATATGGACATCGGCGCCTGCAACAGTATCCTGGACAACGTACCGGGTATTTCCGATCCCTTGCTGACCGGCGTGAGGAAAGCGCAGATCCTGGGGGAGGCGAAATTTCTACGGGCATATCATTACTCGCACCTGGTCCGCAACTATGGGGCCGTGGTCCTGCAGCTGCATACGATCATCAACGATCAGAATATAATAAAGGCAAGGAGCCCGGTGGATAGTGTATATGCCCTGATCGTCGCAGACCTGAAGGATGCCGAAGCCTCGCTTCCGGTCTCCTGGGCCGCCCCCGCTTCCAGTCATAGCCGCGCCACACAGGGCGCCGCCGAAGCTGTTCTGGCAAAAGTATATGCACAAATGGGCGACTACCGGAATTGTCTCGACTATTGCAACAAGGTCCTGCCCCCGGTCTATGGAGGTACGGGCACAGCGGGTTATTCGCTGCTTCTCAATTTCGACTGGCTGTTCGACAGTCAGCATAAGAACAGCGCCGAATCCATCTTCGAGCTGCAGCATACCGCGGGTACCATCACACACGGATACGCCGAAGGCCTGATGCTGCCTCCCTCCCCGCTGACCCAGTACTGGACGAAGTTTGCACCTCCCACCCATGACCTTGTAAAAGCCTTCAGGGCGGCAGGAGATTCGATCCGCTATGTCTCTTCGATCACCTGGGAATATAATGGGCCGGGTACCCCCAACCCTGTTCCGAGCCCTGCGCATTACGGACCCACAGATACCATCCCTTATGTGTGGAAGATCGGCAGGAACTTTACGGGCGGATGGAGTGGCGGCAGCGGCGACAACCTTGTGTTGCTGCGTTTGGCGGATATCATCCTGTTGAAGGCGGAAGCACTCAATGCATTGGGGCGAACAGCCGAGGCCATTCCACTGGTCAACGCCATCCGGGCCCGTGTCCGCCTGGCGCCGGTAACCGTCTCCTCGCAGCCGGACGTGGCGCTGGCCATCCTGAACGAGAGGCGGCTGGAACTGGCCTTTGAAGGCGAACGCTGGTACGATCTGTTGCGTTATGGCGCACAATACACCATCAACCTGATGAATAGCCAGGTGGACGGACACGGGGTCAGCCTGGGCTACCAGGTAGTACCGTACCGGCTGCTGTACCCGATCCCGCAGGCAGACAGGGATAATAACCCCAATCTCTCGCAAAACCCGGGGTA
>DATJJA010000217.1:0-23110 GCA_035492595.1 Puia sp.
GCGGGCATCCGGCTATGAGCTTGAGGGATTCCTGGTCGATGGAGTATTCGACGGAGCGGTCGACATAAGTAAACATCGGGTCGATGTGGCCGTCCTGTTCAATACGAAAAGTTATGATGGCGGTGCCCTGGACTCCATAGTTAAACGCGCGGTCGGGATATTTCAGGTGGGTGTTCATGTACTGCAGCCAGGCGGTTTGGCCGCCGGAGAATTCAGACTCGGCTTCTACAACGGTCCTGCCGTGCCACAGTGAGTCCTTTAGTTTTTCTGCTTCCTCGTTGAGCTGGGCAGAGTCTTTTTTGGCTATGAGCTTATCGTTGTCGAAGATGAGTGCGCGCAACACGCGACCTTTTTGGGTCATTACCAGCCACTGGCCTTCTCTATGTCCATGAACGTACGTTCCCAGGGTATCGCAGTAGCCTTTGCGGTCGTAAGCGATGTATCTGCCGTGCAGGTTGTTTCCTTCTTCATCGGTGGATTGCATGGATAAAGAACGGGGGCCATTGATGTAATATAGGTTGGTTTCCCAGAGGGTGTCGTTCAGTCTCAGGTGCTGTTCGAGTATGACAGCTTGCTTTTCTTTTACGGTCTTCATCTTTTCATTCAGAAAGATGATCTTTTCCTGGGCATGGCTTGCATAAACGCTGAGGAGCGCAACGACGAATAGGGGCTTTTTCATCGAACAAAATTCTACGGGTTAGATATAATTGTTATGGGATGTTACTTGTCAAAACTATTTTCCCATCCCTCGCTTTTGAGACGGTCGACCTTTGTCAGGACCTCCTCTTCGAGCTTAGCCTTATAGCCGGCTACGAGCTTACTGACGGCGGGGTCGAACGCCCCGATGATGGAACCTGCCAGGATACCGGCATTCTTTGAGCCGTTGAGGGCGACCGTTGCTACGGGTATGCCGCCTGGCATTTGGAGGATCGAAAGGATGGAGTCCCAGCCGTCGATGGAGTTGGATGATTTTACGGGAACACCGATGACGGGCAGGGTGGTGAGCGAAGCGACCATGCCCGGGAGGTGTGCGGCTCCGCCAGCCCCGGCGATGATGACCTTGATGCCTCTGCCGGCTGCTTTAGTGGCGTATTCCACCATTCGCAGTGGGGTACGGTGCGCCGACACGACGGTGAGCTCGAAAGGGATACCAAATTCTTCCAGCATGTCTGCAGCGGGCTTCATCACTGTCAGGTCGCTGTCACTGCCCATAATAATGCCAACCAATGGACTGCTCATCTATTATTGTTTTACTGTTTTCATGTTGAGGCCAAGGCGGAGATCAGGAAGCCGTGGTCGCGGCTGCTGCTGCGGCGGCGGCCGTCTCGGCGGCCTTGTCCCCGCTGATCACCTTCAGGGTGTTCTTTATCTTATGTGCTTTGTAAACGAGGTCTTGTTTTTCCCGGCTGATGATGGTGACGTGTCCCATTTTCCGGCCGGGCTTTGTATCCTTCTTGCCGTAGATGTGCACGAAGACGTTGTCCATCTGCAGGACCTCTTCCAGCCCTTCGTAATGAGCTTCGCCGCTGCAGCCCTCCGCACCGACGAGATTGACTATCGCCCCTGGCAGGATGGCGTCTGTATTTCCGAGAGGATAACCCAGGATCACCCGCCACAGCATGTCGAACTGCGAGCTGTAATTGGCTTCTATCGTATGATGCCCGCTGTTATGTACCCGCGGCGCCGTTTCGTTGACAAACACTTCTCCCTGTTTTGTTACAAAGAGCTCCACGGCAAAGATACCGGGGCTTTTTAATTCTTTTACCACTCTGAGGGAAATAGCTTCCACTTTCCATAGCAGGTTCTGGGGAAGGTCGGCAGGACTTATCTGGTAATCGAGCAGGTTGAGGCGGGCGTCAAAGACCATGTCCACCGGCGGATAGATGGCTGTCTCACCCTTAGCCCCAACCGCGATGATCTGGGCAATCTCCTTTTCGACCGTGATCAGCTTCTCCAGCACACCGGGCGCGTCAAAAGCCTGGTCGACGTCATCCTTATGGCGTATGATCCGGACGCCTTTGCCATCGTAGCCACCCGCGCCGATCTTATGAACGGCGGGCAGGAAGTCGATCCTGCTGCGTACTCCGGCCAGGTCATCAGTGATATGGTACTCGGCCGTCGGGATGCTGTGCTCCGTATAATATTTCTTTTGGATGATCTTATTCTTGATGATCCGTAACGCTGAGGACCTGGGATAGACCTTTACGCCCTCCGATTCCAGCTTTTCCAGGGCATCATCGTTGACGGATTCGATCTCAATGGTCAATGCATTCAGCCCTTTCCCGAAATTATATACATCATCAAAATTGCGAATATCACCTTTTACAAAATGGTGGCACAGGTGAGCAGCGGGGCAGTTCTCGTCATTTTCGAGAACAAAAGTCTCAACCGGGTAGTTGGCCGCCGCCTGCAATAACATTCTACCTAATTGTCCCCCACCCAAAATGCCTACTTTTAACATGATGATTATTTGGTCGAAGATAGACAAAAACCCCTTTTCGGTGGGAAAAATACGATTTTAGGAATCTAAAATTAAGTTTACCTTTAATCCGGAAATTATGCGTCCCGACTACACTCATAAAATTTTCGACGACAAGCGTTTGCATCTTTTCTTTCTCAGGAAAGCACTCGTTCGCGAAGCAGTTACCAGACCCTAAAGACCTTATCGCACCCCCCTACAAGCCTGACCGGACAGAAGATTAAGCCTCGTCCTCATTATTCATTCTTTAAAAAACTGTAATATGTCTATTGCTCCTGCTCCTGAGCCCCGCAGGCCCTCAGCTGCCGATACCGATTTTCTGCCCCTGCAGGGAACAGATTATGTCGAGTTCTATGTGGGTAATGCCAAACAGGCTGCACATTTTTACAAGACGGCCTTTGGTTTTCAGTCTCTTGCCTATAGCGGTCCTGAGACCGGTGTCAAGGATAAGGTCAGCTATGTCGTCCGTCAGAATAAGCTCACCTTTGTCTTTACGACGGCTCTTAGACCTAATCATCCGATTGCAGAGCACACCCATTTACATGGGGATGGGGTAAAGGTGCTGGCCCTTCGGGTCGACGATGCCACCAGCGCCTGGCGGGAGACGACGGCCCGTGGCGGAAAGAATTATATGGAACCGACGACGCTGGCGGACAAATGGGGTGAGGTGATCCTTAGCGGCATCCATACTTATGGGGATACGGTACATCTATTTGTAGAGCGGAAGAACTACCAGGGGTCCTTTATGCCCGGGTTCAGGGAATGGAAGTCGACCTACAATCCGCCTCCTGCCGGGTTATTATATGTGGACCACAGTGTGGGGAATGTAGGGTGGAACCAGATGAACCCCTGGGTAAGCTTTTATGAGAAAGTGATGGGTTTCCGGAATATTCTCAGTTTTGATGACAAGGATATCTCCACTGAATATTCTGCTCTGATGAGCAAGGTCATGAGCAATGGGAATGGATTTGTAAAATTCCCGATCAATGAACCTGCGGAAGGGAAGAAGAAATCGCAGGTTGAAGAATACCTCGAGTTTTACAAGGGTGAGGGGGTGCAGCATGTTGCGCTGGCTACGGCTGACATCGTGTCCTCGGTGACACAGCTGCGGGACAGGGGGGTCGAATTCCTGCAGGTGCCTTCTTCCTATTATGACGATCTGCTCAGCCGGGTGGGCGCCATCGATGAGGATCTTGCCCCGCTGAAAGAACTGGGGATCCTTGTGGACAGAGATGATGAGGGGTATCTTTTGCAGATCTTTACAAAACCTGTAGAGGACCGGCCGACGATCTTCTTTGAGATCATCCAGCGGAAGGGGGCCCAAAGTTTTGGGAAGGGGAATTTCAAGGCCCTGTTCGAGGCGATAGAAAGGGAGCAGTCGGCAAGGGGAAACCTTTAAGATATGTTATAAAAACCTGTACGTATTGTGAATATGGCAGGTTTTTTGTTATTTTGGAGGTTCTTGTACCGCAATTTTTTACCCTATAGTATGCCTGTTAAAAATTACCTGATCGCTCTGTGCTGTATGGCTGTCGCCGGGATACTATCTATAGGTACAGTTTCCGCTCAAACGTCTATTTCTACCATTCATTTTATTGACTATCAGCGATCCATCCCAAAAGTGGGAGATATGTTGCATCGGAAGGAAGATACCCTGATGAAACAGTTCCGGGAGAAGGGATTGGCTTATCCGGCGCGGTACATTTATATCCGGTCCTTTAAATACGACAGCCAGCTGGAAGTGTGGGTGAAGAATACCAAAGAAGAGAAATATAAGCTTTTTAAGACATACAAGGTTTGTGCCCTGGCGGGGACATTGGGTCCCAAGAGAATGGCCGGAGACTACCAGGTCCCGGAGGGTTTTTATTATATCAACGAGTTCAATCCCCGCAGTGAATACCACCTTTCGCTGGGTCTCAACTATCCCAATGCATCGGATCGGATACTGAGCGACTCGACCCAGCCGGGGGGTGACATCTATATTCATGGCAGCTGTGTAACGACGGGTTGTATCCCGATAACCGATGCGCAGATCGAAGAGCTTTATATCCTTGCCGCTCATGCGAAGGATATGGGGGAGGACTTTATCCCAGTACACATCTTCCCGGTCAATTTCAATAATGCACGCAGTGTCGACTATCTGAACAAATACTTGCAGACCTTTTCGGAATACACTCCTTTTGCGAAGAGTATGCGGAGTGCGTTCTATTACTTTGAGAAGTACCGGGACGTGCCATTCGTCATGGTGAATGGCCGGGGGGAATATGTCACGGAAGAGGTTGCGCCAACGGAAGCGGAGGTAAAGGTTGCGAATGTGGAGCCGGTGGCGACGGCTGCGATGAAGAAAAAGCCTGTGCGCAGCAGGCCGGAGCGGGTGAATCCTGTGAAAGAGGATGATCTGGCAAAGGTAGTGGACAAGCTGCCGATGTATCCGGGAGGGAATGAAGCTTTCCAGGAGTTTTTGAACCGGCTGAGTAAAGAGAGTATCAAGGATCTGGATGAAGGTCAGACAAAGGCCTTTGTCATGGTTGAATATGTTATCGACTCGACGGGGAATGCCGTTTATGCCAAGGTCAGCAGAGGCGGAAATGAGGTGATGAATGAGAAGATCGAGGACGCGTTTTTGGGAATGCCCAAGTGGGCGCCGGCGAATAGGACCGGGGCGAATGTCGCTATCCGGCTTAAGCAGACAGTAATGATAGGAGCGAATTAATGGCCGCCATTAATTCGCTCGGCCGAAGGCCAGATATTGGCCCTGTTTAGGCTGCATGAGCAGCCGTAGCCGAGCTTGCGAGATCATTCTTAACGCAAAAGTATCTGCGCTGTCTCTGGTGTTTTTTGTTGTAGTACCTCCTGACGGCCCGATGTATGTTTCTCCAGCACTTCCTCATTATAATGACGTATCGTCAGCAGGGTCAATCCTTTTTCCACTTGTACATCAAACAGGTCAGCTGCGGCGAGGGCCAGCTTTTCGATCTTGTCGGTGCGATCGTCGAGGCAGACCTGGAGACTGACGGCGCCGCTTTGCAGGAGGTTTGGTTTTATGCGAAGTCCGGCGAAGAGGTGGTACAGCTGTTCGATGCCTGATTCTCCGACAAAGGAAAAGTCTTTGGAATGAAGGTGGACCAGCACTTGTTGCTGTTTCAGCACGATGATGGGCGGAAGTCCTTTTACGGCTCTGTTGTGGATGACCGTGCCAGGGAGGGAGGCATCGAGGAAGCATTTGACATAAAGCGGAATGCCTTTGTTCTGAAGCGGTTTGATCGTCTTGGGGTGGATGACCTGAGCGCCGTAATAGGCCATTTCGATGACCTCGTCATAATTCAGCTCGCTGAGGATGGTGGCTTCGGGGAAGAGTTTCGGGTCGGCGTTCATCACTCCTTCTACATCCTTCCAGATGGTCTGGCTCTCTGCGTTGAGCATATTGGCGAAGACCGCGGCGGTATAATCGCTGCCTTCACGGCCGAGGGTAGTGCTTTCGTTGTCGGAGGTGGCGCCGATAAAGCCCTGGGTCACCACCATATTTGCCTCAGAAAATAGGGGCAGGACCTCTTCCTTGACCTTTTTTTGGGAATAGTCCCAGTCGATGGCAGCGTCACGGAAGTTGGAGTCTGTGCGGAAAATGTCCCGGACGTCGATCCATTGGTTGTCCAGGCCTGATTCGGCGAGATAGGCGCTGACGATAGAGGTCGAGAGCAGTTCGCCCACGCAGACGATCTGGTCATAATAGTAATCAAAATCGCGGACGGGTTTGTCGTGAAGCAGCCATTCCACTTCGGTGAAGAAGTCTTTTAGCTGGGCTTCTGCCGCCAGGTAATTGTGCACAAGCAGATATTTGGCCGTGGTCAGGTGGCTTTCTTTTATCTGGCGGAAGAGCTCTAGCGCTTCGTCTTTATGGCCGTTATAGAAGGCTTCGGCTACTTTTTCGAGGGCATTGGTTGTCTTGCCCATGGCGGAGACGACCACCAGGATCTGCTGGCCCTGAAATGATTTTAGGATTGAGACCAGGTGTTGGATACGGTCCACGCTGTTGACACTTGCTCCGCCGAATTTGAAAATTTGCATGGCGCAAAGATAAAGGCAAATGGCAAATGGCCAAGTTGATGCAAAATTGCTAAACGGATGCTAAACTTTGATGATTCCCCCTTACATTTGTCCCATGAACGTGAATAGAAAAGTTCTAACCCTCGACGAGTTTACGCTTCAGCAGCTTCGCAATATTCCCAACGCCACCGGTGAGCTTAGCAATCTGCTCCGCGATATAGGTCTCGCTGCCAAACGCATCAATGTAGAAGTGAATAAAGCCGGTCTGGTCGACATCCTGGGAGATGCGGGCACGGTAAATGTGCAGGGCGAGGATGTCAAGAAGCTGGACATCTATGCCAACGATCAGTTCATGGGCGTATTAAGACATGGCATCAGCTGCGCCGGCATTGGCAGCGAGGAGCTGGATGATTATGTTGTTTTTAACGATGAGATCAGCAACAATTCCAAATACGTTGTGATGTTCGATCCGCTGGATGGCAGCGGCAATATCGATGTGAATGTATCCATCGGGACGATATTTGGCGTGTATCGAAGGGTAAGTGAAAGGGGGCAGCCCTGTACTGCGGAGGATTTTTTACAGGCAGGGCGTAAGCAGGTAGCTGCCGGGTATATCGTCTATGGTTCGTCGACGATGATGGTATATGCTACGCGCCGGGGTGTCAACGGCTTTACGCTGGACCCTTCGATCGGGGAATTTACGCTGAGTCATCCGAATATCCAGTGCCCTGAAGTGGGGAAGATCTATTCTGTCAATCACGGCAATTTCTTTCAATACGAGGATAAGGTCAAGGCCTATATCGATACCTGTCAAAAGAAGACCAAAGACAATGGAGGCCCTTATACGCAACGGTATATCGGCAGCATGGTCTCTGATCTTCATCGTAATCTCATCAAGGGCGGTATTTTTATGTACCCGAGCACTTTCTCCAAGCCCGGAGGCAAGCTAAGGCTGATGTACGAGTGTAATCCATTTGCCTTTATCATGGAGGTAGCCGGTGGAAAGGCTACGGACGGGAAGCAAAGGATACTCGACATAGTGCCGACCGAGCTGCATCAGCGGAGCCCCCTTTTTGCGGGGAGCAGGACGATGATGGAGGAGCTGGAAACTTATTTGAAGTAGGCGCCCGGTGACTGCCGGTTGTTGCGGAGCCGGATGTTCCGGCTGCCGGGGCGGCTGGTCACTTTTTATAGGATTGTCCAAAAGTTGTTTTGAGAAAGGCTTCGGCATTGGCGTCGTCCGCATCGGTGGAGATGCTCACGGGTTTCCATTTTTGCAGCTCTGCGTCTCTTGATGCGTTGGCCATTTCCAGGATCGCGACGGCTTCGCTGCCGAGCACCAGGTGTACGGGTGGTTCGGGTTCGTCTACCAGTTTTACCATCACTTTTGCGGCTTTTTCGGGATCGCCTACCGGGATGAACTGACCGCTTTGGAAATATTCGCTTCTTTTTTCCACGGATTCCTGATAGCCTTCCACTTTGGGAGCATAAGTCATGGATGCTCCTGCCCAGTCGGTACGAAAGCCGCCGGGTTCAACGCAGGTTACTTTGATACCAAGGGGGGCTACTTCTTTTGCGAGCGCTTCGCTGAAGCCGCCCAGTCCGAATTTTGCTGCCTGGTACATGCTCAGGCCGGGGTTGCCTACGCGGCCGCCGACGGAGCTGATCTGCATGATGAAACCGGAGCGTTGTTTGCGCATATAGGGCAGAACGGCCCGGGTCACTTCAATGGGGGCATACAGGTTGGTGTCGAGCTGGCTGCGGAATTGTTCTTCGGTGAATGCTTCTGCTGCGCCGATGATGCCAAATCCGGCGTTGTTGACAAGCACGTCGATGCGGCCGAAATGTTTTACCGTATCCGCTACGCTTTTGTAGACCTCATCGTGGTTGTTGACGTCGAGCTTTACGGGATAGAGGTTGTCGCCATATTTTTTGACGAGATCGTTTAATTGTTCGGGGTTGCGGGCTGTTGCCGCTACTTTATTGCCGGCGGCGAGTGCGGCTTCTGTCAGACTGCGTCCGAGTCCTCTTGAGCTGCCTGTTATGAACCAGATCTTTGCCATAATTGTTTGTTTTTGTTATGCCAAAGGTACGATGGGTTGGGAGGGGGATGTTTGTTGAAAAGCTCAGAGTGCTTTGTTGTGGGGCTCAGGCTGGGGCGCTGGTATTGGCTCCATATTTGTCTATGATATGCCATTCGATCTCAAAAAATAAGAATATGAAAGTGCGCGGAATTTTATTGGGTTTGGTATTAGTTTTTTGTTTTGGGCGGGGGTTTGCGGGGGCATTGGCTTTGGAAAATGTTGTTGGGGCGGCAGCGTCGGGGGATGTTGCTTTCGCGCCGGAAAGCTCGGGAATGTCCGCAGAGATACTTAAATATGTCAACGAATACCGTCACTCCAAAGGGCTGAAACCGTTGCAGGCGAATTCCTTTATCTCCTCCGTGGCGCTGGATCATAGCAGGGATATGTTATCCGGCAAAACCCCTTTTGGGCATGATGGATTCCGCAGCCGGATCGACAGGATCAAAAAACGCCTTGGGCCTATCCATGTGGCGGCGGAGAATGTCGCTTCGGGGCCGATGGGGGCGAGGGAAGTTGTGGATGGGTGGCTGCATAGTCCGGGTCACCGGCGGAATATCGAGGGGGATTTCAGGCTCACGGGGATCGGGCTTGCGTATGGGAAGAGGGGGATGATCTATTTTACGCAGATCTTTACAAAGTGATTAAACAGACTTATTTTTGATACATGCAAACTATCATCTCGGTCAGGGACCTCACCAAGAAGTACGGCGATTTTGAAGCGGTGAAGGGAATCAGCTTTGACGTAAAAGAAGGCGAGATATTTGGTCTGCTTGGACCTAACGGCGCCGGTAAATCCACAACGCTTGAGATCATTGAGACCCTTCGGGATAAGACAAGCGGCAAGGTCATGGTGGATGGCTTCGATCTTGACAAAGATCCCGGCGAGATCAAGAAGGTCATCGGCGTACAGCTACAGACCTCGGGTTATTATCCCGGGCTTAATCTGACCGAGCTGATCGAACTTTTTGGCGGGCTTTATAATCGCAATGTACACCCTCTCGAATTCCTTGATATGGTGAACCTGCGTGATAAGGCCAAAGCCAAATATAAAGAGCTCAGCGGCGGTCAGAAACAGCGGTTTTCCATCGCTACCACGCTGATCAACCAGCCGAGGATCATTTTCCTTGACGAACCCACCACCGGTCTCGATCCGCAGGCGCGGCGGAATCTTTGGGAGTTGATCAAGGACATCCGGCAGAAGGGGACTACCGTCATTATCACCACGCACTATATGGATGAGGCTGAAGTCCTTTGTGACCGGGTGGCTATCATCGACTCCGGCAAGATCATTGCAATGGAGTCGCCGGACCGGCTGATCGATAATCTTGTCGACACAGGATTCGAACGGCCAAAGGAAGTGAAGAAGGCGAACCTGGAAGATGTGTTCATTCATATGACCGGCCATACGCTGCGGCCAGAGAATTGACGGGGGCTGCCCGGCCAACGGCGTCCGACCAGCCGATACTGCCTGCCAAATGATCGATTTTTTTCACCAACAGAATAATACTTCCGCCATGAGCACCATTTCTACTGATCTGAGTTATCCCATTGGGCGTTACCAACCGCATGCCTATTCTGAAAATCAGAAAGAACTATGGCTTAACGATATCAAATTCCTTCCGCAGCTGCTGGAGAACGCCATCGTGAACCTGGATGAGGCACAATTGCAGACGCCTTATCGCCCAGGCGGGTGGACGGTGCAACAGGTAGTTCATCATGTGGCCGACAGTCATATCAATGCCTATTGCCGGTTCAAGCTGGGGCTTACGGAGGATCATCCTGCTATCCGTCCCTATGAGGAAGCAAAATGGGCTAATCTCAGCGATGTACAGAATATACCTATCAATATCTCAATAACCTTGTTGTACGCGCTGCATACGCGTTGGCACTCATTGCTCAGCGATATGCCGATAACCGACTGGGAGAGATCGGTGTTTCATCCCGAGAGCAAGAAGGACATGACGCTGTGGTATCTACTGGGGAATTATTCCTGGCATGGGCGGCATCATGTCGCGCATATTACCTCGTTACGTGAACGGAATAAATGGGAATAAGAATGAAAGATCTGAACTGGAAGATAGTATCTTCCGAATATTTGTTTAAGGATACCTGGTTTACGCTACGGGCCGATACCTGTGAGACACATGAAGGAAAGATCATCAAGCCGTATTATGTTTATGAGTTTCCGACCTGGGTAATAGCCGTCGCGCTGACGGAAGACGGGCGGTTCATTCTTGAAAGACAGTACAGGCATGCGCTGGGAGTGACT
This sequence comes from Puia sp., assembly GCA_035492595.1. Classification (GTDB taxonomy): domain Bacteria; phylum Bacteroidota; class Bacteroidia; order Chitinophagales; family Chitinophagaceae; genus Puia. The sequence goes on from DATJJA010000217.1 coordinate 10,877, forward strand.
AACTATGAGCTGCCCGGCGGCTGTGTCGACGACACCGATGCTTCGCTGGAGGTGGCTGTCCGGCGGGAACTGCTGGAAGAGACGGGGTATACGTTTACCGATGTTGAATATCTGGGTAAGACCTCTGCCAATCCCTCCACCAATAATAACTGGGCGCATTTTTACCTGGCTACGGGCGGGAAGCTGACGCAGAAGCAGCATTTGGATTTTAATGAGGAGATAGAAGTCTACCTGTATACATATGAGGAATTGAAGCAGCTGCTGCGCGACAACGGGATCGTTCAGAGTATGCATGTGACGGCGCTGTTCTATGCGCTGAACAGGCTGGGGCATTTAAGCTATTAGGCTCGCGGGGGAGAAGTTATTTTACGAATGTTTTCGTACACGTGGTGTATCGTAAGCGAACAGTTGCAGTTGGTGGTATAGTCGTTTGTTCTTGATTGTCAGTCCGGTAAGAAACCGGCATTCCATTGGCGCGAGCTTCCCAAAAACAGCCACATGCTGAAACATTATATTCGCATCGCCATCCGAAATTTAGGCCGGCAAAAAGTACTGACGGTCATAAATATTTCCGGGCTTTCCATTGGCCTGGCCTGTTTCAGTCTGATCCTGCTTTTTGCGGTGAACGAATTTAGTTATGACCGTTTCAGGGCCAACGCGGAACATATTTTTCGTGTCGATGAGATCTATACCCGGGATGACGGATCGCAGTCGGGAGAAGCGGGTCTGTATACGCCGCTTGGGCCAGCCATGAAAAAAGAATTCCCGGATGTAATAGAAGCGGTGCGGCGTAGTCCTTCCGGGCAGCATATCGTGAAGGTCGACGGTAAGGTTTTCCGGGTGCCGGTGGGTTTTGCCGATCCCAAGATCCTTTCGGTGTTTTCTTTTCCGCTGCTGGCGGGACGGGATGACGTGCTGAAAGATGCCGGCAATATCGTACTGACCCGGTCAAGGGCTGTACAGCTGTTTGGCGCCTGGAATGTCGTAGGAAAGACGATCTCCATAAAAATGGATACAAGCTGGAAGCTCTTTACTGTCGCTGCTGTTGCCGAAGATATTCCGGCGAATACCAGTATCTCCTTTGATATTTTGGGCAGCTATGAATACCTGATGGCCAATACTGATCGCGGGGCAGCTGCGGATAACTGGCACCGGACCAATGGGGACGCTACCTATGTATTATTACGGCCCGACAGCCGGCTGATGAATGAACCGGACCGGCTGCGGCAGTTCAGACTGCGGCATTATCCTGATGAGGCGGCGGACTATCGGGCTAAGAAAAAATTAACGGCGGCTTTTGTTCTGCACCCATTGCGCGATCTGCATATTCTTACAAACATGGATGATCGCGGAACTACCGATCCAAAAAATATCTGGATCCTGCTGTCCATCGCCGGCGGCATCGTCCTTATTGCCTCTATCAATTTTACAACCCTGGCCATTGCCCGCAGTGCGAGACGGGCTAAGGAAGTAGGGGTGAGGCGGGTGGTCGGCGGATTGAAGCGGCAGCTGATCGTACAGTTCCTTACAGAGTCTGTTCTGTTAAGCGTGTTGTCGACCATTCTGGGTTGTCTGCTGGCTTATACCCTGCTACCCTGGTTCAATCAGTTGGCAGGGCGGGAGCTGGATTTTTCGATTAGTCGTTTTCCGGAGCTGATCTGGATGTTGTGCGGATCGACGCTGCTGGTAGGGCTGCTTGCCGGTTCATATCCCGCATTGGTATTGTCGGGTTTTAATCCTGTTGATGTGTTGAAAACAAAGATCAAACTGGGAGGCTCCAATTTTTTTACCCGCAGCCTGGTGACCCTGCAATTTGTGCTGTCTATAGGGCTGATCATCGGAACGATAATCATATTGAAGCAGGTCAGTTTTATGCGGCATAAGGATCTGGGGTTGATAAAAGAGAATACTATCGTTGTCGATGCCAGTGATGCCAACAAGGAGAAAAGCTATTTACTGTTCCGGCAGCTGCTGCAGTCTGACCGGCTGATAAAAGGGATAACGGCTTCTGCCGTCGGACTGGGTGAGGGGCAGGGGGAGATGGGATCTATGTTTGATTTTGACGGGAAGAAGACCGGGGTTATTCAATATCCCGTGGATGCCGATTTTATCCCGGTGATGGGGGTGCAGCTTCTGGCGGGTCGTAATTTTGACCCTGCCATAACGGCCGATACGGTGAGCTCTATCATCGTCAATGAGGCTCTTGTGAAGAATACGCTTGGCCTGACGCCACCGGAGACAATTGGATTACGCTGCAAGGCCGGTAAGGATGCATATAGAACCATTATTGGGGTGACAAAGGATTTCAATTTCGAACCATTGAACCGGGAAGTACGGCCCCAGGCCTTTATGATCGATGCGCGTTATGCGCCAACCAGCTATTTTGTTCACCTGTCTGGGGGAGATCCAACGCAGGCTATTGCTGATGTCAGCGCTGCATGGAAGAAGATCGCTCCGGAGTTTCCGCTCCGGTATAGTTTTCTCGACGAGAACCTGGATCGGTTTTATAAATCAGAGGCGCGGTGGGGCAGTATCGTCGCCTGTGCCGGTGGGATCTCTATCTTCCTGGCCTGTCTCGGGCTTTTTGGTCTGGCTGCTCTGGCGGCGGCCAACAGGGTCAAGGAGATCGGCATCCGGAAGATACTGGGTGCTTCGACGGTGGAGATCGTGCGATTGCTGACCGGTGGATTTTTGCGGCTTGTGCTGTTGTCTGCTCTGATCGCTTCGCCGATGGCGTGGCTGGTTATGAATCGCTGGTTGAGGGATTTTGCTTATCGCATCGATATCGGGTGGATGGTGTTTGCGGGGACGGCGTCGATGGCGCTGGTGATCGCGTTCGTGACGATCGGGTTGCAGGCAATGCGGTCGGCGAGGGCGAATCCGGTGGGGAGTTTGAGGTCGGAGTAATAGCTGAGGCTCCGGCGCAGAGCGGTTTAGGCGACGGGGTCTGGTCGAGGGTGGGGAATATTTGCGGCTGAGCCTGGTTGGGGGTAGGTTATACTTCCGCCACGACAAAAACACTCCCACATACTATAATGAGATCGCGGTCGCGGGCATGGGTCCGGGCGGCGGCGAGGGCCTCGGTTACGGTAGGGTAGGCATGCCCTTTCAAGCCAGTCGCGGTTGCCTGCTGGGCGAGCTGGTCTTCGGGCAGGGCGCGGGGGATCTGCGCTTTGGTGAAATAGTAGGCAGCCTGCCGGGGCAGGAGCTCCAGCACCTTGCCAATGGCTTTGTCATTGACCATGCCGATAACGATATGCAGTGCTTCGTGGTCGGTGACCTCGATCTGCCGGACCAGCTGACGGATGCCGTCTTCGTTGTGTGCTACGTCGAGAACGATATCGGGGTATTCGTGGATGATCTCCCAGCGGCCGTGCAGTCCCGTCAATCTTTTTACATGCTTTAATGCTTTTTCTACCGCCTGTTGGGGGAGTTTCCAGCCCAGGCTGCGCAGGATGTGTACGGACTCCAGCACGGTTATCAGGTTCTTTGTCTGGTAGATGCCAGTCAGGTCGAGGGTATAATATTCTTTGTCGTCAGCTACGGGGGAAGTGGTTGTTTCGACGACCAGGGTATGCCGCTGGTATTTCCAGTCGGATACCCATCGCTGCTGATCGGCAAAGACGAGCCGGGTCTCCTCTTCGGAGGCCCGTTGCCGGAAGATGGGGGCCGTTTTGGGGTCGTGCTGTCCCACCACTACCGGAATGCCTTTTTTTATGATGCCTGCTTTTTCGAATGCGATGGCGGGCAATGTGTCCCCGAGAAACTGCATGTGGTCATAACCGATATTGGTGATGACGGACAGGTCCGGGGTAATGACGTTGGTGCTGTCGAGACGTCCGCCGAGACCGACCTCTATGATGGCGATGTCGCATTTTTCCTGAACGAAGTAATCAAACGCCATTACGACAGTGATCTCGAAAAAGGAGGGATCCATCTTTTCGGACACTGGCTGGATACGCCGTACGAAATCAGTAACAAACGCCTCGCTGATCATTTCTCCATTGATGCGGATGCGTTCGCGAAAATCTTTTAGATGGGGGGAGGTATAGAGCCCTGTTTTATAACCTGCTTCCTGGAAGATGGCTGCCAGCATATGACTGGTAGAGCCTTTGCCGTTCGTGCCTGCTACGTGGACGGTTCGCAGACGGCGTTCGGGGTTGCCGAGGGCGTCGCTGAGCTCAATGGTATTTGTAAGGTCTTTGCGATAGGCTGCGGCTCCGATACGGCTGTACATTGGGAGCTTGTTGAAGAGGTATTCCAGTGTCTGGGGATAGTCCATAAAATTGAGCTTGTGATTTTGCGCCGGTAGTTATCAGGACGCAAAGATAATGAGTTGGCTAATTATGGACCCTGAAATTGAAGATCAGCGTACCTACGCTTTCGTCATTGCCACTGTTGAATTTGACCTGTTTGGCCTTGCGGATGGCGATGGCTTTCAAGTTGCCGGCTGAAGTGGTAGAGCCGCGGGGCTGATAGTCGGCATCTGTGACATTCCCGTTGGCATCGACATGGACGTCGACGGCAACTTTTGCATTCTCATTAAAGTCATCGGTAAAGGATGGTGTACCGGTGATACGTCTTCCGGATAAGCCACGGGAAATGGCTACGCCTGAATTTCCATGTCCGCCGCCGGTATAGTTGGTGGAATTGGGATCTCCGCCCGGAGCGCCCTGGTCGCCGCGTCCGCCTGCTATGCCCTGGTTGCCGCCGGGTTTGTAGTCGTCGGCGTCATTGCCACCTGTACCGGTTCCTTTTACGCCACCAAACACTGCCTTGGGATGTGGTTTTACCGGAGTAGGTATTATATCGGGTTTTTTTACCGGTTTTGCGGGAGTCTTAACGATCTCTTTGTCGGGTATTTTTGTTGCATTCGGTTTTGTGACCGGCGCCTTTTTTACTACGGGAGCGTCTTCCTTGTTGTTGTCATCCGTTTCGACGTCCTTTACGGGCTCTTTTTCGACTACTGCCTGTTTGGGTGGAGTGTATTTTTCTTTTTCTTCGGCGGCAGGCTTGCCGGGCAGATAGGGTTGGTTGGTGCCCAGGCCCTTGTCGCTGTTGCCGAGATTGACCTCAATGCCTTCCTCCACAACGGGGGGCAGTTCCACGGGGCGCGTCCAGCCAACGATGAAAAACAGGAATAACAGCGCGGCGCAAATGATCGCGGTGTAGCCTGAAGCTTTCCAATTCTTTTGGGACTCGAAATGATCTGCCATAGACAATACGATTCTACAAGCGAATTTACCGCTTTATTGGGGTATAAACGCCGGGAAATTCAGGGAATTGCCGGATATGCTGAGCCGCGCGAAGGTTTAACATTTATTTTGCCGACTTATACTTGACGGGGAAATGGATGTCATAGGCCATTTCGTAGCCGGCGTTGGAGACTGCGGCGAGTCTTTTTTCATGTTTTTTCTTCCTGAGCAGGTAAATTGCTGCTACGGCTGCTGCTGCGGCGGCAGCGGTGGTAAGGGCTGTGAGCGCGATAAGTTGTGACTTTTTCATACCAGATCCTTCTTTTTTATAACACATTGCAAGACAAGTGCCAAAAAAAAAGTCATTATCCTATCCTGTGATAGATCCACCCCGGGATCCATTTGAAGACCTTTGCGATAAGCCACCATCTTTTTGTAATGTAGACGCGCCAGCGGCGGCGGGCAATGGCCTGTTTTATCTGGCGGGCGGCTTTTTGGGGAGAGGAGACCCAGAAGCGGAGGCCTTTGGCCATACTGGTGTCGACAAAGCCGGGCTGGATGTCGGTAACGTAGAGCGGAATCCCCATTTTTAACGTTTTGATGTGAAGGCCTTCGAAATAGATGCTTTGAAAGGCCTTGCTTGCGCTGTAGGCGGGGGAAACACGGTTTCCGCGAATGGAGGCGATGGAGGAGGTGGTGGCCAAATGGCCGTGGCCTTGTTTGGTGAAATAAGCCCAGCCGAAGTGGATCACTTCGATGAAGCCATTTACATTGATATCGACGGTGGTCTTGTCTACCTGGTAGTCCAGGGTCTCTGTGAGCTCGCCCCATCCGGAATTGTAGACAAGGAGATCGAGGCCCCCCAGTTTGGCGACCAGGGACTCGAGGTGGCGGGTAGCCCCGGGAGCTGTGACATCGAAACATTCGGTGACGATGTTGTTGGGGTATTCCAGCTGAAGGGTATATAACAATTCGTTGCGGCGTCCGGTCACGCCGACGAGGTCACCGCTGCCAGCGTACAGTCTTGCCAGTTCCCGGCCGATCCCGGAGGTCGCTCCGACGATGATGATCTTTTGCATACGGGGCTAAGCTACGCAAAACCAATCTCGTTCGCAACCGGCTTTTTACGATCCTGAATATTTTGGGGCTGTCTACCAGCCTGGCCTGTACTATCCTTATCTTATTGTAGGTGATGAATGAGATCAGTTATGACCGGTTCAATAAGAATGCCGATCATACCTACCGGATAACGGCAACTCTTGGGGAACACACCTATCCATTATCCGGTGCTCCGCTGGCGGCCGCGATAAAAGCGCAGCCTCCCGGGATGCCCTGGCAGCTATGGAGCGGCGGATCCACTACGGCTTTGTGGATCAGCAGCTGGAAAGGCTGTATCTGTCGGAGCAGCGGATGGGGATCCTTTTCAATACGTTTGCTCTGCTGGCGATATTTATTTCCTGTCTTGGGCTTTGCGGGCTGGCGGCCTTCACGGCCGAGCAGAGAACGAAGGAGATCGGCATCCGGAAGGTGCTGGGGGCAAATGTTGCCGGGCTCGTGGCGATGAGCGGGGCTTGCAGCCTTGCTGATAGCTCTGTTTACTGTCAGTTTTCAGGCGATAAAGGCGGCGATAGCTAATCCTGTCAGAAGTCTCAGCGATCAGTGATGGGGACGCAGAGCGGGGTGGCGGCGGCCTTAATGATGAGCGAAGCCGACCGCTAGTGATGCGCAAAGTCGGCTTCGTAGCTGCCCTGGATGCGTTCCATCGGCGGATTGAAGTATCCGAATTTGACGTCGGGGAATTCCTCGTGGATCAGTTCCATCAGTTGTTTGATTCCCATGAACTCGCCGGTCTCTGCGACGCCGATCTTGCCCATATACCAGTCGGGATCGATGTTGAAATTACGCCACTGGATCATTGTCAGGCCGGTCTCGCGGATGAGCTTGCGCAGGGCCTCGTATTCTTCCACGCTGTCGGTCATCCCGGGGAAAACAAAATAATTGATGCTGGCCCAGCCGCCGTAGCTGCGGACGACTTTCAGGCTTTCCACGATATCATCGAAGGTATAATTGTTGGGGCGGTAATAGGCGGTATAAACAGAAGCGCGGGCGGAGTTGAGGCTTACGCGGATGCTGTCCAGGCCTGCTTCGCAGAGGGCTTTTACTGCCGCGGGTTTGCTGCCGTTGGTATTGATATTGATGCTGCCGCGGTCGGTATGCCTGCGCATCTGGATGATGGACTCGCGGATGGTCTCCCACATCAGCAAGGGTTCGCCTTCACAACCCTGGCCAAAGCTGACGATGGGGAAGGGGGCGGTTTGCAGGTGAGGGACGGTGAACTCTACGATCTCTTCGGCCATCGGCTTGAAGGTAAGGCGGTCCTGTGTCGAGGGGATCGTCTCTTCCTGTGGCTGGAAGGAGATGCAGCCGATACAGTTGGCATTACAGGCGGGTGAGGTAGGGATCGGGCATTCCCAGCGGCCCATAAAATAATTTCGGGCGGCGGGGCAGTGATAGGTGAGGCAGCAGTTCTCTGCCAGGTGTTTGATCAGCCGGTTCTGAGGATAGGCTTTCAGGATCTGTTCTACTCCCTGGTTGATGATATCCCAGTCATAACCTTCGCAGTCCTGGCGGATATCCTGTTCGATCCTGACGGCGGGTACGAAGAACCTGCTGTCGGACCAGCCTGCTGCGGTATAACAGAAGAGCGGAAGCGTTGGTGCGTCGGGGCCTGTTTCATAGGCGGCCAGGTAGAGGCCGGTATGGGCCGGCGGGATAAAAGCGGCTACGGCCCATCCTTTCTCGCAGAGTCTCATTTCGCCGGTCAGGACGTCGATGCCGATGCCACGTCTGCCGGGCAGTTCGTAGAGGGAGCCGCCATCGGGCAGTTCGATCCAGTCTTCCGTCGGAACGGGGATGGCGTCCCAGCCGCTGCGGCCGGTGACATAGAGTGAGGTATCTTCGAAAATGTTCCCCTTCCCGTCGGAGTAGAGGATGAATGGTGACTCCTTTAGCATCCGCAAATTTACGGATTTTGCGCGGTTTAAGCGCCGTTTTGGCTTCGTTTTGGCGCTTGGGGGCGATGGTTGCCGGGAGGGTCTACTTGCCCAGGTAGAACCGGCAGAACTGGTGGATGTGTTCCAGCTGACCAAATTCGAGGTTTGTCCGAAGGTCGAAGATGAGGTTTTCTTTTAGGGAGGTGGAGATGTGGATGGAGTCATAGAAAGTTTCGACCTCGTTGACGTTGGACCACAGCAAAAAACGGCTTTCGGGAAGACCGGGAACCGTGATGCCGGTATGATGGAAAGACAACAGCTCTTCGGAGCGGAACCGTTTCTCGCAATAGAACAGGTAGCTGTAGCCGATGCTCAGGCTAAGGTGGATGACGCCTATGACGGCATGGCCCTGGAGTAACATCAGCGTACCGATGCCGAAGAAGAAGATGACCTCTACGAGGCGAAAGAAGAGGTTGACCTTTGGCAGCTGGCGGAGGATATCTTTACCGGCGAGGACCAAAAGAAAGATATCGAGAGAGATGATCAGCTGACACCAGAAATAAAGGGTGTGCGACTCTTCGCTGCGAAAATGACTGATGGCATGGCTAAGAATAAGAACACCGGCGGTAAGATGGAGCCAGGTACCACTACGTTTGAGTCGTTCGAATGCGGGGGCAACGACAGGGAGGGAGATGGAATCCATAAGAAGCAGTTTTTTCCAAGATACAAAAACCGGGTTTTTCCATATGGCGTTGGCGGAATTTTAACTTAATGTTGGGGGGCGAGCCGCCGTTGGGGTGCAGTTAAGCGGAGGGATTGGACCCGGCTGCGGCGGACAGGCGTTGACGGCAGTACATATTAAATTCCTCTTCATCTGCATCGTCTTCGTCCTCATCATCTGCGACCTCTTTTTGCAAGAGCTTATTGTTTGAAAAGTCGAGGGTCAGGAGGCCGTCTTTGAGGACGACGTTGTTGAAGTCGCTCCAGGAGTAGGTTCTCCTTATGAGGGAATTGACGACTATGCGATTGGGGTCGAAGCCTATTTCGAGGGGGCGTTTCGTTTGTGCTTCGAGGAAAAAGAGGATGAAGAAAACAGCAGATACCCATGGGATGGTGGTCATACCGATCCAGCCTACGGCTGACAGGAGGAGCAGCGACCGGTAACGGACCTGTCTGCGGCGGCGGCGGACCAGGTTAAAGATGAGGCCGGCGATAAGGATCACGGTTGCCGCCAACGGCAAATAATCAATTTGGCCGCTTCGGACCTGTATATATGAGAAGCATAAAGCGGAGAAAAGACAAAGAAAGAAGCTTAACAGATCGGTAGCCCGTTCGCTTTCCTTTTTGAGAATGACCAGGTATTGGTAGCGCATGAATAGTATCAGGAATTGCTTGCGACCAGCAAGTTACTCAATTTCCACAAGACTCGTGAGCCGACATTGGAGTCCCAGTCTGATTCGCCGACGCCGATCTCGACCAGGTCGAAACCGATGAACTGGCGGCCACTCTGGATGATCCGGCGAATGAGGTAGAAGATCTGTTCGGTCTCGAAGCCGCCGGGTACGGGTGTTCCGGTATTGGGGCAGAGTTTGGGGTCGAGGCCGTCGATGTCAAAGCTGATATAGACCTTTTCGGGGAGATGACTGACGATCTCTTCGGCGATCTGTTTCCAGCTCTGGCCTTCGTAGGCGCGTTCTTTTATATCCTTGTCAAAGTAGGTAATGACCTGGTAGTTGCTGTTCTGGATGTACTCCCATTCTCCGGAGGAATAGTCACGAACGCCCACCTGAACGAGGCGTTTCAACTGCGGTATTTCCTGTAGGGCGTTGTACATCACACTGGCGTGGCTGTATACGAAGCTTTCGTAAGACTTCCGGAGGTCGCAGTGTGCGTCGATCTGGAGGATACCGAAGTCGCCATGTTTTTCGGCTATCGCCTTATAGTAACCTAATGGGGTGCTATGGTCTCCGCCGAGTACTGCGACGAGCTTGCCGTTATCGAGGAGGGATTTGGTCTGTTCGTAAACCCACTGGTTCAGCTTGGCGCTGCCTTCATTGATCTCCTTCAGGGACTTACACATGAAGCTGTTCTTCTCGAGGACCTCGCCTTTGGAGGTATAGTTGATGTAGAGTTCGGCCTCTTTGCGGAGGTAGTCGCTTTTCATCAGGATCTTCTTGTCTGGCTGCCGCATATAGAGGCCTTGTTTCCAGGCGTCGCCTGTTTCGGCGTCGTGAAGGTCTACCTGCATGCTGGCGTGAAAAACGTGCTCACAGCTCCTGGAGGTTCCGGCTCCGTAGCTTACAGTAACCTCCCAGGGTATGGGTAGGATCACTAATCGGGCTTCATCTTCTGTAAAAGGTAAACCGAAGATATTATTTTTGGGATTACTGGGTCCGTTGGAGTCAAATTGCGATAAATCTGTCATGGTCGTGGAGTATCCTCTTTTGAAACGGAGCGCAAGTTAGTGTAGTATGCACACATGACAAAAAAAGGGGATAAAAAAAGGATGTTATAACTTAGAATTTTTTACTTACTCGTAAGTAAGTAACTTGCGCCGGCAAATAAACAACTTATTGATCCGATAGGCTCACTTAGATCGGATTACGATACCTTTGGTGACCTTTTAAAGAAACACAATATGAAAAGAGTAGTTGTTACGGGAATTGGTGCGATCACTCCGCTGGGAAATGACCCTGCCACCTATTGGTCCCGACTGGTAGCTGGTGATAGCGGCGCGGGGCCGATCACGCATTTTGATGCCAGTGCTTTTAAGACGCGTTTTGCCTGTGAAGTAAAGAATTTCGATGCTACGGGTATTCTCGATCGCAGCGAGCTGAAGCGTACTGACCTGTTCACACAATATGCCCTTGTGGCGGCCGACCAGGCTATAAAGGACTCTGGGCTTGATTTTTCGGGCATGGACCCCTTCGATACGGGGGTTATCTGGGGCTCGGGTCAGGGTGGGATGGAGACTTTTGAAGAGCAGGTTAAGGAATATGCGCTGGGCGACCAGACGCCGCGTTTCAGTCCTTTCTTTGTGCCGAAGCTCATCGCCAATATGGCTTCGGGAATGATCTCCATTAAATATGGTTTGATGGGGATCAATTATACGACGGTTTCGGCGTGTTCGACTTCCAACACGGCATTTATGGACGCGATGACGTACGTCCGGCTGGGCAAGGCCAAGGTGATCGTGGCCGGCGGGTCGGAGGCGCCAATAACGGCAGCTTCCGTGGGTGGATTTACCTCGATGAAGGCTATGTCAACCCGGAATGACGATCCTACGCATGCTTCCCGTCCTTTTGACGTCGACCGGGACGGATTTGTGATGGGAGAAGGGGCCGGGGCGTTGATCCTGGAGGAATACGAACATGCGAAGGCCCGTGGAGCCTATATTTATGCAGAACTGGCCGGGGCTGCGATGACGGCCGACGCCTATCATATGACCTCTACTCACCCGGAAGGGCTGGGGGCTCTGAGGGCTATGCAGGATGCGCTGAAAGATGCGGAGGTCAATAAAGAGGACGTGGATTATCTGAATGTCCATGCTACGTCGACCCCGGTTGGGGACCTGAGTGAGGTAAATGCCGTTACCCGGCTTTTTGGCGCTGCGCCGGAGAAGCTGACGGTCAGCGCGACCAAGTCGATGACCGGGCATTTATTGGGAGCTGCGGGCGCCATTGAGGCGATTGCCTGTCTGCTGAGTATCCGGGACGGGATCATTCCGCCGACGATAAATACGCGGAATCTGGACCCGGCTATCCCGAAGGGGCTGAATATTTTGCTGGGAGAGGCTATAACATACCCCGTGAAGGTGGCTATGAGCAATACGTTTGGCTTTGGAGGACACAACGGGATCGTGGTATTCAAGAAAGTTTAGGCGCGGTTTGCAAAACTTATAGATAAATGCCGCTGGTGTAATAAGTTTTTTCTATGGGGCATGTTAGGCTTTTTGGCCTAACTTTGCCTCCTGTTATGAAGAAACTCCACATTGTCGTACTGGTTCTCATTGCCATATCCATAGCCGTCCTCATAAGTTTTATGAG
>DATJJA010000218.1:0-6732 GCA_035492595.1 Puia sp.
TACGTCTCCGGCAAATTTGTCGTTGAGGGGTGTCCGGGCTCCCGGGGCGACCAATTCAAAAACCTTTACCGGCGTATGTTTCAGCTGAGCCCGCAGAGATTGTGTATACGATCGCAGGCCGGATTTTGTCGCCCCATAAACAGGGGCCAGCGGTAGCGGGACCAGGGCAAGCCCGGACGTGACATTTACAATTGCCGCCGATGCCTTCTTCCGGAGATGGGGCAGGAATTGCTGTATCATACGGATCGGACCCGACAGGTTTATATCGATTTCGCGCGTAATATCGGAAAGACCGGTAGTTGCGGCACTGGCAGCAGTAACGGTAGTGGCAGCTGCATCCTGCAAAATGATCCGGCGCATCTCACCGGCATTGTTGATCAGAATGTTGAGATCAGGAAACTGTTGCGTCACCTGCCGGTAAAGCGCCTCGATAGCCTGAGGGTCACTGACATCGCTTTGAAAAGTATGGATGCCTGGCAGAAGTTTTTTTGTTTCGTCAAGCCTGGATTGGTTCCTTCCCGTGATAAGAATAGTATTGCCGAGCTTTTGTAATTGAGCAGCGAATTCCAATCCGAAGCCGCTGGTCCCGCCTGTTATCAGGATCGTGTTGTTTCTCAGTTCCATGCTTTGTAAAATTTGATACCACAAAGATGGGTGGATAAGCGGGGAGGGGGTTTGCAAAGTTCAATCCATTGTTTGCGAAATCCAAACCGACCGGAGCGAAGCGGAGCAGACATGAGGCCCCGGTTAGGACTTGCGCAGCAAGTCCGCAGCGGAGAAGCGAGCTTACCCCCGAAACCTCATAGGCGCCATCGCAGTCTGCCGCTTGAAAAAGTTCGAAAAATGCGCCACCTCTTCAAATCCAAGACAATAGGCAATCTCCGAAATATTCCAGTCCGTCTGTTTCAACAGGATCTTCGCCTCCTGTACGACCCGGCCGGTGATAAGGTCAGTGGTCGTTTGGTTCGTGGCCTCTTTCAATACCTTATTCAGGTGATTGACATGTACAGACAGCATATCCGCATAATCCTTCGCCGTACGCAGGTTCAGCTTTTGGAGAGGCGATTCGATAGGGAATTGCCGTTCGAGCAGCTCTATAAAAAGAGAGGCGATCCGGGCAGCGGCATTGTGGGTGGACATCAGCGTGGTGGCAGGTTGCAGCTTTTGCCCATAGTGGATCAGCTCTACCACATAATTTCGTAAAAGATCGTATTTGTAAGCATAGTCGGAGGCGATCTCTTTTTGCATCTTCCTGAAAATGGAAGCGATCTCTTCCATATCTTCCCCGGAGATCTCAAAGATCGGGTATCCACCCGGTTTAAAGATCGGCAGATCGTCAAGCACAACGCCACTCTTGGACTGGACAAGAAACTCATCGGTGAAAATGCAGAAATAACCTGTCTGATCATAATCCTGCGGCACCCAATGATAGGGTATCCTGGGCGTGGCAAATAAAAGCGCATTCTTCTTTATCTCAATTACCTTGTCAGCATATTCGGCGATATTTTGCCCGCTAATAAGGCTGATCTTATAATAGGCCCTTCGGTTATAGGGCATTTGAGCCATTTGTCCTTTTTCCTTTATCCTTTTGAACAGCTCCTCTACATTGAACACATTAAAATGCCCTATCTCCCTTGTGATGCCATCCGGCAGGAGATAACCCAATCCTCCCTCGACAAGTTTCGCTCCCTGCCAGTAAAAGTCGTTCAGTGAATCGATGGTCATATACTGTCCTTGTAAAAATCAAATCTACGACAAATCTTGCGGCTCCGATCTTTCCAGGGTGGATAGGCGGCTAAAAGTTCGGATCGAAATTAAAGTAGATCGGATTGGAAAGACCGACCATATTGCCGCTCAAAGCCATCGAGCCGGGAACCTGCGGATAGGGCGTAGCCGGACCTTCGACCGTTACGCGATAATAGGTCCGGCCAATCTTTTCGGGTGTATCGGTGAACTCGACCATTGGCTTTTTGCCCGTCGTCTGGTAGACATTGAAGTCGTTGCCATTCTTTACGACACGGATAGTATAGGAGGAATCGGCAACAGTGTTTCCTGTCAGCTGAACGCGGAACTTAACAGGCTTTCCTGTCGACTTTGAGTTGTCTCCCATCATCATATCCATCCTGCCATCCTGGTCAACATCGGCATAAAATTCCACGCGTGGAGCAAATGGGTTCGAGGTGACGCAGACCCGGCCATTCGTAAGCGCGTCCACGACGGCTTGCGCGGTCCTTGCAGTCGCAAAAACCCAGGTCGTCGGCGTTCCGACATAATTCGCCCTTGCCTGGTAGCTGTTCTTTGTCGCCTTGTCGGGTGTCTCAGGCACGCCGTGATGCGCATCGCTTCCCCCTCTGCCGGTCAGCCGGCGGCCTGAGGAGAGCATATCGTCCCAGATCATTATGGCGTTGGCATTCTTTGACCAGATGGCGGAATTCCATACCTCGATGGAATTGACCATGTCATAGGAATAACCGAAATGATCTTTCCCACTCGGATGGTTAGCCGACAAATGGATCCCCAGTTCCTTCTTTATCGCACCAACGACTACGTCGCGCTGGTCCCGTACGTCATACAAACGCTGATGATCGTAAGGCCTGGCCGAGAAAACATTCCCATGGCCGCGGGTCGTGGTCCATTCGGCGCCATACAAAAGCAGGACAGAATCCGACCTGAACTCCGGGTCCGTCCAGGTATTGTGAGCGACATCCCCCTCCACATGGTTATCGTGATCGGTGATACAGATATAATCCATCCCCACGGACTTTGAAAAGGAAATGATCTTAGCAACGGGATTGTTCGAGGATTCCTTGCTGTGACGGGAGTGGACGTGGAGTTCGCCCTTCAGCCAGACGCCTTCGGAAAGGGGGGCGATGGGGGGAAGCAGACCAAGCTCTGTCGGAGCCCATGGATTTGTGTGGGTCGGCTGCGCTGAGGCCGGAGTCTGGCCTTGAGCGGGACCCTGCGCCGTAGCTGGCCCCTGCGTCGAGGTCGTGCCCTTGCCAGAGGTCGATCCCTGGCCCGACGTTGAATTCTGCGCCGCCGCGCGGTTACCCAGGCTACCCGTTATAATTAATAGTAATGCTACGCAAACAATATTCGTGGATCTTTTAAGCTCGTTTATGATCATTGATTGTGGTTTTAAATAAAGACGTAGGCCTGACAGTTCAGGCCTACGCGCTAATATTAGGAAATTGTTACCACCTCCATTTGATCGCCCATCATCTTACGCATTTGCGATAAAAGGGGCCTTGTTGTAATATTCCTCATCTGACAATTGCCCGAGAAGAAAATGCGCCAGACTTGTAGCACTGATCTTATCACCCGGACAATCTTCCAAACTGACTTTGATCTCTGGTCTTTCATCGGTAAGTTCGATCAAAGGAAGCCGTACAAGAGTCCAATCGATATTACTTGCCAATAAAATATGAGCTTCTGTTTGTTTATCGGCTGTTGTCAGAGGATAGTTCGCTTTCATCCACCCGGTAGCTGACGCGGTTTTAGGACCTTTCCTATCCAACACGGTATCGACGTTCAATCCGGTGGTGAGGACGTATCGCCTGATCCGGCGCGAACTCATCGCCCGAATTACATTTGTCGTCGCCTGACTGAAAACAGGTGTTTCGCCCTTCGGCTGACCTAAAGTACTGATCACCGCACTACAGCCTTCAGTCAGCAGACGCACCGCTGTATAATCCCGTGCATCCCCCTGTACGACCTCAATGAGTGGATGTTTGACTGGAGATCTCTCAGGATCCCGGAGAAGCATTTTGATGGGAAGGCCTTTGCTTAATATATGCTGGACAAGATATTTGCCGGATTTGCCGGTTCCGCCAATGACGGCTACTTTTGAAGTATTCTGCATTCTACTCTTTATAAATAATTAAAATATTTTATTGCTTGCCACTCTGAGGTAGACAAGATCATTCAGCACCAGGGAGGCTGATGCTGTTAAAAACCATTTTACTATTTTATAAAGAGAGTGTAATGCCCTAAAGATATGTATTCCTGATGATATTATGTATTACTTCAATTCACTAACATCAATATCCATCCCCGCCAGTTCCTTCACTTTCTGCGCAAACTGTTTCTGCATCTCCGGGCTCATGTTCTTCACACGGGCAGTCGCATGAGTGGCCCCGGGCACCAAAAACCGCTTTGAGTTAACCTTATCCGAAACAATGATGCCCGCCGCCGTCCAGGCATCGATCCCGCCATAGATATAGACGATATTGTTGCCATCCGTAGCCAGCCAGTTGGAGACCTTTTCGTTCAGGCTGCCATCAAAAGCTTTGACAGGCGCGGACTTTGGCGGAAAAGTAGCCGACGGGTTGTCCCCGCTAAGGTAATGGAGGTATTTTGCAAAGGGCTTTAGATCATATCCGTAATAGCCGCTCTGGGTAGCCGCCTGGTAATAATGTGTCTCGAATTCTTTTATCCCCTCATCAGAAAAGGCAGCGATGTCGGAGATCTTCAGCAGGTACTTAATATAGTCGTCCAGCGATCTGCCGGTGGGAATGCTATCACATTCGCCATGATATTGCCAGAATGCAAACGGATATTCAAGTACCGCATATTCAAAGGACTTGCCGATGCTGCCGGTATAGCTGAAGTGCAGGTGTGCACCTTCTGCATACCATTTTAATTTTTCGATGGCTTCCTTTTCGTGCTGCAGCAAAAAGACCTGCGCCTGGAATATTTTCGCACGGCATTCGGCCGTTCCGACCGTATCGAAGAAATGATAGAGTCTCAGGTCCTCCAGCGCGTTATCCAGCGGCGCCACATAGGGCACGGACAGATCCACGTCCTTCGGATAGAAATACTTATAGTACAGGGTTGTCTCACCACCCTTACTGATACCCGTGCTGATCCATTTTGCGGTATAAATATTTCTGAAAAGCTGATTTATCGCATGCAGATCTGCTGTCGCCTGTTCGATCGTAAGATACTCCCATGGCAGAGGATCGGGTACAGACCTCCCATAAAACCGATACTCGACGTTAATGTCGTTGGCATCGAGCATTTTTTCCACCTCATTCCTGCTGGTATCCAGCCAATATCCTTGCGTCTCGATTACCGTGGCATTGCGAAAACCCTTGTGCAGCAAGCTGGCATGCTGATAAAAATATCCCTTTTCAGGATGCTGATGATCCAGGGGCTGCCGGATAATGAGCTCATACTTCAGGTATTTATCGGATGGCCCGGAGATCTTTTTAAAAGACAGGTCAGGTAAGTTATACAGCTCTTTTTCCAAAGCTGCCTCTTCGGTCTGGGCAATGGCATGGGTCAGGGAAGCGGAGAACAATAAAATGAGCCATATTTTCATTTGGAGCTATTTTTAGATAAGCCCAAAAGTACCAATCGCGGTCTTTTGCCTATGCGCATATCTTCACTTATTTCTGCTTACTTATTACCCTATGCGGCTAATTTTTCCGCTCCGGCAGCAGGTCTTAAACCTTTTTATTGTTTGACGGTCTTAACAGGGCAATAACACTATATCAGCCCAATATTTCGTTGGTATAACCAGTCGTTCAACCAATAAATTATGAAATATCCACAGACAGCGGCCCTCTTATGCCTTATCCTCCTTGCGGGATGCTCAAAAAAATCCGGACCCTCAAGCGGCGGCCCAACCGGGGGGACGACGGGAATGACTTCCGACAGCGCCACTGTCACCGTTGTCAATGGCTATGGGAGCGGTCGCTACAAGGTCGGCGACACCGTGGACATCTGGTCGAATGCCATCGCTTCAGACAGTGTCTTTAATACCTGGACCGGCTATAATAACCTTCAGAATAATGCCGGGGAATGGCACAACAGCTTTATCATGCCCCAGTCGGATGTGACCCTGACAGCCAGTTGCAATTACCTGGCGCCGTTCACGTTAAAATACGAAAAGATCAGGGGTGTCAACAATCTTAAAAATGTCTATTATTACTTCCCGGCCAGCCAGAAAGGCATTGTTTACCTCTGTCATGGGACGGGTGGCAGCGCCCAGAACCTGGTTAGCAATTTCGAGTGGCAGCAGATGATCAATGACCTGGTCTATGCGGGGTACTCGATTGTTGTCACCGAGGCGGAAGAAGTTACCTTGAACCAGGACCTCAACAATGACGGGAATATACGCTGGGGGCTGCTCCCCGTGGATACACTGACCAATATCGATTACGCAAATATCAGGGTGCTAACGGATACTTTTTATGCACGTGGCTATGCGCAGCCTTCCATTCCCCGTTATTCGATCGGTATGAGTGATGGAGGCGAATTCTCGGGCGCATTGTCCTATGTCTATAAGTACGCAGCCGGCGTATCTTACTGTGCGCCTACGAGTACGGTGGTGACTTCGGCCAGCATTACTCCCCTCCAGTTCTGTATGGCGAAATATGACAATGCACCTGAGGTCGGACCTGCAGGAGACGCCCTGGCACAGAGCAATTCCACGGCCCTGACGAACCGGGGGATCTGCAGCCCTTTTTACCTACACGACCATAGCCGCGTATATCCTCAACGGTGGGCCCGGTGGAACGGGATCTCGCAGTCCCTATCAGCATCCATCTACGGCGAGCTGCAAAAGAATCACCTGCTGGATACAAAAAGTTATCTCCTGTTGACAGCGGACAGCGTCGAAGCCCGGGTGACGGCCAATCCTTCGGCTTATCCCGTCCTCTCATCCCTGAACCTGACGCAGTATACATTTGTCACCAATGAACTGGACGTGATGTATGCGGCCCATCA
>DATJJA010000219.1:0-12524 GCA_035492595.1 Puia sp.
GGGATTAAGCTATAGCCGGGAAAGGAGAAACCTTCCCCGGCTTAGTAGCGGATGTGCTGGATAAGGGTATAAACAACGAGTATGATCAACAACAAAATGCTTTGTAACGTAATGGCTGTGTTGAGCCAGTATTTGCGATAGGTGAACCCGACTTCCAGGCCATGCTGACCCCGTTCGAAGTGAAAGCGAACGATCGTCAGGGCATTGAACACTATCGCCAGCAGCAGGCTGATGATAATGAACTGGGCCTTATGAAAAGCAAAAAGGTCGAAGGGCGATTGCAGGAAAGAAGGCGCGATATAATAGTACATTGCTTTTGATCCGAAGCAAAGGCGTGCCAGAAGGGTGAGCAGGAAAAAGCTGGCGGGCAGCATCAGGGTCAAACCGAGAAGGCCGGAGGCCAGTGGACGAACAAAAGTGGAACGTGTCATGATTGTCGTTTTATAAAGTGCTTTGAAATTCAAAGTTATCGGGTCAAAAAAAAGGGTGCCTACCCCTTATTCACACCCTTTATCATACTCTCCAGCGCTTCGAGGTGCTCTTTGAACGCTTTCTCACCGGCTTTTGTGATCGAATACGTTGTATTTGTCTTCCGGCCGATAAATCCTTTGTGCACCTTGATAAACCCATTCTCCTCGAGGTTGATAAGGTGTGAGGCCAGGTTTCCATCCGTCAGTTCCAGTAATTGCTTCAGATCGTTAAAACTTACCTCCTCATTCATCAACAGGATACTCATCACCCCCATCCGGATGCGACTATCGAATACTTTATTAAGATTTCCTATCGGATTCTTCATTGTCTCTCGTATTTCCACCACATGAACAACCCATAGATGACGTGCAACACTCCGAAGCCGGCGGCCCAGAAGTATAAACCTTCATGCGGGTAATACATGCTGATACAACCCAGCACTATCTCGAGGATCCCCAGGTAACGAATATCGGTCAGGGTATATTTACTGGCGTTGACCAGCGCGAGGCCGTAAAAGATCAGGCAGGCCGGGGCGACATAGGTCCAGTCCGAGTAATGGATCAGTCCCAGTACGAAGGCCCCGCCCGTCGCCAAAGGGATGGCCATATTGATAGCCAGCTTCTTTGAAGCATGATCCCAGATGGGAAGCTTGCTTTTGCGGGCCTTCCGCCAGGTAAACCAGGTGGAGGTGATAAGGGCTGCGACCAGGATGCCTATTGCCAGTGCAACCAGTTTCCACTGAAGGGTGTTTACTCCGTCGTGCAAGTATCCGCGCGGTACGGAGGAACTGTCTCCGACGTAATAATCCATGATCCAGACATGGGCAATGCCTGCTCCTATGAGGGCGCAAAGGCCGGCACTGACGCCGCTTAATCCACTGAGGGAAATAAAGCGGGAAGAGCGTTCCATCATACGCCGGATGTCCTGAAGGGTTTCAAGGGACTGGGACTGCTCTGTGGGGCTTTGGCTGGTCATAAAAGCACTTTGAAGTACAAAGTAAGGGGGATTTATTCACTTGTGCAAGGTTTTGGAGGAATATTTTTTGGGGATTAGAGGGCGATCAGGCGGTGGCGTCAAAGTGGGACATCGCTAAAGCACCAGCTCCATCTGGATATTGCAGCGCTCATAGGGCGAAGGCGGTCCGGCCACTTTGCGGAATCCTAGCTTATGATAGAGATTTATGGCGGGTTTTAACGTGGTATTGCTTTCGAGATAGACGCGGCGCGCGCCCAGCGCCCGGGCTTTATCGATACAAGCCTGGCCGATCAGGAAACCGATGCCCAGTCCCTGCGCCCGGGGGGAGACAGCCATCTTGGCAAGCTCGAAACCTCCGTCGTCCATGGGAATGATGGCGCAGGCTCCAACGGGCTCTCCTTTATACAGGGCCATGAAGATATGGCCGCCCTTGTCGAGGATATACTCCCTGTGATGGTCCAGCGCTTTGTAATCACTCTCTTCCATCCGGAAATATTTTGTGATCCACTCTTCGTTCAATGACCGGAAGGCCGGTTGCATCGAAGGGGTATAATCCACGATCTGCACCTCGGCGCTCTCCCGGATCTTTTTTTCTTCCTGTACCCTTCGCAGCAGGCTTTTTTGCTCTAACAGGAATTCCCATTCCCCGATCGCGCGCCAGAGGTCATGATCCGTCTCCTTCATCGCCTTTTCGATGGCGGAGGTGACGTCATCCAGCTGGGCCTGCATCTTCTCGCGCATGGCCTGACCGGCGGGGGAAAGCAGTACAAAATTCTTGCGGCCATCCGCCTCCCCCTTTTTCTCGATGATATAACCCTTATTAGCCAGCTCTCTTACGATCTGGCTCACGGAAGGATGAGTATGGCCTATTTCCCGGGCGATGTCGGTAATAGATTTCTCTTCCACCGATGAGAGGGAATAAAAAACGGGGAACCATTTGGGTTGAAGATCAACCTGGTAGAGATCATAGATGCCCGCGGCCTGTTCGGTCATCTGTTCGCTGAGACGGCGGAGACGGCTGCCAAGAGCCATTTTTCCTGTGCGTGTGTAGAAGTCCATATATTAATTACGTAAGTGCTTACGTAAATTTAAATATAATTTATTTATTGGGCAAAATTTTATTACGGCGCAGTTTGCGGCGGGCAGTTTGACGGGCGGCGTAGTTTGACGGGCGGCGCTGGGATATTTTTTCCTACCTTACTGACCTAAAAAAAGACGATTACATGCCTGCTCCTTATATCCTTGCCCTGGACCAGGGGACAACCAGCTCGAGAGCCATTCTTTTTGACAAGAGTGGTCATATTCAGCAGATAGCGCAGCGTGAATTCCAACAGTTCTATCCCCAGCCGGGCTGGGTGGAACATGATCCGGAAGAGATCTGGTCATCGCAGTACAGCGTGCTGGCTGAAGTGCTGGCCAAGAACAACATTACGACGCGGGACGTCGCGGCCATTGGCATTACCAATCAGCGGGAGACGGTCGTCGTCTGGGACAGGAAGAGCGGCCGGCCCATCCACCCTGCCATCGTCTGGCAGGACAGGCGCACGGCCGCATATTGCGACCAGCTAAAAAGCGAGGGCCATTCCGGGATGATCCAGCAACGGACGGGGCTGGTCATCGACGCCTATTTCTCTGCGACAAAGCTGAAGTGGATCCTCGACCAGGTGCCGGGTGCAAGAGCCCGGGCGGACAAGGGCGAGCTGGCCTTTGGTACGGTCGACAGCTGGCTGGTCTGGAAGCTGACGGCGGGGAAGCTCCATATTACCGATAGCACCAACGCCTCACGAACGCTTCTTTTCAATATTCACACCCGGGAATGGGACCCGGAGCTGCTGCGTCTTTTTGACATCCCGGCTTCCGTCCTACCCGAAGTACGTCAGTCCAGCGAAGTATACGGCAATACGGCCAGCATCATGGCACCGGGCTCTGTGGGCATACCCATAGCGGGCATCGCAGGGGATCAGCAGGCCGCCTTATTCGGGCAGCTTTGTACACAACCGGGCATGGTAAAGAACACCTATGGCACGGGCTGTTTCCTGCTGATGCACACCGGAACGGACGCTGTGCATTCCCGCAACAACCTGCTCACGACCATCGCGTGGACGATCGATGGCAAAACGGAATATGCGCTCGAAGGCAGCATCTTCATCGCCGGTGCGGTAGTACAGTGGCTGCGCGACGGGCTACACTTTATCCGCAGTTCTGAAGAGGTGGAGGCGCTGGCTGCAACCGTCAGCAGCACGGAAGGAGTCTATATGGTGCCGGCATTTGCGGGTCTGGGCGCTCCTCACTGGAACCAGTATGCGCGGGGCAGCCTCTTTGGCATGACACGCGGTACGACGCAGGCCCATATAGCCCGGGCCGCGCTGGATAGCATCGCCTATCAGACCTATGACGTGCTGAAAGCGATGGAAGCGGACAGCGGCATTATCCTGAAGGAGCTGCGCGTCGACGGCGGGGCCACGGCAAACGATGCGCTGATGCAATTCCAATCAGATATATTGGGCGTGCCGGTGATCCGCCCTACGGTGACCGAGACTACGGCACTGGGTGCGGCATATCTGGCGGGACTGGGGACAGGGTATTGGTCATCGGTGAAGGACATACAGGAGCAATGGGAGGTCGACAGGCGTTTCGACCCGGCGATGCGGGAGGATCAGGCGAAGGAATTATTAAAGGGATGGCAGCGCGCGGTAAAGGCGGCTATAACGTGGGCGGATGAGCGATGAGCTGCGGCGCCGGAGCGGGTGAACGATAAGCGGCGGCCGATTGGCGGCGCAAAAGAATAATTATATGACACGACAAAATATGATCCAGGCTCTCGAAGCCAAGGGTCCGGCTTTATGGGATATATGTATTATCGGCGGCGGCGCAACGGGTCTCGGAGTAGCGGTGGATGCGGCTTCGAGGGGTTTCAGCACTCTGCTGCTGGAAGGTCTTGATTTTGCAAAGGGTACTTCTTCGCGCGCAACCAAGCTGGTGCATGGCGGTGTCAGATATCTGCAGCAGGGGAATATCAAGCTTGTGACAGAGGCGCTGCACGAACGCGGTATCCTCCGCAAAAATGCGCCACACCTTGTAAAAAATATGTCATTCATCGTCCCCAATTATAAATGGTGGGAAGGCCCCTTCTATGGCATTGGCCTAAAAGTTTATGACTGGATGGCCGGAGATCTGGGTCTGGGCAAATCGCGTCTGCTGTCCCGTGAGGAAACGCTGGAGCTGGCCCCCACCCTTGACGGCGAAGGATTACGCGGCGGGGTGCTGTATCATGACGGTCAGTTCGACGATGCCAGGCTGGCGATCCATCTCGCGATGACGGCGGCGAACCAGGGGGCGGTGCTGCTCAATTACTGCCGGGTAGACAGCCTGGTAAAAGAAGAAGGCAGAGTAGCCGGTGTCGTTGCAACGGACGGGATCAGTGGAAAAACATATACCATCAATGCCCGGGTCGTTATCAATGCAACGGGAGTCTTTACGGATAGCATCCTGCGGATGGATGATGCGGACAGCGAGCCTGTCATCGCTCCGAGTCAGGGAGTGCACATCATGCTCGACAAGGATTTCCTGCCGGGTGATGCGGCTATCCTTGTTCC
Organism: Puia sp.; assembly: GCA_035492595.1. Classification (GTDB taxonomy): domain Bacteria; phylum Bacteroidota; class Bacteroidia; order Chitinophagales; family Chitinophagaceae; genus Puia. The sequence goes on from DATJJA010000219.1 coordinate 5,043, forward strand.
ACATACCGATGATGGCCGGGTGTTGTTTGCCGTCCCGTGGCATGATAAGATCATCATCGGTACGACGGATACGCCGGTAGACTCGGTGGAAATAGAGCCCCGCGCTTTGCCGGAGGAAGTCGACTTTATTCTGAAACAGATAGGGCGTTACCTCCGCAGGGTGCCACAGCCTTCCGACATCCGCAGTGTATATGCGGGATTGCGGCCGCTGGTAAAGAGCAGCAGCAAAAGGACGGCTGAGCTGGCGAGGGATCATCTCATCCTTGTAGCGGAGTCGGGACTGGTCACTATCACCGGCGGCAAGTGGACGACTTACCGGAGGATGGCGGAGGATACCGTGAATACGGCGATTGAAAAGGCCGGGTTGCCGAAGAGGGATTGTGTTACGGCTGATCTGCCGATACATGGGTCGCCAGGTGTTGAACAGGATGACGCGGCATGGAATCAGCCCCTCCATTATTATGGTACCGATGCTGCTGCGGTCCGTGCTATCGTCAATGCACACCCGCTATTGGGAGAAAAGATCCACCATCGTTTGCCCTATCTCCGGGCGGAGATAGTCTGGGCGGCGAGAGAAGAGCTGGCCATGACTGTGGACGATGCGCTGAGCCGGCGTACGAGGTCACTGTTGCTGGATGCGCAGGCGGCTATCGATGCGGCTCCGCTGGTGGCAGCGCTGCTGGCGGAAGAGTTAGGGCGGGACAGGGCCTGGCAGGATCGGCAGGTAGAGGAGTTTAAAGAAATAGCAAAGGGTTATTTGGTGCAAAAAACATAAACCTATATATCATGACGCCATTCTTCGGCGAATTTATCGGAACAGGCCTGCTCATCTATTTGGGACAGGGTGTTGTCAGTAATGTTGTGCTGGAAAAAACAAAGGGCAACAACAGCGGATGGATCGTCATTAGTTTTGGCTGGGCGATGGCTGTTTTTGTAGGCGTATACTGTTCGGCGGCTTCGAGCAAGGCGCACCTGAACCCTGCGATAACGCTGGCCTTTGCGGTACAGGGGACCTTCCCCTGGAAGGAGGTTCCGCTCTATATCTGCGCTCAGTTCCTGGGGGCGATGGCGGGCTCGGGGATGGCCTGGTTAAGTTTCCGGCGTCACTTTTGGGCGACGTCCGATGCGAATACCAAGCTGGCGGTCTTTTGTACGGGTCCTGCCATACGAAGCTACAGGGACAACCTGGTCACGGAGATGGTCGCCACTTTTGTGCTGATGCTGGGGGTCTTGTTCATCGCGAAGCCATTCAGCACATTGGGTGCGCTGGATGCGCTGCCGGTCAGCTTGCTGGTATTGGGTATCGGGCTGGGACCGGGTGGCCCTACGGGTTATGCAATAAACCCTGCGCGCGATCTTGGGCCGCGGATCATGCATGCTCTCCTGCCGGTGCCGGGTAAACGGGATGCGGACTGGGCTTATGCCTGGATACCCGTATTGGGTCCCATACTGGGCAGCGTGCTGGCGGTGTTGGTTTTTAAAGTGTTGCAGGGATAAAAAAATCCCCGCTAAAAGCGGGGATGACTAATCAAATTCCTAGCCAAAATTATTCTTCTCATTCACTGGTATATACGAAAAAGGGCACGGTTTGGTTTTCACAGGTTTATTTTTTTCTTGAAAAATATCTCTTACCAATCATCGGAGTACGACTATCCCCCCTTGTGAGCCTGCAGGAGCAGTGTGCCCGCTTCCAGGAATCTTTCCAGATCGCGCCACCGCTGTAGTAAATTCCCTCTCTCCTCCGGATCACTAAACTCGGTGTTGTCCGTAGTCAGGCAGGTTTCTACCATTGCCCACAGGGTATGCCGGCATTCGTGTAACCGGTAGTCCTCAAAAAACTGTGCGATCACTCCCATAGGATCCCGCTTTTCGTCGTCCCGGAGCAGCAGAACCCTGTCGTACAGCTCTTTCTTGTCCAGATACTGTGACATACAAAAATATTTAAACATTAAGATTTAAATCGTGCCCGGTCAATCGGAGCCAATCAGGATCAAAACGGACACTTCACTTATCCGTGGGAGTAATACAAGAAAGGGAGAGTCAAAAATAGTGAAAATTAGATTGCGGATAAAATAATAGTACAGGCCTTTTCTATCTCTTCCTTACTGATGGTCAGAGGCGGGGCGATACGCATACATTGCGGAGCAAAAAGGAACCAATCTGTGAGCAGTCCTGCGGTGATGCAGGCATCGATGATGCGTCGGTTCTGTTCGAAGCTTTCGAACTCAACAGCGATGAGCAGACCGGCGCTGCGTACCTGCCGGATAGAGGGATGAACGAGCAGGCGATGGAAGAGCTGTTCTTTCTCATCAACGGCTGTCATCCAGTCCTCTTCCAATAATACCTGCAGGGATGCCAGGCCAGCGGCGCAGCAAAGCGGATGGCCGCCAAATGTAGTGATATGTCCGAGGACCGGAGCGTCTGTCAGCGTTTGCATTTTTTCCCGGCCGGAGATAAAGGCGCCCATCGGCAGACCGCCCCCAAGGGCCTTCCCCAGCAACAGGATATCCGGCACCACGTCATAGCGCGTGAACCCCCAAAGACTGCCTGTCCGGCCAAAACCTACCTGGATCTCATCCAGGACCAATAATGTCCCGGTCTGGTCGCAACGCTGTCTCAGCTGCTGAAGCCACTCTTTGTCGGGGGCATACACGCCTCTTTCGGCCTGGACGGTCTCGGCTATTACGCAAGCCGTCCGATCCGTAATAACATCCAGGGCTGCGGTCGTGTTATAATCAACGTGCCGGATGCCCGGCAGCAATGGCCGGAAGGCATTACGCCAGTATTCGTCGCCGATGATGCTCAGCGCCCCCTGGGTGCTGCCATGATAGGACTGATTAAAGGCTATTATTTCGGTGCGGTTCGTGAGGCGTTTGGACAGTTTCATCGCTCCTTCGGTCGCCTCGGCTCCGCTATTGGTAAAATACACTGAATCCAGGGAGGAGGGGAGATTCGCAGCCAGCAACGCAGCATATTGAACCTGTGGCGACTGTACCAGCTCGCCGTAGACCAGCAGGTGCAGATAGCGGTCGGCCTGTTCTTTTATAGCCTCCACGACCCGGGGATGGCGATGTCCGGTATTACACACGCTGATCCCGCCGATGAGGTCCAGGTATGCTTTACCAGCAGGATCATATAAATACAGCCCCTCCGCCTTTGTTATTTCCAGGGCAAGAGGGCTGGGCGAAGTTTGTGCAACATGACGCAGGAACAAACGTTGATTTTCGGTATTCATGGAAGTGCAAAGTAAAATTATTTTTTTAGCGATTTTTTGCCGAAATTCCACTACGAACAAAAAAACTCCTGATATGGCTATCATACTACCGGTCGAAGGACATACTCCCGAATTTGGAAAAGATTGTTTTATTGCTCCCAATGCCACTGTTGTAGGCAAGGTAAAGATGGGTGACAAATGCAGCGTTTGGTTCAATGCAGTGGTGAGAGGCGACGTCAACAGCATTACCATCGGAGACAAGGTAAATATCCAGGATGGCGTGATCATTCACGGCACCTATCAAAAGACAAGCGTCACTATCGGCAACGAAGTATCCATCGGCCATAATGCCATCATCCACGGCTGCACGCTCAGTGACAAGGTGCTGGTCGGCATGGGTGCTATCATCATGGACAATGTCGAAGTGGGCAAGAACTCCATCATCGCTGCCGGAGCGGTAGTGACTGAGGGGACAAAGATCGAATCGGGGACCATCTATGGCGGCATCCCTGCCAAAAAGATCAAGGACATCCCTGCGGATCTTATTTCCGGGCAGATCGAACGTATTGCCAACCACTACTGTATCTATGCCGGCTGGTTCAAGGACGTGAATGAGGCGCCGCAGCCTGAACTGCAGCGCTAAAACGGAGAGGGGGCAAAAACACCTACCCAGTTACCACGAGGTGAAAGGTCAAAAGACCGTGCAAAAGGCTCATTGGCACGTTAATTTACTGATCCTCACTTGCAAATTCAGGATAATATTTGTAGGTTTAATACCGTTATAATGATGTCCCATGAAACCGACCAAGACAAGGATGAAACGACCCAAAACCATAACCCTCTTCTTTTTTCTGGCTATTTTATTGACCGGTAATTCTTCATGTGGGTGGATGCACAGCATGTTCGGGCCTAAATATGGCTGTCCAAGTGATGGGAAGAATGTAGGGGCCGAAAGGATACTGAGCGGAGAGAAGGTTCCAAAGTCGCCAAAGTTCAAGGCATAGCGTACAAACCCTAATATAAACGATAAAATCCCTACTCTATGAGCCCTTTAACACTACGTACCGATTTCGGCTGTACGGAAGCCGTGATCGACGATGACTGCGGCCTGAAGCGCTTCTATGAAGTCGCCAACATTCTCTCCGATGATCTCGACATCAAGTTCACGCAAAAGACTGATGATTTCGATTCCCTGATGTGGGATTTTCTTTACAAGGGGCATATCCTGACCCTTCATTACAATATTTACACGGGCATCTCGATCTATCCCCGCAAATTCCGGGAAGCTCCCCGGAAGGATAATGACGCTGTGGTAGAGGTTGCGAAATTCCTGGAAAGCAAATTATTGATCAATACGGCCAAACGATACATGTCCTAAGGCTGAAGAGTAGATTGTTCTAACGAATGTTTGCTGAATATTGCAAGATGAGGCCCGTTAACCACGGGTCTTATTTTTTTGCCTTATATTGGTGCTGAATCCAACTTATCGACTGCATGGTTTCATTCAAACAGCCTCAGCCATTCTATACCAAGCTGGCAATGGTACTGATCAGCCTGATCGCTCTGTTCTATATCGCTATCTGGGGCAAGACATTCCTGGCTCCACTCCTGTTCGCTCTTCTGTTCTCGGTCCTGCTCTTACCCGTGGCAAATTTTATAGAGAAGAGATTCCACTTCCCGCGTAGTATGGCTTCGCTCTTATCCGTGTTGCTGCTTGTCAGCGCACTGGTCGGCCTTTTTTATCTCGTGGGTGCGCAGATCAGCAGCCTGGCGGATGACTGGCCCCAGTTCAAGCAGCAGGTACTGACCTCGGTCAACAATCTGCAACAGTGGATCTCGATGAAATTCCATGTCCGGATCAAACAGCAAAACAACTATGTCAACAATGCTGCCTCGAAGCTGATGGAAACCGGCTCGTCGATGATCGGTGATGCACTGGTCTCCTTATCCTCTCTTGTACTCTTCCTTGTATTCATCATGATCGACACTTTCTTCCTGCTTTATTACAGGAGGCTGATAGTACGATTTCTCGTAGCGGTGTTCAAAGAAGAGAACTCTGTCATCGTCTATGACATCATCGCACAGATCCAGACGAGGATACGGCAATATATTCTGGGGCTCGTACTTGAGATGGTCATCGTGGCGGCCGCTACCTGTCTGGCCTTGTGGATCCTTGGGGTCAAATATGCGATACTGCTGGGGCTGCTTACGGGTCTGTTCAATATCATTCCCTATATCGGCATCTTTACTGCGACGCTGCTGGCGACCCTGGTGACGTTTGCCACCGCGGGCGCGACAAAATTGCTGCTGGTCATCGGTACCATATTGGGGATTCACCTGATCGACTCCAATGTCCTGTTACCCGTTATTGTCGGCTCGAAGGTCCGGGTCAATGCATTGATCACGGTGCTGGCGGTCATCATTGGGGAAGCTGTCTGGGGGATACCGGGAACCTTTCTGGCCCTGCCTGTCGTTGCGATAGCCAAGATCATCTGTGATCGTATCGATAGTCTCAAGCCCTGGGGGATGTTGTTTGGAGACGAGCGTGATGAGAAGCAGCCTGAGCCTTTGAAAGAAGAGATAAAGGAGCAGGGGCATGATGTGGCGAATGTGCCGGAGGTAGTGAAATAAGCTCGATGAGCAGAATCGCTGCCAGCAAGCCCGCCGTATTCTGCGACATGGAAGTATAACAGCCGGTGATCTTCAGCAGATCGCCAAAACTATACAGGTGGACATTTACCTTGCCGGATATCTCCAGGTATTTATAAATTGCCCCGATCACCAATGTCAAAGTACTCAGGATGAGCAGCGAACGTTTTCTTCCGATATGAAACGTCATATTACAAATGACGTAGACTGAAATAGCTATGAGGAAGCTCATGCCCATATGAGCGGAAAAATGAAGCAACTTCTCATGGTCGGACAGAGAGTCGGGGAAAACAATCCCAAAACAAATAATGCCTGCTAAGAGCATTCCTCGTACCAATCGTCCTGTCGTCTTATTCGCTTGTATAGATCCTGTTTTCACAACAATTGATTTTTAAGTACCGTTAGACGAAACTCATGCCATAAAAATAAGGGAAGGTTAAAGAAAGTCTAATAATTATTTTCTTCGATCGAACCCAATATGGAACAATAACTTATGTATCTGTCCCCGGCTATCTTCCCTTCGCGTACGGCGTCCTTGACCTTACAGCCCGGCTCTTCGAGGTGCAGGCAGTTATTAAATTGACATTGCCCTGCGAGGGCACGCATTTCGGGGAAATAACCGGACAGCTCCTGCCGGGAGATATCGACCAGGCCGAACTCGCGCATGCCGGGTGTGTCGATGATCTGGCCAGGGTTTGGAGTGGAGTTGCCGGCGACCGGCATAGGCAGATCGAACATCTCTGCAAACGTGGTGGTGTGGATCCCTTTGCCGCTCCATCCGCTGACACCCTGTGTTTTAAGGCGCAGGTCCGGGAAGAGGGCGTTGAGAAAGGAAGACTTCCCTACACCGGAATGACCGCTGAGAAGGCTGATCTTACCTGCCAGCAGCTGTTTCACTTCATCCAGCCCTTCCCCGGTGTGGACGCTCAGCCGGATGAGGCGATACCCCACGGCCTCGTACATCTCCTTCCAGGCGGCGAATTTATCTTCTTCTTTTTTGCGGTAAAGATCGCTTTTGTTGAACAGCAGCACGGCCGGCACATGGTATGCTTCGCAGGTAACCAGCCAGCGGTCGATAAAGCCCTGTGAGGTCCGGGGTTCTTTTAATGTGACGACCAGCAGGGATTGATCGATATTGGCCGCAACAATATGATGATGCATCCGGTGGGAGGGTGACTGGCGATTGATATAATTTTTACGGTCGTGGATCTCCGTTATGATGGCAGTCCTTTCCTCTTCGTTCTCTTTTTCCAATCCGACATCATCTCCTACGGCAAGCGGATTGGTGGAAGTGATGTCATCCAGTTTGAACAAACCTTTGAGCCGGGCATTCCACACCTCCCCTTCCGGTGTCTTTATGACATACCAGCTGCCGGTCGATTTGTATACTTTTCCTGTCATGGCGTGAAAATTACGGGAATTTCCGCAGAACAGCCCATCTCAGGATCAGCTCCAGCAGGAGAAAGAGGGCTGCGGCAAGGGCAAAGGGATAGAACTGTTCGGAGTAGCGTCGCAGGGTCGAGGTTTCTATTTTGGATTTTTCAAGCTGGTCGATCTCACTATAAATATTCTTCAGGCTTTCGTTATCCTTGGCCCGGTAGTAACGGCCGCCGGTCTCG
>DATJJA010000220.1:0-25209 GCA_035492595.1 Puia sp.
AGGCAAATTCTTGTGGATGATCCAAAGATTACGACCCGTCAGCGAAAGATCGATCCCTTTTACAAAATGCAGCTTATTGATGGTGTTGGCCGGAACCGACCAGGTTATAGCCACTTCCCTTAGTTTAACGTAACCAGCATCGAAGATATATTCCTTGACCACTTCCTGGTTATCCGAACTGAAAGGAAATTTCTTTGAATTGATATCGGAAGCATCCACCAGCTTCGTATTCGCCTTTCCATCAGCCGTTACGCCCTCCATAAGATACCCACCGCCGTCAGACAAAGGACTTCTCACCGGCTTGCCATTTTTGTTGTACCCGGCGGTATGCGGTGTAAGACCGGCGGAAGCGCCATAATCCAGGTCAAGAGAATAGATATCCCCGCCCTTTTTCACATCGATCAAAAAGCTCAGGCTAACTGATTTGTAACGAAAGGTGTTGTTGATCCCGCCCTGCCATTTAGGACTGATATTGCCGACATCCGAAAGGGCATTAGGTTGTTTGACATAATATCCGCTTGTATCTACAAGCGGTTTCCCATTCTTATAAGTATAATCCGTCCCACGTAGTACTCCATAAGGCTGTCCTTTCTCCGCCACGAGCTGAACGCTATTCTGGTATTTCGAAAGGATAAAGACGCTCTGGCCACCATAGAGCGATAATACCTTGCTCCTGTTCATAGCCCAGTTGACCGTCATGTCCCAGGAGAAATTCCGGATCTTCACGGGAGTCAGGTTCAGCGATACTTCCACTCCCTGGTTCTGGATCGTTCCACCATTAACAAAGAACTGGTTATACCCGCTGGCTTGTGAGACATTGATCGGCGTGATCTGGTTGATGGTCTGCGCATGATAGTAGGTAACATCCAGGCCGACCCTGTTTTTCAGGAATGCCAGCTCCGCACCTACCTCATAGGTATGATTCATCTCGGGCACCAGGTTAGGATTGTTGTTGGTCGGTTTCAAAGAAAATATCGTCTGGCCATTAAATGGCGTCGATGCAGCATAGGTATTCTGTAAGCTGAAATAAGGAGCATCACCGCCTACCGCCGCATAGTTAGCTCTCAGCTTACCATAGCTCAACCATTCCACATCCAGCAGTTTGCTGAATACCCAGTTGGCCGATACGGCCGGATAATAATACGTATTGTGCGCGGTCGGGAGCGTAGAAGATTTATCCCTGCGAATGCTTCCATCCAGGGTGATCATGTCCTTATAGGTGAGCGTGGCTCCGGCAAAGACGCCATCCACTTCCTTCCTGTAATAGGCTTCGGTCGGGGCAGCCGGTGTTTTGACCGAATTGCCCAGCGCAAAAAATCCGGGCACGACCAGGCCGCCATTGGTGGTCGACGAAGTGGAAGACAAATTATCCTGTCTTACATTACCACCAAGCAAGGCTTTCAGGTTAAAATTCTCATTGATATTCTTATCGAAGTTGACCAGCAGGTCGTAATTCGTTTCGTCATAGGTCGACAGGTTCTTGCCATATTGCGGCGTGCCGGCGCTGCCCACATCATACCTGGTTTCAACCAGCGTATTATAATCGTCTTTCGACACCCTTCCCAGGATGTTCAGGAAAGAGGTCACTTTATAGTTGACAAATGCATTCCCGAAATATCGGTTCCTGCTGTCGGTCTCATAGTTCTTATACCTCACCCAGTATGGATTGTCGTGATAGGCTGGCTTGACGATATTGCCCGGCACATTGGTCGTATATCCGCCCAGCCAGTTCCAGGTGGCATTGGTCAACGTTCGGAAATAATCAGCCTTCTGAGCCTTTAGGTCGATACCCGTTTCCCACCACTGCCGGAAGTCTGTCATCGGATTGATCTGTGTTCCGTTGCCCCCATAATAGCCATATCCATAACGGCCGGTAGCATTCACGTCGGAATAATTGAATTCTCCCCCGACAGTCAATTTAGGATCAAGATTATACGTTACTCCCAACGTCAATAGATCCTTGGCCTGGTTGGCATTGGGCAGATATCCTTTATCATTGCTGCGGGTATACCCCATCTTGAATGTACTCTTATCCGTTCCGCCATCGGCAAACACGCTTGTACTCGTAGAAACAGGCGTTACAAAATAATCATTGGCCTTATAATGCGCCGACGGCATCCAGGGAGTAGCCTTCCCATAATTAGGATTGCCGGGAGAAAAGGCATCCCATTGATAAACCATCGTGTTCTTATCGTATGCCGGACCCGTCATCTGATCGACATCCGTTTCCACGATCGACACCGGTGCGCCATTGCTGTTGAAAATAGGCTGGTAATAAAAATAGGGGTTCGGATTATTCGTTCCGCCGCCCGATGCGCCATAACCTTCCCCGTACATGGTTTGATATTGAGGCATTGTACTATTGTCAGGAGTTCCGACATTCACGCCAAAATTGACGGTAACACCCAGTCCTTTATTCAGCCTCGACCCTTTCTTTGTCGTTATCAGGATAACACCGTTCGACCCGCGCGAACCATATAGAGCGGAAGCAGCCGCACCCTTCAGCACGCTGATCGATTCAATATCATTCGGGTTGATGTCGGCAGAGGCGTTACCCAGATCATAATACCCCTGGCCGCCCGTATTGTTGACAGACTGGTTACTGTTGTCATATGGAACCCCATCCACTACAAACAAGGCCTGGTTGTTCTGCGTCAGGGATTTCATACCCCGTAAAATGACGTTATTGGATCCCCCCATCGTATTGCTCGATGTGATCTGCAGACCCGCCACCTTGCCCGACATATTGTCTACAAAATTGGTGTTCATGGTCTTGGTGACCTGGTCGCCGGAAATTTGCTGGGTGGCATAAGGAAGAGAGTTTTTACTTCTCTTGATACCAAGAGCCGTGACAACCACCTCGCTCAGCGCCTGGCTGTTCCTGCCCATGACGATCACTATATTATTTCTGTTCCCCACCCGGACCTCCTGGTCCGCTAAGCCGACACTACTGATCAATAATACATCCGAAGGTGCAGCAGAGATCTGGAAACTACCATTTTCCCCTGTAGAGACACCACCCTTTGAAGATCTTAGCCTGACGGTAACATTGGGGATCGGCAATCCCGTGGAGTCTGTCACCTTTCCGGTGATCGGTTTTTTCTGTGCATGCGCGTTAATACACAGCATACAGGCCATGATAATGCATGACGCATTGAAGAGCAGTTTTCTCATTGCGACTATATTTTGGTTGGAATAACCAAATTTAGATCGCACCACTCTTCAGTGCTTCCTCATTTTTGATCTTTTCTAAACGAAAATTACCTGATGAGAAATTCCTTTTTCAATCTTATGTCAGTCGAGCTGGCGCCGACCATGACCTGGAATTTGCCGGGTTCTACCCGCCAGACCATATTTTTGTCCAGCAGCGAAAGGTCATCCGGATGAAGTATAAAGGAAATGGTTTTCTTTTCCCCCGGAGCCAGAGACACCCGCTCGAAACCACGAAGCTGCTGCTCATATACCGTCACGCTGCTGACCTCATCATTGACATACAGCTGGACGACCTCATCCCCTTTTCGGCTGCCTGTGTTGGTTATATCAACGGATACGCTGACATCCCCTTCCACCTTTTGCTCTTCGGGAGATACGACCAGATTGCTATAGGAGAAGGTAGTATAGCTAAGCCCGTAGCCGAACGGATACAGAGGCCCAAACACGCTCGTCTTGTTCTCCTTTTTTCTTCCCGAAGGCTGCGAGCCCGGCTTATAAGGAAAATTCCATTCTATCTGACCCGTCGTCTTTGGAAAAGTGATCGACAGCCTGCCACCTGGATTATTGTCCCCAAATAAGGTCTCGGCGATGGCCTGCCCGCCTGCAGCATTGGGGAACCAGGCTTCCAGGATGGCAGGTATATACCGATCCGCCCAGTTGATCGTAAGAGGCTGACCATTGATCAGCACCAGCACGACGGGCTTTCCCGTAGCCCTCAGGGCTTCCAGCAGCTGCTCCTGCCGGCCGGGAAGATCAAGACCCGTACGCGACATGCCCTCACCCACCCTTTTTTCATCCTCGCCCAGAACGGCAATGATCAGATCGGAGTTCCGCGCCTTTGCCCTGGCCTCTTCGATCCCCGCCTGCTCAGCGGACGTCAGCGGAGTTGGGATGATCTCACTCTCCGGCCAGGTGCTGTCCACCATCTCCGTGCCTTTTGCATAATCAAGAACCCACCCGCCACCAGCTACATTACCCCCATTACCCGCGGCAGCCCCATTACCCCCATTACCCGTGGCAGCCCCGATCCCCAGGTACCCACGCAAGCCCTCATAAACAGAAGTCACATCGATATGCGAAGGCCCATAACGGCTGATCGCATAAGACGTCTCCTTAGCCAGCGGCCCGGTTACCAGGATATGTTTGTATCGCCCCTTATCCAGCGGCAACAGATTACTGTCATTCTTCAGCAAAACCAGCGATTCCCTCGCCATCTGCAATATAAAAGGCCTGGACTTTCCAGGCTTCAGCACCTCATCCGCTTTCTTCACATCAACATAAGGCTGATCGAAAAGACCAAGCCTGAATTTTACACGCAGCACATCAGCCACCCGCTTGTCCAGCGTACGCATGGACAGACTCCCCTCCCTGACCAGTTCCCGCAACGGGTCGATAAAGTTCTTTGGCGGTGTAAAATTCGTACGGACATTAAGCCCCGCCTCTATAACCTGGCGCACAGCATCCTTATAGGTCTCCGCCACATGATGTTTGGTAAACAGGTATTCCACTGCATCGCTGTCGGAGACGACATACCCGTCGAAACCAAACTTCTCCCGCAATAATTCCGTCAGAAAATAATAGCTGCCCGTGATCGGCACCCCATCCCAGTCATTATAGCTGCTCATGACACCCATCGGATGCGCCTCCTGTATAACCCGGCGGAATGCATAGAGGTATAGTTCATATAGTTCGCGCGGCGCGACATGCGGATCGGTCCGCACACTGCCATCCCGGCCGCCTTTCGGAACACTATATACTGCAAAATGTTTTAGCGTGGACGCTACTCCTTCACTCTGTATCCCCAGCGTCATTTGCTTACCCAGCTCGGCCACCAAAAAAGGGTCCTCCCCATAACATTCCAGCGTCCTGCCCCAGCGCGGATCACGCGCCAGATCGAGAATAGGGGCATAGACATTGGTATAACCCAACGCCTTTGCCTCCCGGCCGACGATGTCCCCAGCCTGCCGAACCAGCGCCTTGTCCCAGGTACTGCCGATCGCAATGGGAGAAGGCAGAGAGGTAGCCCGGTCGTGATTAAGCCCATGAATACCCTCATTCGTGAAATCCACCGGGATCCCCAGCCGGGTCTGTTCGATAAACCAGTGCTGCACCGTGTTGATGGCCTCCGCATGCCGGCTAAATGGATACGACAGCGAGGTCTGAGCGGCAGCATTCCCCGCTACGCTATTTAAATGTTCGTCGATATTGGCGATCCCGTCCTTCCAGATCTCATCCTTCCAGCCGGGCGTAGGTAGCTCATCTTTTAATACACGCCCAAAGCCGTACAGCGTCGCTGTCTGGCAGGTCTTTTCTTCGAGACTCATCTGCCCCAGCAGATCGGCGATCCGCCTTTCCACCGGCTGAGCCGGGTCCTCAAAGACGTCCTTAACACCATTTTTGTTGAAATCGATCCAACCCTCGTGATAGATGGCAATTGGCTTTATCTGTGCGGAAAGGAACAGGCCGCTCAGGCAGGCAGCGCCAGATAGAATGAACTTTTTTACCATGCTTCATTTTTCTGAAACGCCAAAATAAGGATTATTCCGCTCAGGAATCCCGAGACGGTAATAAATTCCTGGCTCTCCAGCTGAAGTAGATTATACATAAAGAGGACCTGCACAAGGATCAGGACAAGAGAAAATGCAACAATGACGATCCGGCGAATAACACGTTTGGATTTACCCTTCAAAAGACCAAGGACGGAGATAAAGGAAAAGAACAGCCCCACAAGCGTAGTCATAGTGTAGTCGTTTTTTCATAGAATGGATTATGATACCGTCAGTCAAAATACGACCCCTTCGGCCATTCCACAATAGCAAAACGACCAACCACTCATGCGAAAAATACTATATATCTCAAAGGAAATCCACCACCGCGCCCAATGACCCCACCAACGCGCCCAATGCCCCCACCAACGCGCCCAAGACCCCACCACCGCGCCCCTTCAAAGTCCATCCACCAGTTCCCCCGGCGACACGCCTAACGCCTCCACCAGCGCAAAAATGACTACCAGCGCCGGATCAGTCTCACCGGCCTCTATTTTTCCGATCATATCCGGATCAAGCCTCGAGCGGGCCGCCAGTTCAGCAATAGTAAGATTTTGCTTTTCGCGCAGATAACTCAGGCGCTTGCCCAATTTGCGTAAGATGTCTTCTTCCCGTCTGTCCATAACGATGCATTCAGAATAAATGAATAAATATTCTGTTCGGCTGGACAGCAATGAGGTTATACACTCAATACGGGGAAAAGACAATTATAACCATAGCTACTCCTGCTGGTAGTCCAGCAAAGAGGAAGGCTGGGCTTCAAGCGCAACGGCCAATTGCAAAAGAGTGGTAAAGGTAATATTGATCATTCCCTTTTCGATCTTTGCGATCTTGCTGTTATCGATGCTACAGGCATACGACATTTCTCGGAGACTGAGCCCTTTATCCTTGCGGAGCTTCCTCAAATTTTCTCCAAATCTTTTTAAGACCTTCTTATCTGTGGGCGTAATCATTATACTTTATTCTAAGGAAAGCCTAAGATGAAAGATTTTTTCAAAACTACTGAGGTCTTATAAGACCGCAATTTAAAGTTAATAATTTCTTCATTCTCCGCACGTTCAATAATGGCTGGCAAAGCGTTCTCCGACGGTTATAGTAGAGGGTTGGACACCGGCATTATATTTTTGTTTTTCTGGTTTTTATTTATCTTTATGCTCCCTTAGGCAATTTGTACACGCACACTTGATGCTTTTTCTGACCTTGCTTCCGCAGGCAATTGGAAAGTTTCAATTCTCCCCTATTCTCCTCAATCATTCATTTTTACTAAAGTGAAATCCTATGACGCGTGTGTACCTCTTTTGCATTTTTTGTACTCATTTTATCTTTTCTTCCGTCTCCATCATGGCGCAAACCAGTTGGAAGGGAACCGTCAGTACTTCCTGGAAGGATGCCGGTAACTGGACAGCCGGCATTCCAACCTCAACGACAGATGCCATCATCGGCGATGCGAATTTTACAGGTAGCTTCCAACCCGGTATCTCAGGCTCCTCTGCCTGCAAATCGCTGACCCTGGGCGGAGGGGCACGGGCAGTCACGCTCACGACGAGCAGAAACCTGACCATCTCCGGAAATCTCACCATCAATTCCAATGGTACGCTCTCACAGGGGAAAACAACCATCTCCGTCTCCGGCAACTGGAGTAATTCCGGTACTTATACAGCCACCAGTAATAACTCGAACATGGTGTTCTCGGGTGTAACACAGTCACTGGGCGGCAGTTCGACAACTACCTTCCGGAAACTGACAGTCAATGCGGGTTCTACTCTTACGCTGGCGGCCAATGTGACCGTCGGCGGATCGGGCAGCCTGCTTACCGTAAAAGGCATTTTAAATCCCGGCGTTTCGCCAACCTATCTGGTGACGGCCACCGCACTGACCGTCAACGCCAATGCCAGGCTCAACGTAAACGCAGCTACCTTTGCTGCGAATTATACAGTATCCGGCTCCGTTACACTGAATGCCGGAAGCACAGTCGACTATTCCTCCACTACGACCAACCAGACAGTCAGCAGTTCCCTGACATACGGAACATTACGGATCAGCGGGTCGGGTACCAAATCCCTCGCGGGCAACCTGCCTGCCCTGGCTTCGTCTTCCGGTACAACAGGAAATGTTTATATAGCCGCCGGCATATTGGACCTGCAGGGATTCACGGCCGCCAGGGGCACAACGGTAAGCGGAGGAAGCTTTACCGTTTCGAATGGCGCCACCCTGAAGATCGGGGGCACGAATACCTTTCCAGCTAATTATGCCTCTATAACTCTCCCCCTTACAAGCACCGTCGAATACTCGGGCACGAATCAGGCCGTGGCTGCAGCTACCTACGGCAACCTGACATTGAGCAGTTCTTCCGGGGCAGCTCTTAAGACCTTTCCGGCTTCCGCTTTTACCATAGCCGGAAACCTGACCAGCAACATCGGCTCCGGGACGTCTGTGTCCTATACCGCAGGAGCTGCGCTTAGCATCACCGGGAATGTCGTCATCGGCGCCGGCACCACTTTCGCCGGGGGCGCCTTCGCACATTCTATATTCGGCAACTGGACCAATGACGGAACCTTTACGGGCAATACCAGCATGATCACTTTTACCGGCGGAGGTGCATCGATCAGTGGTACAGGAGTAAACAATTTCAACGATCTTACCATAGCAGCCTCAAATATTAGTGCAGCAGCATCGACATCACTGACTATAGCCGGCAATTTTGCCACTTCAGGAGCAGGCAATTTCACTCATCTGTCCGGCGGCACCACCACACTGTCAGGAACAACAAAGACGATAAGCGGAACAGGTATCGTTTTCGACAACCTTAACATAACAGGCACGATCACGACCAGCACTCCCTTTTCCCTTACAGGAAACCTGGTAGTCGGCGGCTCTTTCGCAGCCACTTCCGGTATACTGACAATGAGCGGCGCTTCAAAAACCATCAGTGGCACAGGAGCAAAAACCTTTTCCTCCCTCAACATAACAGGCTCCGTCGCCACAGCCGTCAGCTTTACTATTAATACTGCTCTTACCGTCGGCGGCAGCCTGACGGCAACTGCCGGTACAGCCACCTTTACAGGAACTTCCTCCCTCAATGGTACGGTAAATCTTTTCAATGTCACACTGAACGGGACTTCGCTTCAGCTGTCCTCCAATGCCGTGCTGGGAATTGCCGGTCTCTATTCGATCACAGCAGGTTCATTGGATGTCACCACCACCACGCCCAATACAGTTAACTTTAATGGTTCCGCTGCGCAGAATGTCAACGGCGGCACCTACAATCAGCTGATTTTATCCAATGGCAATACAAAAACAGCCCTGGCGGCCATAACCACCAACAGCGGTCTCACCATAGCCACAGGCACCACCTTCAGCGCAGGAAGTTTTACCCACACGATCAACGGCGACTGGATCAATAATGGAACCTTTACGCCCGGTGCGGGCACCATTGTTTTTGGCGGAAGCAGCGCATCCTCCATTACAGGAGCTACTACCTTTGGCATTCTTACCGTCAACAAGGCTTCCACCGTCACCACCCTCACCTTGCAGAATAATGTCAGCGCCGCTACGGTGAATATGACCAACGGCCAGATGTCCACTGGTTCCAGTACGATAACTATAACCAGTACCCGAACCGGGAATGGCATTATCCTGGGTAATATCCAGCGAACGCATAGTTTTGTGACAGGCACAGCCTATGCCTTCGAAGGCCCGCAGAATACCATTACCTTTTCCAGTCTTTCCGGTGTCAGCAGCATTACCGTTTCAGTTACCAAAAGCAATGTCAGCGGCTTCCCTTTCGGCAGCGCAGTCAACCGTAGCTATTCGATAGCCGTCGCATCCGGCACTTACACCGCCACACTGCGATTACACTATGAGGACGAAGACCTCAACGGAAATACAGAATCAACCCTTACAGCCTGGGATTACAACGGTTCAGCCTGGATCAACAACGGCAACAGCGGGAACAACACCACCAGCAACTACGTGGATCTGGCCGGGCTCAGCAATATCGCATTGCCCTGGACGTTGTCCAGCACCCCCAACGTAACACAATGGACAGGCGCCGTCAGCACAGACTGGAACACGGCAGGCAACTGGATGGCAATCCAGGGTTCTCCGGGTGCAGTTCCCACCGCAAATGATATCGTTCAGATCGGTACCGCAGCTTTCACCAATCAGCCATCGATCACTACTGCCGCCAATGCGAGAAGCCTGTTATTCGGAAGCAGCCAGGCCGTCAACCTGACCCTGAATACAGGCGGATCCCTCACGACAACAGGCAACATCAACGGCAGCTGGAGCACCGCCGTAACCCATTCCATCAACGTCGGGGCACAGTCGCTCAACGTCAATGGCAGCCTCGTTCTCAGCGACGGAGTGGCCGGTCATGCCATCAACCTCGGCACCGGCACCGGAAACGTCACCATCGGCGAGTCTCTGACGGAATCAGGAGGAGCCAATATCAGCTTCACAGGAGCAGGCACAATAGCTGTCGGCGGTGATTTTCTCTATGCCAGCGGAACATTTACCGCCGGCGCGGGAACTGTCGTTTACAACGGGACCAATACTCAGCTTGTCGCCAATGTCCCCTATAATAATTTGTCTATCAATAAATCCGGCGGCATTGCAGCCCTTAATACAGCTGCGACAGTTCAGGGTGATCTTACCCTCAGCGCCGGAACACTGAACCTGAATGCAGCCGCTTCCATCACAGGCAACGTCACCATCGGAGCTGCTGCCATACTGACCGGTAATGGCGTTACTACCAGTGTCGGCGGCAACTGGAGCAATAGCGGAACTTTCACGCCCGGCAGCGGCACCGTATCATTTAACGGCACAGGAGCGCAAGCTATTTCAGCATCTACATTCAATAACCTGACCGTCAATAAATCCGGTACCGCAACCCTCAACGGGAATCTTATTCTCAACGGTGATCTTTCCCTTTCGGCAGGCAACTTTGATATAGGAACCTTTACCGCAGCAAGAAGTACATCCGGAGGTAACCTGACCTTGTCCGGCGGAACTACACTGCTGGTAGGAGGAGCAGCCAATTTTCCTGCCAACTATTCCGCTTATAACCTTGCCGCCAACAGTACCGTCAATTACAACGGTACGACAGCCCAGTCGGTAACCGGCATTTCCTATGGCAGCCTTTCCTTTACCAACAGCGGCGCCAAGACCCTGATAGCCACGACTACCGTGAACGGAGACCTTTCCATCGGCAGCGGCGCCAGCCTGAATGCAGATGTCAATACACTTGCTCTTGGAGGTAACTGGAACAACAGCGGCACATTTATCCCGGCGACCGGCACGATATTGCTGAACGGTACCGGCAAAACGATCACAGGGAACACCACATTCAACAGAGTAGCGGTATATGGATCTTATACGGTCGCAGGCAGTAACCTCGTTTTCAATGGACTGCTGAACGTCACGCCTTCCGGTTCTTTTGCCGCCGGCAGCGGAACAGCCATCGTAAATGGAGATCTTACCAACAGCGGCGCTTTAACGAGTACCGGAACAACCACCTTCAGCGGTACTACCCTCCAGACTATCCGTTTTCTGAATGCACTGGTATCCAATTCTGCCGGTATCATCAACTTCAACGGCAACGTAGCACCAGTCTTGAACTCCACCAGCACACCTGTTTTTGCCAATTTGAATATCAATAATACATCAGGAATAAATCCAAGTGTGAACTGGACAATTCTCGTCTCTTTTACCATCGGCAGCGGCGGCATCTTCAATGGAGGCAATCTGACCCATACCATCAGCGGCTCCTTTACGAACAACGGTACGGTTACCAGCAATGGAACTCTGAATTTCAACACTACAACACCGGTAACGATAAATGTCGGATCAGGCCTGTCGAGCACAGGCACCGTCAGGTTTGGCGGATCGGGAGCCATCACAATGGCCGGGACTCCCGCTGCTTTACAAAATGTGATCATCGCCAATACAAATGCGGCAGGTTTCACTCCTCCATCCGGGTGGACCGTCAACGGGGCCCTTTCCATCAACAGCAACGCCATTTTCAATGCCGGCAGCGCATCCTATACCGTAGCAGGCGATCTGGAAAGTGACGGCACCCTCAACGGCGGCACGTCGACCTTTACCCTGACCTCCCCGGCCGGCTTATTATCCGGCAGCCCGGGAACCATCTTCAATCACCTGATAATTACCGGGAATATCACGGCCAACTCGGACTTCCAGGTAGCGGGCAATTTCATCGATAACGGATCAATAGACGCTTCCCTCGGACAATTGACCATGACAGGAAACACAACAGCAAGCATCAGCGGTACCGCCAACCCCCTGCCCATTGCACAGGTCGGCGTCAATAAAAATTACGGTGTGGCCGTTACACTGGCACAGAACCTGGGTTCCATCGCCAGCCTGCACCTTAGCAAGGGAATTCTGGACATAGGTACATTTACCCTCTCGCAGGACGCTGCAAATGGCGGAGACCTGGCCATAGATGACAGCGCAACTCTCCGGATCGGAGGGACCAATAGCCTGCCTGCCTTCACTACGTATGAGCTGGATACCTTTAGTACTGTGGATTATGCGGGCACCACACAGAGCTTGTCAACAACGGTCAGCTACGGCAACCTCACCATTTCTGCCAGCGGAACAAAAACCCCCGCAGCAGCATTGACAGTGCTCAACAATTTTACCCTGAGCAATGGCACCTTTTCAGGCGGCGCCTTCACACACCTCATAGCCGGTGACTGGATCATGAACAGCGGAAGTTTTCTCAACACAGGAACTACTATCCAGCTGAATGGGGTAGATACGCAAAGCCTGACGTCAACTGGAGCATTCAGCAACCTTACCATCAACAAGACATCCGGACTGGTCACCCTGAACAGCGATGTTACGGTGAACAATACCCTGGCCTTTACCACAGGAAAGCTATCCTTATTGAACAATAACCTGACAATAGGATCAGCAGGAACCATTACCGGCACCTCTGCTGCCAACTATATCGTCGCGCGCGGAACGGGTTCCCTTGTCCAACCGGTGAACAACGGTGGATCAAAGACTTTTCCGATCGGTACTGCCACGGATTATACACCGGCAACCGTTGCCCTGTCAGCAGCATCCGTCACCGACAACATCTCCGCCCGCGTCATAGATACCGTTTATACACTGGGTACCGGCGGATCCGCCGTTCAGACAGGAGCCGTCAATGCTACATGGCTGATCAGCGAAGGGGTTGCCGGCGGATCAAACGCCACGATCACTTTACAATGGCCCGGCTCACTGGAGCTGCCCGGCTTTAGCCGGCTTACCAGCAGGCTGGCGCACTATACAGCCGGGGCCTGGGATTACGGCGCCTCAGACCTGGCAGCTGCCGGCTCGAACCCTTATACGGTTACCAGAACAGGATTTACCAGCCTTTCCCCATTTGCCGTAAGCTCCTTCGGCGCCCTTCCGGTGACCTGGCTGGACGTTACCGGAAAGAACATCGGTCATGATAACTATATCTACTGGTCTACAGCGTCAGAGTCTAACAATGACCACTTTGCTGTCGAAGTATCCGCCAATGGCACCGACTTTTCTGAGATAGGTCAGGTGCCCGGCAGCGGCAACTCATCTACCGTCCGGCAGTATAGCTTTATCGACAGGAATGTCTCTTTAAATACAGCTTATTACCGGATAAAACAGGTTGACCTCGATGGCCGGTATTCCTGGTCAAAGATCATAACCATTGTCAGCGCGTCAATATCGGCCAGCGGCTTTTCTTACATCGCCAATCCGGCCTATGATGTCGTCACAGGAAGTATTTATTGCACGAGGCCATTGCAGACGCTTGTCATGATCACAGATCTCGCCGGAAAGGTGGTGAAGACACAAGCAATGACCCTGAATACAGGAAACAATCGTATAGACATCAATATCAGCAGTCAGGCAAAAGGACTCTATTTAATTCAGTATATTGATGAATATGGTAATAGACAAGTAAGGAAATTCATAAAACAATAGACATGACGCCTTATTTTATTGCAGGCTTCACCGCCACCGCGATCTTCGAATCCGCTGTCCCATAATACATGAACCACTGCCCATGCAACAACGCCAGCCCCTCCAAAAAACACACCTCATTCACCTGGCCCGTGAGCTCATACGGCTTGTCCGGCTTCATAAAATACTGATCCAGCCTGTGCAGGATCCGCGTAGGATCAGCCTTATCCAGCAACACCTGCCCCGCAGCATACGTCCCCTCCGCCAGCGCCGTATCCCCGATGGCGGGAATGTTCCGGCTGTTGTATATCAGCAGGATCCCCTTATCCGTTAACATCGCAGGAGGCCCCGACTCCACAAGATCACTGTCGAACTTTTTGCTCCGGGTAGGAATGACGATCTTCAGATCAGGCATGTTGATAGCCTGCCCCCGCAACGCGATAGGATCAGCCTCACCCGCACCCTTCTCCACCGGCGTCCAGTTGATAAGATCATCGGAAGTAGCCGCCCAGATGTTCTGGTCACCCCAATACATCCAATACTTTCCCCCGACCCGCGCAGCAACGATCTTCCCATTGTCATATTTCGAGACGATCGATCCCGACTTCGACCATTTATCGATATACTTGCCGTTGTAAGCCTTCGCAAACGCCGGCCCCTGTTTCGTCCAGTGCTGCAGGTCCGTCGACGTCGCCACCAGCAGCCGCGCCAGCGTGCCATCAAAAGATGTATACGTCATATAATACACTCCCTTCTCGTCCTCCACCACTCTCGGATCCTCACAGCCTCCTTCCCATTCATACTTTTTCTGCGCATCGTTCTCCGGATACAATACCGGGGAAGGCCAGCGCGTAAAATGATACCCATCCGCGCTCGCTGCCAGCCCTACCCTGGAAGTCCCCGCCGGATGACCCACCTTGTCCTGCGCGCGATACAGCATATAGATCGTATCCCCCCTCACCACGATCGCCGGATTAAACACATCCTTTTCCTCCCAGCTGATCCTCCTCTTCGTGATCGGGTCCGTAAACGCTCCGGTCCCCGGCGTCAGCACCGGGTTTACGCTGTCCACCTTGACAAAAGGCAGCAAAGCCCAGCCTGTCGAATCAGCCCTCACCGCCGTTGCAGAGTCAGACACGACACTCCCCCGCTGTTCCGCAGGCCCGCCACAACTAAAAAAGAAGATGCTCGCAATAAAAATTAAGTTCCTCATAATGTTTTTTCAAGTGTATAGATTGACAAGACCTCCGCATCCGTCAACGTGGTGTTATAAAATCGAATATCGTCCATCGATCCGATAAAATAGCTGGGCCCGTAGAAATAGTTCGGATCAGCAGAGTTCGTCAGGTTATAGAACTCCTTCGGCATCTCATTCCCAATTGACAAATTTACCGGGGAAGCCAGTGTCGCCGCCGCCCCCTTCGTATCCGTCCAGGTCTTGATCAGCTGACCATTGACATAGAACTTTTCTGTGCCATCCTGGTACGAGACAGCGAGGTGCGTCCAGGTAGACACATTCAGATTTCCCCCACCCGCATCCCGGTCATAAATGGGTCCCGTGCTCGAGGTGACGGTAAAGAACGGAACATTTGTCCCGTTCAGATTGAACTTATACCCATTCCACCTGTTCATCGAGATCATATAGCTTCCCGCCGTATTGGCTGTCATAGATACCCACATACTGATCGTCAGCTTGGCCGGATTCAGCTCCCTCGCGTAAGGCACTTCGATCAGGGCCGCCTTGTCAAAACTATAAGCACTGTTCGCCCTGCCAAACCTGTCCGTCACCAGTTGCGGCAGCACACCCCCATCCACCACCGTAGCAGCACTGGCTCCAAGATATCCGGTTTTCAGCATCCCGTCATGCCCATGCCCCGTCGCATCCGTCGGATCGCCATCGAACTTCCATTGCGCCACCAGGAATTCCGGCGAGACCTCCAGTATCCGTTGGGTGCTGAAGACCTGCCCCTCCCGGACAAGATTCGCATACGCATTGTTCACCTCCTGCTGGGTATACGTATTCCCGGAAATGATCTGCGAGGCCAGATCTATCGCGGTCTTTAATGCCGTCCGCGCCGAACTGTCATATTGCCCGGGACGATTCCCCGTTACCGTCGTATCATACACATGCTGCATAGAGTCCACCAGCGTTTTCAAAGACGCCTTATTGGCATTGTAGTCGGGCGTTTTAGTATCTTTCTTACAGGATACCATCACCGTGCCAAGACAGATGACCGTCAAAAAGAATAATATATAGTTTCGCATAACAATTTCTATTTAAATAAATTCGGATTGGCATCCCTTTCAGTCTGTGGAATAGGATACCACTTATTGTTGTCATAGCTGAAGCTCGTACCCGGCGATAAAGCCGCCGTCGCATAGGCGCTGCCATACCGGATGACATCAAAGAAACGATGGAACTCCAGCGCCAGCTCCGACCTTCTTTCCCTTCTGATCGCGTCCCGCAATTGCGATTGATCGGTCGTAGTGATGTCCGGCAATAGCCCGGCTGGTACCGTTCCGTAACCAACCAGCGAAGTATCGTACAGATAAGAGTTCCTTGCCCGTTGACGAACCGCATTCAGCGGCCCCAGCGCCTGCGCGCTCTGCCCGCTTTCATTCAAGGCCTCCGCCTCGACAAGCAGGATATCAGAAAGACGTATCGCCTCATAGTTGACCGTACCTACATTCTTGGTCGTGATCGGCACCTCCGACAAAGGCTGCACCATCTTTTTGGTCAGGTATCCCGTCGTCGTCCAGCTGCCGTCAAAATCCCTGTCAAAATAGGGATGACCATTCCGCGCTACGCAGTAGTCCAGCCGTGGATCAACCTCTCCACCGGGCGCCACTTCGAAATTGCTGACCAGGCTCTGCGTAGGATAAAAGAATCCATACCCTCCGATCACCCTCGGAGCAAACCATGCATTCAGCTCGTTCCCTACTCCCTGCGTTCCCGCAATATGATTGACAGAAAATATTACTTCAGTATTACTCTTTGTCGATGCGCGGAAGTTATCATAATAGTTGTTCGTCAGCGTATATCCCAACGCCTCCACCTGCTGAGCCGCCTGAACCGCCAGTGTATAATGGTTGGCCAGCGAACTGTGGAAGAGATAGGCCTTAGCCAGCAACGCCAGCGCAGCGCCTTTCGTCGCCCGGCCCAGGTCCGTCACCGTCGCAGGCAACACCGCGGCCGCATCGATACAATCCTTTTCTATCTGGAGATACACACTGTCCTGGCGGGAAAGACGCTTCTGCGCAGCAGCCCCCGTCTCGACCGTCAGATGCATCGGCAGATCTCCATAGCAGCCCGTCAGGATAAAATAATAGTAGGCCCGCAGGAATTTTGCCTGTGCGATGTAGCTGCTCTTCGAATTGTCCGGTATCGCAGGCGTGCTGCCCGCCAACCCGTCCAGTACCACATTACAGTAAAAAACCCCATTGTAATAATTCTGCCAGACCGCCTCTACCGCCGAATTGGTCGTCAGGATGTTGAAATTGTGGATGGCCGTAAAATCCGCCTGGTCGCCAGGATCACCGCCCTTTATCGCATCGTCCGAGCCGACATCCCCCAATACCCAGATAGCATTGTTCGCCCCTGCATTAAAAGAGAGGGGTTTATAGGCATTGTTCACCGCCAGCACCGCATTGGCGTCTGAACTAAAAAAGTTGGAAGGGGTAAAGGCCCCGTTTATCTGTTGATCCAGTATCTTCTTGCATCCCGTGCCCGCCAGGACCAGGGGAAGAGCTATCAGCCAGTATATATTTTTTATTCGCATGATCGTTAGCGTTGATAATTTAGAAATTGATATTCACACCCCCGGTAATGGTCCGGGCAGAAGGATAAGTACCCCAGTCGATGCCCACCGCCTTGACACCGTCACCGGCAGCATTGGCGCTCGTCGTCATCTCCGGGTCCTGACCCGTATATTTGGTGATGGTGAACACATTCTGCGCACTGATGAAGATCCGCATCGAAGAGATCTTTAATCTATTCAGTGCGCCGCTCGAAAGCCGGTAACCCAGCTGAACATTCTTCAGACGCGTATAGGCTCCGTCTTCCAAAAATCGCGTAGAGGTTTGTTTGTTATTCTGCCCCCCCGTCCACGACAGCCGCGGCCTGGTGTTGCTCGTGCCCTGACCGCTCCAGCTCTTCGTAGCTGTCTCTTCAGTAATATTGAACGCCCTGTAGAAACCATCCAATTCCGTATTCACCTGGTTGTACAGCTTATTCCCCGTAACGCCCTGGAAGAAAAGACTCAGGTCGAATTGTTTGTAGCTGATATTTCCCGTAAACCCATAAGTAAGGGTAGGAATAGGACTCCCGGCAAAAACCCGGTCGTTCTGATCTATTACCCCATCCCCGTTCACATCCCTGAACTTGACATCGCCCGGTTGGATCCCAGCCCCCTGGTAAGCATGCTTGAATACATCCAGCGCATTCTGAAAAATGCCCTCCTGTTTCAGCAGATAAAAGGATCCGATGGGATGTCCTACCGCCGTGCTCGTCGCAAATATATTGTTATCGACTCGCCCCGCCGGGATCGGCTGATTGTTGATCAGCGACAGTACCTCATTGTGCAGGGTCGCCAGGTTACCCGTGAGATCGATAGACCAGTCCTTATTGAGACTCCTGCGATAGTTCACCTCGAACTCAAACCCCCTGTTCAGTATCCTTCCGTTATTCACATATGCCGCACCCGCAAACGTGCCCGCGCTGGACGGATCGGGAGGATTGACCAGCAGATTGGACGTCACCTTCCTGAAATAGTCGGCGGTAATGTTCAGCGAATTGTTGAAAAGGCCCAGATCGAGGCCAATATCGGTGATCGTACTGGTTTCCCAGCGCACATTCGGGTTCCCCTTGCTGTAAATGGTATAAGTTGGATTGGCGGTCTGACCAAAAGGATAAAATCCAGTCGTTCCTATCAGCGAAGCATATCCGAAATTTGGTATCTCCTGGTTCCCCAGCTGCCCTACGCTCGCCCGTACCTTCAGCAGGGAGATCTCTTTTATGTTCTGTATAAAGGCTTCCTTATCGAGCCTCCATCCGACGGAACCCGAATAAAAATTCCCGTACCGGTTGTTGGGGTCCAGTCTCGAAGACCCGTCCCGCCGGAAATTAAAGGTCGCCAGGTACTTGTCATCGTAGGCATACCCCAGCCTGCCGAACAGCGAGGTCAGCGCCCAGTTGGTCTCGTTGCCCCCGACGCCCGGCGTCAGCCCGGTGCCATTGCTGAGGAACTGAAAATTGGGCGTCTGGTTGGGAAAGGTGTTCTGCGAGGCAGATAACAGTTTCGTATCGTTATAGATGATCTCCGTACCCGCCAGTATGTTCACGCTGCTCTTCCCCATGATCCAGTCATAGGTCGCCGTATTGGTCCAGTTGTAGTTGAAGTTATTGGTATAAGACTGCGACAGCGAATTGGGAGAGTTTTGCAGCCTTCCCTGCGTTCCCGCTCCGCCTCCGCCCCAGGTCGGGAAGAACTGTTTGTATTCCGTCAGGATCTCATTTGTTCCGAGATCCGACCGGATCTTTAAATGACTGATCGGGGTGATCTCCACGAAAACATCGCCCAGCAGCGTGTAATTATAGAAATTACGATTGGTATTGGCCGCCAGTCCCACCGGGTTTAGCCCGTCCCCGAAAAACACCGTCGGGTTGGGCAGATCGACATACTGCCCGAACTTATCATAGACCGGTGTCGCAGGCGTCCGGAACAACGCATACCGTACCACACTGGCGCCGGGATTACCCGCACCCGCCCCCAGACTATACCCGTCACCCGAGCTTCCTACCTGCTTCGTCTTTGTATACGCCAGGTTCATATTGATCCCGGCCTTGAAGATCTTCGACAGGGTACTCGTTATCGCCGTACGGATATTCGCCCGGTCGTTCGAGCTGTTCTCGATCAGCCCTTTCTGCGAAAAATAGGCGGCAGATACGATATACCGCGTATTGTCATTCCCTCCGCTGATAGACAGCTGGGCATTCGCCAGCGGCGCCGGCTTCAGCACTTCCTTCTGCCAGTTTACATCCGGTAAGCTATCCAGCATCCCAAGCGGGATCTGTGTCCTGCCGTCATTCTGTGCCGCGATATTATAGGCGTTGACATACTGTTTGGTGTTCGCCATCCTGATCAGGTGCCCGCGCTCCTGAACGCCTCCATAGGCATTAAGACTCAGTTTCGGCTTGCCCGAAGAGCCCTTCTTCGTGGTGACCACTACTACCCCGTTGGAAGCCCTCGCTCCATAAATAGAGGCCGAAGAGGCATCCTTCAGGACGCTGATGCTTTCGATATCGTTGGGGGATATTTCATTGATGCCATCCTTGGTGGGGATCCCATCCACGATATACAAAGGGTCATTGTTATTGATCGTTCCGACACCACGGATCCGGACATTTACGCCATCACCCGGGGCGCCCGTTACCTGGGTTATCGCCACACCGGCCGCCTTACCCTGCATGATCTGGTCAGCTCCACCTACGGGAATACCGTTGATATCCTTCGCGCTGATGACCGACACCGCCCCGGTAAGGTCCTTTTTCTTTGCCGTACCATAACCGATCACCACCACTTCATTGATACTCCCGGCTAATGGCTGCAGCGTCACGGATATCCGGACCCTGCCGTCTATAGGCACCTCCTGTTGCTGGAAGCCCACATAGGACACGATAAGTGCCGTCGCACTCTCCGGGACCACCAGCACAAAATTCCCGCTGCTATCCGTATGCGTGCCCGTCGTCGCGCCCTTGATCGTAATGGACGCGCCATACAAAGGCTCCCCTGAAGCGCTGACCACCGTTCCGGTGATCCGCAGATCGGTTTCCGCCATTGTACCCGTCGGCCCCGCCACATTCCCGGACCGCGGCGTCACCACGATCAGGTTGCCCGCCATCAATTGATAGGAAAGAGGCGAATTCCGCAGCACATTGTCCAGGATCTGCGGAACAGTCCGGTCAACCACCGTTACATCGAACTTTTCCTTGCTGGGCAAGGTCTCATCCTTGTAGACAAACGTGTAATTGCTTTTCTTCTGCAACAGATCGAAGAACTGGACCCAGCTGATACCTTTTTCCGTGATGGTCAACTTGTCCTGGGAACGAACATTTGCTGAAACCTGCATGAACAATAGCAGAAAGGCGAGGGACAGCTTCATAAGCAGAATCGTTTTGTGCAGAATCGGATGGTCAGTCAGGGATGCCCTAACGTTTTTTTTCATACATTTGAAATGTTGAGGTTAAATAATCGAAAAACCTGAGATCCCGCCAGAGATTAGGTTCATTACATGATTATACTCAACGCAGGAGGTGTGTCAGCACCTCTTGTTTCGTTTTAGGCCGGCAGTACGCCGACCTGCTTTCGTTGAGCAAGCTTTTAATCGTTATTCTACCAAATATGTATTATATCATTTTCCTTTTTATAATGAAATCCAAGTATCACCTGTAAAGCCTTCATCACATTCTCGACCGGCTGATCCTTGAAATACCCCGTCAGCATCTGCTGCTGATACCGCTCATTGTCAAACCGTATCCGGATATTATACCACCGCTCCATACGTGTCGCAACCTCTGCCATCTGCACATTTCTGAATATCAGCTTGTCTTCGACCCAGGAGGTTTCGACAATGGTGCCATACTCGGAATCAGGCGCCACCGGGCGAAGCCTTACCTCCCCCCCCACCGGAACACTCTTCTTCTCGACCGCGATGCTCACCTTCTCGCTGGGACGCAAAACAATGGTTTGTTTCTGCCTGCCTTTCACATCGATCTCCACTTTCCCGTTTATTAAAGTGGTCTCTATGGCTGAATCTTCAGGATATGCCCGCACGTTCAACGTGGTACCCAACACTCTTACGTCCGCCTGTCCGGTATGAATGATAAAAGGATGTTTTGGATCATGACGCACGTCAAAGTACGCCTCACCCTGAAGGGTCAGCTCCCTCTTCCCGGCCAAAAAATTATCAGCATAAACAACCTTACTGCCCGCATTCAGCCACAACTTCGAGCCATCCGGAAGCTCCTGGTATGAACGGGTGCCATATTTGGTAATGATCTCCTTCGCCTGCACCACGGCCACTTTCACTTCCACTTCGCCCTGCTTGGAATGCCAGTACAATACCCCCGTCGTTGCTACGACCAGCATACTGGCAGCCACCAGCCACCGCTTCCAATTCTTTCCGGTACCAACCCCATTTTCCATCTCCGGTATCCCCAGCCCCTCTCTCCCGATCTCACTCCCGCTCCGCTCCATTTTACCCTCCCCGATCCGTGGCACCACCTTCATCCCCATATAACGTGATTCGACCGGGCCCTTCCACTGCTGCAACCCCCTCTCCAGCATAGCCTGCTCTTCATCAGCTGTCATACCCGCCGGCGGCTGCTCCCGCATCGACAATAAGAACTGTATGGCATCCTTCAGGCGGGGATTAGCCAGTTTGTTCCATTCCAGCTCTTCCTCCTCCTGGGTAGTCAATTCGCCAGCCAGATATTTTGCCAGTAAATACCCTATTCTATCCTGATCCATATTATGGAGGAAACCGTTTTTTCAAAAAACCCTTAAAAGAAAATAAAAAAATTTAGCTTTATACAGTCAATGGACTCAGATCTAAAAATAATACCAGCGGTAAAACGCGGTCTCAACGATGAGCTAGCCTTTGAAAAAGTGTACAGGCAATACTTTGTCCGTCTGTTCCGGTTTTGCTTTTCCATTGTCCATCAGAAGGAGGCAGCGGAAGAGATCGTCAACGATGTTTTCTTATACCTTTGGAAGCGAAGGGAGCAGTCCGGCGACATCCGAAACCTCGAGGTATACCTGTATATATCCACCAAAAATCTTTCTCTCAACTATCTGCGCGATAATCATTTCCTGCATGTCGTAGACATCAGCGAACAGGTAAGTCAATATATAAAATTGGAAGTTACCCCGGGGTCCATGATGGAAAGTGCGGAGACCATCCGCCAGATGCAAAAAGCCATTGACGAACTCCCCCCAAGGTGCAAGTTGATCTTCAAGCTCATCAAAGAGGATGGCCTGAAGTATAAAGACGTAGCCGCCTTATTGAACATTTCCGTAAAAACAGTGGAAGCACAGCTGGCCATCGCGATGAAAAAAATAGCGGCCCTGTTTGTCCGGTAAAGTACGGATCATCCGCCCCGCCGCAATCGCGGCCTGCCAAAGTACTCATCATCCCCCCCCCGCCGCAATCACGGCCTGCCAAAGTACGGGTCATTAATTATTACAAACTCCGGATGCAGCCAAGGAAAAGCATGGAGACCATGCCGATAAACAACAACCAATGCACCCAGTTCCATCCCATCTTATTCATACCAGTCGTAAATGCGGTTTCCAATAACGTTCACCATGATCGCGCATTTTGGGGAATCCGTTTCCCAGTCTTCGCCGCGTCTTTTCATCAGGCCACAATAGACATTGTTAAGAAACACCTGGAAGGTCGTGGGGATCCTGTTCTGTAGTCCAACCGGCAATGGCTTGATCTCGCCGTTATAATGCTTGCCGTCATAAACGAAATTGATGGGAAATCTGTTGAACATAAAATGGAGTATTTGAGAGAACCTGCCTGGCGGCAGGTTCCCGGTTTCGAATCTTAGAGCGATGATCTGTGATTAGGTTTATCGCGCTGGTGTTTTTTATTTTTCCCCTTTGCAACTATCTGGGTCTGAAGGTCAGAATCATAGGGCGCTGTCACCCCATGTTTGTCGTCAGGCTGACCCAGACTCGTGGCAGGCCCGCCTTTGGCGCCCATATCCCTTTCTTCGTCCGCATTGCTGGTCGAAAAACCACCAGCATCTGTTTTTGGATTTGGCATAATTTCAAATTTTAGTGAAAGAATAAAGGATGGAATAAAAATATTATGCCAGCACCAGGGCTAGCCCGGCACTAAACGAGCCGTCCACTCCGGCAGCATAACAGCGAGCCTGCCGCCTCAGCGCCTCTGGCAAAGCCTTTTACCTCAGCACCGCTGGCAACAACCTGCCACCCCAGTGCCGCTGGCAGCCGCTTGACCCCTTAAATGGGTCCCTTATCTGATCTGCGGAAAAGCCATACCCGTGATCTTACGGTAAAGATCCACGGCAAAAAGATCGGTCATGCCCGAAATAAAATCCACGATAGACTGCATATCATTGTACAAATGACCAGCCTCGCCGGTAATGGGGAATTGTTTGGAGATCAGCTGCAGCAATTTCTCCGATTTAACACTACGATAGTTCAGGATGGCTCCAAAGAATTCTTTCAGCATCCCGCCAATGACATTATAACCCGCGATCTCTATCTCAACCACACTGCGGTGATTGTAAATATGCTGCACCGAGAAAGCATCGATCTTTTTCATCAGCGCCAGTTCCCGCTCAGGCAGATAATCGATAAGCGATTTTCCTACCCCACCTTCCAGGAGTAATTCTTCCTTCTCCATGAAGATATCGCGTACCCTGTAAATAAGCAGGTTGATCAGCATCGCCCGGAGATACTGCACTTTCTGGTTGTCGTCATTGATGCTGTAAAAGGTTTTCTCCACCTTCTCCCGGGAATTGTACCCCTTTTCTTCGTCAAAAAAAGACAGGAAAAGATCCCTTATCGTTTCTATGGATATAATGTTCAACCGGTGGGCATCCTCAAAGTCGATGACCCGGTAGCAGATATCGTCCGCCGCTTCCACAAGATATACGAAAGGATGCCGTGCATAGACGTTTTTGCCGTCCTCGACCTGCGGGATCCCCAGCTCCTTCGCTATCGTCTTATAGGTGTTGACTTCCGAATCGAAAAAACCGGATTTCTTGGTGATCAGCCGTTGTTTGTTAAACCCATGCTCCGAGTCCGACGGATATTTAACGATGGATGCCAGCGTGGCATAGGTCAGCCTGAAACCGCCCAAAGCCCTTTCATTGAAATTATGGGTCAGCGTCCGGAAAGCATTGGCATTCCCTTCAAAGTATAGGAAGTCCCTTTGTTGATTGGGAGACAGTTCGTTTTCAAAACGCCTTTTGCCCTCCCCCGTCAGCTCCCTGAAAAAATTGCGGATCGCATCTTCCCCCGAATGGCCAAAAGGCGGATTCCCGATATCGTGGGCAAGACAGCCGGCAGCGATGACCGACGGCAGCTCGTATTTATAAAACTCTTTAAAGTCCTCTCCGTTCCTGGCATATTTATCGCCGATCGCATCCCCCACGGCCTTCCCAAGCGATCGTCCCACAGACGCTACCTCCAGGCTATGCGTCAGGCGATTGTGGACAAAAACCGGCCCAGGAAGGGGAAACACCTGGGTTTTGTTCTGCAGACGGCGAAAGGCAGAGGAAAAAATGATACGGTCATAATCCCGGAGAAAAGAGGTCCTGACAACCCCATCCGGCCCAACCGAACCCGGCACCCCCTTTATGGCCGCGGAGGCCGATCCCGTTCGCAAAGGACTATACAGCTGCTGCCAATTCATTTTTTCCATCGGACGCAAATATAGGGCAGCCAAACGACTTTCC
>DATJJA010000221.1:0-5546 GCA_035492595.1 Puia sp.
ACAGCAAAAGACCCGATCCGCCCTATTTTCTCCTGTATCAGCATATTGCTCAAAATAAAAAGTACCGCTGTGCCAAAGCCAGCTCCTTTGCCGGCTCACAGCTCACTACCTTCCCATCCACTTTTACTTCATAGTTCTCCGGGTTCACCTCGATAGATGGCGTCCCGTTATTCAATACCATATCCGACTTCGAGATCTTCCGGCAATTCCTTACCGGCAACACCTGCTTCTGCAAACCATACCCCGAAACCGTTTCCAGCGACAGCCCCGAAACAAAGGTCGCACAGGTCGCCCACAAGGCCTTCCCATAAGCCCCCCACATCGGCCTGTACATCACCGGCTGAGGCGTAGGAATGCTCGCATTCGGATCACCCATTCTCGCCCCAATGATCATACCCCCCTTGATGATCATCTCCGGCTTGGCGCCAAACAAAGCCGGCTTCCACAAGACCAGGTCCGCCATCTTACCCTTCTCGATACTCCCCACATACGTCGCAATCCCATGCGTGATGGCAGGATTGATCGTATACTTGGCGACGTAACGTCTCACCCGGAAATTATCATTCCCCTTTTCCGCATCCTCCGGCAACGCCCCCCTTTGTTTCTTCATCTTATCCGCCGTCTGCCAGGTCCGAAGGATCACCTCACTCACCCTGCCCATCGCCTGCGAGTCCGAACTCATCATGCTGAACACCCCCATGTCATGCAGGATATCCTCCGCCGCTATCGTCTCGGGCCGTATCCGGCTGTC
Source organism: Puia sp. (assembly GCA_035492595.1). Lineage (GTDB taxonomy): Bacteria > Bacteroidota > Bacteroidia > Chitinophagales > Chitinophagaceae > Puia. The sequence goes on from DATJJA010000221.1 coordinate 752, forward strand.
GGCAAACGCCACATCCTCGGGGATCGACTTGCTCAGATGATGACAAACCATCAGCATATCCAGGTGCTCGTCTATCGTATTCACCGTATAGGGACGCGTAGGATTGGTGGAAGAAGGCAGGATATTCGGATACATCGCCGCCCGGATGATATCCGGCGCATGCCCTCCACCTGCACCTTCCGTATGATAAGTATGGATCACCCGTCCACCGATCGCCTCCAGCGTTCTTTCCAGGAACCCCGCCTCGTTCAGCGTATCGGTATGTATAGCAACCTGCACATCGTGTTTATCCGCAACCCGCAGCGACGCATCGATCACCGCAGGCGTAGCCCCCCAGTCCTCATGGATCTTCAACCCGATCGCGCCCGCCGCGATCTGCTCCTCCAACGGCGCTTCCGTCGCACAGTTGCCCTTCCCCAAAAAACCAAGGTTCATAGGAAAAGCCTCCGCCGACTCCAGCATCTTCTGAATATTCCACGCCCCCGGCGTCACCGTAGTAGCATTCGTCCCGTCGGCCGGCCCCGTTCCCCCGCCGATCATCGTCGTGACGCCGCTATACAACGCATGATCGATCTGCTGAGGACAAATAAAGTGAATATGTGTGTCTATCCCACCCGCAGTGGCGATCAAACCTGCTCCTCCATGCACTTCGGTAGCGGCCCCAATAACCATTCCCTCATCCACATCCATAATGTCCGGATTACCCGCTTTGCCGATCCCCACTATCTTCCCGTCACGGATACCTATGTCCGCTTTTACAATACCCCAGTGATCAATAATGATCACGCCCGTGATCACAAGATCCAATACCCCTTCGCCCCGCGTAGCCGTAGCAGACTGCCCCATCCCATCCCGGATGGTCTTGCCACCCCCAAATTTTACCTCGTCCCCATATACCGTATGATCTTTTTCGATCTCGATAAACAGTTCCGTGTCTGCAAGCCTCACCTTATCCCCAACCGTAGGGCCATAAAGGTTTGCATATTTTGTGCGATTGATCGAAAGACTCATACAGTAGGCCCATTTACAAGATTATTAAACCCCACCGCCCGACGCAAACCGCCCAGCTCCACCAGCTCCACTTCCTTCTCCTCTCCCGGCTCGAACCGTACCGCCGTTCCCGATGGAATATTCAACCGCATTCCCATCGCCAGCGACCGGTCGAAATCCATCTCCCGGTTGACTTCAAAAAAATGAAAATGCGAGCCGATCTGAACAGGACGATCGCCCTTATTCACCACCGTTACCCGCCTGGTTCCCCTGCCCGCATTGCAAAGGATCGACTCCTTACCTAATATATATTCTCCTGGTATCATCAAACTCAGCAACCCGCCCCGCCGCAACCTCACCGGATCGGATCATGCACCGTCACCAGCTTCGTTCCATCCGGGAACGTAGCCTCGATCTGTATCTCCTGGACCATCTCCGGTATCCCCTCCATCACATCTTCCCGCGACAAAATAGTCGTCCCATACTGCATCAGCTCCGCAACAGGCCTTCCATCCCGCGCAGCCTCCTGCAGCCTGCTGCTGATCAGCGCTATCGACTCAGGATAGTTCAGCTTCAGCCCCCTGGCCCGACGCTTTTCAGCCAATTCCCCCGCCAGGAACAACAACAGCTTCTCCGTTTCTTTTGGTGACAAATGCATATAAAAATAAATTTAAGCCTTTCTCCTCCTCCCTTCCAATATCTTATAAAAACTCCTCGTCCTTACCTCGTCCAGACTCAAACCCGTCGTCAGGATCTCCTTCTCCCCGATCGCTCCGCAATTCATGGCCTTTAAAAAAAAGTTTAACAAACCCTGCCCCGTGGCCGCGTCATCAAAAATATCACCCGTTAGCGTAGATATAGCACTTCTTTCCACAAATATTTTTAGCCGGTGTACCGCATCTTCCAGGCTACTCAAAAAGAACATATACGTTGCGGCATAACGCATCGGCAATTGCGCCGGGTTCAGGTCCCAGCCCTGATAAAACCCGTTGATCAGCGAATGCATCGTATGCCCATATCCCGTCCGCCAGGCCTTGTGTACCGATTCCCTGTCCGGACCGACCGGTATTATGTTCGTCGCGCCATCAGAAAGAAAGATCCCCGTTCCCCCCAACGCAACCTTCGTCATGTGATGTGCAAAGTCACAGACCGGATGCCCCATCGTCTGGTACCGCGCCGTTATCCCGCAGGATGCCGTATAGTCATAAGTCCCGAAATGTGCCGCTATACACCTCCCCTCCGATGCCCGGATGATCCGGAACAACGGATTACGCCCTTCCTCATCCATGATGATCTGCGTAGCCTCCACCATCGTCTCCATCTTCAAAGAACCCTCCGGCAAACCATTCTCCCGCTCAATTATTTCAAACAGTCGCACCAGCGTTCGCACCTGTTCCGGTATCGTCACCTTCGGCAACATCACCACAAAATTATCCGGTAATACCCCTCCCGTCCTTTTCAACAGCTCCGTTATAAAAAGATCCAGCGTCCGCACACTCCGGTATTTCAGGTCCTCCGTAAAAGGCTTGATCCGGATCCCGATAAAAGGAGATAGCGTCTTATCCTTCACTCCCGCCGCCAGCTCACCCGCCGAGCTGATTGCCACAGCATCTTCTTCCGCGTCCGGCCGGTTCCCATAGCCATCTTCAAAATCGATCCGAAAATCTTCCACCGGTTCCGTCTCCAGTTTCCTGGTCACCTTATTATATACCGACCAGGGCAGCCAGGCCTTTTCTTTCCTCCGCTGCTCCTCATTCATCCCCGCCAGTTGACGATCCAGCTCCTCTACACCTCTTTCCGTTTGCGGAAGATCCTCATGCCCTTCCAGCAATAACGCACGCGCCAGCTCCACAAAGTTTGGAGCATAGGTCCGCAAACTCTTCAACGCGATCCCGCCCATCCGCACACAGGTGTCACGCTTAAACAGATTCGCGCCGCCATATACCGTATGCACCGGCTGCCGGTCCGGCCTGTCACCGGGATAACTCGCCTGGAAAGCACGATTGGCCATCGCCAGCGACCCAAGCAAACTTTCTTTCTGACTGTCTTTTATTGATAACATATATTGCTTTCTTAAGATCCCCGATACGTAGAATAACCATATGGACTCAACAATAGGGGAATATGATAATGGTCCTTATCCGCCACTTCAAAATAGATCTCTACAAAAGGATACAAGGTGTCAACCGCCTGCCGGCTGAAATAAGCCTTTGTCTCAAACCGTAAGGCATAGATCCCCGGATCCAGATCCCAGCCGCCCATACGACCATCCGCATTCGTTATCCCTTTCGTCATCTCCGCACCTTCATATAGTAAAACAACTTCTACATCCGCGGCCGGACGGCCCAGCGATAGATCCAGTATATGCGTCGTTATCCTGCTCATGATAAAAGTTTTTCAAGTCTTATCCTGGTGATCTTCTCCTGCTCTCCCATCGCGATCAATATTTCTTCCTCCGGCGCATTCCCCAATCGCTCCCTCAACAGCCCAAGCATTTCCACCGCCGACTTCCCCGTAGCGCACACGATAAAGATATACCCAAACCGCTCCTCATATTTCTTATTGCCCTCCGCCAGAGCCCCCAATACTTCAATCCCTGCCTCACTCGTACCCGATTGCTCCGCCGCAGCCGCAGTCCCGCCAAACTTCTTCTGTAAGCTTTCCATATCCCCGATCCTCGGATGCGCACGAAACGCCTCCCGCCAATCCTCCTCCGTACAATCCCTCCACACCAAGGACGCCGCAGCATACAAACCCGTCGCCGACCCCACAGGGAACAGCTCCATCATTCCCGCAACCCAGGCGGAGCTCCCGCAGCAGTTCCACAGCGCCTCACTCAGCTCCGCCTCATCAAGCCAGTTCAGTTCTTCCAGTGTCATATAACCGAAGGATATCGATTCACATTCTTGTAATAAATATACACCGCCGGCTCCTTGCCCATCGCCGTAAACCATTGCTGACAATAAGGCGCCATCCAGATACAATCCCCCTTCTTTACCGGGTACCAGTCCTGGTCCAGCCGGTAGATCCCCTGCCCCTGCAGATACAACAGCCCATGCTCCATGACATGCGTCTCAACGAATGGCAGATGACCGCCAGGATCATAGGTAAAAATATTCACAGCCATATCAAAGGCCGGCTCATCCGGCAGAAGGACCTGCAGCCTCAACGCTTCATCACCTAAGAACACATCCCCCGCCACATTCCCGGCCTTCCCGAATAAAATACCCGGCGCAGTTACCCCTTCCAGCCGCTCATAGACCTTATGAAAGCTCAGCAGCTGCGTTCCCTCTTCCATACTGTGCAGACGATATTCCTTCCCCGCTGGTATATAAATATAGCTCCCCTGGGTGATGTCCTTCATTTCCTTGTTGACCACCGCCTTGCCACCGCCGCTCACGACATAGAAAAAGATCTCAGATTCCAGGGTCTTGCCGGTCACCGCGCCACCGGGCTGAAAGGTCACGATGGTCTGCATGAAACGCGCCCCCATCGGGTCATTAATGACGACATTCACCGTACAACCCGTCCAGCCTGGAATCACACTGTTGACATACCCATCCGGGCTGATCAACGCATGACTCTTCTTTACTACCGATCTCGTTATCGCAGATATTTCCATAGTTCAAACAATTGATTGTATAAATTTTTCAGCTACCCCCAACGCAGCCTCCAGATCCTTTTCCTCCACATCCTCCAGCGGATTATGACTGATCCCCTTGAAACATCGCACAAATAACATACAAACCGGCGACACAACAGATACCGGCACCGCATCATGCCCCGCACCACTCACCAGCTCCAG
>DATJJA010000222.1:0-54837 GCA_035492595.1 Puia sp.
CGGAGAACTATGAAGTAAAAGTGGATGGGAAGGTAGTGAGCTGTGAGCCGGCAAAGGAGCTGGCTTTGGCACAGCGGTACTTTTTATTTTGAGCAATATGCTGATACAGGAGAAAATAGGGCGGATCGGGTCTTTTGCTGTCGATGGCCGGGGGATCGATGTTCTCCGGCTGGAGTGGTATGAGACGGGTAAGCGGGTGATGCGGAAGCATACTGTTGGGGGCCGGGAGGTTGCACTGCGGTTTTTGAATGAGAGTCCTGCGTTGGGGGAGGGGGATGTGTTGTATGCGGATTTGGAGGTAGTCATTGTGGTGGAGATTGTAGCTTGTCCAGTTATGGTGATACCGATGGGTTCGCTGGCTGCCGTGGCTGCTATTTGTTATGAGATAGGGAACAGGCATTTGCCTTTGTTTATTGAGGGGGATGTTTTGCTGGCGCCGTTGGAGGAACCTTTGTACAGGTGGTTGGGCGCTTCCGGGTATGTGGTGAGTAAAGAGGAAAGGAAATTATTATATCCGCTGCGGTCGACGGTGACGGGTCATGAGCATAGTGGCTCTGGCGCCGGGTCTGGTTCCAGCCTGTTTTCGAGGATACTGCAAATTACCAATCCCAGATGAGTCTTAGCTTATTAAGCCTGTTGCAATTGAGTGATCCGGCTTTGCCGATCGGCGGATATGCGCATTCGGGAGGGCTGGAGACTTATGTGCAGGAGGGAGTGGTGTGTGATGTTGGGAGTGCGACCCGGTTTGTGAGGGATATGTTGAGTACGAATTTGCATTATACGGATGCGGCGCTGGTGGGGTTGGCTTATGGGGCGGAAATGGTTAGGCTGGAGGAGTTGGATCAGTTGTGTGAGGCGGTGAGGATGCCGAAGGAAATAAGGGAGGCGAGCAGGAAGCTGGGGACAAGGTTGTTGAAAGTATTTGATAAGGTTTGTGTTGCCGGGTATCGGCCGAGACATTATGCGGTGGCGTTCGGGTATGTTGCCGGGAGGTTGGAGGTTGGATTACGGGAGGCGTTGACGGGGTTTTATTATAATGCGGCGGCGGGGATGGTGACGAATTGTGTGAAGCTGATCCCGATCGGGCAGCAGGATGGGCAGGACTTATTGTTTGGGTTGCAGCCGCTGATCGCGGAATTGGTGGAGAAGAGCCTGGAGCCGGATGTGGAAATGATCGGGTTGTGCTGTCCTGGTTTGGATATCAAGTGTATGCAGCATGAGCGGCTTTATTCGAGGTTGTATATGTCTTGAGAGGGGTATGTGTTTTTGGAAAATTTGAATTTGTATATACAAATTGGATCGGGATGAATAATAGAAACTATATAAAGATTGGAGTTGCTGGCCCGGTGGGGTCGGGTAAGACGGCTCTGATCGAGCGACTGACGCGGCATCTGGCTGCCACTTATAGCCTTGCGGTGATCACCAATGATATTTATACGAAGGAGGATGCCGAGTTCCTTACGCAGCACAGCCTGTTGCCGCCTGAGCGGATCATCGGGGTGGAGACGGGCGGTTGTCCTCATACGGCGATACGGGAGGATGCGAGTATGAACCTGGAGGCGGTGGATGAGATGGCCGGACGATTTGGCGATCTCAGGATCATCTTTATAGAAAGCGGGGGAGATAATTTATCGGCTACATTTAGTCCCGACCTGGCGGACCTGAGTATTTTTGTTATCGACGTGGCGGAGGGCGACAAGATCCCGCGGAAGGGTGGGCCGGGTATTACGCGAAGCGATCTGCTGGTGATAAATAAGATCGACCTGGCGCCGTATGTAGGGGCGAGTCTGGAGGTGATGGAGCGGGATGCGCGTCTGATGCGTAAGGGGAATCCTTTTGTATTTACCAACCTGATGAGTCTGGAAGGGCTGGACAGTGTGATCGGCTGGATAAAGAAATATGCGTTGCTGGAAGAAGAGGAGGAGCCCAGATTATGGCGGTGAACGCTATTGGTATGGAGTCGGACGTGGCTGTCCGGGTGGCAGTGCGGGATGGGACGAGCTATCTTGCTTCCAGCTATTTTACACCTCCTTTTAAAGTGGCGAATATTACAGAGGACAAATCGGGTCCTTTGCACCTCATGCTGATGTGTTCTTCCCCGGGGGTATTGGATAGGGACAGGCAGACGATCCGGGTGGAGGTGGAGGCGAATGGCCGGCTGCAATTGATGACACAATCTTATCAGCGACTTTTCCAGATGAAGGACGGCGCATCACAGTCGATGGAGGTGCGTCTTGGCCCGGGGGCAAGCTTTTGCTGGCTGCCGCATCCGTGTGTGCCGCATGCGGAGTCGATCTTTTCGGGGAGGAATAAAGTGTATCTGTCGGAGGGATGTGAATTGATCTGGGGGGAGGTGGTGACTTGCGGGCGGAAGCTGCGTGGGGAGGTATTTGCTCTGTCCTCCTATCATGTACGTACGGAGGTGTTTGTGCGTGAGCGGCTGGCGCTGGTGGAGAATATCGTTTTAAGGCCGTCGGTGTTGCCGGTGGGAGCGATGGGGCAGATGGAGGGGTTTACGCATCAGGCGAGTTTGTTGTATGTGGGAGGGAGGAGCGAGCGGGTGGAGGGGTGGCTGGCGGGGATAGAAGGGATCGTCTATGGCGTTAGTGAAGGGCCGCTGAATAGTCTTGTTGTGAGGATGCTGGGAAATAAGGCGGAACAATTATATGATTGTTTAAAAGCGATAGCCAAATTATGCAAGCTGAGCTGAGTGTATTGTTAGTGGCGGCAGTGACGGTTGCCTGTCTTCATACGGTGACGGGGCCGGATCACTACCTGCCTTTTATTGCGTTGTCGAAGTCGAGGGGATGGTCTTTTGGAAAGACCCTGTTCTGGACGATCGTCTGCGGGTGCGGGCATGTGTGGAGTTCGGTATTGCTGGGACTTGGCGGCGCGGCGATAGGGTGGTCGTTGTCAAAAGTAAAATGGATGGAGAATGTGCGGGGCGGGGTTGCGGGATGGGCGATGCTGGGGTTTGGGCTCGTCTATGGTGTCTGGGGATTGGTAAGGGCCCGGCAGAACAGGAGGCATAAGCATTTTGATATTTATGAAGATGGGTCGGTGTATGTATATGACCACCGGCATGGGGAGACGGTGCGGCCGCAGGACCGGCATGCGGTAACGCCCTGGGTGATGTTCATTGTATTTGTGCTGGGGCCTTGTGAGCCGATGATCCCGCTGCTGTATTTCCCTGCGGCGAAGGCATCGTGGATGGGGATGGTTCTGCTGATCGTGGTGTATACTTTTTTTACGTTGGCTACGATGGTGGGGATGGTGGTGTCGGGGTATTATGGGCTTAATTTTTTGAAGACGGAGAAGTTGGAGAAGTACGTGCATGCATTGGGTGGATTGACATTGTTCTTGTGTGGGGCAGGGATGGTTTTTATGGGCTGGTGAGCTTTATATATAAATTATATAATATTTAATTATTTTTATTTAAATAGACTAATTTTTAATCAAATATTAGGTTGGAATATATATGTTAATTGTTTTGAATTTTAAATTACTTACGTATATTTGAAATGACAAGAACATATACTTAGGTATTTACCAAAACCAACTTAATTATGAGATTACCTTACTTCCTCATTGTGGGCGGGTTGCTGTGCGGCAACCTGGCCCATTCCAAACCTTTTTATCATGGGACGGATGCGTCGTCTGCGGCAGCGGGTGCACCATCTGCGGCGGCGGATGTGGTCGCGATCGAGAGCGAGGCCCGAATTGCCGGGAACCCAGGCAAAGATTCGACTCAGCATCCAGCATCGGCCGATACAGCATTCCGACAGAATCTTTTATTGGAAGGGCCAGATGCGTACTACCTACGTAGTTCTCCATTATTAAATATTAATAAAAAACATATATTAGATAATGACGCCACCCCATTCAAACCGTCTATACAGGTTGGGGCGATTGTTCATATGTTTGCTTCGTCGGAGCAGGATGGTTATTCGAACCCGCAGGGGGCTGCTACCCCCTCGTCCTGGAACAGGGGTTTTACGCTTTACCGGGCGAGAGTACTGGTAGGCGGTCAGTTGTCGAGGAAGGGCAGCTTTTTTATGGAGACGGAGCTGCCGAGTGCGATCGGGGGTCCCAATCCGGATGGAACGAAGAATGTAAAAGTTTCACCTATAATATTAGATGCGCAATACCAGTATAATTTCTCCAATGCCTTCCAGATCATTGCGGGGCAGCAGCTGGTGTCGAATAACCGGAATGGCTTGCAGGGTGCGGCTGCGTTGATGGCGAATGACTTCTCTTATTTTCAGTACCCTTATAATCTTTTTGCCAACAGCCCGCTTCAGGGAAATTTTGGACGTGACCTGGGGATCAATACCCGTGGCTTCTTGTTTAGCGATCATCTGGAATATCGCGTGGGGATGTTTACCGGGCGGAACGTGGATAACAAGGGGCCGCTGAGATTCGTGGGACGTCTAGCCTACAATTTCCTCGATCGGGAGAAGGACTATTATTATGCGGGCACCAATCTGGGCAAGGGTAAGACGCTTACCTGGGCGGCGGGGTTCGATGCGCAGAGCAGCTATCACAGTTTCAGCAGCGACCTGTTCCTGGATCATCCGCTGGGGGATGCAGGTTCTATCACCCTGAATGGCGCCTTTCAGTATATGACCGGCGGGACGAACCCGGGATCGCAGTATTCTTTTGCGAGTCTTATCCCGGCTCAAACGGTGGAATTCCTGGAACTGGGTTATTATTTCAGGGCGGCGAAGATACAGCCCTGGATAAAATATGAGAATGATGATGTCTCTGCGAAGCCGCAGCAGACGAAGGGTCAGGATGTAGGGACATTTAATAAATACAATTCCAGTCATGTGCTGGGGGGCGGGGTGAATTATTTCTTTAATGATTTTGGAACGAATCTTCGGCTGTCCTATATGACGCGTGGGTATAATGTGGCGACGGTGAATGGGTTCGAGAAGAAGACCTACGGTCAGGTCTGGTTGCAGCTGCAGTTCTTTATTTTTTAAATTTTAAACTTATTATAATGAGACTTAGAAATATATTAAGCGTGGTGGCAATGGCGATGGTTTTTGGTGCGTGCAACAATAGTAGCGAGAAAACAGCAGCGGCTGGGGGCGGTTCTGATACCAATACGGTAAAGATCGGGGTATTGCATTCATTAAGTGGCACGATGGCTATATCCGAGGTTTCTTTGAAAGATGCGGTACAGATGGCGGTGGATGAGATCAATGCTTCGGGTGGGGTATTGGGCAAGCAGATCGAGCCGGTGATCGTGGACCCGGCATCCAATTGGGATCTTTTTGCGGAAAAGGCGAAGGAGCTGCTTATCGACAGGAAGGTATCTGCTGTATTTGGCTGCTGGACGTCGGTGTCGCGGAAGTCGGTGCTGCCGGTGTTCGAACAAAACAATGGACTTCTTTTCTATCCGGTGCAGTATGAAGGAGAGGAAAGCAGCAGGAATATCGTGTATTCGGGGGCGGTGCCCAATCAGCAGCTGATACCGGCTGCAGATTACCTGATGAGTCCGGAAGGCGGCGGGTACAAGCGATTCTACCTGTTGGGGACGGACTATGTGTTCCCAAGAACGGCGAACAAGATCCTGAAGGCTTATTTGTTGTCGAAGGGTATCCCGGCTGAGAACATCATCGAGGAGTATACGCCCTTTCATCACCAGGATTATCAGACCATTGTCTCCAAGATCAAAAAGTTCGCGGTTGGAGGAAAGTCCTGCGTGTTATCAACGATCAACGGGGATTCGAATATCCCTTTCTATAAGGAGTTTGCGAACCAGGGCCTGACGGCGGTGACCTGTCCGATCATGGCGTTCTCTGTGGCGGAAGACGAGCTGCGGGCCATGGATACGGAATTCCTTGTCGGTCATCTGGCTGCGTGGAACTATTATCAATCCATCGATCTGCCGGAGAACAAGAAATTTGTCGCTGCTTTCAAGGCTTATTGTGCGAAGAAGAATCTGCCGGGTGGTGACAAACGGGTTACGGACGATCCTATCTGCTGGGCTTATACCGATGTATATCTCTGGGCGAATGCGGCGAAGAAAGCGGGTTCCTTTGATGTGGCGAAGGTACGGGAGGCGCTGCTGGGGCTTTCTTTTGACTCGCCTGCCGGGGAAGTGAAGATGGATCCGAAGATCAACCATCTGGCCAAGTATGCGATGATAGGAGAGATCAAGCCGGATGGGCAGTTCAATGTAATTTGGAAGTCCAAGGGGCTGATCGATCCACAACCTTTCTTTTCACTGACAGATTCAGTAAAAGTAAAATAATGATACAGAATTTATTTAGCGGGATCAGTCTTGGGAGTATCCTGATACTGATCTCGCTTGGGTTATCGATCGTCTACGGTCTTGCGGGGATCATCAATATGGCGCATGGAGAATTCCTGATGATCGGGGCCTATACGACATATTGTGTGGAAAGTTTGTTTACCAATACTTTTCATATGCCAAACGGGAACCTTTTCTTCCTGGTGTCATTGCCTGTCTCTTTTGTCGTGGCGGGGACGGCGGGGCTGCTGCTGGAAAGGCTGGTGATCCGCCGGCTGTATGCCAAGCCGCTGGAAAGTTTACTTGCTACCTGGGGGATCAGTCTGATCCTGATCCAGCTGGCCAGGACGATATTCGGGGATCTGACGTCGGTAAAGATGCCGCCGATGTTGTCGGGTGGGTGGCAGGTCGCGCCGGACCTGGTCCTGCCTTACAGCCGGCTGTTTATCATCGGGCTGACGACGGTCACCGTCTGCCTGCTGTATGGCTGTTTGTTCAAAACGAGGCTGGGTGTGCAGATCAGGGCGGTGACGCAGAACCGGTCGATGAGCGCCTGTCTCGGGATCAATACCCGGCGTGTGGATGCAATGACCTTTTTTATCGGATCGGGTCTTGCCGGGCTGGGGGGCTGTGCGATGACGCTGATCGGGAATGTGGTTCCGGATATGGGGCAGACCTATATCGTGGATTCTTTCCTGGTGGTCGTCTCGGGTGGTGTCGGTAAACTGATAGGTACTATAGCGGCGGGTTTGGGGATCGGGATCTTTTCGAAGGTATTGGAAGCCTTTTTCGAGGCGGTGTATGGAAAGGTGCTGATCCTTTTGCTGATGATGATATTCTTACAATTCAAACCCCGCGGATTGTTCCCTGACAAGGGAAGGGTAGCGGAGGATTGATATTTTTAAACTTATGTGTTATGCGTGTTAATCACAGGGCGGCCACCAATCTTATCTTTTTGCTGCTGTTCGCGGTTGCCTTACCGGTAGGGAATTTATTGGGCTTTGTGTCGATCAATACGGTGTCTGTTTGGGGGCGGTATTTTTGTTTTGCCATTGCGGCGATGGGGATAGATCTGATCTGGGGCTATACGGGGATCATGTCGATGTGCCAGGCCTTCTTTTTTTGTCTGGGCGGGTATGCGATGGGGATGCATTTGTTGTTAAAGACGACGGCCTTGCAGGGGAAGCTGTTGCCGGATTTTATGACCTGGAACAGTTTCACGGTGCTGCCGGCTTTCTGGAAGCCGTTTCAACATTTTTTTCCTGCAGTGCTGCTGAGTCTGCTGGTTCCGGCGGTTGTTGCGGGGGGCATCGGGTATTTTATTTTCAGGAGCAGGATAAAGGGGGTCTATATGGCGATAATCACGCAGGCGTTTGCGCTGGGGATGTATCTGCTCTTTCTTCGGAATGAGACAAAGCTGGGTGGGACCAATGGGTTGACGGATTTCAGGACGCTGTTGGGGTTGGATCTGTCTGCTTCGTCGACGAAGCTGGGTCTTTACTGGGTATCGCTGGGGCTGCTTTGTTTACTGTATCTCGCTTGCAGCAAGCTGGTCCTATCGAAATTCGGGAAGGTGCTGCAGGCGATTCGCGACAGTGAGTTCAGGGTGGGCTATACAGCTTACCGGGTTTTGAATTACAAGCTGGCGATATTTATCATTGCGGCTTTACTGTGCGGGCTGGCGGGGATGCTATATGTGCCACAGACGGGGATCATCACACCTGGTCGTATGGATGTGACGGCTTCGGTGGAGATGTTGATGTGGGTGGCGCTGGGCGGCAGGGGGAAGCTCCGTGGAGCTATCATCGGCGCCTTGCTGGTGAACTGTCTGTATAGTCTCACTACGAGTCTTTTCCCGCAGGGCTGGCTTTTTATCCTGGGCTTTTTGTATGTGCTGACGGTACTTTATTTCGACAAGGGTTTTCTCGGGTTGTTCGAAAAACTGGGAAAGAAAATGCGTGTATCATGATATTGCAAGTGAATCAGCTGACGGTATCGTTTGGTGGTGTGCGGGCGCTGGACCTGAAACATTTCCGTATGGAAGATAAAGAGATGCGGGTGGTGATAGGTCCGAACGGGGCGGGCAAGTCCACCTTTATGGATATCCTTTGCGGGAGGACCCGGCCGGCATCGGGTGAGGTATTGTTCAAGGGGCAGTCGCTGAAGGGGCGGAGTGAAGTGGAGATAGCGGAGATGGGGATCGGCAGGAAGTTTCAGAAGCCATCGGTCTTTCCGAGTCTCACGGTCTTTGAGAATATGGCGCTGGCGGCAAAGATGAAGAAGGATGTGATCTCTTCGATGTTTTTCCGGGTGTCGCCGGCTTTTAAAGAGAAGATCCATGCCATGGCCGAGCGGGTGGGACTTGGGTCGGTGATGGATAAGCTAGCGGGCGCCTTGTCGCATGGGCAGAAGCAATGGCTGGAGATTGCGATAGTCACGTTGCAGGACCCGGCGCTTTTGCTTATAGATGAGCCGGCGGCAGGTTTGTCGGACAGGGAGACGGAGAAGACGGGAGAACTGTTGCTGGAATTGTGCAGACATCATGCGGTGATCGTCATCGAGCATGATATGCATTTTGTGCGGCAGATCGCAAAGGGATTGGTGAGTGTGCTGGTGAATGGGAAATTATTGATGGAGGGGTCCTTTGCCGAGGTGAGGAACGATCAGAGAGTGATCGATTGTTATCTTGGGCGCGCGAATGCGCAGCTGGAGAAGTTGTAGGGGAGATTACAGGGTTATGAAAAAACTATAGGGTTATGGAAAAGACAGCAGTTTTATCGGTGGATGGGTTGACAGCTTCTTATGGGGAAAGCGCGGTGTTGCGGCGGACCTCGCTGACGGTGCAGAAGGGTGTTGTGACGACGGTGATGGGGAGGAATGGCGTTGGGAAGTCGACCTTGCTCCGGACGATCATGGGGTTGGTAAAGGCGCAGGAGGGGGAGATATTACTGAATGGGAAAAGGATCAATGGGTTGCCGTCCTATCGCATTGCAAGGGCTGGGATCGGCTATGTGCCGCAGGGGAGGGATATCCTGCCAAAGCTGAGTGTGCAGGAGAATTTGTTGCTGGGACTGGAGGCTGCGCCGGACCGGAAGGCGAGGTTTACCGAGGAGGAGATCTATGAGCTTTTTCCGATCCTGAAGACCTTCCGGCGGAGGGCGGGAGGGAATCTGAGCGGGGGTCAGCAGCAGCAGCTGGCTATTGGCCGGGCGTTGATAAGCGGTCCGAAGCTGTTGTTACTGGATGAACCTACCGAAGGGATCCAGCCTTCGATCGCCATAGAGATCGGGGATATTATCCGCAGGCTGGTGACGGAGCAGGGAATTTCGGTGTTGCTGGTGGAGCAGAAGATCGATTTTGCCCGGCATGTGACGGATCATTTTTATTTTATGGACAGGGGAAAAATGGTGAGGGATGGAGGTGCGAAGGAATTTGATTTTAATGAGTTGCAGCAACATATTGCGGTGTAAGTTTAGTATATTGTAATATATGAATGAGCTGACACTCAAATCTGCAGACAGAAAACTCTTTTCACATTTTACCGTCCGGTATGGCATTGCGCTGACCTTTATCGCGGTGCTGTCCATTGTCAGCCAGGTACGCATACAGCAGCATCTGAGCCGGAGCATGGACGACTCTCATGTCATCAATTTTGCGGCGAGGCTGCGGACCTATAGCCAGACCTTGTGTAAGGCGGCGTTGCTGCTGGAGAACAAGAACAACTATGATTATGAAAGTAGCCGTAAGGAATTTGTAAATACCCTTAAGCAATGGGAGAAGGCGCAGGAAGGAGTACAAGCGGGGAGCAAGTTCCTGAACCTGCCGAAGGAGAATATGGAAGAGATCCGGGAGATGTTCAACCTGATCAGTCATCCGCGGCAGGAGATGATGGCGGCGGCGGAGCAGATCTACACGATATTGGACACGGCGAGTGGTCCTTTGCGTCCCGAGCAGATCGGTCCATACGTCAAGATCATACTGGCCAATGAGCAATCTTATCTGCTTGGGATGGACCTGATCGTGTTTGACTACGACCGTTTTTCGAGGGAGCGGATCGGGACGCTGAAGGAGATCGATTATTTTATACTTGGGCTTGTTCTGCTTACGCTCGTGCTGGAAGCTGCCTTTATCTTTTATCCATTGGCTGTGCATATCAAAAAAGTGGTGTTGGGGCTGCTTGATGCGGAGAAGAAGAACAGGGTGTTAACGGAGGAGAAGCTCAGGCGGCATGGGATAGAGCAGAAGATCAAGTCTTATGCTATAATCAACGGGCAGGAAAAGGAAAGGAAGAGGATCGCGGCGGAGATACATGACGGTATCGGTCAGATGCTGACCAGTCTGCGGATGAAGCTGGAGCAGATAGAGGACAGGGCCGGGACACCGGACCCGGAGGTGGTGATGGTCAATAGTATGCTCGCGAAGCTGATCACCGAGACCAGGCGGATCTGTAGTGATCTTCTGCCCAGTGTGCTGGAGGATTTTGGGTTGCAATCTGCTATAGAGGACCTTGTAAAGACCTGTAAAGACACGGACCGGAAGGTGGAGTTCCTGCTGGACACCAATCTGCGGCAAGCGCCTTTATCGCGTGAGCTGGAGATAAGTGTATACAGGATCGTACAGGAGGGGCTGAATAACGTGATCAAACATGCCCAGGCAAGTAAAGTCGAAATTTATATCGATAATTCCGGTGATTATCTAAATTTAATGGTGAAAGACAACGGGAAAGGCTTTTATTTTGACAGCCACCAGTTGCATTTGAAGAACTTAGTAAGGAAAATGAACGGCATACGGGGTATGAAAGAAAGGGCAGAGCTGCTGAGCGGAACTTTTAATATAAATGCCGAGCCGGGAAAGGGAACTATTCTTCAAACGGAAATACCTTTGTGATATGAGCACACCCATTACCGTCTTTTTAGTTGATGACCATGAAATATTCAGGAATGGCCTGAAGCAATTGGTGGACAGTGAACCCGACATGGAGGTTGTTGGGGAAGCGGGTGATGGGGAGACCGCGTTGCAGACCTTGGGGTCGGTCTCGCCGGATATCATCATTATGGACATTCGTATGCCGGGGATCAATGGTGTGGAGACCAGCCAGCTCATTTTGAAACAGCAGCCGGAAATGAAGATCCTCTTTTTTAGTCTTTATGACAACCCGGAATATGTAGCGCGTGCTTTGGAGATGGGCGCCAGCGGGTATATATTAAAAGACACGAGCAATAAGATCTTTCTGCATGCGATACGGACAGTGTACCAGGGGAGGTTCTATTTCATCGGGGATGTCACGGATGTGCTGGTCAAGAAATATCTTGATCTGCAGAAAGTGCAGGGGAGCAAGGCTCCGTCCAACACGGAGATAGCCCTTTCCAAGCGGGAAGAGCAGATACTCCGGATGATAAATGAGAATCAGAGCAATAAGGAGATTGCTGAAACTTTGAATGTCAGTGTGCGGACCATCGAGGCGCACCGGTTGAATATCCTGCGGAAGTTCCAGGCGAGCAATATGGAGGAGGTCCTTGCCAATTTTTTGCGTTGAGCTCTTGGGTTGCGTTGGAGCTGGTTTTGGTGTTGGGGCTCCTTTTAGCGTTGGGGCTCCTTTGGTGTTGGAGCTCCTTTGATGTTGGAGCTGGTTTGGTGTTGGAGCTGGTTTACCGTTGGAGCTCCTCCATGGTAAAGGCTTTTTGGCGGCCGTTATATTTTTTGCGGATGGGTCCTATATCTGCTGCGTTGATACTGCCGGCCTTATTGTTCCAGGAGGCGCGGATAAAGCTCAGGACCTGTGCAATATCTTCATCAGAAAAATCTTTGTTTGCGCCGATGCCGGGCATGTCGCCGTTGACCTCGGGTGACTTATATAATTTTCCTGCGATACGTACGGGACCTGTAAGGCCGTAGAGGACGATGGAGATCAGCTTGTTCTTATCGCCCTGTACCCAGTTGGAGCCATTGAGGGGTGGGGCGAGGGCGGTGACGCCGTTGCCGTCGGCGCCGTGGCAGGTTTGACACACGGTTTGAAAAATGGCGGCGCCTTTTGGGTAAAGTTTAGCCAGCGCCTTGAATTTGGCAGTATTGATATAGGGTGTGTCGTTGTTAGTCTGATGGCTGAGAATGGCGCCGGCGACGTATTTGTTATTTGGGTATTTATGGCTGAGCAGGGTTAGGATCTGTGGGTCGCTGGTGGTGAAGGCGATATATGGGGCGGCGAGGGTATCGTCGTTGTCGATGAGCTTTTTGAGTACAGGTAAGTATTGGCGATAGTTGTTGTTATTTATCAGGGTGAGGGCCTGCTGGCGGATGGTCCAGTCGGGGTTTTGGAGGAGCGGGAGGATGTCGCCTTTTTGCAGGGCGTTGAGTCCTTCGAGGGTCCAGAGGGCGTGGATGAGGGGGATGGGGGAGTCGGTGTTTTTCAGGAGGTGGCGAAGGGCTGGAACGACCTTTTTGTTTTTGGAGTCGACCAGCTGCTGCTGTGCCTTGCTGCGGACGACGCCGTTGGGATGTTGCAGTAGTGTGACGAGGCTATCGGGGTTAGTGGGAAAGGAGAAGGGTTGGGTGGCGATGCCGGGAGGTGGAGTGGTATTGCCGGGAGATTGGGTGGCAGAGTTTGTGGGCAGGACCTTATAGATGCGGCCGCAGTTGAGTGGTCTTGTGAGGGCGCGGTCTTTTATTTCGTTCTTCAGGTAGGGGGTGAGGTAGGTTTTATGCTGGATGATACCGCGGTACATGTCTACGATGTATAGGGCGCCGTCGGGGCCGGTGTAGAGGTTGACGGGGCGGAAGCGTTCGTCTTCGCTGGCGAGAAATTCCTTTTTTCCTTCTGCTTCTTTGCCTGTTGTGATGTAGCCGGTTGTGGTAAGGACATCTCTTTTGATGAGGTTGGCCGCGGGTTCGGCTACGAAGGCATTGCCTTCATAGGCTTTTGGGAATTTGTTGCCATTATAAATGACCGGGCCGCAGGCGGCTGTAAATTCCCTTAATCTCCCGCTGTCGTCGAGTATTCCCTGCTGATACCCACGATTGACACCGGTGTTGGGTCTGACGGGATAAACGCGATTGTCGCTGACGATGTGTTCGGAAAAACCCGCCACCTTATGTTGACCGTTGTGACTGGCGCCGAGCCCGGGTGGGAAAAAGTCGCCGAGGAGATTGTCGGAGTTGGTATTATAATACAGATGTCCGGCATTGTCCTGGGTGATGCCCCATTGTCCGCGGAAGTGGGTTTTTTCTATCAGCCAGTGGTCGCCGTTCTTCTTATAGCGTTTGGCCGACTTGGCGTTGTAGATCCAGTTGTCGAGCGCCCGGAAGAGGCCGTTTGGCTGGTGTTCGACATTGCCGCCGGCGGCATAATCGGAATCGACGAGGGTTCTGCCTCCGGGCTGGTCGTTGCTGATCTTATAGTACCAGAGTTTTGGCGGTTCGGCCACGAGGATACCGCTATCTATCAGGCAGATGGCGCGGGGCAGGACGAGGGAATCAAGGAATATTTTAGAGTCGTCCATCTGTCCATCTCCATTCTTATCGGAGAGGATGACCACTTTGCCGGTGGGCGCGTCTTCTCCCGTGCCTGCGGTATCGGGCATATAATCCATCATCTCTACGACCCAGATCCTTCCTTTTTCGTCGAAGCTGAGGGCGACGGGAGCGGCTATCAGCGGTTCGGCTGCGACGAGCCTGATGGTGAAGCCGGAGTCGACGTGCATCTTTAAAATGGCCGAGTCGGCGGCGAGTGGCGGGGACGCGTCAAGGTGCTGATGCGCGGAGTGTGGATGCGCTGAGCGCGGATGATTACAGGCAAAAGATAAAAAAGCGGCAGCAAAGAATAATACGATCAGGCGATTCATACTTAAATATAAGGCGAAAGTGACTATATTTAGTTAAAGCGAATGTAATGAATGGGGCAGTAAAAATAATAAATGGAAGGGTGATCACACCAAAAGGGATCGTGGAAGGGGTAGTGGTGTTGAAGGATGGGATCATTGTGGGGGTGGAAGAGATGGGGGCTGCCGGGGCTGAGGTGGCAGCGGCTTCGATCATCGATGCGGAAGGAAGGTATGTGTCGCCGGGTTTTATCGATATCCATGTGCATGGGGGTGGGGGCTTTGATTTTATGGACGGGGAGGAAACCGCCTTTTTGGGTGTTGCGGAGACCCATGCCCGTTATGGAACGACCAGTATGCTGCCCACGACGCTGACGGGGTCCGGGGAGGAGTTGCTGGACATCTTAGCTACCTATGAGCGGGTGCTTCCGAAGAACCGGATGGGGGCGCAGTTCCTGGGTTTGCATATCGAGGGTCCTTATTTTGCCATGAATCAGAAGGGGGCGCAGGACCCGCGTTATATCCGTAACCCGGACCCGGTTGAATACAGGAAGATATTGGAAAGGGCTCATTTGATCAGGCGGTGGAGTGCTGCGCCGGAGCTGCCCGGGGCATTGGAATTTGCGCAATATGCCCGTGGGAAGGGCGTCCTGTTATCTCTGGCGCATACAGATGCTATCTATGAAGAAGTGCTGGAGGGCTTTAAAAATGGATATACGCTGGCGACTCATTTTTATTCCTGTATGCTGGGTGTGACCCGACGGAATGCTTACCGGTATGCGGGGGCGGTGGAAGCGGGCTACCTGATCGATGACATGGATGTGGAGATCATTGCCGATGGGGTCCATCTTCCGGCGCCGCTGCTAAAGCTGGTGTATAAGATCAAGGGCGCGGGCCGAACGGCACTGATCACGGATGCGATACGGGCGGCGGGTATGCCCGATGGGGAAACGATATTGGGGAATCTTCATCATGGGATGAAGGTGATCGTGGAGGAAGGGGTAGCAAAACTACCCGATCGCAGTGCTTTTGCCGGGAGCGTGGCTACGGCGGACCGGCTGGTTCGGACGATGATCGAAAAGGCTGGGGTATCGTTGGAAGAGTCGGTGAGGATGATCACGGCCACGCCTGCCGGGATAATTGGGTTATCGGGGAGAAAAGGGAAGATCGCAGCGGGTTATGATGCGGACATTGTAATTTTTGATGAAGATATCCGGATCCATTCTACTGTCATAAAAGGGGATCTTGTATTTGAGAATAGGGGTTAGATTTGTACGATGAAAAAGACGGATCCATTAGTGGAGGAGCTGCGGCTTTATTTTCCGGCTGAGCGGCTGAAGGTGAGGCTGATAGACCTGCATGCTTATTCTTCCGATGCAAGTTTTTATACGCTGATTCCCCGGGCGGTGGTCTTTCCCGCGTCTGTGGAGGAAGTGCGTATACTTTTCAGGATAGCGAAAAAGATGGGAACCTCGGTTACCTTCCGGACGGCGGGCACGAGTCTTTCGGGGCAGGCGGTAACGGATGGGATCCTGGCGGATATTTCGCGGAATTGGCCGATGGTTCGTCCTGAGGCTTCGGGGGCTTTTGTTCGGGTGCAGCCGGGTGTGACCGGGGCCATGGTCAATCATGTGCTGCGGTCTTATAGCCGGAAGATCGGTCCCGATCCGGCTTCTATACAATCGGCTATGATGGGGGGCATCCTGTCGAATAATTCGAGCGGGATGTGCTGTGGGGTATCGGATAATTCTTACCATACACTCTCTTACATTAAATTTTTACTGGCTGACGGATCGGCGTACGATACGGAGGAGCCGGCGGACTATCGCCGGTTTGAATCCTCTGCTCTTTTTGATGGGGTTGCGGGGCTGCGGAAGCGCGTTCTTGCGTCTTCTGAACTGGCAGGCCGGATAAGGGAAAAGTATCAGATAAAAAATACGGTGGGATATGGGTTGAATGCATTTTTGGACTATGAACATCCGTTGGATATCCTGGCGCATCTGATGATCGGGGCGGAAGGGACGCTGGGTTTTATATCCGAGGCGGTGATGCGTACGATACCTGACAAGCCGCTGAAGAGTGCGGCTTTGTTGTTCTTTGATTCTCCCCGCAGCGCCTGTGATGCTGTGCCGGTCTTGAAGGGCACGGGTGCCGCGGCGCTGGAATTTATGGACAGAGCGGCTTTGCGGAGTATCGAGCATCTGGCTATAACGCCTTTGTTTGTGAAGGAGCTGCCTGAGGGGGCGTCATGTATGTTGTGTGAGTACCAGGCGTCTACTGCTGCTGAGCTGGAAGGGTTGCTGGCAGTTGCGGCTGTTTGTACTGGAGGGTTGCCGCTGATCTATAAGACTGCTTTTACTTCGGATGAGCATGACAGAGCCGTGTTCTGGAAGCTGCGGAAGGGGATGTATCCTTCTGTGGCGGCGGTGCGTGCAAAGGGGACATCCGTCATGCTGGAGGATGTGGCTGTGCCGCTGGACAGGCTTGGGGAGGCGATAGAGGCTTTACAGGAATTGTTTGTTCGGTTTGGATATGACAATGCGATCGTGTTTGGGCATGCGGGGGATGGGAATCTTCATTTTGTCGTTTCACAGGCGGTGGGAAGTGAGGCTGAGATTGCCGCTTTTGGGGCTTTCAATGACGCGCTGGCGGACTTAGTTATCAATCGATTTGGGGGTGCTTTGAAGGCGGAGCATGGTACGGGGCGGCAGATCGCTCCGTATGTGGAGGCGGAATGGGGTGGGGCGGCTTACCAGATCATGAAAGATTTGAAGGCGCTGGTCGATCCGGATAATATCGTCAATCCGGGGGTCATTCTGAATGGGGATGCTGCCTGTCATTTGAAACATCTGAAGTCGCTGCCGGTGGTGGAAGAGGAGGTGGATAAATGTGTGGAGTGCGGGTATTGTGAGCAGAGCTGTCCGAGCCGGAACTTTACGTTGACGCCGAGGCAGCGGATCGTGCTGCGGCGGTCATTGGCGCGGCTGAGCGAGTCGGGGGATTTTGCGACGCATGATGCTATCGTTGCCGACTATGCGTATGATGGGATGGCTACCTGTGCGGTGGATGGCATGTGTGCTACGAATTGTCCGGTGGAGATCAATACCGGGGAATTGATCAAACGCCTGCGGAAGGAGAATCATTCCCGGCGGGCTGGTTCTTTGGCTCTGCGTGTAGCGAAGTGGTTTGGGTTGGTGGAGGGCATGGTGAAGACGGGTTTGCGTATTGGCAGGATGGTGAATGGGGTTTTTGGCCGGCGGGCGATGAGCCGGGTGACTGCGGGTGTGCGTCGGCTGGCGCCTTCGGCTCCGCTTTGGACTTCGTCTTTGACAGGGCCTGTTTTGGTTAGAGGGCATGTCGTTGCTGCGCCGGAGGCGGTGTATTTCCCGACCTGTATCACAAGGATGATGGGGAAGGATGCAGAGCGGTCCGACTCGATAGTGGATGTCTTTTTGCGGCTGGCTTCGCGGGCGAAGATGGAACTGTTTATTCCGTCCGGGTTGTCGGGGAGCTGTTGTGGTCAGGCGTTTTCTTCAAAGGGGTTTGTGGATGCGTATAAATATAAGGTGAATGAGATGATCGGTCGGTTGTGGGAATGGACGAAGGAAGGAAGTATCCCGGTCGTGATAGATATCAGCTCGTGCAGTCATTCGCTGCATACTTGCAGAGGGGCGCTGACAGATCTGAATAGGGACCGGTTTGACCGGATGAAGATAATGGACAGCCTGGAATTTGCAGTGGACGTATTGTTGCCGCGACTGTCGGTGCACCGGGTGCCGGGGAAGGCGGTGTTTCACCCGGTATGTTCGCTGCATAAGATGGGGATCTATAAGAAACTGGAGCAGCTGGGGATGATGACGGCTGAGGAGACGGTGGTGCCGTTTGCTGCGGGGTGTTGCGGGATGGCGGGGGACAGAGGTTTTTATTATCCCGGGTTGACGGCTGCCGCGTGTGCTGCGGAGGGGGCCGAGGTGGCGGGCGTTGCGGCGGCTGGGGGCGTTGCGGCGGCGACGGGTTATTATTCTACGGGTAAGACCTGTGAGATGGCCATGTCGGAAGCTACCGGGGTATCGTACCGGTCGATACTTTATTTATTGGATGAGGCCTCGGCTTAGTTGTTGTGGTTAAAGGTCATGACGAGGATAATGATAAGTATGATGCCGGCAATGACGGCACCGGCAATCTTTGCTGCGCTGTATGGGCGTTCGCCCACGACTTCGCCTGTACAGGCGTTGACGGTGAAATGGTATAATTTATTGTTGTATCTGTATGCGCTGATCCAGACGGGCAGGAGTATATATTTCAGGCCAAGATTAAAATAGTTGGTGGCTACGTCATCGATGCGTTGTTCATCCCCGCCGATGTCGGCGGCAATGGAATCCCGGATTGCCGGCGCCATGCGTCTTTGAGCTTCTTCAAGACCTTTCTCTGCGTCGATCTGGTATAGTTCGGAGCGGAAGCCGCTGACGTATTGTTCGTTGTAGTGAACGAGCGAGTCCAGTGCCCAGGGCTCGAGGCGGCCGGCTACTTTCGGGGGCAGGGAATTGCTGGCTGAGATAAGGATGTCGTTGAAATCGACTTCGACGCGGCCGGTGGCGCGGTACCAGGCTGTGCGGCGAATTTCGCGGGTGCGGGTGACGTCTTCGCCGTTGACATTCTCGGTATAGGTCTCGGTTTCGTAATAGTATTCTCCGCGGCTGCCGGTGTAATCCGACACGGTGGCAGCGTCATAGCTCCAGTGGGGGATATAGATCCCTTTGAACTGGCTGGCATTGCCGCCGACCATTTTGGAGAGGTCGGATGGGGCGAACCAGAGTTTTTTTATCCATTGCCGAAAATCTTCGAGGGCCTGTGGCTGCGGCACGAGGAAGGGAAGGATATAATGCGGTTTGGTAATGGACCTATGTTCGGATTCGCTGATAACGAGTGGGCTGGCGCAGAAGGCGCAGTTGTCGGAATTGACTTCCGGCGGCAGTGTGGTGGCTGCTCCGCAATTCTTACAGGATACAACGCTGGCCATTTGTGTGAGTCCCGCGCCTTGCTGCGTTGTCAGAAAGTTCTCGTAGCTATAAGATACGATGGGGCTGTTGTCCGTGTCTGCTATCTCATTGGCGGCGCCGCAATAGGAGCATTGCAGGTGATGGGTACCGGGTGCGAATTGGAGGGTAGCGCCACAGCTATTGCATTGCAGGGTATTATTTTGGGTGACGGATCGTTCAGATTGCTCGTATGTTCCGGTTTGGTCGGGTCTTTCGGCCTGAGGCATGGTATGCGGAATTTTTTTTAAGCGCCGGGCAGAGGCGGTGGCATATTGTTGAATAGGGAGGCCAGTTCAGGGACAGTGTTGGCGGCGGCCCATGAAGGCATGCCTTTTTGCCATACCTGGCTTTGTTGATGGAGGGTGCCGGCCGATATCAGCTGGGCCAACTGGTCCATCGTAAAGGGGCCGGCCTGTTTGCCATCGATAGCGGCATAGAATGGGATAGCCGTAGGCAGGGGTGGAGGGCCGTCGTTGCCGGCGGCAGGGGCCACGGTATTTGCCGGTTGGACGGTGTTAGGCTGGAAGATATTGCCCAACTGGCCGCCGATGGCCATTCCTACTCCTGCGCCGAGGCCTGCGCCAGCCAGTCCGCCGCCGGGGTTCTTTGCTGCTTCTTCCATGGCGTTGGCGGCCTGGTATTGCGCATAGGCGCCGAGGTTGCCGACGATTCCCATGCTGCTGCGTTTGTCAAGGGCTGCTTCCACTTCGGGGGGCAGGGAAATATTTTCGATGAGGAATTTGGTGAGTTCGAGACCGAGCTCGTTGAATTCCCCCCTGATCTTTTCCGTTATGTGTGCGGAGACCTCATCGTAATTGGCGGCGAGGTCCAGGACGGGAATTTTTGCTTCTGCGATGGCGTCCATACCTCTTGTTACGGCGAGATTACGCAGCTGTTCGTTGATCCCTTCCACAGTGAACTCGGGGTTGGTAGCGGCCACTTCTTTTATAAATACTCCCGGGTCTTTTACGCGGAAGGCAAAACTGCCGAAAGCGCGGAGGCGTATGGGGCCGAACTCTGCGTCACGGAGCATGACGGGGTTGCGGGTGCCCCATTTCTGGTTGATGAACTGCCTGGTGCTGACGAAGAATACGTCGGCTTTAAAAGGGCTGTTGAAACCATATTTCCATCCTTTCAGCGTGGTAAGGAGGGGCATGTTCTGGGTGGTAAGGGTATACATCCCAGGATTGAAGACGTCTGCGATGGCGCCTTCGTTCATGAATACCGCCCACTGTGACTCGCGTACAGTGAGCTTGCTGTTCATTTTTATCTCGTTGTTATAACGGGGGAATTTCCAGACGATGGTATCGGTGGATGGGTCGACCCATTCTATGATGTCAATAAACTCGTTGCGTATTTTATCAAATAGTCCCATAGTGAGCATTTTATAGCAGAGTGAAATTAATATTTGTTTGGTATTAATCAAAGGGTTGTTTGATGGGTGGCAGGGGCGGCGGATTTGCGCTATATTTGATATATAACTCAAGGATATGCATCAGAAAGGTCTTATGAAATGGTTATTGGTGGTATTAGTGATCGTCTTTTTATTGGATTGGTATGTGTTCAACGGGTTGAAGACTTTGACGGCGGGATGGAGATCAAGAAGGCGGCAGCGGGTAGTGAGATGGGGGTACCTGGTTGTTTCGATTGGGGTAACGGTAGTATTCTTTTTGGGGCTGGGCAGTTTTAATACGGCCAGGGGGATGACCCCTTTTCACGAATGGATGCTGAGCCTGTTCTTAACGTTATTGATCACCAGGCTGGTGTTTGTGCTGGTGCTGTTTTTGGGGGATCTGGGACGGTTGTTTTATGGGGTGGGGCGTAAGTTGGCTACGCCGCGGAAGGATGAGCCTTTTTTTCCTGCGCGCCGCCGGTTTATCAGCGAAGTGGCTACACTGATAGCCGCGGTGCCTTTTACAGGTTTTATGTATGCGATGCTGAAGGGGAAGTATGACTATACCGTGCATAGGACAACGCTGTATTTTGATGATCTGCCTTCGGCGTTCGATGGATTTACGATCACGCAGCTGTCCGATATTCATTCAGGGAGTTTTGACAATACAGCTGCTGTGCAGAGGGGGATCGATCTTGCGAAGGCCCAGAAGAGTGACCTGTTTGTATTTACGGGGGACCTGGTGAACAATGCGGCCTGGGAGATCGAGCCGTATATCGACAGGTTTGGAGCGCTGAAGGCGCCTTTTGGCCAGTTCTCCATTCTGGGGAATCATGATTATGGAGATTATGTCAAGTGGAATAGTGAACAGGAGAAGGCGGATAATCTTGAGGCATTGAAGGGGCAGCATAAGAAATTAGGTTACCGGTTGTTGCTGGATGAGAATGTGGAGCTGGAAAAGGATGGGCAGAAGATCTCACTGATAGGGGTGCAGAACTGGGGTAGGGGTTTTATACAGATCGGGGATCTTGACAAGGCGTTGAAGGGGGTGGACGAGGGGGCCTTTAAGATCTGTTTGTCGCATGATCCGACGCATTGGGAGGAGAAGATCCGGTTCCACCCGACGAAGATACATCTGACGCTGGCGGGACATACGCACGGGGCGCAGTTTGGGGTGGAGAGCGATAAGCTCAGATGGAGTCCGGTGCAGTATCGTTATCTGGATTGGGCTGGTTTGGCGAGTGAGAAGGATAGATATTTGTATGTTAACAGAGGGTTTGGGTTTTTGGCTTTTTCGGGAAGGTTGGGGATATGGCCGGAGGTGACGGTGATTACGTTGAAGAAAAAAGTGTAACGCATAATTAGTCCAGTTTGATCCAGACCGGGGCGTGGTCGCTTGTTTTTTCCCATCCACGTACCTCTTTGTCTACGCCTGCGCTGGAGAGGCGGGGGGCAAGTTTTTTGCTAAGGAGGAAGTGGTCGATACGAAGGCCGGCGTTGCGGCCATAGGCGTTGCGGAAATAATCCCAGAAGGTGTAGATGGTGTCGTTTGGATGAAGTTTGCGCAGGGCGTCGGTCCAGCCTTGCGAGACAAGTGTGTGGAAGGCTGCGCGGACTTCGGGGCGGAAGAGGGCGTCGTCGATCCATTTTTCCGGTTTGTAGACGTCTTTTTCGGTTGGCATGACATTGTAGTCGCCGGTCAGGACCACGGGTTTGCCGGATGCGAAGAGTTCGGCTGCGTGGATGGTCAGTCGTTGGAACCAGCTCATCTTATAGTCGAATTTGGGGCCCGGGGCGGGGTTACCATTTGGCAGGTAAAGACAACCGACGATGATACCATCGATCTCTGCCTCTATATAACGACTGTGACTATCTTCAGGGTCACCAGGGAGCACTCTGCGGATCTCCTTCGGCTGTCCGCTGCGGGCCAGGATGGCGACGCCGTTCCAACTCTTCTGGCCGTGCCAGATGGCATGATAGCCTGCGTCTGCGATGGCCTGCTCGGGGAATTTTTCCTGGGGGGCTTTTAGTTCCTGGAGGCAGGCGATGTCTGGCTTCGACTCTTCGAGCCAGCGGAGGAGGACGGGAAGGCGGCCGTTGACGCCGTTGACATTGTAGGTAGCTATTTTCATAACGATTAAAGGTACAATGAATCCGGGTTCGGTAAACTTATTTGATTGTCTTAATTTTGTGGAATGGAAAAATTCAATGTGCAGCCGTATGTGTCGTCGGGACAGCTGGAGACGACGCCTTATAGCCGGAGGGATTATTATAAGATATGGCTGCTGATCGGGAAGAGCATATTACATTACGCGGACAGGAGCATTGAGATCGATCAGCCTGCGTTGATATTTACCAATCCGCTGGTCCCGTATTCGCTGGAGAGCGGGGCTGCTGAGAGGAAGGGGTATAAGTGCATGTTCCCGGATGAATTCCTGAAAGCGGGGGGAGGCATGGAGATATTGAGGCAATCGACGCTATTCAAGCCGGGCAGCGACAAGGTATTCTTCCTGGATAAAAAGCAGCTGGAGTATGTGAAGAGGATCTATGCCGATATGCTGGCTGAACAGGAGACCGATTATATATACAAGTACGAGAACCTGCGGAATTATGTAAGCCTCCTGATACATCTTTCCCTGAAGGAACAGCCTGCATTGAAAGAAGCAAAACACGTCAATGCCGCCACAAGGATAACCACGATGTTTATCGAGCAGCTGGAAAGGCAGTTCCCTGTAAGCTCACCCGACAGGGAGCTGAAACTTAAGAAGGCCAATGATTTTGCCAGGAGCCTTTCCATTCATGTCAATCACCTGAACTATGCCGTCAGGGAAGTAACGGGAAAGTCGCCCAGTATCCTTATTGCAGAACGGATCGTCAATGAAGCGAAAGCCTTGTTGAAGAACACGGATTGGAGCGTGTCAGCGATAGCGTTCAGCCTGGGTTTTGCCTATCCGACCTATTTCAATAATTTTTTTAAAAAGAACACCGGGGTCACTCCCTTGTCGATGCGGAAATAAGGGGTACAGATGCCAGGGCGGTGGACCGGGTAGATGCTTTGATCGGGTGAGGGTAATTATTTGATTTTCTTACTTTTTACTTTGAAGAGCGTTATTTTGGGTCGGCGCCCGGCTATAGCTTTGCGCTATAAAATTTATATAAGATGAAGTACAATCTATTAGGGAATACGGGAATTAAAGTCTCGGAGTTATGTCTTGGTACGATGACCTTTGGCGGGACAGGCCGTTTTGCTGCGGTGGGTACACTGGGGCAGGAGGTCATCGACGGTATTGTCAAAACGTCGATAGACGCGGGTGTCAATTTTATCGATACGGCCAATGTCTATTCATTTGGCTTATCGGAAGAGCTTACCGGGCAGGCTATACGAAATGTGGGTGTCAACCGGGACGACCTGGTTATTGCCACAAAAGTATACCGGCCAATGGGTACAGGGCCGAATGAACAGGGGTTAAGCCGCAAGCATATCATGCGGCAGGCGGAGGCCAGTCTTAAGAGACTCAAAACAGACTATATCGATCTTTACCAGATACATGCTTTTGATCCGCTGACGCCGTTGGAAGAGACGCTGGAGATACTGAACGATCTGGTGCGCAGCGGTAAGGTCAGGTATATAGGAGCGAGCAATCTGGCTGCCTGGCAGCTGATGAAGGCGCTGAGCTATTCTGCGTATAACAAACTATCCAGGTTCGTATCGCTGCAGGCGTATTATACTTTAATAAGCCGTGAATTAGAGCGCGAGCTGATCCCCCTGCTCGAAGATCAGAAGATGGGTCTGATGGTCTGGAGTCCATTGGCCGGCGGATTACTTAGCGGTAAGTATAAACGCGGGCAGGTTCCTGATGAGGGCAGGCTGGCTGCGTTCGATATTATCCCGGTAAATAAGGAGAGGGCGTTCGATATACTGGATGTGCTGCATCCGATGGCGCAGGGAAAGGGGGTAACTGTTGCGCAGCTTGCCCTGGCCTGGTTGTTACATCGTCCTGCTGTTACAAGCGTGATCATTGGCGCCAATAAACCGGAGCAGCTGGCTGATAACCTGGGCTCGGTAAAGGTAGCGTTCACTGCGGACGAGATGAGCAGACTCGATGAGGTGAGCCGGTTATCTGAGGAATACCCGGGATGGATCCTGGAAAGGACCACGAAGGACAGGATAGGATAAAACGTGGCTGCGTGCGCCCGTGTGGGTGACTGCGGCAGTGGGGGTGAGTGCCGCCGCGTGGGCGACTGCCGCCGCGTGGGCGACTGTGGCAGTGGGGGCGACTGCGCACGGCGGGATTGGCAGGGGAACTGATCAGCCCTTGCGGGGGGCGAGTGATTTTTCGGGTTGTCCGGTTTGGGTAGGTACGCCCATGATCTTGTCGAAGGCTGCCCTCATGAGCCAGGCTTTTTCGGTATCGGAGTAGTCGCCATGGGATTTTTCTACGGCGGTCTTCAGAATCTTTTCAACTTCCTTACAGCTTTTACCGTATTCATAGAGGATCTTGTAGGCCGCCCATTCGTAGATTCGATAGCAGGCCATGTGCAGGCCTTCGTTGTAGATAGGGGCTCCAAGAGAAATGGCGTCGTTGATGACCTTCTCTATTTCGGGTGATCTGGGGCAGTCACCGGGGATGGAGTCGGTAGTTCCGGCGTAGCTGAACTGTCCTATCAGAATGAAGAGGCCAGTAAAGAGGACGATGGAATGAACACGGTTTTTAGGAAAGGGCATAGGTAGTTTTATTGTTGTTAATTAGAACTACCAAATTATTGGTTTATTGTGAAAATCTCCGGATCAATTGGCGATATCCAGCAAATCATTGGCGGCTTTCAACGATTGGGCGGATTCGGTCATAAGCCTGGCAAACCTGTCGTTTGCGGACTCCTGTGCCGGATCGTGTTTGATCACTGCGCTCACCTGCCTTACCTGTAAGGTAGCTCCGGCATCGGCTGCTGCTGAGCGGCGGGTAACGGCGGGGACTACCTGGGGGCTGGTTTTTGCCCTGTTGTTCCCTTCGAAGTAATAAGCAGTGGCGATGAATTTTTTTACATGGTTCCTGGACTCTGCCGGAAGATAACGCTGGAGGGTCCAGAAGTCCCTGCTATGGGCTTTCCTAATGGCTCTGTAAACGGGTACGGGGCCGCCGTTGTAGGCGGCGAGTACGAGGAGCCAGTCGCCGAATTCTTTATGCAGGTCTTTCAGGTATTTTGCAGCCGCGCTTGTGCTTTTATAAAAGTTGGTGCGTTCATCGGAATGATGGTTGACCTTCAGACCGAGAACATGGGCGGTGCCGGGCATCAACTGCCAGGGACCTTTGGCGCCGACCCGGGAGAGGGCCGTTGGTTTTAGTTCCGACTCTATCACTGCCAGGTATTTCAATTCAATTGGCAGGCCGTAATGATCGAGAACGGAGTCAATGATGGTAAATGGGATCTCGCTTCTTTTTTTTACGACAAGAAGGTCTTCGTCGTTGTTCTTAATATAGTGTTTGACAAATCTCATCCCTTGTTTGTCGGGTTGAGAAATGGAAAAATTGCCTTTTTTTGATGAGGTGGATCTGGCGACCGATTTTGATGCGGCTGGCCGTGATGCAGCTGACCTTGAGGCGGCTGACCGTGATGCGGCTGACTTTGAGATGGCCGATTTTGATGCGGCTGACCGTGATGCCGCTGACCTTGAGGCGGCTGACTTTGAGGCAGCAGGTTTTGTCTTGCTGGTAGGATACAACACATTTCTTTGCAGCTCTATTGCCGACTGGCCGGAATTCGCCGAAGGAGGCGGGACCATGATGAGCGCCATGCTACAGAAACAAAAGGGTACTTGTGACTTGAACATCGTTTTAAATTAGGGTAAAACAATGCCGGCCCCAGGTTTGGATTATTTCAGATACAGATAAATCATAGGATTATTGGTGGGATAGAGCCTTTCCGCGGGTACGGTTATCAGGGTTTTTCATTGCGGAAGGCTGTATGATCAACGGCAAAGATAGCTTCTGAAAACCGTATGTCATAGGGTAAACTACGTGGTAGATATACGATGTTGGAAGAGTGTAATATTTAAAAAAGTGGTTGTTAGACATCCTTGCTCCACGCGGGTTTTGGAAAAGATCAGGGAAGTTGAGAAAAAGAGGTAGAGATGAAAATGTTTTACATGATTTTTGGAAATGGTTTACATCTTTTTTGGATTTGATGGTTAATAAGACATATTAGCAAAGTCTTCACATTAAAATATACAAATCTGGCGATTATACCGTTACATTGCATACACACATTCAACACTTTGCATGCCAACATCGCCCGCCCTTACTGTACAAGAAAAGCCAACTAAGAAAAACTTAATGGATCATGTGCTCGAAGTCCCTTCCTATGGGTGGAAGGATGTAAATGGCCAGCTGGTCATTCCCACTTCGGGACAGTTATTGAAAGAATTCTTTTTCCGTCTCAATGTTTTCAGGTCTAAAAAGAACTGGCTGGGTTTTTTCAGCTGGTCCAAGCTGTTGATCCTGGCGCCCTGTCTTTTTGTATTTTTCTTTCAATACTTCAATTTTTATCTTCTCGGCGCAGCCTTTTTGTACAGCATGATCATTATGGGTACGCATGGCACTATCTGGTATCATCGTTACTGCACGCACAACGCTTATACTTTTAAGAACAAGTTCTGGCGGTTTATTACACGGAACCTGACGATCAGCATTGTTCCGGAAGAGACTTATGTCATCTCCCATCATGTTCATCATGCGAAGTCGGATGAACCGGGCGATCCTTATAATGCCCAGGCGGGTTTTTTATATTGTTTTCTTGCGGACGTAAACCACCAGCCGATAGCCCTGGATCTGACGGAATCAGAATATGCGCGTGTCGTCAAGCTGATGCATCATACCGGTGTCCGGCCGAATACGTATCAGCAGTACCAGAAATGGGGCAGCATTGCAAAGCCTATGTGGACTATCGTAGGATGTTTGCTTAACTGGGCTTTCTGGGCTGCGGTGTTTTATCTTACCGGTGGTGTGGCCCTGGTGTTTACGCTGTTCGGAGCTGCGGGTTTCTGGGCGATAGGTGTCCGGACCTTCAATTATGAAGGGCATGGTAAGGGCAAGGAAAAACACAGAGAGGGTAATGATTTTAACAAGGCTGATCTTTCTATCAACCAGATATGGCCGGGGTATGTTGCCGGCGAATGGCATAATAACCACCATCTTTTCCCCAGCAGTGCACGGAGTGGTTTTTTGAGCTACCAGCTGGACCTGGCCTGGTGTTATATCCGCCTGATGAACAGGCTTGGTGCGGTCAGTGCCTATCATGACTCAAAAAAGACTTTTTTAGCGGAATACCGGCAGCCTTACCTGGATAGCAAGAAGGCTATACCGGCCGCGCAGGGGGTTGTGGTGTAAGCGCCCGTTGTGGTGTCTATTTGTCAAGAACCAAGGTCACGCTTGCGGCCGGAGCCGGGATCTCCCAGCTAACTAATAAGACGGTGGATTTTGGTGCAACTGACGCTCCTATGTCGGGAAAACAGGAATCTGCCCTGACTGCTCCTGCGATACATATCCCTGTTACGGGCCAGGTCTGTTAATCTTTTGAAGCTGCTTTCGTGGATGATCCATGACGGTCAGAAGTTCAGCACCGGTCTGAATTATGCGCCTTTGTCTCCTGCTGCCGTAAAGGTATGCGAGACTTTGCTGAAGTCGGTGACGTTTGATGGGAAGCCCGTCTTATAGCCAGCATATTAGTCGAACTGAATAAAGGCGGGACCGGGCAAGGGTCCTGCCTTTGTTTTTTTTCATCCTACGGGAACGACTTAGCAGCCGATCTCGACGATAGCCTGATAGGTGGCTTCATTTTTTGCGTTGTGGATCATAAAATGGGCCAGGTCTGCCCTGGAGATCTTTAGACAATTTTTTAAGAAGGAGTTGATAGATGTACGATAATGGCCTGTAACAGGTTTGTCGGTTAGCTGCGGAGGACGGATGATGGTCCAGTCGAGGTCGCTTTTTTTTATGAGCGCCTCCATTTGTCTAAGGTCGGTGTACATGTGCCGCAGCAGTCGTTGCACAATATATTTTTCGGCGAACCGCACGTAGAAGGGGAGGACGGGGCTTATCTCGATGGCTGAGGCGGAGATGAAGAAGACCCGCCTGGATCCTGCTTTCTCCATGGCTTTTATGAGGGTGGCATTGCCTGCGGAGTAGAGTGTGGTGGGTTTGTCGCTGCCGAACCCTCCGCCGCTGACACCAATGGCGGAGATCACGAGGTCTGCGGCAGGTAAGTATTGCCGGAAGGTTTCGGGACGAAAGATATCCCCTTTTACGACGGTCAGGTTGGGGTGGGTGAGGGTTAGTTTTGCGGGATCGCGCAGGACGGCGGTGACCTGGTGGCTGGCTTTCAGGGCGAGGTCGACGGATTGGCGGCCGATGCCGCCGCCTGCGCCGATGATGAGGATGGCGCCGGGTGGGGCCGGTTGCGCGCCGGATGGAGCGGGTAGCGTCCCGGATGGGGCAGGTTGCGTCCCGGATGGAGCGGGTTGCGTGCCGGATGGAGCGGGTTGCGTGCCGGATGGAGCGGGTTGCGTGCCGGATGGTGAGGATGGAGTGAGCATGGGTGATATTTGTGCAGTGTTAGAAACGCAGGATACTAAGGACGAAGATGATTAGGAAGAGGAGGAGCTCGAGGCTGTGGAAAATAGTGAGCCGGGTTTTTAGCGTGCTGATACGGTCATTGGAACGAGGGTCATCGGAAAGCAGGAGCGTCCTCAGCGTTTTGCTGCCGCGCTGCAGGATGAGGGTGCCATTGAGTATTACCAGCAGGACAAGCACCATTTTTATTTTGAACCAGAGCATTTGGGTCACACCTCCTTTGAAGATGGAAACCATGCCGAGGCCTGTCAGGATCAGCAGGCCTGCGCCGATGCCTATCAGACGGCCAAGACCAGCCGTGGTCTCCAGGATGGTAATGGCTTTGGGTCTGTCCGACAGGATATACTTATCGAGTCGTCTGCCGATGGCAAAGTCGGCGAGGATAGTTCCGGCCATCATGGTAAAGCCGGTAATGTGCAGGACGAGGTCCAGGTTGAGAAAAGTTTGAGATGTCATGGGAGTGAAGTGTTAAGTCCTTTCGATCATTTCTTAAAATGTTTCAGTTTATCGGGGTTGGTCTGTACGTAGATATTCCTTATCTGTTCTCCGTCTGTTTCCAATGTGACCAGGCTGACCGGCTGGCTGCCGGAGTAGGTGATGATACAGGGCATGCCATTGGCGAAGGTGATGTCTTCGCTGAAGTCGGGGACTGACTGGCGGAATTTCGGGATGACCGAAAGCAGTAGTTTCGTAACGTTCTCTCTGCCCTGGATCGGTTTGGGGAGGGCGCCGAGACGCTGGCCATGGACGGAGATGGTATTGCCGCCGCCATCGGTCATCAGGAGGATATCCTGTTTTAAGAGATCGATAAGGTCTTGTATATTCCCTTTTTCGATCGCCTGGAGAAAGTTGTTGAGGATCTTTTCGTGTACTTTCAGATCGACCTGGAAGCGCCGGGCGTCTTTTCCGAGGTTTTCTTTTGCTCTTTTCAGAATTTGCCGGCAGTTGTCGGTGCTTTTGTTGAATATATCTGCCAGCTCGTAATAGTCATAGGAGAAGATCTCTTTTAGCAGGAAGATGGCCCGTTCCTGCGGGGTTAGTTTTTCCATCAGGACCAGCATGCCGATGGACAGGGCGTTGTAGGTTTCGAACCGGGTCTGGGTCTTATCGGGGGCATAGTTTTGCAGCGGTTCGGGCAGCCAGATTCCGATGTATTTTTCGCGTTTGACGCGGGTGCTGGTCATATGGTTGATGCAGGCGTTGGTGATCATTTTTACCAGAAAGGCTTTTTGTTGTCTTACGCTGGCTATTTCGACATCCATCCATTTCAGGAAGCTGTCCTGCACCATTTCCTCTGCCGCATCGATGTTGCCCAGCATGTTGTAGGCGATGGAGAAGAGGAGGGCTTTGTATTCCAGGAATATGTCTGCTTTTTTGTCCATACACAGTAGACAAATCAGCCCTTTTGTTTGTGACAGATATTTAGTTATTTTTTTTGGCTTGCTGTTTTGGACGGCGCCCGGGGATGGGGCGCCGCGTTTGCGGCGAGGCGAAGAGGTAATCTGGCGGCGTGTTTATGGCGAGGCGGGGATGTAATCTGGCGGCGTGTTTGCGGCGAGGCGGGGAGGTAATCGGGCGGCGTGGTTGAGGCGTGGTTGAGTCGTTTTTTCACCGTGTTTGCGCCGTGCTTGCGGCGGGGTGAGGGAGGCGGGAGCGGGAATATTTTGCCCCGGCGTTTATCTATCGGTAACTAACTGAGTATAAAAGCTGTATCCCGATCACCCAACGGCGGACGGGGAAGGGGGCGGGCTCCGGGACGCATTAACTTATATTGACAAGTGTGTATCTTTAATTAAATAACTGCCTGGATGGAACTGCCTAAACTACCTCTTTTTGCCTTGCTGTCATTGCTTTTGCAATTGAGGGGAGGAGATGGTTGGGCGCAGTGTTTTGACGAGAGTAATTATATCCGCTATACGCGTCTTCATGGCTTGTCCAATAATTATATCTCGGGGATCGAAGAGGACTCGACGGGTTATATATGGGTAGCGACGCATAAGGGGCTGAACCGGTTTGACGGGAAAACATTCCAATCCATTTATAAAGGGTCGGTGCATTCGCCTTTGCCGGACAACCACATCGTATTAATGCATCATCTGGCGGAAGAGGAAATAATCGGCGCCACCCGGGCGGGTGCTTTTGCGTTCAATCCATTATGCGGGCAATACAAGAAGTTTGTCATTCCCTGTGATTCCTCCATCTTTTTCTGGACCAATCATGTCTTTGATATTTTAAAGGATAAGGCTGGCAATTATGTTGTCAGCACCAAGACCGGGCTTTATATTTTCGATCAAGCCGAAAAGCTGATAAAGCGATATGATTTTCATATTCCGTCCGAGGTTGGCAGCAGGGAGCTGTTATTTGGGCGTGGCGTCAGCATGCTAAAGGACGGATCGGTACTTCAGCAGAACGGGGTGTTGGGGAGTGTTTATAATTCCCCGACGAATTCTATCGACACCTTTTATGTTGCAAAAAGGGATAGCCTTAGAAAACACTTTATGGATGACCAGGGGGATCTGCGGACGGCCTGGGGCGGCAGGGACGGCGAGGCCTTTATTCTCGACAGGGAAGGGAATTCGATCGATGTAGTGGATATAGGCTCTGCCAAAGTCACTGCGAATCCGATGCCCTTTGTCGTGAAGAGCGATGTTGGCTGGATGAGCACATTAACCTATGTGAATGACAGCCTGCTGGTGATCACGTGCAGGGTCAACGGGTTTTATCTGCTGCATTACAATGCCGGTACGCGAAGGCTTACCTGTGACGGGGTCCGGTATTTTAAGGGGAATGTTTGCACTACCGTCTTCCGGGACAGGGAGAACCGGATGTGGATCGGGACAGCGGATGGGTTATATAAAGAAAACAAGCAGGACCCCTTTTTCTCGGTCGCCGATCTGTCCGAACAGGACCCTTATCTGCTGGATCATGAGATCAGCAGCATTCGCATCGAGGACTCTTTGATCTATGCTGGCTTGTATAATGGCGGGGGCCTGCTGGTGCTGGACAAGAATACGAAGCAGATCCGGAACAAGCTCCAGTTCGCCCCCTTCAGCTACAGCAATAGCATCTACAATATAATTTCCTATGATGCGGATACGCTATGGCTGGGAACCAGGAATGGGATCGTATGGCTGAACAAACGGAACTATCATTATGGCCGCCTGGTATTGCCTGCGCAACTGAGCTGGGTGCACGATGTCAATACGCTTTGTTTTTTTGAGGATTCGAAGAAAAATATCTGGATGTCCTTCGGTAACCTCAACAGTCTTGTTCGTTTTGACAGGGCTACGCGGACCTTTACCGATCTGTCGCCGCCCAGGAATCCGTGGCTCAGGATAACCTTTGTCTTCAGCATGTCGGAAGACATGCAGGGGAATATCTGGCTGGCGGGGGATGGGCTTTGCCGGTGGAATGTGAAGAAACAGATAGTGGATACGCTGATCCCGTATCCTACTGTCAGCCGGCTGATCCAGAACTATATGTTCATCCTCGACAGGGATTCCCGGAATAATCTCTGGTTGTCCTCTTTTGACAATGAGCTGATCCAATACAATTGTACGACCAATAAGATGATTCTGCGCCAGGAAGAGAATAATCATATCGACGGGAATACGATCACGAGCTCTCCCATTATCAATGATTATATCTGGATGGGTACGGACAACGGGATCACGGCTTTTAATGTCAACAACTATTCTGTCAAGCAGTTCACCTACGCTGACGGGCTTCCTTCCGTGGCTATCACTTCGATAAAAAAAGAAAGTGCGTATGACCGGGAGGGTAACCGGTTCTATATAGCTGCCCGGCACAAGCTGATCTCTTTTGTACCGGATGTCAATCTTTCCCATAAGATAGCCCCGGAGCTATTCATCGAGAAGATCTATGCCCGGGATTCGCTGATCACCGTGCCGGGTAACATGGAGATCCGGCTGCCTTATTATATGAACAATCTCTCGATCCTGTTCAATACAGTGAATTTCACCGACCCCGAGGAAAATCGGTTTGCCTGGCGGATGAATCATGGCAGCGATACGGCCTGGAACGAGATAAATACGCAGACGGGGATCACGCTGACCAATCTCCCGGGGGGGATGCATCCCATACAGATCAAGCTTTTTTCGGCCAATAATCACTGGCCGCAGCATGTGAGGTCCCTTATGATCTATATCCGCCCCCCCTTTTGGAAGACGTTGTGGTTTATCATCTTACTGGGAGGGGCGGTTGCGGGGATCATCATCTTTGTCTATAGACGCAGGGTGAATTCGGTCCGCAAGAAGGAAAGAGAGCGTGCGCGGGTGCAGCAGGTGATAGCGGAGGAGTATAAGAACCGGCTTGAGCTGGAGCAGATCATCAATTATTTTTCGTCCTCACTGACGGACAAGACGGAGATAGAGGAGGTGTTGTGGGATGTCATGCAGAACCTGATCGGCCGGCTGGGGTATATCGATTGTATCATTTATTTATGGAATGAGGACAGGACGATGATGGTGCAAAAGGCCGCCTATGGTCCCAAGGGGAATCCAGATCTGCTGGCATCGGAGGTATTTGTTGTCTATCCCGGTCAGGGTGTGGTCGGTTCCGTGATGGAAACCCATGAGCCGCTGGTCATTGCGGACACAAGAAAAGACAAGCGGTACAGGGTCGACAGTGTACCGGGGCTTAGCGAGATAAGCGTTCCGATCATGCACAACGACGAGCTGATAGGGGTCATCGACTCGGAGCATCCTGTCGTGGATTATTATAAGGAGAGGGATCTGAAGATCCTGACGACGATAGCCACGCTGGTAGGAAACAAGATAAAACAGATAGAATCGGAGCAGTCGCTGGAGATCCATCAGCAGGAGATAGCCTTTATCAACCAGCAGCTGGCGGAGGCTCAGCTGTCGGCCCTGCAGACGCAGATGAACCCGCATTTTATCTTCAATTGTCTGAACAGCATCAAGGGAATGATCCTGAATGACGAGCGGCAAAAGGCGTCCCGGTACCTGAGTAAGTTCGCCAACATGATCCGGACGACCCTGAACCAGTCGAAGGACATTTTTACCACGTTATACGAGAACATCGAGCACCTGGAGAATTACCTGGTGATGGAAAAGCTGAGGTTTGACGACAGCTTTTGTTTTGAGGTGATCATCGACGAGGATATAGACAAGGAAGAGACATTGATACCTACGCTGATGATCCAGCCCCTGGCGGAGAATGCTATCTGGCATGGGCTGATGTATAAGACAGGGGAAAAGCATCTGACCATCCGGTTCTCCCGGGTGGCGGGGGCCATTTCCTGTAGTATAGAAGACAATGGGATCGGGATCAACCGGTCGGAGCAGCTGCGGAAGCTGAGCAAGTCTACGCACAGGTCTGTCGGTCTGAGCAATCTCAGGAACCGGATAAAGATCATGAATGAAAAATATGATACGGGCTGTACGCTGCAGATAAGTGATCTGCAGGACATAGATAGCAGCAAGTGTGGTACAAGGGTCGTATTGCAATTCAAAGTCATCACTAATAAACTCTATATATGAGAGCAATCCTGGTCGACGACGAGCCGGATGGCATACGTACGTTAAAGAAATTGCTGGAGATCAACTGCCAGGAGGTGGAGATCGTGGCAACCTGTTCCAATGCGGTAATAGCCGAGCAGAAGCTGGAAGAGCTGAAGCCCGACCTGGTATTTTTGGATGTGCAGATGCCGGGGAAGAGTGGAATGGAGATGCTGGCAGGACTGGCTGACGTTAACTTTAAGGTTATATTCGTTACTGCGCATAATGAATACGTCCTGCAGGCTTTGCGGTTCAGTGCCGTCGACTACCTGATGAAGCCAGTGGATGAGGACCGGCTGGTCGAGGCTGTGCAAAGGGCGAAGGAACGGCTAAAGCATGAAAAGGACCCGGAGCAAACGGCGACCCTTCTGCACAATATCAATAAGGCCGGGTCACCGATCGAGATGCGGCTTTGTCTGCCAACGCTGAAGGGTTTTTCGGTTGTCAAGCTGGAGGAGATAGTCTATTGTGAGGCGCAGAGGAGTTATACTATATTCCGGCTTATCGACAATAAGACCATCATGATCTCGAAGCCGCTGTTCGATTATGACCGTTTGCTCACCGATACCATCTTTTTCCGTATTCACAAGTCTTATCTTATCAATCTGCTCCATGTAAAAGAGTATATCCGGGGGGAGGGAGGGACGGTGATAATGAGCAATGGGATGGAGATCGAAGTAAGCCGGCGAAAGAAGGAGCTTTTCCTGACAAAAGTGAAAGAACATTTTAAATACTGATGGTAAAACAACGGGTCGGTGAATGACCAGCCGGAGCCGAAGGGATATGGGTTTTCGCTGATTGTTGTATATTTAGTCTGGGTTGGCGTACTTCTTATTTTATACCCGATCTGTAAAAGGTATGACTGGTATAAAAGGGCACATCAGGCCTCGAAGTGGTGGCTGAGCTATCTTTAAATATATGCAATCTGAACTTAATATATCTGCCTTCTTCGAAATGACCCCCGACCTGGTCTGTATTGCTCACCGGAACGGGTTTTTCAAAAAAGTAAACCAGGCGGTTATCGACAAATTAGGGTATACCGAAGCCGAACTAATGGCCTCTCCCATTTCCTCTTTTATCCATCCGGAAGACAGACAATTTACTGCGCACAGGCGGACGGAGCTGTTGAAGGGAAAGAATCTTGTGAACTTTCAAAACCGGTATTTGGCCAAGTCGGGAGCTGTCTTCTGGCTGGAATGGACCTCTGTCTATTTTTCGGACAGCGAGGTGGTATTTGCTATAGCCAAGGATATTACGGAAAGAAAACAGCTGGAGATCGAGGTGGAAGAGAAGTATAAAAAATTCAAGAGCCTGGCCAGTCATTTTAAAAGCAGTATCGAGGAAGACCGGAAATACCTCGCGAATGAATTGCATGAAGAGCTGGCCCAGCTGGCTTCTGTATTAAAGATGGATATAGAATGGGTCAAAGACAATGCTTCCGGGTTATTACCGACTGTCAGCAGCAGGATAGAGCATGCGTCTGTCATTTCACAGCTTCTTATAAAGGCGATACGCCGGATCTCTTTTTCCATCAGTCCGAACATGCTGGAGCATTTGGGTTTGAATGCTACGCTGGACTGGTATTGCAGGGAATTTGCCATTTTGAATGGCCTTCCCTGTCATTATGAAGGTGCATTTGACGAGACCCGTCTGACCAGTGAGGTCAAAATAGACTTATTCCGGATCTGCCAGGAATGTCTGCTGAATGCTTCCAGTTATGCGCAGGCCAGTCATGTAAAGGTATCCGTTAAGGATTCCGGCAACCGGATACAGCTGGTGGTTGTCGATGATGGGAAAGGATTTGATGTGGAGCAGGAGAAGCGTAAGTCCGGGTTTATCCGGATGCGTGAGCGGGCTGCTTCGATCAATGGGGAGCTGAGTATCGAGAGTAAGGCCGGAGAAGGCACGCGGGTCTGCGTTAGTATCGCGAAGTAGCAGCAATGCGAAGTAATGAGGAGAATTGGGGAAAAATATCCTCTACTGCTTTTTTGAGCGGTAGGGGCTTTTTTTATTTTTTTGTAATGGCAAGCTTTTTGTTAGGGTGTGTATGAGCCCCCGGATGATATCCCACCGTTTGAACTGAATACTAAATTACACATGCGAAGATGAAGCCCCTCTTTTATCAACGGCAGTACCGTTGAGAGGCATCCCTATGGAGGTATTGATCGATTCCTTATTTACTAAAAAACAAATGGCTGTCTATGACAATTTGTACATCAGCCCGTACCCTTGTATTGACCTTACTGCGCGCGTCTTTACTTTTTTTCTTTTTTCTTTTGATGGATCTGAGTGGTTTTTCGCAGGATACGACGCGACCGAAGCCTGTGGGTGACACTGCTAAGCGGGACACTTCCATCGGGAAGCCGGGTGTCAAGGATACGACGCGAATAAGGTCTTCGGCTATCCATGACACGACTCCGCAAAAGGCGACAGCTGCTGTGCCGGACACGGCTACGACGGACAGCGGCACCAACAAACTCAGGATCTCCGGAACGATAAGCCTGGCGGGAGGGGGCGCCGATCTGTCGGGGTCCAGCGTCACGATCAAGGGGACTACTACTGCCCTGCCCACGGATAGTTCGGGGCATTTTACTATTTCCGTCAAACCGTTGGCTACACTCGTGTTCAGTCATATCGGGTATAAGACTGCGGAGGTCACGGTAGATAGTAAGCTACCCATCAATATTACGCTTACAAAGGAGGAGAATACGCTGGAGCAGGTGACCGTTAGTTACGGAAAGCTGGCCAGGCGGGATATTACAGGGGCGATCTCGAAGGTGGATGCGAGTGCCATGGAGGATATACCTGCGGCCGAGTTCGGACAAAAATTACAGGGGAGGGTAGCCGGGATCCAGATCCAGCAGAGCAGTGGTATCCCGGGGAATAATATCGTATTCCGGATCCGTGGCGCGGCTTCGCTAGGTTCGGGTAATCAGCCACTGATCGTGGTGGATGGTCAGCCGCTGAACAGCGATGTCGCGGGTGGTACGGGGGATATCAATCTTATTGCGCCCGATCAGATCGAATCCTATAGTGTGCTGAAGGATGCCAATGCCACTGCTCTTTACGGCAGCCGTGCTTCCAATGGGGTCATCCTGATCACCACGAAGACGGCGAAGATCGGCAAGTCCTCTGTCAGCGTCAATGCTTATCATGGGCTGCAGACGGTTCCGCAGCGGGGCCGTCCCGACCTGATGAATGCGCAGGAGTTCGCCAACTTTATGAATGGATTCTACCAGGACAAGATCAAGTATGAAGGCTGGACAAATCCGACCACGGGTGAGGCGACGATCCCTACGGATTATGCCAATCCTTCGCAATATGGGAAAGGTACGGACTGGTACAATGCTCTGATCCATACGGCGCCGATCGACAATTATACGGTCAACTTCTCCGTGGGTACCCCGAAGGTCTCTTCGAGTACGACGATGAATTATTTTAACCAGGATGGGGTGTTGTACAACACGGGGACTAAAAGATTTGCTTTTCGGAGCAATAATGAATACCGTCCTGTAGACAGGTTGAAGATAGGTATCAACCTGGCTCCGGCTTACCAGATCGATCACAATACGCGGGGGGGCAATCTGCAGCTGAACGGAAACCGGCAGGTGATCAGCGGTGCGGATATGAGCTCTCCGCTGATACCGGTGCATAAGTCGCCGGGCGTGTATAATCTGTCAACGGCGTCCTTTGGTATGTATGCGCTGCCTAATTATGTGCAACAGGAGAAGCTGATGGATAATGACCAGACGAATTTTTCATTCCTGGGAAATGCGTATATAGACCTCGAGATCATCCATGGGCTGCACGCCAAATCTTCTATCAACGGAGATATCCTCAACCAGGACTACAATGCTTATTACGGGACCTTGTACGGCGAGTTTGGGAATGTTCCACCGCGTCCGACCTCCTCTTCGCAGGCGCAGAATAATTCGAGCAATACCTATAGCTGGACGAATGAGAACCTGCTGACCTACAGTACGCAGTTGGGGAACCATTCGCTGGATCTGCTGGCGGGTTATTCGACGCAGAAATCCTATACGACGCTGCGCAGCATTACGGGTACCGGTT
Source organism: Puia sp. (assembly GCA_035492595.1). Classification (GTDB taxonomy): domain Bacteria; phylum Bacteroidota; class Bacteroidia; order Chitinophagales; family Chitinophagaceae; genus Puia. The sequence goes on from DATJJA010000222.1 coordinate 38,747, forward strand.
TTGCGACGGACCTGACGCCATTTATCTCGGCGGCCAACAACACATCGGGTTCGTCGAACAGCTCGTCCTGGACCATTGCTTCCGCGCTGGCGAGAGTGAACTATGATTTTAAGAAGAAATATTATTTATCTGCGAGTATCCGCAATGATGGAAGCTCGCGGTTTGGGGTGAATAAGAAATACGGGACCTTCCCATCGGTCTCCGTGGCCTGGGTAGCCAGCGAAGAAAAGTTCTTTCCCAAGTGGGATGCGCTGAATTTCCTGAAGTTCAGGGGCAGCTATGGCAAGACGGGGAACTTCAATATCGGGAACTATACCCAGACCTCGCTGCTGAGCCCGGCCAATTACGGGAATACTACATTAGGGGAAGGCATCACGGTGCTGGGCAATCCTGATCTTACCTGGGAGACTTCCAAGCAGTTCGATGTGGGCGCCGATCTCACGTTGCTGCGTGGCCGGATCCAGATCAGCTATGATTATTATAATACGCGGAATGAGGGGATGTTGTCGGCGTTGCCTCTGCCTTATACATCGGGTTATGGGTCGGTGCAATATAATGAAGGCTCTTTTCATATCTGGGGGCATGATATCCAGGTGAGCACGGAGAATATCAAGGGGCGTTTCACCTGGAATACGGATTTCAATATTTCCTTTAACGATAATAAGGTGGTGGCGCTGGTTAATAATACACCTATCGGAGGCGTCAACACGTACAGCGACTATAACCGTACGGCGGTGGGCCATCGGATCGGGGAGCTTTACGGGTATAAGTTCCTGGGCGTATACATGAACCAGTCGGACTTTGATAAGTACCCAAAGTATTCGACATCTGTCGTAGGCTCGGCGCGAATGGCGGACGTCAATGGGGATGATACGATCGATATTAAAGACCGGACCTTTCTTGGCCGGACGAACCCCAAGTTCATCTATGGGATGATCAATACGTTTACGTTCAGGAATTTTGATCTGGGTGTGGTGGTTGCGGGCCAGGTGGGGAATAAGATCATGAATACGAATTTGCAGAATCTGCATAACCTGGATGGCGTGTTTAACGTGACAAAGGATATGGCAAACCGCTGGCGGAGTCCGGATCATCCGGGGAATGGGAAGGTGCCGAGTACGCGAAGCGGCTCGACGGAATTGTACCGGCTGGTCAACAGCACCTGGGTATTTAGCGGGGACTATCTGGCGGTGAAGAATATCACGCTGGGGTATACTTTCAAGCAAAAGATGCTGCGGTATGTCAAGGAGATCCGGGTATACGGAAGTGTACAGAACGCTTTTATGTTTACCAAATACCCCGGACAGAATCCTGAGGTCAATGATACGAAGGATTCCCAGACCCAGGCGGGACTGGACAATGGGTCTTATCCGATCCCGAGAGTGGTGATGATCGGCGCCAATGTGAATTTTTAGAAAGTTGATAATGCAAAATATTATGAGATATACTATTATGATCGGGGGGCTTGTTCTTATCGGGGCTTTGGCTTCCTGCAGCAAAAAGTTTGTTACGTTGTATCCGCAGGGGCAGCTCAATGAGGGCGTATTTTACAAGACGAATTCCGATTTTCAGCAGGCGATAACGGGGGCTTATGTGCCGTTGCGCGATGCCGCCAATGTCGCCTTCTACCTGGAGGAGATGCGAGCCGACAACACTTTCTTCGACTACAATGCCAAGGACAGGGGTGGTACGGGTAATGAAAGTGTGGCGGAGTTCCTGGATGATGCCACCAATTCAAATACGCAGTCTTTGTGGACGGCAAATTTTCAGGGGATCCAGCGGGCTGATGTCATCCTCGATAAACTGGCGGCGGCCAGGCCGGCGGATATGTCCGATTCGTCCTTTAACCAGATCGTCGGGCAGGCCAAGGCGTTGAGGGCGCATTATTATTTCGAGCTGGTGCGGCTGTTTGGTCAGGTACCCTTGTATCTGCATGAGGTGACAGACGCCAAGAACGCCATTGTGAACCGTTCGCCGGTCGATACGGTCTATGCGCAGATCATTGCGGACTTCACGGATGCCTTGAGTAAGCTCTCGCCGCCGACCTTTCCTCAGCCCGGGACTATCAACAAGGGCATGGTGGCAACGGAACTGGGGCTGGTCTATCTTACACTGAAGCAATATGACAAGGCGACACCGCTATTCCAGTCGGTGACTTCGATGGGCTATTCGCTGCTGCCGAATTATGCATCGGTGTTCAAGACGGCCAATGAGAACAGTGTGGAATCGATCTTTGAGATCCAGTATTCGGCGGGCAACAATGGTACTCCGGCCAATGGGACTGTTGGGGCCAATAACCAGAGCAGTCAGTTCGTATATGATTTTATTCCGAATATGGCGAGCACGCAGGTGGTATTGGGGGTTGACTATAATAATACGGCGGGCAGCTGGAATGTTCCTACGCAGAACCTGGTCACGTCGTATGAGCCGGGGGATGCGAGACTTGATGCGAGCATTGGGGTGATCAAGGGGCATTTGAATTCGACGACGGATTTTCTTCCGGACAGTGTGGTGAGCATAGTGAATAATATCGATACGAGCGGGAAGGGGTTGGGATATACGACATCGTTGATCCACCGGTTTATCAAGAAGCAATATAACTATCCGTATACGGGGGTTACGCAGCCGTACAATACGGGGGATGACTGGTATGTCTACCGGTATTCGGATCTGTTGCTGATGCTGGCGGAGTCATTGAATGAGCAGGGGCAGGGAGGAGCTGCGCTGCCTTATTTGAACCAGGTGCGGGCGCGGGCGGGGCTGGCGCCGACCATGACCACGGATCAGGGGATGTTGCGGGATACGATCGCGCATGAGAGGAGGGTGGAACTGGCTTTTGAGAATCACCGGTGGTTTGATCTGGTGAGGACGGGGCAGGCGGTGTCGGTGATGAATACTTATGGGTTGTTGCAGAAGCAGACATATCCTTTTTTGTTGCCGAACTCGTATAATGTGGTGCCGAGTAAGCTGATCTATGGGATACCGTCGCGGGATGTGATGGTTAATCCGGGGTTGGGGCAGAACCCCGGTTATTAGGGTTGCGGCGTTTTAGGGTTGCGGCGCTGTGGGGTGAGGGTTGTATTGCCGGGCTTCGGCGCCGAGGTGGGATTTATGGGTTTAAGAATTTTGCGATGTTGTCATTAAGGAATTTGCCGTCTTCCGGATTGCTGGCAGCGCCGGCTGTGTGGCCCCAGAGGGAAGGGATGGGTTTAAAGACTACGGTTGACATGAAGCCCGCTTCGTATTTTGCATCACCTATTGGAAAATAGAGATCTGTTTCAGAGGGCATGTAGAGAAACGGCGCCTTGATGGACCGGAGGGCTTTTTCGATATCCCCGTTGAACCCCGGGGTGGTGCCTATATCATGTTTTTCCCAGGTGCGCATCTGCAGGATCAGATTATTGGCGTCGGCGCCGGGGATGAAATTCCTCCGAAAGCGAAGTAAGACCTGTTCGAAGGTGGTGCCGGGCGCCGAATTGGTCTTCCATAACTCTTTACGCCACCATTCCTGGGAATAGAGCCAGGCGCCCCAGACTACACCAAATGCTTCCAGACCTTTGGCGGGCGGGGTGGTATAATCTCCATTATTAAACAAAGTGTCAGCGGTGATGGCTGCGATCTGTCCTTCGAGGCGGATCACACCATGCGGGTAAGTTTTAGCAGTGCCGGAAGTAGCGACGAAGCGATCGGCAAAGTCAGGGTAGCTCACTGCCCACTGGAAAGCCTGTTGTGCGCCCATCGAAAAGCCGATGAGGGCTTTCAGGTGCGTGATGTGCAGCTCTTCTGTAAGCAGGTGGTGGACGGCTTCCACATTGTCGCGGATGGTCATCAGGGGGAAACGCGGGCCATGGAATGGCTCGGGTGTATTGCTGGGTGAAGAGGAGTGGCCGTTGCCGAAGAGTTCGGTGGCTACGAGAAAAAGTTTTGTGGTGTCAAGGGCTTTGCCGGGGCCCATCAGCCATTCATAACCGCGATGGGTGGCCATATAATGTGAGGGTAAAAGGATCGCGTTGTCATGGGCTTTATTGAGATGGCCATAGGTGCCGTAGACGATGTGCGCCTCGGGCAGGGTGGAACCGTTCTCGGTGTGGAATTGATGGATCACGAATTCGTGGACCTGGGACGGGTCGGGGCGAGGTGTGGTTGGGGTGGTTTTTTGCGGGGCTTGCGCAGTTGTGGTTTGAGGGCTGGTGGTTTGGGCAGCCGTGATTTGTGTGAGGGCCAAAGATGCCATTGAGAGAAAAAAGAAGAACTTTCTCATGTGTATAAAGCAGTTGTTTATTTTTGTCGAATGCGAACCACCTCAAATTACGTCGGTACTGTTGTTTTAACAATTTTAGGGTTACTAAGTTTTAAGTTGGAGGCCCAGGTTGCGGCAGCAGGTTGCCGGCCGGTTCATCTAAGATGTGAGTATCTGGAGAACCCGTTGGGTATCGATGCGGCGCATCCGCGGCTTTCGTGGCGGCTGGAAGATGGACGCGACGGGGCGGGGCAGTCGGCTTATGCTGTTGCGGTAGGGACGGACTCGATGAGTGTATTGACGAACTCTGCGGCAGCGGTAAAGGGGCGGGGTGGTATATATAGCTCGGGGAGGCAGCAATCGGGGGCGCAACTTATTACCTATGCGGGGCCGGCGCTGAAGCCATTTACGCGCTATTACTGGAAGGTTGATGTCTGGGATAAAGAGGGGAAAAAGGGCGGGGCCGCGAAGATAGCCAGCTTTGAGACGGGCATGATGGAGATGAAGAACTGGCGGGGGGCCTGGATCAGTGATTCGCGGAATATCAAGACAAAGGCTGCGCCATATTTCAGGAAGGTGTGGGTGCCTGCGCGGAAGATCCGTTCGGCGCGGGCTTATATTGCTGCTGCGGGGCTTTATGAACTTTATATCAATGGTCATAAAATAGGCGATCACAGGCTGGACCCTATGTATACGAGATTTGACCGGCGCAATCTTTATGTCACCTATGATATCACGGGTGAGCTGAGGTCGGGGGACAATGTGGTGGGAGTGTTGCTGGGTAATGGCTGGTATAATATGCAGTCCACGGCCGTCTGGTATTTTCATGAAGCGCCATGGCGTGGCCGGCCTTGTTTTTGTCTGGACATCCGCATTACTTATGAAGATGGTTCGACGGAAACCGTTTCTTCGGGAAAGGACTGGAAGACTTCGCTGAGCCCGGTAATCTTTAACAGCATTTATACGGGAGAGCATGTCGATCACCGGCGGGAGCAGGCGGGGTGGAATACTACGGCTTTTAATGACAGCGCATGGAAGGAAGTTGAATACCGGCCGGCGCCATCGGAGCAGGTAGTAGCGCAGGTCCTGCCGCCTATCCGGAATGTAGAGGAGATACATGCGGTTTCGATGAAACGTATCGACGATACGACCTGGGTCTATGATCTGGGAAGGAATATTGCCGGGGTCAGCGCGCTGAGGGTCAGCGGTCCGGCGGGAACCAAGCTGCAGCTACGGCATGGGGAACGGCTCTATGCGAACGGGCATGTCGATCAGTCGAATATATCGGTGCATTACCGGCCTACGGATGACAGTGATCCTTTTCAAACGGATATTTATTATCTGGATGGGAAGGGTGTGGAAGAGTTCCTGCCTAAGTTCAACTATAAAGGATTCCAGTATGTGGAGGTCATCTCTTCTTCGGCGGCGGTGCAACTGGGTAAGGATGACCTGGTGGGTTGGTTTATGCATAGTGATGTGCCGGCGGCGGGTTGGCTTCAGAGTTCTGATCCACTGGTGAATCAGCTCTGGGCGGCAACCAACAACTCTTACCTGTCGAATTTTTTTGGTTATCCTACGGATTGCCCGCAGCGGGAGAAGAATGGATGGACGGGGGATGCGCATATTGCGGTGGAGACGGGGCTTTATAATTTTGACGGGATAGGCGTTTATGAAAAATGGCTGGCGGACCACAGGGATGAACAGCAGCCGAATGGGGTATTGCCTTCGATCGTTCCGACCGATGGTTGGGGATATGAGTGGGGGAATGGCCCGGACTGGACGAGCACCATTGCGATAATACCGTGGAAGATCTATTTATTTTATGGCGACAGGAAGCTGTTGGCGGACTGTTATGATAATATCCGAAGGTATGTGGACCATATCGATCAGCTGAGCCCGTCGGGACTGACGGACTGGGGGCTTGGGGATTGGATCCCGGTGACGGCAAAACCACCGGTGGAGTTCACTTCGTCTGTCTATTATTATGCGGATGCTTCGATATTGGCGAAGGCGGCGGGTTTGCTGGGGAAGGAGGATGACAGGCGGAAATATTCGGCGCTGGCGGAGAAGATCAGGACGGCCTTCAATTCCCGGTATTTGAATGCTGCTACAGGCATTTATGGGACCGGATTGCAGACGGAGCTGAGTATGCCTTTATATTGGGGCCTGGCGCCTGCTGACTTGAAGGGGCGTATTGCGGCTAACCTGGCTCGCCGGGTGTTGGCGGATAGCAGTCATTTGAATGTGGGGTTATTGGGAACGAAGGCCATTTTGAATGCATTGAGCGAGAACGGGTATGCTGATCTGGCGTATACTGTTGCGACGCAGAAGACTTATCCCTCGTGGGGCTGGTGGATGGTGAACGGGGCTACCACGCTCTATGAGAACTGGCCGATCGATGCGAAGAGCGATATTTCGATGAATCATATCATGTTTGGGGAGATCGGGGCCTGGTTGTTCAAGGGGATCGGGGGGATATTCCCTGATGAGGAAGCTCCCGGGTTCAGGCATATTTTGTTACGGCCGCATTTTGTGCCGGGGCTGGCTGCCTTTTCGGCTAGTCACGACTGTCCCTATGGAAGGATCAGCTCTTCGTGGAAGACGGAGGGGGGAAGGGTCGTTTATACGGCGGTGGTGCCGCCGGGGGCGACGGCGACTTTGGAACTGGAGGTGAAGGGACGGCCATTGGAGGTGCGGCAATTGGGTGCGGGAACGCATGTGGTGCGGCTTTAGCCGGATAGGGTGTTAGGGGAGCAGGCTTTTATCCTGCTCCCCGGTTCTTTATTTTTTGAGGATGTTCTTCAGGACTCCCGGATCGAGTTGTTTTGCGATCTGGCGGTCAAGGCTGACTGCGGTAGGATCGGAGGGATCGAAATTCCAGGTTATCAGGAAGAAGTTGGGTTTTTCGGGGGTGGCGATGGCGTCGGCCGCCGTGGGTTTTATCCCGACCAGCATTACGGAACCGGGTTCGCCGTCTGCGAAACCTTCGAATTCTTTGGCTGAGGATGAGACGATAGCCGGGGCGGCGAGGGTTGCGGGTGCAAGGCGGTGAAGCATGCCATCGATGAAACTGATGGTGCTATCGGTGTCTGCAGTTGCGGCATCGATCTTTTCTTTTTGGTAGTCTTCGTCGCTTTTATACTGTTCCAGATAGTGTCTTTGCCGCATCTCCAGCTCGGCGCCGGTATAGGTGCTACGAAATGATTCGAGTTCTTTATTCTTTTGGGCTTCCTGGTCTGCTGTGGTGCGGGTGGGCGCCTTTTGTTTGACATCGGCGATGATATGTTGTTTGGTTTTATTGAGAGAGACGATCACTTTTTCGAGATAGTCCTTGCGGGTGAGGATGATATAGGGGAGGTCGTCGGGTTTTGCGGTGACGAGCCAGAGTTTTGTTCGGGTGGTTGAGGCGGCTGCCGGGTTTATGGTGGTTTGCGCTGCTGCGGCTGTGGTTTGTGAGGCTGCGGCTGTGGTTATGGTGGTTGGTGTCGTGGCTACCGGCTCGAAATGAGGGCATGCATTGCGAACGGTTGGAATAGCTGTAAGGGCCATATATTCCTGGCCGTAGACTTCTATGTGTCTGAGCAGAGGGCTGAGGTCGTTTGCCATTATGCTCAGGGTGGAGGATTGGGTGAAATTGCAGCGGATGCCATAGGACAGGCTAAGGGAGGCTGCTGTTTTGTCTGCGGTGTATTCGCCATGCCACACGGGGTGGAGGGTGGAATCGGCCAGGCAGGAATCTTTCAGAAAACTGACCAGGCTGGTATTGGTGGCTTTTAATTTGGCAAGGGAAATGCGGTTGATGTTTCCGTTGACCCGGTCTTCTGCTTTTTGCCAAGGGGCTAAATGGGCGGGAGTTGGGGCAGAGACAGAGGGATTATTGTTGATTCGGGAGTAAGGGGCGTTGTTAACTGCCAGGTTTTGGGCATGGATGAAAAAGGGGAACGCAAGAATTAAAATTAAAAGGACTTTGAACATTCGGATCATGGTCTGGGTTTTTAAGGGGATATTAAAAAAAATAAAAGGGCAGTTATGGTTATGCGAAAAAAAGGCCAGATGCTAAGTGGTTGGTTATTAATGTGCTAAAAGGGAGCCCGAAACAGAGTGTTGTCTCTTTTTGGGAATGTTAACCAATTTTGGTACTGAAGTAAGGGTGTCCATGTAAGATGGATGATTTCGCCGTAAATTTGATCTTTCACATTCATTCTCAATATGAAAAAGCTAACCGTTCTACTATTTATACTGGGGGTTTTTCAGGGTGCTTATGCTCAATTCGAGGGTACGCTGGTCTATGATTGCACGATCAAAAGCAAAACCCTGATGACCATTTATGAGACGAAATCAAAGGTGCGGATAGAGTCGAAGATCTACCCGATGAAGGAGGGGGCGGCTGATATTGCGAAGGGGAAGGAGCAGGATGACCTGCTGTTGGATTTCGAGACGAAAAAGGAGGTGCGTTTTGTCCCCAGGCATCATGCTTTTGTGGAGACGGGATTTAGCCAGCTGAGCGCTGAAAAGAATATGAAGCTGACGGATGGGGATATTTCTGTTGAACCTGTGGGTACGGAGAAGATCGGGAAGCTGGATTGTCAGCATTTTGTGGTGAAGGTAAAGGGGGAGAAGAAGGATCTGTGGATCACGAAGGAGCTTGGTAGCTCGAATGTGTGTTTGGGGGGGATCCTGTTATATTATCCCAAGGGGTCGATGATCCTGGAAAAGATCAAGGCTGCGGGTGGAGATGGGGTGGTGGTGAAGGTGCAGGTTGGGGACCAGGTCACGATGCTTACGAATTATCAGACCAGGCCCCCTGCGGCATATAATTTTGAGATCCCTGCGGATTTTAAGAAGATGTAAGGTTATTGCGGCGGCGCCGATATGTTGCGGTTGCAGCGGATGCTGGCTGCTGCGGTGTTTGCAGCGGCTAGCTGTGGCTGCTGTGGCTGCTGTGTTTGCAGCGGATGCTGGCTGCTGTGGTGTTTGCAGCGGTTAGCTGAGTATTGCCGAGATAAAGTCCGAGTGTAGGCTGATCTTCAGGAAGGCTGTGATTCCGAAGATGATGCCGAGCGTGCTCATTCCGCTGGCAAACCAGAGGAGCCATTTGCGTTGGGTAAGGGAGGCGATACCAAACATCGCGATGGAGATGGTCAGCAGGGCTTCTGTCATGTCGAACTGATCATCGAAGAGGTTGAGGTCGTCGTATTGTTTTTGATATCCTTCTGCCTGTTTTTTAATTTCTGCTTTTTCGGTGTCGTAGCGGCTGATCTGGGCTTCATATTTTTTTATGAGCTCATCGGTGCCTGTGGTCTTTTGGAGCCGGGCGAGTTCGAGGACACTTTCCACTGTAGCTTGTTTGGTACTTTTTGCCTGGAAGTAGGACCATGCGTCGATGCTGTGCGCCTGGGCCTGATCCATTGCCTGGACGATATTGCCGTCCTTGACGTTGCAGATCGCCATAAAGGTTGCGGTGATGGCGACAAAGAGGGCGACGAGGGCATTGATCCTGGATTTGCTGGCTTCTTCGAGTGGTGTTGCGATGGTTTCGGCGATGTCGGTCATGATTTATGAATATGTGGTTGGTAAACGAAATTCTTTGTGATTTTATTGAGTGGGTTGGGGGGTATGTGTTTTTAGGAAAATTGAATTTGTATATACAAATTCGAATTTTGATTTTGGAAGGTTAGTTTTTTTGTGGGTACCCGAGCGGGGCGAAGGGTACGAGTGTTCACGAGCGAAGCGAAGGGAACGAACGAGGAAAAGCGAGGAACGAAGCTTTTTCGAAGTTCTGAGCAAGGGACGACGCTCCGCCGAAGCTCTGCTGGGCGTTTAGGGGTGTGTTTAAAGCACAAGGGTGGCGTGCATACGTCGGAGCGCTGCTGCGGGGTCGCCGCAAAACCCGGGGTGTACTTTTGAGGATTGGAGGATGGTGCTTCGGGTTGCTGTCAGCCAGCGGAAGCGGTTGGCGAGGTCCAGCTGTGCGATGGGGCCGCCGTCTTTGCTGCCTTTTGTAATGGCTTCGAAGGCTTGCAGGTGTTGGGCCAGTTCGGCAATGTCCAGCTTTGGATAGAATGCCAGGAGCCTATCGGTATCCAGGGTATAGATCAGTTCAAGGTATTTCAACCGGGAGCAATAGACAATGACCCCGACGTTGAGAAACTCTTCCCGTTCTACCCTTGGTACTACGCGGATAACGGCATATTCAAATAGGTGTTTGTCTTGCATGCTGGGCTTCGTTTACAAAAATAGAGGATACTTCGATCCGGGTATTGAGGAATTGCGCATAGACGTTGCGGATATCATCAGGGGATTGGCCTGAGGACCAGCTGGTCAGCCATTCGTCAGGGATCAGCGCAACAATATTGTGGATGTTCTCCGGGGTAAGAAGGGCGCGGAGGGGTTGGTCGACGGCATCCAGTTGGGATGCCCATGGCAATAATACATGGTCTTTTGCCTGTACGAAGGGTCGTCGCGCCTGTTCTTCGAGAGCCTTCGGCGGTGTATCGGCGTCGGGCCAGTTATGATGAAAATAGAGGGCGGCGCCGTGGTCGATGAGCCATAGTTCCTTGTTCCAGAACAGCATATTGGTATTGCGGGCGGTACGGTCTACGTTGGTGAGCAGGCAGTCCAGCCAGACTATCTTCGAGGCGGTGAGCGGATCGACGGGGGCTACTGCGGGGTCGTAGGTGATGGAGCCTGACAGGTAATGGAGGCCGAGATTAAGTCCAATGCTGGCTTTTAGCAGGTCCTGGATCTCTTCGTCGGGTTCGGTCCGGCCGAAGGCGGGGTCAAGTTCTGCGAAGACGATCTCGGGAACTTTCAGGCCTAATAAGCGCGCTATCTCTCCCCCGATGAGTTCGGCGATGAGCGATTTTACCCCTTGTCCTGCGCCGCGGAATTTGAGCACATACAGGAACTCGTCATTTGCTTCGGCGATGGCGGGCAGGGAGCCGCCTTCCCGGAGGGGGGTGATATAGCGGGTCACCTGGACGGTTCGAAGTGAAGGTGGATTGTACTGCATAAAATAAGAAACCGGGGCAAATTATGAAGATTTGACCTTACTTTGATATTTATGGAGTTGTTACAAGTAGATGGGCTTAACGGGCGGATCAGCTTTACGCAGGAAAAAGGGCGGAAACTGGCCATAGCAGGGGAAACGGGCTCGGGGAAGAGTACGTTGTTAAAAATGATAGCGGGGCTGGCCGAGGTCAGGACGGGAGAGGTCCGATTTGAGGGCAGCCGGGTTTTGGGGCCGCAGGAAAGGCTGGTCCCGGGGCAGCCGGGCATTGCCTATCTGTCTCAGCATTTCGAGTTATGGCATAATTACCGGGTGGAGGAGGTGCTGTCTTACGCCAATGATCTGTCGGTGGAGGAATCTGCGGAGCTGTACACTATTTGTCATATCGATCATCTGCTGGCCCGACGGACGGATCAGCTATCGGGTGGGGAAAGGCAGCGGATCGCATTGGCGCGGTTGCTGGTAAAACCTCCGCGGCTGTTGTTGCTGGACGAACCTTTTTCGAATCTGGATATGATCCATAAGGATGTGCTGAAGAGGGTGATAAGGGATATCGGGGACAAGCTGGGTATTACCTGTATCCTGGTCTCTCATGATCCGTTGGATCTTATGGCCTGGGCGGATGAGATAATTGTGTTGAGGGATGCGAATATAGTGCAGCGGGGGACGCCGGAGGAGGTGTATCGCAGACCCGTAGACGCATATGTGGCGGGTTTGTTTGGGAAGTATAATATGATCGGGAAGACCTTTGTGCGGCCGGAGGATATCAGCATCCTGGATCAGGAAGGGGTTGCGGCGGCTGAGGGGTGGCGTGCGTTGTCGGGGACGGTGCAGAGTGTGATCTTTCAGGGGAGCCACTATGATATCGAGGTACAGTTGAAGAACTCCCGCCTGATCGTAAGGACGACCAGGGGCGGGATCTCTGTTGGGGATATAATTTATGTGACCTTGACTTAAGAGTGACCGAGCACAGGATGGGGTTTGTAGGCTTCTTCCAGGTGTTGGATCTCTTCAGGGCTGAGCTTTATCGTGAGGGCTTCTGCGGCATCTTCGAGGTGTCCGGGTTTGCTGGCTCCGACGATGGGTGCGGTGATGACCGGTTTGGACAGGACCCAGGCGAGGGCTATTTGTGCCGCGGGCAGTCCTTTTTGTCCGGCCAGTTTTGTAACGCGGTCGACTATAATAAAATCATCATCACTATAGATGGATCTGCCGAAGGCATCTGTGCGGGCTCTATCGGTCTCCGTGCGTTCCTTTGACCTGTTGCCTGTCAGCAGGCCTCTTGCCAGCGGCGACCAGGGGATGACGGCAAGCTTCTGGTCCTGGCAGAAGGGCAACATTTCCCGTTCTTCTTCGCGATAGACCAGGTTGTAGTGAGGCTGCATGGAGACGAACTTTGTCCAGCCATTCTTTTCTGCTGTGAACTGGGCCTGTGCGAGCTGCCAGGCAAACATGGAAGAAGCGCCGATATACCGGGCTTTTCCTGCTTTGACGACATCGTGCAGAGCTTCCATCGTCTCTTCGATCGGGGTATTATAGTCCCAGCGGTGGATCTGGTAGAGATCCACGTAATCGGTGCCAAGTCTTTGGAGGCTGGCGTCGATGGCGCTGAGGATATGTTTGCGGGAAAGCCCTTTATCATTGGGGCCGGGTCCCATGGGGTTGAATACTTTTGTAGCCAGTACGATGTCATCGCGTTTTGCCATATCCCATAGCGCTTTTCCTGTTACCTTTTCGCTCTCTCCTCCCGCATATACATCGGCTGTGTCAAAGAAGTTGATACCTAATTCAAGTGCTTTTTTAATAAAGGGACGGCTTTGTTCTTCGTTCAATGCCCAGGGCCATCTATCGGTGGGTTTGCCATAGGTCATCATGCCAAGGCAGAGTTTCGAAACCGTGAGGCCGGTATTTCCGAATCTAACGTAGTTCATAAATTGTTTTTGAATTGTTAATGGCCAGCGAGTATTACTGAAAATCTACATATAGTCTCCACTCTCCGGTCTTACTGTTCTTTGCTAAAAAGATCGTGCCGTTGTCGATGATGTTCAGCCGGGCTTTTTCATCCGAGGCGATCTGCAGCATGAAAGTAAAATCATCGCCAAAATCAACGCCGGACTGGTAGAAAGTGGCATAACCGCCCAGTTTATGGCCATAGTTGTTTTCGACCATATCATAATAATCTTCTATCTCTCCGGCATCTTCCAGCTTTAGGATCTCGTCTTCGAGGTCGGCGGGGATATCCCCTCCGTCCCAGACGGGGTAGTCTTCCCGGATGAAGGTTGCTTTTAAGGGGAAGGGCCGGATATAGGAATCGGGGTTGGCGAGGTCTTTTTGGACGAGCTGGTCGTCCTTGCTGTACTCGCGCAGCAGCCAGTCGTCGCCGTTGTCTGCGAGGCCTGTGGGCAGGTCCTCGCTGATGAAAACAGTCAGCATTTTTGTTTTTTCAAGCCCTTCGGGGACAAAAGGCAGCCCTTCCAGACTGAGCTGTAGCAGCGGAAGCATGGGCAGACCGACGGTGTCTTCGGGTATATCTTCCTCTTCCTTATAGAAGGATACACGTCCGATCCAGCTTTCTTTGTCGGAGCCGGTAGGTTTAAAACTGCCGATAGTGAGGCTTGTTGCCTTTTTTACTAATCTATTTTTAATTTCATGGATATCCATAGAATGAAAATAGGAAAATCTACCTTCGTAACCATAACAAAAAATCAGTGTTAGATATGAGAAAATCATTTTACGTTCTGGCGTTGGGGGGACTGTTGTTTGGGCAGTCTGCTTCTTACGCTCAATCTGCTGCTCCTTCATCTTCTGTTTATGATGTACATGAGGCGTTTGCTCCTTTGTTTTACCCGGCTTATGGAGATGATGTTCGTGCGGCTGATGGCAAGCCCGGCCCTAAGTACTGGCAGAACAGCGCTGACTATTCTATCTCTTCAAGGCTTGATGAAGTGAATCACTCGCTTTCGGGGACAGTGACCATTACCTATAAGAACAACAGCCCGCATGAGCTTCCTTTTGTATGGCTGCAGATGGATCAGAATATCTATAAGCTTGATTCCCGCGGTGTGGCTGGTACCGAGCTAACGGGCGGCCGCTGGGCGAACCGGGATGCCTTTGACGGCGGGTATGAGTTGAAATCGGTGGAGCTGATCAATGCCGCCACCGGAAAGGCAAGCGCTGCTGACTATCTGATCTCCGACACGCGGATGCAGGTCAAGCTGCCGGCCAGTCTGAAAGGGAATGGCGGATTGCTGAAGATCAGGATCAACTATTCTTTCAAGATCCCCCAGTATGGTACGGACCGTACAGGCCGGCTGGAGTCAAAGAATGGCTGGATCTATGAAGTGGCTCAGTGGTATCCCCGGATGTGTGTCTATGACAACGTGGTAGGCTGGAATACGCTGCCTTACCTGGGGCAGGGGGAATTTTATCTTGAATATGGCAATATCGATTATAGTGTCAATGTACCCGGCGACATGATCGTGGGTGGCAGCGGGGAGCTGATGAACCCGGCAGAGGTGCTGACACCTGTACAGCTTCGCCGATTGCAGGAAGCAAAGGGCAGTGACAAGACGGTCATGATCCGTGGTGAGAATGAAGTTACGGACGCTGCCAGCAGACCTGCCAAGGATCGTCTGACCTGGAAATTCAAGTGTATCAATACGCGGGATGTGGCCTGGGGTGCATCGAAGGCGTTCGTATGGGATGCGGCGAGGATAAACCTGCCGAGCGGTAAGAAAGCGCTGGCCGAATCCATCTATCCGGTGGAAAGCGCTGGCGATTCAGCCTGGGGCCGCAGTACAGAATATGTGAAAGCCTGTATCGAACACTATTCCAAATATCTTTACGAATTCTCTTATCCTGCTGCTACGAATGTGGCGGGAGTGGTAGGAGGCATGGAATATCCGGGGATCGTGTTTTGCAGCTCGCGTGCGCGCAAGGGCAGTCTTTGGGGTGTGACCCGGCATGAGTTCGGTCACAACTGGTTCCCGATGATCGTGGGCAGTAATGAAAGGAAATATCCCTGGATGGATGAAGGCTTTAACACGTTCATCAATACTGTTTCGGACTCGGCTTTCAATAACGGGGAGTATCTGCGTGTGGAGAAAAGCCGCAGCCGGTCGGCCATCCCATTCTTCAATGCTACGAACCCTATCATGACCATTCCGGATGCGATGCCGAGCCGGGAATGGGGTACGCTTTCCTATAACAAACCGGGTACGGGACTGGAATTACTTCGCGAAGAAGTTCTGGGCAAGGAACGTTTCGACTATGCTTTCAGATATTATATTCATGAGTGGGCCTTCAAGCATCCTACTCCATATGACTTCTTCCATGCTATGGAGAATGCTTCGGGTGAGACCCTGGACTGGTTCTGGCGGGGCTGGTTCTTTAACAACTGGAAGATCGACCAGGCCGTCACGAATGTGGAATATGTAAATGGCAACCAGGCGCAAGGCGCGGTGATAACTATCGAGAACAGGCAAAAGCTTCCGATGCCTGTTACGGTAGAGGTTAAGGAGGAGAATGGAAAGACCGCGCGGGTGAAACTTCCGGTAGAGATATGGATGCATGGATCTGTTTGGAAGTTCCAATACGCTTCGACGGGCAAGATCGTCCAGGTTACCGTTGATCCAGACCAGCGATACCCTGATATCGACAACAGTAATAATACCTGGAAGCCTTAACTTTGATGTTAACATAAAAGCCGTTCGATTCGAGCGGCTTTTTTGTAAGTTTGTATATGAGCAGAAAAATATTCCCATCAGCAATAACCATTTTTGGTGCAAAAGGTGATCTTACGAAGCGCAAACTGATCCCGGCTCTTTTCAATTTGTATGCAGA
>DATJJA010000223.1:0-130663 GCA_035492595.1 Puia sp.
GAGCAGGATGCCGGTATAAAGGTGGAAACAAAAGAATATCACGTTATCATACAACAAGCCATCGGACAGCTTCCTCCCCAGCGAAGGGCTGTTTATCTTCTAAGCCAGGCTGAGGACAAACCCCGGAAAGAAATAGCATCCCTGTTACAGATCTCCCCTAATACCGTAAGAAATCAGTTGGCAAAGGCTATAGAAAATATTGTAGCCTATCTGAGGAATAATGCCGATTAATTTTTTGTGTTACCAGTAGTACATTTTTCCCCGGCATCCGTCGTATAAGTATGTCGCGCATTTACGATCTGCTGGATAAATTTGCTGCAGGAACCTGTTCCAGGGAAGAATTCGAAGAACTGATGCAGTTGTTTCAAGCGAGTGAAAATGAAGAAGTTATCCGCGGTTATATGCGGAAGTTCTATGACTCGCTGGACTGCGAGATCATTTCTGATGTACACATCGATGAACAGGGCGATATGTTCCAGAGCGGAGAGCCTTTCGCGCCGGTCAGGAACAAGCCGGTTTTTTTGAAAAGAACACTCATTGCCTTATCTGTACTATCCGTCATCTGTTTTGTTTACTTTTTCTATTACGCCAGACCGGTTAATAATAAAGCTGACAATGCGAAGACGATCAGCCGGATCCATACTCCTTCAGGGTCCAGGTCAAGTATCGTCCTTCCGGATAGCACGGAAGTGTGGCTGAATTCGCTTTCCACCCTGACCTATACAACAGCGGCGTTCAACAGCGGCAGACGGGAAGTCACTTTGGTCGGGGAAGCTATGTTTAAGGTAAAACACGACAGCCTTCATCCTTTCCTGGTTCATACAAAAAATTTTGATGTAACGGATCTTGGAACGGTATTCAATGTTCAGGCATACCCGGAAGATAACAATGGGCAGGCTTCCCTCATCAGCGGCTCTATTGAAGTCATTACAAAAGGGAAGAATGCAAAAAAGATCACATTGGTTCCCAATCAACGGATCGTCATCCGGAATGAGGACCGGAACATGCTGGCGCCAATCAAATCCGCAGAAAAGATCATAGAGCCCACCATTAAACCCATCCTTCTCAATCCTCAAATAAGCGTGGCACCGGATACCGCCTGGCTGGTGAACAAGCTGATCTTCATGGATGAATCCTTTTACGATCTGGCTTTGCAGATGCAAAGACGCTATGATGTCGTAATATACTTCCGGAACGAAAAAGCCAAATCCTACAGGTTCGCCGGCAGATTCGAAGATGAAGATATAGACGATGCGCTGAAAGAGCTGCAGGCCATCGCACCCTTCTCCTACAAAAGATCCAACAATGAAATTTATATAGAGTAATCTTTATTCACCCAAAACTAAACTTATGACATAAAGCACTCCAATCCGGACAGATATATAAAAAAAGAGGCGGGAAATGCTCCACATTCCCCGCCGGACCATTCAATTGTAAAAACCTTCACTCATTGCATCAAGGGAGGGTTTCATTTAACAATTAAACTTACTGTAAATGTATGGAAAATAAACTATTTCCATTTTGCTGCAGCTCTGCGTCCATAGGGCTTCCAAAATTGCTTCGCATTATGAAATTGACATTGGTTTTATTACTGGCTGCTTGTGTGCAGGTATCTGCTAATAAAGCGTTTTCCCAAAAGGACCTGAAGCTTAACCTGGATCTCTCCAACGTTAAGCTGAAAAAGGCTTTTGAGATCATCGAAAAAAATTCCCGGTACAGGTTTCTGTACAATACCCATACGATACCCGAAAATGTCCGGGTGGATCTTCATGTAAAGGATATCTCCATTTCCGACGCGCTGGATAAGATCATCCGTGGCAATGGCCTGATCTATAAGATCATCAACGATAAGGTCATAGCGGTAACGTCGGCAGGCGAAATGATGCAGACGATCCACGTGCAGGGTGATGTGACAGACAGCACCGACAAACCTCTGCAGGGCGTCACCATTACGTTACAAGGCCAGAAACGGGGCACGCAAACCGATGCCAAAGGTCATTTTGAATTAGAAGTACCTGAAAATGCCCTTCTCGAGATCAGCAGCATCGGCTACCAGACCGAACAGGTCCGGGTAACAGGCAGCACGCCGCTGCATATCGTGCTGAAGGGAATGCCCAACGGACTGAACGAAGTGGTGGTCGTAGGCTATGGTACAAAACTGAAACAGACCGATCTCACCGGCTCCGTCGCCCGGATAGGAGGGGACAAGCTGGAATCACGCCCTGTTACAGGAGCCCTCGATGCATTGCAGGGGTTGATTCCCGGCACTTCCGTAACGCGTTCGAGCGGGCAACCGGGAAACCAGGGTTACCAGATCTCGATCAGGGGCGCCTCTTCCATCAACGGCAATGTGCCGCTGGTTCTGATAGACGGGATACCAAGCGATCTCAGCCTGATCAATCCAAACGATATCCAGGACATTACGGTGCTGAAAGATGCTACGGCGGCCATTTACGGCGCGCGTGCCGCGGATGGGGTCCTCCTGGTGACCACCAAAAGAGGTAAAAAATCAAGCTCTCCCAGCATTGCCTATAATTTCAACGGGGCTTTTAAAAAGCCGGGAATGATGAAAAGAATGGTCTCGACCGATCATTTTGTAAAGATGTTCAATGAAGCCAATAAGAATGACGGCGATCCCCAGACATTCTCGGATTCCACGCTGGCAAAGATCGCGGCCAATGATCCGGGCGTAGGGCCCGGGGAAAACTGGGGCGTAACCTCCTTCCCGATGTTTTACCAATCAAGAGACTGGTATGGAAGTCTTTTCAAAACATCGTTCAGGCCTACGCATAATCTAAACATTTCGGGCGGCGGCGAGAATTCCACCTACGTGATATCTTTTGGTGATACGAGGGACAATGGCAACATATCCGCAGGTACGAACAGCTCTGTGCGCGACAACCTGCGTATCGATCTTCAGCTCAACCTGCTGAAAAATCTTAAACTGGATCTCAATACGGCATATGATTATCTCAACACCAGGCAGCCTTCTGAGCTCAACGATGCGATAGACAATGGGCTGAAGATGTTCTCGTATCTGCCCGTAAGAAATCCTGCGGGTAATTATTACGGCTACCAGGGATATGAAAACCCTTTCCAGGAACTGACCATGGGCGGGAATGAAACCATCACGGATTCCCGGTGGAGCAACAATGTGAAGCTGGATTGGGAACCGGTCAAGGGGCTGGTATGGACCGGGCAGGTGGGTATCAATATCCAGCGGCACGATGACAATGCCAACAAGCCTACCAACATCGAGCATAACTGGGACAATACACCCAACTCGTTGATCCGGAATAACCCGAACAGCGCAAGCTACAGCAACTTTAACTCCACCTACAAGAACTTCAGCACCTACGTCAACTATGGTAAGACGTTTGGCAAGCATGATATCAAGCTCATGGCCGGTGCATCGAGAGAAAAGTTCACGCGGGAATCGGAGCAGATGTCGGGAGCTGATTTTTCCAGCAATACGGTCTTCACCCTGCCTTTGTCGGATTCACGTAACCTGCGGGCAGGAGACTATTGGGATAATAACCCATGGGCACTGGAATCTTATTTCGGCCGTGCCGCCTATTCCTATGACGGAAAATATTACCTGGAAGGCACTTTGCGTAAGGACGGAAGCTCCAAATTCTCCCCGGACAAACGCTGGAGTGCCATCTATCCCAGCATTTCGGCGGCCTGGAAAATCTCCGGAGAAGATTTCTTCCGGAACCTGGTCCCCAACGACATTGTCAGCCTCTTCAAGTTCCGGGCATCATGGGGCAGAACGGGCAACCAGGATCTGCCTTCTTTAGGACTGTTCGATTACATCCAGCTGATCAATATCGGCGGGCAATATCCCATCGATGGCTCGACGGTGTCCAGGCTGGCTTCGCTGAAAGGCATCGCTTCTCCTGACCGCACCTGGGAAACCATCGAAACAAAGAACCTTGGGATCGACCTCTCCCTCTTACGTTCAAAACTGAATCTTTCGTTCGATGTCTATCGCAAGAACAATAACAATATGCTCGTAAGCATCACCTATCCTTCCACTCTTGGCGCGGCCGCTCCAACAGCGAATGCCGGAAAGCTGCTGGATAAAGGCTGGGAATTCAACGGGCAATGGAACGACAGGATCGGGCAGGTTAAATATAATGTCGGCGTTATCCTGAACTACAACACCAATACCGTAACCGATCTACAGGGACAGGATAACTATAATCTTGGTTTAACACAGGCGAGACAAGGTTTTCCGCTCAATTCCTATTTCGGGTATAAGGGTTCTGTGATCCGGAACCAGGCTGAATTGAATGCCTATGCTTCCAAATATGCCGGCAAAGGCATCGTACCTGCTACACAGCCCAATGGATATGGCGGCTTAGGCATCGGCGACATGATGTACCAGGATATCGACGGAGATGGCCAGATCACTACCTATGGAGATAAAACAAAAGGCAGGAACGGCGATGCCGTTTTCCTTGGATCACAGATCCCGAAGCTGACTTACAGCATGACTGGTGGATTGAGCTACAAAGGCTTCGATTTCTCGTTTATCCTGCAGGGCACGGGCAACAAATATGTCTGGAGAGGCAACGGCAACTTCGGTGTTCCACTGGGGCAATCCTGGTTCCAGCCGCTGGACTATTTCTACGGCAAAACCTTTTCTTCGGCTAATCCTAACGCCAAATATCCCCGCCTGTCAAATAATGGGACTGTCAAAGGCAACAACTATGCGTTTTCCGACCGGTGGCTGGAAAATACAAGATACCTGAGAATGAAGAACCTCAGCTTAGGGTATACCTTCACTAATCTGCAAATAAAGGACTTCAAGATCCGGGGTTTACGGGTTTACGTGAGTGGACAGGACCTGTTCGAGTTTGCAAAGGGGACATGGGACCACATGTATGATCCGGAAGAAACCTATGTTCCGACGGTAACACAGAATGCCAATGACGCCAGTTTTTATGAGAACAACTATCCAATGTACCGGGCCATCTCATTTGGAGTAAATGTTAACTTCTAAAACAGACTAACAATGAAAATGATTAAAATATCGGCCTTAGTGACTGTAGCATTGATCTCGGTGACGGGCTGTAAAAAATATCTTGACCTCACGCCTCAATCCGAGATCACCGATCCTGCCTACTGGCAGACGGCAAATGATTTCCGGCTGGCCGCAAACTGGTTTTATAACCAGACACTGCCGGACCCGCATTACGATGGCAACAATAACGACGACAATATGTCGGAAATGGCGTTTGGCCAGAGCTCCATCAACGCCGTCAGCTCAGGCACCTATGTTCCGACGGAACAGGACGATAACTGGGATAGCGCCTATAGCTCTATCCGGAACGCGAATAAGCTGATCCAGGAAGGACTGGCTTCCTCCCTGAGAACGGACGTTCAGCCCTTTTTGGGCGAGGGTTATTTTTTCCGCGCCTTTGACTATTTCAACCTGCTGAAATTATACGGCGGAGTTCCGATCATCAACAAGGTCCTGCTGCCGGCGGACTCAGCCGTTTTCTCCGCCCGGGCCTCCCGTGATGTGGTGCTGGATTCTATTTTGAATGACCTGAACAATGCGATAGCCGACCTGCCCGTATACAGCTCTGCCGAGACAGGCCGGATTTGCAGGGAAGCAGCCCAGGCCTTCAAAGCACGTGTGTGTTTATTCGAAGGCACCTGGCGCAAATTTCATGCTTCAGGTGATGCGAACACTTTACTGGATCAGGCCATTGCGGAATCCAAAAATGTGATCGACAGTAAATCGTACACCCTTTACCAGGGTAAGGGTGATGCGAGCTACCGGTATATGTTCATCGACAATACGAGCATGAACGACCCCGAGACCATTATTTCGAAAAAATACCGCACCAACATAAATGTGAACGGATGGGCATATGGAGTATCCTGGGGCAACCTGAACCCGACGAAAGCGGCTGCGGATATGTATCTGTGCAACGATGGTCTGCCGATCGATAAGTCTCCCCTGTTCAGAGGCTATGATTCCTGCCGGTCTGAATTCTACAATCGGGACCCGCGGATGGCGCAGTCCCTGCTCATCCCCGCAACGCAGGTGATCCGCCCGCAATACGATACCTATCGTCCGCAATGGCCCGGACAGGATAACAACAGAAGCTCGAATTCCGGTTATATGCTGTACAAGTTCATTTCTGAACAGCCTACACCCGGCGATGGCGGCGGTGCATTCGACTGGAATGTCATCCGGTATGCTGAAGTCCTGCTGATCTATGCCGAAGCCCAGTTTGAAAGGAATGGCTCCATCTCTGATGCAGACCTTGATCTTTCTATTAACGTCTTAAGGGACAGAGTGAAAATGCCTCATCTTACCAACACGTTTGTAACCAGCAATGGATTGGATATGGAAACAGAGATCCGGAGAGAAAGAGCTGTCGAGTTGGCTTTCGAAGGCTTCCGCTGGGATGATCTGCGCAGATGGAAGACGGCTGAAACGGTGCTGCCCAAATCCATATTAAGCGTGAAGGTCACGGGAACGCAATGGGCTGATAAAGTGATCACGCTTGACGGCAACAGCTATAACAGCATTTTTTACAATTTGTCTGCCAGTCAGCTTGAGAACGGATACAAGGTATTACAACCGGCCAGTCAGCGATTCTTTGATCCGAACAAGAACTACCTGCTGCCGATACCCACAAAACAAGTGTCGCTGAATTCCAAATTAACACAAAACCCCGGCTGGTAATATTATGAAGACTCTCGCAGGTTATCTGTTATTGTGCCTTCTTCCGATAAGCTTTCTGAAGGCCCAAACCGGAAAAGAAGTATCCCTGATGGGGAATCGTTTTCTAACTTTCAATTGTGTCATCCGTGTCAACCAGATCGAAGTGGCGCGGGACAGGAATGTCGGCGAAGATGAGCGTAGCCTGCATACCCCTGAGCGTGTTATAAATTTTAGAAAAGCTGTTGCTAAGGGGTTTCCGGGTGCTAAAATGACCTGGGCCCTTAGCTGGCTTGCTTTACACGATACCACGGAGAACTACAGGACCATCCGGAAACTCGTCGCCGGCTATCATTATGAATATGGAGACGAAGTTACCTTTATCCCCGGAGCCTATTTCGCCAATGCCTATAATTCTACAGAGCAGGTGAATAAGGATCTGCACGAGGGGTTGGCCAAGGTTACAGAGGTTGTTGGCAAGGGTTATCGCCCCCAAAGTATCGTTGCAGGATTCCTATCTTCGCCGAACCAGAAATATCTGGCTGAGGTGGAAGGCATCCATGTCTGCCAGGCAAATATCTGGAGCCAGTATTCCATCGACAACCAGGATGGTGATGGCGCGGTCAGCTATCCTTTTTACCCCTCAACCGAGCATTTTTGCAAACCGGCACAGGGCAGGGCGGATTTCATCGATTGCGTAAACCTGGATGGATGGACCTGTGATTTCCTGGCTGCGCGCAGAGCGGGTTTTGCGGGAGGGTTCAATAGCCGCATGGGCGTTGGTCCTATTGAAACGATCGGTAAATTCGGCGTACAGAAAGGGATCGATGAGATGTTGTTCACGACCTCACTTCACTTTGATAAAGGATTTCAGCTGAATGGTTTTGCATGGGTCACCAACTGTTGGGAGCTGAGCCTGCCGTATGATTATAATGATATCACCTTATGGCTGGAGGGAATAAAAAAGCGGTGGCCTGATGTGCGGTTTATCACGCAGGGTGAATTTGGGCTGATCTGGCGGAAACATTATAAGTCGAATAATTTCAATTACCGTTTTGAAGAGGAAGGTTCTGGAATCGGCGGCTCGGATAAGGATAAAAGGATCCGATGGTTTATGAATAAGGATTTCAGGCTGGCGCTGCTCAGCGGGATCAATGGGGAAGACGAAAAGGTGATAGATCTTACCCGTTATGATCTGCCGGCGAAAGAACCGGTATCCGGCAGCACCCGTAACTGGAGCCTGTTGGGTGAGATCAATCAAAAGGGGATCCGGCCGCAGGACAAGCCCGTTCCTGTCAATAATTTATCGGAAGAAGATAAAGCTATAATCAGTCGAAAATGCAAAGACGTTCGTTTATAAAGAATACTACGTTATCCGGTGCGGGAATGCTGGCTATGCCCAAACTGCTCCAGGCGATGCCGGCAGGACTTTTAAGCCCTGCTCCTTTGTCCCTGATCGGAGGCCGCTTCATTACCTTCTGTATCATGATCCGCACCACGCCCTGGGAAGTATCGAGAGATGTAAAGCTGCATCCGCGGGAGGAAGGCAACTGGCATACGCTGGAAGGCGTCACTGCTATGAGGAAGGCGTTCGCAGAAAACAATCCGAATGGCCGGCTTACCTGGGGGTTCACCATGAATGCCCTGGAAGACAAGCGGAAGAATTATGTCGAAATAAGGGAATATGCAGCAGCCTGCCAGGCAAGATATGGAGACGAGGTCACCTATTTTCCCGGTTATTTCCCTGCGATGTATTTACCAAGGGCCCGGGTCAATAAAGAGATGTCTGAAGCCATTCGGATCATTTCCGATCTTGTCGGGAAAGGCTATCGTCCGCAATCCGTCATCGGTGGTTTTCTCTCGGCGGATAGTTTGAAATACCTCGCGGAAAAAGAAGACATACATGTGGCCCAGGCAGTCATCTGGAGCCAGCACAATATTGACGGAGGCGGGGCAGACGGCTCGCCTTCTTATCCTTATTATCCCTCCACGGAACATTTTTGTAAGCCGGCTCAGGGCAGGAAGGATTTTATTGACTGTGTGAATCTTGACGGCTGGACCCTGGATTTCATCTGTGCGCGGCAAAGCGGTTCCAACGGACACGAAATTACGGGATACAATAGCCGTCGCGGCGTAGGTCCGATAGAAACCTATAAAGGTTGGGGTCTGGACCTGGGTAACCGGGAAGTGATGCATACGCAATCGATTCATTTCGACAAAGGGTTCGAACTGAACAAATTCGGATGGGTCACTAATATCTGGGAGGCGCAGCTGGTTTACGAATTCGGGATGGACTTTATTTGCAGCGCCCTCCGCATGTGGGTAACCGATACCCTGAAACGATGGCCGGACGTTCAATTCGTCACATTTGGGGAATTCGGGAATACCTGGAGAAAGCAGTATAAAACAAATGATGACTGGAATTACCGTTTTGTGGAAAGAGGCGCCGGACTTGGAGATTCCTATAACAATCTTGAAATAAGCTGGTATATGAACAAAGAATTCAGACTGGCTTTGCTCCACGACTGGCATAAGAATACTCCCGTCAAGGTCATAGATCTCACGCGGTATGATCTGTCAGCACATGAGCCTCCCGATGCGACCCCCCAAAACCCTATTAAAGACTGGAGCCTGATCAACCGCATCAACCAAAAGGAATTGAGGCCCCAGGATAAACCGGTTTTACTACAGGAATTACCAGGTGATGAAAAGGATCTGATCGCCCGTTGGTGCCCCGATCTGAAATTTTAACGACATACTATTTTATGTAAGGGGTCAAGCCGTAGCTTGCTTTAATGACTGCTTCGTTTACGGCCCGGACCCTTTCCATTTCCATTTTTTCAACGGCCCTGTCATAGGTGAGCACGCCGTTGATCTCATGCTCTACGTCGGTTGTTTGGGTATAAATAGCCACGCTTAGTCCTTTGTACTTCATCAGCTGTTCCACCTGGTCGAGCAAAAAAACATACCTGTCTGTCAGCCTTGTTTTGGTAGGTTCATAGTCATAAGCGTTGTTGGCAACGGGCCACATATGGTCACGGACGAACAGACCCACTCCGCCAAATTCGCCTAATGATGCCGCACGATGGTCGTCCGGTACGGAGGCCCCATATGGACCCACATAAATATGGGTATCCACATAGTCTCCGTTCCCGGGGTCGCCGTATGCTTTTTGATAATTGGGATTGTTATTAAAACCTGAATTGCCGTTGACAAGTCTGGACGGATCGTATTGTTTGACCCAATCGGTGATGCTTTTAACATCGAACGCGCCCCAATTTTCATTAAAAGGTACCCAGGTGATGATCGATGGTGAGTTGTAATGTTCATCAATAAGAGTTTTTAGCTCTTTCCTGTATTCCGTCCTGGTCTTGGCGGTATCTTCATCCTGGTACCATATCGCCGGCATATCCTGCCAAATCAATAAGCCTAATTTGTCCGCCCAATAGTAAAACCGCTGGGGCTCGGTTTTCATATGTTTTCTGATCAGGTTGTATCCGGCGTTTTTAGTGAATTGCAGATCGAATTTTAAGGCATCTTCTGTCGGAGCTGTGAGGACTCCGTCCGGCCAATAACCCTGGTCAAGCAGGCCAAGCTGCAACATGAACTTGCCATTGATCAAGGGTCTGTTAACCCCATTAACCTTGCCCAATTTGATATCGCGCATTCCGAAATAGCTTTTTATCTCATCGCTGACCCTTCCATTGGCATCCTCTAATTTGATGGTCAGGTCATATAAAAAGGGATCGTCCGGCGACCAAAGCCTGGGAGTCTTGATCGGCAGGTAAAACCAGGTGTCATTTGCAGATCCTGCCTGCGAAACTATTTTGTCTCCGTCGAATGCTGTCGCGGTGACCTTGCCGGTTCCTGTTGTGGTGATCAATAATTGTAAACGGCTATTTGCCAGGTCGGGCAGTAACCGGATGTTCCCGATGTGGTTTTTGTTTACGGGTTCCAGCCATACCGTTTGCCATATTCCGGAGCAAAAGGTATAGTCCCCCCGGGGGCCGGATTTTCCGGATGGGACGCGGCCATCGTTCAGATCCTGAACTGATACGATGAGGGTATTCTCTCCATTATTCAGATACTGGGTTATGTCGAAGCTGAAGGCGTCATAACTGCCGGCATGAGTGCCTGCTTTATGTCCGTTCACGAATAGCGTTGTATGATGAGCCACTGCGTCGAAGTGAATAATCACCTGCTTGTTCTTCCACCCGGAAGGAATGGTAAAATTTCGGCGGTACCACATGTTGATCTCCTGTGGACGCTGGATGCCGGATAAAACAGATTCAGGGCAATAAGGAACACGTATTTGTCCGGCTCTGTTATCAAACGAGATCGGTTTTTGCGGGTCCAGCGCATTGGGAACATTTTTTCCTCCCTGATAATCCCATTTACCATTCAGACACATCCAGTCGTTGCGTTGTAACTGGGGTCTGGGATAGTCGGGGAACGGAACGGCGGCGGCCTGGGCCGTTTTGGTCCATGGGGTAGGAAGGGCAGCCACCTGGGCAAACAAACAGGAACAATTTATGGTAAGGAAAAGTAAAAGGAGCGCTGCGTATTTTGTATAAACCATAGTTGCAAATTTAATAATAAAATATTCGAATTGGGACCAATGGGTATCTTTGATAATGATACAAAATCAGATTTTTTACGGAAATTTGATCGATCATGGAACATCTACTTGATAATCCTGTCTGGAGTGCACTTTGCAGTGGAAATCAAAATCTGGCAATAGGGGAGAAGTCCGTTAAATATTTCCCGGTTGATGTTGCGCCCTTTGCAGGATTGGAAAAGAATGACATAAGGTACCTGCACACACTTCATCAGATCACTCCAGGGAACGATGGGACATTTGGAATAGTAACTACTTCTGAGATAGATGTTCCAAAGTTGTGGACGGTCTTGCATATTGTGCCCGTACTTCAAATGGTATGGGAGAAACTCAACGGGAGGGTGGTTGATAGCGCGGCTAGCCGGGTGGTTGATAGCGCAGCTAGCCGGGTGGGTGAAAGCGCAGCTATTGCAGATCTTTCGGATGAGCATGTGCCACAAATGCTGGCGTTGACCCAATTGACCAATCCCGGCCCATTCCGGCAACGAACTATAGAACTGGGCTACTACCAGGGTATATTTGATGGAAAGAATCTGGTAGCGATGGCCGGTCAGCGGATGCATCCCGTGCCGTATGCCGAGATCAGCGGCGTATGTACTCATCCGGAGTATGTTGGGCGCGGCTATGCGGCCCAATTAATTCTAAGCCAGATCGATCGTATTTGCGCCACTGGGGAGATCCCGTTTTTGCATGTAGCTTCCACAAATGAGCGTGCGATCAAACTATATGAATCTCTTGGATTTTTGTCGAGAAGGAGTCTGTATGTTTATTTTATGCAAAAACTACTCATTCTTTAGGATCCTGGCCGGATTAGCCCGTACGATCTTCAGGGTTTGGATACCGATCATGATAAACGCGATGCCTCCGACAAAGAACAGCCCGATCAGCATTTCTCCGAACCCAATGGGCTGGTGATAGACGAACCTTGGGAGGATCACCCTATCAAAGAAGAGCCAGGTAAGGGGCAGGGCGATCAGGGCGGCGATCATCAGCAGGAAAAGGAAGCTCCTGCTTAGCAGATATACCAGCAACCCTTCGCTGGCGCCGAGCACTTTGCGGATGCTGACCTCCTTTACCCTTTTTTCCATCGTGTAAATGACCATGCCGAACAGGCCGAGGGAGGAGATACAGATTGCCATCAGGGCAATAAAGCCGATGACCTTCAGCATAACTGCGTACTGGCTATAGGCCTCTTCGATCTGGGCATCATAAAATTTGGCATCGAGCGGATGTACTTTATCCAGTTCCTTCCAAAAGGTCGCGATGCTGGTCATTGTAGCAGGCAGGTTGGCCATGTTGAGCTTTACATTCAGATAGCCATTGGGGCTTACGGAGTAACGTATTGCAGTAGGGTCGATCTTACTGTCCAGCGTGCCGTAGTGAAAATCCCGCAATACGCCGACGATGGTCAATTTCTTATTGTCGATGCTGACCCTTTCTCCGATGGCTTTTTGCGGGTTACCCTTCCCAATGTTGAACCGCCTGATGAGCTGCTCGTTCACGATGATCTCTGTCTCGGGTGCATTTTTGGGACTGGCTGTGAAATTATGTCCGGCCAGGAAGCTGTACTGATGGAGCTGCAGATAGTTCCCGTCGACGAAATTCTGCGCGACCCCCGCAGAATCAGCCGGGTTATTGTATTTCATATCCGTACCATAGAAGGAACCGAGGCTGCTGACCATTAGTGACCGCGAGATGCCATTGACGGCGGGCAAGCCGGCCAGTTTCCCTGCCAGCACTTCATCTTTATTCCCTTGCAACCTGATGTTGAGAATGTTTTCCGTCTTAAATCCAAGATCGAAGCGGATAAACCCTTTGTACTGGTTATAGCCGATCACGGTCGTGGTGATAAAGATGAGCGACAAAGTGTATTGGACAACGACCAATGCTTTGCGAAAAGAAACATGGCGGAACACTTTCAGGGAGGAAGCATTTTTCAGCACCTGTATCGCATTGATCTTTGCATAGAAGATTGCGGGCAGCACACCTGCAATAATACCCACCGCCATGGCGAGGCTGATAAAGTATAGGATCACCCTCGGGGTCAGTTGGAGAGAAAACGCCGACTGCAGGAATTCATGAAAAGACAGGAACTGCCCGCGCAGAACCAGGAAAATGAAGAAGGCACAAACCAGTGAAATCAGCGAGAGGATTATTGATTCCACGATGAACTGCCCAACCACCTGTGAACGATTGGCTCCCATCACTTTCCTGATACCCACTTCCCGGCTGCGCCGCAGCGAACGTGCAATGGACAGATTGGTATAGTTAAAGCAGGCAGAGAGCAGGATCACGAGGGCCAGGCCGGCGATGACATAGACAAGTGCGAGTGGGAACACGGCGCCGATCTCATTGGCCATGCGTGAGCCCATCGGGATGTCTTTCAGCGGCTGCGATGAAAGAAGTACTTTGCTGTTGGCGGCAGGATCGTTCTCCCGGGTATTGATCTTACCCAGGGCCGTCGTGAAGGAAGAAGGCTTGCTGTTCTTTTTTAGGAGGACATAGACATAATTGGAGAAACAGTTATTCCAATCCATATAGCCGCCATCGGTGGTAGTGTTGCTGGTATTGATCGAGGACAGCGAAGCCAGCGCTTCAAAATGGAGATGTGAAAGCTTTGGGAGATCCTGCAGGACACCGGTTACGGTATAGAGGGTAGAGTCGAACGTCACTGTTTTGCCGATCGGGTCTGCCTGGCCAAATAGTTTTTGGGCAGTTACCTGCGTCAGGACCAGGCTATGCGGCTGCTTCAATGCAGTGGACGGCACGCCGCTGATAAAAGGAAAACCAAACACGTCAAAGAAGCCATTATCAGCATAGAAGCCCTTCACCGGCACGGTGTTATCGCCGGTCCTGGCATCCCCGCCAAAGTTGTTCCGCAGGATGGTCATCGACTCTACAGCCGGGACCTCTTCGTGGATCAGTGTGCCTCCCTTCCAGGAAGTGGACGCCAGCTTCATCGGCTGGTGAGCTGGCCATTCGAGGTTGGATACCACCCGGTAGATCCGGTCTTTGTTCTTTAGCGTGCTATCGTAAGAAAAGAGATCCGATAGGATGGCGATCACCAGCAGGCCGATGGACATACTGACGGCAAGGCCGATGATATTGATACCGGAGAACAGTCGGCTCCGCAGGATGCTGCGTCCGGAGGTCTTGATATAACTGGATAACATAAACGTGTTATTAAAGGGATTTGTAACGGATGGTCGGCGAACGACATAGGAGCGGAGAAACTTCAGCACGTCGATGATGTAGATCAGCCGGGCTATAAAGGCTCCGCGGTTCCGCAGGTTACGGTCGAAATATTCGTTCAGGTCGCCCTGCAGGTCTTCCAGCAGTTCGGGACGACAATAGGTCGTTAAAAACCTTGTCGCCCATTTTGGTGGCTGAGGAGTCTTCTTTTTCATCAGATGCGGTTTAAAGTGAAGTTTGGGATCTTTTGCCAAAGTTCGTCGCGGATCGCTTTCGAGCGGATCAGCGATGCTTTGCCTGCACCGGTGATCAGGTAAAAGCGTTTGCGTTTGCCGCCGCGGGTGGCGGTTGCTTCGCCGAGCTCGCTCTTGACCAGGCCTTTTTCTTCGAGGCGGTTGAGCACGGCATGCACCACGCCGAGTTTCACGGTGCGGTCTGCATGTTTGGTCAGCTCGTCGCAGATGGCCACGCTGTAAGCGTTGTCAAGCAGGCTGGCGATAGTGAGCAGGACGAGTTCCTCGAACTCCCCGAGATGAGTTCCTTTCATAAAAGGTGATTAATTCACTAAATGTATGTAAAATAACATTGCCCTGCCAAATTTTTTTATGGAAGGGCAATTTTTGCAGGTGCTACAGGAGTGGTGCGTTGTATTGGGGGCGGGGTGTGCTGTGTCGGGGGAGCGGCATGCTGTGTCGGGGGAGAGGTATGCTGATCATTGCTTTTCGATCCGATAGATATCTCCATCGTCTGTGATCGTATAAAGCATATTATTCGAATAGGTTACGTCGCGAAAGCGCTGATTTTTATCCGTTAAAAGCCTTTCTTCACCGATGACCTTATTATTCCGGATGATGAGCCGGTCGAGGTGCTGTCCGCTAAGACAGGCGACGAACAGGTTATTCTTCCATTCCGGGATGGCTTCCCCTTTATAAAAACAGATCCCGCAAGGCGAGACGACGGGGTCCCAATAATAGACCGGCTGCTCCATTCCCGCTCTTTGCTGGATGCCGTCGCCGACCTTATCGCCGGAATATTCGAGACCATAAGTGATAACTGGCCAGCCATAATTCTTACCTGGACGGATAAGGTTTATCTCGTCCCCCCCATGAGGGCCGAATTCGGCTTCCCATAATTCACCGGTCGCCGGGTTGATGTCCAGCCCATCCGGATTGCGATGGCCATAAGAAATGATCTCTGGTCTTGCGTTCGGCTGATTGGCAAAAGGATTACCTGCGGCGGCTTTGCCGGAGGTCGTTATCCTGATGATCTTTCCCAGATCGGAATTTAATTGCTGTGCCTGCACCCGGACTTCCGGGTCAAATTTCTCGCCGAGGCTGACGAAGAGATCGCCGTTCCTGTCAAATACCAGCCGTGAGCCAAATTGCAGGTTGCCTTTTGTCGCTGGTGTTTGCCGGAAGATCACGGTCGTATTGTTGATCCTGCCGCCGGCCTCGTCCAATTTCCCTTTGGCAACGGCCGTCGCGCTGCCTCCTTCGACCTTTTCCGAATAGCTCCAATAGACGAGCCCGTTGCTGGTAAAGTTGGGGTCGAAGGCAACATCGAGTAAGCCGCCCTGTCCTTTGTATACTACTTCGGGTAGGCCAGTGATCTTTTTGACAAGGCCGCCATTCCTGTCATGGATCTCCATTGTGCCGGATTTGAGGGTTATCATCAGCCGTCCGTCCGGCATAGCCACAATAGCAAAAGGATTGCCCAGTTTGTTGGCAATCCGTTCTACCTTATACGGCGTGGTTGTTTTGGCACCGGCAATCCTTGTCTGTCCGGCGAAGGCTGGTTTATAGTTAGCAAACCCGGGCTTTGTTTCGACGGGAGGCAATCCTTGCTGAAATAGTAAGATAGCCAATCCAAGGAAAACAGCTTTTACTTGCATAAAGAAGTTTTATGCATTGGCTTCCGCAATGATCATGCCTGAACGTTATGGTGTGGTGTTATTCCTTCCGAGCCACCTTGTCGCCAAAATAAGTGAGCAGATACAAATTGGCGCCCAAAAAGGTAAGATCCTTGCTAAGGAATTCCCCGGTTATCGTCGGCGCCCAGATCCCATCCACTGTAGCCACAGTATGGGGTGTCGTTATAAAGAAAGAAGTGGTCACGAAGAACATCAGCATTCCCATGACGGAAGCGATCATACCGATCGCCGGTTTGAAATTTCCGAGAAGAATGCCTATTGCGGTCAGCCATTCAAAAGCGCCGATCACGCTGGACGCGCCCTGTTGTCCAAAGACACTATATGTCCAGCTGACCAATGGACTGTTACTGATAAATGGAAAAATGCCTGCGGCCTCAGTAGGCGTGAACTTTTTAAGACCGATCCAGAACAGTACAATACAAATACCGGTGCTGATAACGATAAAGGGGAGATTGGTGTTCTTTACCCAGCTTGCAAGCTTTTGCAATTTCATTTATTTGATGATTTGACTGTTATCGTGGCTTTCTAATACTATGCCAATTACACAATCATTTAACCATCAATAAATTATTGGATAGAGGGGCCGTTTCAGCAAGCAATATTTCGTAATTAGACGAAGGGATGTTCGTCATAGTCCGAAGTTTCGTGTCACGAAGAGCTATATGTTCTGTGCAAAATAGTTCCTGGTCATAATCCATCTCGTGAGCAGGTATAACAGGAAGCCCAGGGGACCCAGCAAACAGCTGAAGATCAGAGCTGGTATGATCCATGCATGGGGAATACCCAGCTTTACGGCGTTCTTTTTGATCCAAACGGCCGTCAGGAGATCGAAGGCGAGGAAGTGGACCCATCCTGCCGCCAGCAAGGCTTTATTTTGATATAAGGCGGCAACGCCGTCCAGGGAGCCAAATTTTGCCGCATCGCTGACATGAAAATTCGCCACATTCAGTCCAGTATAGATCAGGGCCAGCAGCGCGATGATGATCCCTACCAGGAATTTATCGAAGCCCGTCCAGAATGGGCTGATGAACAGCAGCGTGATCCAGCCGATCGAGGCAATGCCGGAGGAAAGCAGGAAGAGTGTATCGGGTGTCATATCGAAGAGATTAGAGTGTGGTCGGATGATTGATGGGTGATCGGGTAACTAGAGAGTGGTCAGATAATGGATAGCCGTCAGGGAAGGGAAAAAGAAATAAGCCCCGCCTTTGCAGGTGACGAACCGCTGCAGTCCCGTAATATATTTATTTACCGGCTCGCCGGGCAGTGTGAAATTTTGTTCCGTCCCAGGCGCTGGATTTTCGCGAACGCCGATGATGGGATCAGGATCATTGTACAATTGTTTGAACTTCGGATAATTGGCCCAGGTGTATTGAATGAATTCGTATTGGCGGGAGATATCGGCATTGAAACAGGAAAAGAGGAGTCCTACTTCTCCTTCCGGGGTAAAATGCGTTGGTGATCCCGCGTAAGGGTCGCCATACAATCTCGCCCGGCGGATGATCCTGTGCCGGCGGCTCAGTCTGAGGGATTCCGATGGGCCATTATCTTCGAAGCTATCCCGGGGATTTGTGCGGCGCAGGTGCGATCCGAAGGGACATTTCAGGCCGGCTGAATCGCCATCCGAATATCCGAAATCATCGTCATCGCTGAGCCCGCCGGGGTCTTTGTCCGGGTATTTTACTACCGGCGCACCGCTGGGCCAGCGCCCCATCATCTTTGCGGCAAGCTTGATGCTTTCGTCTACATTCACGGAACCGTCGGGGTTTTTTGTTTTATCGTTCAGGAAGGTCCAATATCCCTTTACATCCTGCTGCAACTGACGCAGCACCATATATGTCCCGTTGCGACCAAGGTCTCTCTTGCCTGTATTCGAAGGGTCAAAGGGTAAAATAGATGTATTGCCCTGTTCCTCGGCCAGTACGGGGGTATCGGGAAAGACCGCGTATTCATTCTTATACCCCATCACAAACTCGCCGGCATTCACAAAGTCATTGGCCGGTCCGGACTTTCCACTTCCTTTGATAATGGGCTGGGAAATACCATCCCGGAATCCGAAATGTTCTTTGTTCTGTGGAAGTGTCTGCCCGTCCAGTTGGGAAATTTCTCTTAGTCCCGAAAACTCCGGGTCTGGCCGCAGTTGCTGATAGTAGGTCAGCGCCGTGTTCTTATCCACGCCAAAAACCATCAGCAGGATATGCACCTCTTCGTTATTCGGGCCGCCCCACCGCCACAGCTCCGGCGAACTGCTGTCAAAATCGCCGAGCAGCCGCCGCCGGTGCGGGGTCGTCATCCCTTCGCGGAACTCCCTCGTAAAATTCTGAAGGTTGTTTTCGGCGAGGCCCAGTGCCCGTAGACCGGCCGCCGTAAACGCGATATTCAAACAACGGGTCTTTTCATGGTGGTTCGAGGTGGTGATGGATCCTTCATTTATCCGGATGAATTCCTTCGCGGCTATAGGGTCCGTCACCGCTAGCAGCACATAACGGGAATACTGCATATACTTGTATCCGCGAACGATATAACCCTGTATATCGGCAAGTTCAAGTGTTTCCATATCGATGTTTTTAGAATCTTTGTAAGAATTGTTTGGCTTTTTCTTCGGAAAGGTTCTGCATAAGCTGGTTTCGGATATAACTGTTGTTCATAACGTTCTTTATCGAGAGATGGGGGTAGGCGCAATACCAGACGGCTGTTGGCACCTGGTAGTAGCGGCTCCAGGCAAGAAAATGTTCTTCGTCGTATGCGCCGCCTGTGAACAGGAACCTGGTACGGGGAAAATTCTGCGTATTGCTCCAGATGCCGGTCAGGCCCCAGCCCGATTTATCAATGAAATCGCCCAGGTACTGCTGCCAGGACCCATCGAAATTGCTGAAGAACAACATCCGTTGATTGTTATCGATCATCACCCAGCGGGCGAAATGGATGGTCGGGATCCCCATCAGCTTTCCGTTCACGAAGAGGTTCCTGATAAGGGAGCCGGCAAACAGCATCAATCCCTGCAGCGTGATCAACCGCATCCACGCCGGCTTCATGACCAGGACCTGGGTGAACTGGTTCTGGTTGGTCAGGTCTTCGTATTCTTCCAGTTTCCGGACATGCGTTTCATCGATCTGGCTCGGCGTAAGTCCAAGGGGTTTGTCACTCTTCTCATACAGGAAATGGATCAGGATGATCCAGATCAGGATCAGGGGCGACAAGACCAAAAGGATCAGCCCCAGCAGAGCCATGCCGGCCCAGTTCACGCGGGGTAGGGGGACCGGCTCCTTCGCCCACTGGAATTCCGGCCGGGCCAGGACATCTTCTTTGATCTTTTGGTGGATCGTGACGGCGTCTTTGTTCGTCCAATTACCATTATGAATGAATTGCCAGATATATTTCCGCAATTCGTTCTCCTGCCGGATCTCGCCGAGCGTTCTCCCCGGCGCGCCGACAAAGGAGGCGGACATTTTCACCCGCCACTGCTTTAAATATGACTTCCGGCTTTCCAGCGTTCGCTCGCCCGGAGCGGGATAGGACTCGCAACAGCTGTACACCTTGTCGATGAAATCGGCGCAGCCGGCGAGTCCCGTCAGGTGCTGGTCCTCGCTGCCGTCGAAGTCGGAGGAGAAAACCAATCTCGGGCCGATGTTCTTGCCTGCCTTGCTGCCGGTGTCTTCAGGCTCCAGTAAGATCCACCGGGCATAGTGGATATTGCAGGCGTTCTCGAAGGGCTGCTGGATCCCTTTCTCCAGGCCCATCCGGACACTCTTCAGGTAGGCGTCGAGTTGTGCATGTGCCCCGCTAATTACGGGAGTTACGAGAGTCATTGGGTTTTGGCGTGTCATATTCGTTAGTTTAGTCAAATGCCACTACAAAATTGTTCGGGAAGGGGCCAATATGCATTCCGCTTCCTCTGCCGGGTCTGCCGGGCGCCCGGCGTACTCCGGGAAGGCGAAGGACGGCGGCGACAAATTCGGAGATCGTCACGGCGTTGATATACTTACCATAACATTCGTGCAGGGCATAGCCATAGTTCATATACACAGCGGTTCTCCCGGGATCGAATCGCCGGGGTTCCGGAAATGCGGCGGGATCCATCATGGCAGCTGCTGTCAGGGCGAAGATCGTGCTGCCGGCGGGGATGGTATAGGTCTTATTGCCTTTGCCGCCCAGGGTCTGTCGTTTTTCGCTGTAGCGGATCACGCCGGGTTGCGCGGGGTTGAAACGCAGGGCTTCGCTGACATAGCCGTACATCTTTTGCATATCCTTTTCCCTGGCTGTTGTGATCGCGCCGGCAAGTATGTCCGGCCGGTTGAACAATTCATCCAATACCAGTATGACCGCTTTGTTAGTGGTCTCCAGTATACCGGTGATCAGTCCCCCCATATTCCGCTGCAGCGTATCGTCGTCAAACCAGGCGCCGTCTGTTCCCTGCTGCAGGAGGATCAGGCGGTTCAGCACGTTGTCGTCGAGAGTCTGGCCTTTTTGCTGCGCTTGCTTTCTGTCTTTTATCAGCTGAAGCAGCCAGGTCTTTCGCTCATTCGCAGCGTCGACGGCTGCCTGGTGTTTGGCGGCATTATTGGTGAAGTTCAGGAACAGATCATAAAAGAGAGCCCGCAACCAATTTTTCATTATGGTCTCTGTCGGTCCGGGCACTCCGAAATAGTCGTCGATAAAGCGCACCAGCACAACGCGGCAGAGACTATCGGCGACGTCTAATTGCTTGAAGCGCTTCGATTCTTCCAGAATGGCTTCCGAGGAATTCCGTATATAGGTCCTGATCCGTTCGAGGTCTTCTTTTTTCGCGGATCGGCGGACGAAGTTTCGCTCCCGGTCGAATTGGGGATTCATCCTGTCCATGCCCAGGAAAAAGGCACCCTTTTGGCGCGCCATCTTCCGGCCATTGATCTCTTCGATGGTAAAATCTTCGTCCCGTTGCAGCATTTCGGTCAGCAGGTCGTTCTGATTAACGGTTACCAGCGAGGTCGGTCTGACCTTGAGAACGGGAAAATGTTTTTGAAGAAAGCAGAACAGGCTGGTCTGGCGGCGGCTGGCGAATAGTTTTGCCCGCTCGGCCAAATGGCCCAGTATTGAAGGCTCTTTCGGGATCTCTTTTGCAGAGCGTTGCGCCGGGCGGTCTTCCTGGTACAATCGCAGTATAAACTGACCCGAGGGCCGCTCCCGCCAGCCGATGATGTCCGTTCTCCACGCCACGGGGACCTGGTTGATGCGGCAGATAGCGCCTCCGAATTCTTCCGGCAGCACGAGGGGAGCGGCAATGGCGGCAAAAGCGATATCGGCCAGGCTGAGGGCTGGGCCGGCCAGGTATTTGCGGCCATCTTTCAGGAGCAGATCGACGCGATCCAGGATCTCGTTGATCTGCTGCCGATCAGCAGCAGCGTTGCCTTGTGAATCTGTTGCGTGTTTGCCTTGTGAATCTTTTGCGTCGTTGCCTTGCGGAACTTTTGCAGCATTACCTTGCAGATCTCTTGCATCTCCCGTCACGCCTATGTTTTTATACAGGGCCTTGCGGATAGCGTTGTATCCCAGGCGGTATTGCCATTTTTCGGTGGCGGGAACGCCCTGCGTAAAGAGGCGGCGGGCGAGCGCCGGTTCCGGCAACAGTTTCGTATATACATAACGGGTAATATTTGGCTCCAGCTCCTGCCGGAACAGCTTGTAGAGTCCGATCACTTCCGCTCTTATTGCGGGGTCTTCAGGGATCAGCCTGTTCGAAGGCAGGCTTCGGCCTTCGATATGATCGATGATGCTGTCTACTCCATATAATAAGGCATCGGTGCGGATCAGCGTGGCGCTGCTGCAGAACGGCGGCGAATGCATCTGATGCCGGTAGAGTATGTCCTGTCTGTCCAGCACCCAGCGTATGATCTCATCGGAGCCTCCCGTGGAGCTGCAAACCAGGGTGGGCGTCAATTTATCGTAAGAAAAGGCAGCCTTGTACTGAAGAGGTTCCAACGAATCGGTAGAAGTGGGCATAGCTTTTAATTGGATTATTGAAATGGACTATTTTCGGCACCGAGGTTGTTGTGTGATCAAACGCTACTAAACTACCTGATAGGGTCTGAGTGTTGGTCAGGATAGGAAGAGAAGGAATAATTGTGATAAATATACACATATAATGGAAAAATTGAATAAATAATTCGGCCGTTTTGGCATCCGATGGCCATCCGCTTTGTCGTTATTTTAATGAGAGGGGGAAACAGATGCAGGGAGGCAATTTGCTAATCCTGGAAAAGGGAGCTACTTTACAATATGAATTTTATAAAAATACCCGGGATCCCTTCGGTTTTACTTTGCCTGTTGTCGATTGTCGGTTTCAGCGTGAGTGAGACGAAGGCTCAGGGCCTGGCGGACACTGGTTTTCGGGTAGTGGGGTATTTACCTTTGGGGATTGACCTTTCCCGGACGGGCATGCCGGACCTCGGGAAGATCACTCATTTGAATATCGCTTTTTTGACCCCGGATTCGGCGGGTGTGTTTGCGAATGATGAAGAGGTTCATATGCTGACAACGGCAGCACATGCGAAAGGGGTAACTGTGTTGCTCTCGATCGGAGGGGGAGAGCCTCCCCGTTATTTGAAAAAGCTGGTTGGAAAACGGCATCAGGCAGCATTCATTCAGGCGTTGGCAGCGCTGACAGACCTGTACCAATGTGAAGGTATCGATGTCGATCTGGAGGGGGATTTTATAGACGGCAATTACGAGAGTTTTGTCAAAAACCTGAGGGTTGCTCTAAAGGCAAAGAAGAAACTGATAACGGCGGCTATTGCCACTACGTATGCCGGTCATTATACAAAAGCCGCTTTGGCGCAATTCGATTTTGTCAATATCATGTCCTACGACAAGACGGGTCCGTGGGACAAGTCCGATCCGGGGCCGCATGCGCCGTTCTCGATGGCGGCAGATGATCTGGCGTACTGGACGCGCACCAGGGGATTAGCAGTTGCGAGGATCACGCTGGGGCTGCCATTTTATGGGTATGGTTTCGGCACCAATGCGCCGGAAAGCCTTTCCTATGGAGACATCCTGCAGCAGTTTCCGGCTGCCCGCAATAGCGATCAATTGACGGTCACAGGCGGTGGGATCGTATACTATAATGGGGCCACCACTATTAAGGCCAAGACCGCGCTTGCCTTGCAGAAGGCTGGGGGTGTCATGATCTGGCAATTGTTGCAGGATGCGCAGGGGCCGTATTCGTTGCTTACGGCGATAGACAGCCTGGTCAGGAAGCGATAATAACGCTCGTAGCAACGTCGAGGTATTTAACGTTCAGGCGTAAGCGTAATATGCTTATTGGCTTGTAAGCTGCTTTTTAGCGATGCCGAGCTTTTTCATCCTCGAGCGTAGCGTTGAGGCGTTGATCTCCAGCAGTTCGGCGGCGCCTCCTTTCCCGTGCAATTTCCAATTGCAGCGGGTGAGTACGGATATGATATGATCCTTTTCCTGTTGGGCCATGGATTTTACCTGGTATTGGGCGCCCTTTGACGGATTGTTGCCCGCGGTAACAGGCAGATCGCTTGTCAGGATAATGGGGCCTGTGGTGATCAGGACGCTGCGGGCGACGAAATTTTCCAGTTCCCGGATATTGCCTGGCCAGTAATGGTTTATCATTGAATGGAGGACCGGTTCGGCAAATCGGCTGATCTGTTTTTTCTGTTGGAGGCAATACTGCGTCAAAAAATGTGCTGCCAGCAGGGGGATGTCTTCCCTACGTTGCCGGAGGGGTGGGATCTTCACGCAAAAGACGTTCAGCCGGTAATACAGGTCCATCCGAAATCGTCCGGCTGTAACCTCTTCTTCAAGGTTTCGGTTGGTTGCTGCGATGATGCGGACATTTACTTTCCTGCTTTTTCCGCCAATGGGTTCTATCTCCCTGGACTGGAGAACGCGCAGGAATTTTGCCTGCAGATTGGGTGGTAATTCTCCGATCTCATCGAGGAAGATGGTCCCGCCTTCTGCTTGTTCGAATTTCCCGGACCGTTTTTCGTGGGCTCCGGTGAACGCACCCTTTTCATGACCGAAAAGCTCGCTTTCGATGAGTTCGGCAGGAAGCACGGCGCAGTTGACGGTTATCAGCGGTTTGTCTTTTCTGCCGGACAAGCGGTGAATACCTTCGGCCACCAGTTCTTTACCGGTGCCATTCTCTCCCAGGATCAGCACAGATAGCTCTGATGGTGCGACGATCCGAATATTATTCAATACCTCTTTTATACCCCGGCTTTCTCCAATGATCGGAATGACATAATTATCCGGCGTTGCGACGGCGGCAGTCGGGGATTCTCCTATGTCTGTCCTTTGTTTGTGTAAATAGAGCGCTACGTCCAGCATAATAAGGACGTCCTTTTTGCGCAGCGGTTTTACCAGGAACCCATAAGGCTCCGTTTCCTTGGCGCTGTCGAGGGTGTTTTGGTCGGAGTTGGCGGAGAGATATATAAATGGTGTGCCGCGGCTCTTCAATATTTTGGCCAGATCAATACCGGACTGTTCTCCTTCAAGTAAAATGTCAAGGAGAACGAGGTCGGCGGATTCCTGCCGAAGGACCTCCAAAGCTTGCGTAACCGAGGCCGCGAGAGGTAGCACGGTATAACCGGCTTCTTTTAGCAGAAGGCGTATGTTATTTGCTTCGATGAACTGGTCTTCTACAATTAGTATTTTGATTTTCACAGCCATACGCTTATTCTTTCGTGAAGTTACATTAATTCCGACAAAGACGAGCCATGGACCAGGCCTATCGGCTCGGAAGATGGCCACCTGGCCGATAGGCCTGGTTTGTATTTTTTGACCCTTGTTGTTTTATTTCATCTAAAAATCGCCGCGGCAGCGATATTTCGTGATTGTTTTCGAAATACAAAATAATAATATATTGAATAGCAGTGTTTAATATGATGGCATTTTGTTTGAATATCTCTTACAAAAATAATTGAAATGAAAAACCAAAGTAACATCGAAATTATCCTGAACTCCAATCATTTTCTTCCGGAGTGGCGCCAAAAGGAACTGGTCAATTGGCTTATAATAACCGTTCATCCTTTGATCGGTCTACAGCAACTGGTAGCCAAAAAGGTATTTATCAACTCATTAAAATATTTACCTCCGATCCATATGTCATGAAATAGAAATGTTATCGCCCCGGAATGTGGGGAATGACTGGAGGAACAGAGTTGGGGAAGATATATGCTCTATGACAAACCAAGCGGGGGGCCTTCGGGCGCCCTTTTTTTTTCGGAGATCTATGAGCCAAGTGTTCTCCGGCGGCGTTTGTATCCCATTCAGGGTAAGGGAGTAGCCTGATTATAACCATCAAATGACGGCAAATGTCAATTGCCTGTTTCTTTTGATCATTCTAGTTTTGTAGTCACACCTGTAATTAACACCGAGAGATCTTGAACGCTGTGTGAAACTATTTGCTCCACTATTTTTTGTCAGCCTAAAATTTCAATTATGAATGTAGAAATTCTGGCAAGGTTGCAATTTGCCCTTACGGTAGGATTTCATTATATCTATCCACCCCTCAGTATTGGGATTGGGCTGATGTTGGTGCTGTTTGAAGCGAAATTTCTTGCTACCGGGGATCGGATCTATGAAAATGCCACCCGCTTCTGGTTGTCGATCTTCGCATTAGTATTTGGGATGGGGGTTGCGACAGGGATCATCATGGAATTCGAGTTCGGAACAAACTGGGCCACCTATTCCCGCTATGTCGGCGATATCTTCGGAAGCGCTTTGTCGGCGGAGGGAATATTTGCTTTTGCTCTCGAATCCGGCTTCCTTGGTATCCTTCTTTTTGGCTGGAACAGGGTAGGGCGCAAGACTCATTTCTTTTCGACGGTGATGGTGTTTCTTGGTTCCTGCTTCTCTGCGGTATGGATCGTGGTGGCCAATTCCTGGCAGCAGACACCGGCTGGTTATCATATTGTCGGGGAAGGACTGAAGGCCCGGGCGGAGATAACCGATTTTTGGACGATGGTGTTCAATCCTTCCAGTGTAGTCCGTCTCCTGCATGTCTGGACGGGTGCGTTCCTGGGAGGCGCCTTCTTCGTGCTCAGCGTTAGTGCCTGGTATCTTCTGCGCCGCCGCTTCGAACCCGTCGCCAGAACCATGTTCAAGGCAGCGCTGGTGGTAGCAACATTTTTCTCCTTATTCCAGCTCTTCATGGGAGACCGGAGCGCGGCCATCGTATCCCAATACCAGCCGGCCAAGCTGGCGTCTATGGAGGGACATTACGACAGCTCAGCGGTGGCAGACATGTATCTTGCCGGTTTTGTCAACAACCGTACCGAAGAAGTGAAGGGATTGAAGGTTCCGGGCGGTCTTAGCTTCCTGGTTTATCACGATTTTAAGAAACCGGTCACCGGCTTACATGCTTTCCACCCCGAGGACCGCCCCTCGCAGGTGAACACCATCTTTCAATGTTACCACCTCATGATCGTCATTGGCATGGCGATTATCGGGCTGACCTTGCTGGCCTGTTTTTTTTGGTGGCGGAAGAAGCTATTCGACAAGCGTTGGTTGTTGCGGGCCTTTGTACCCAGTGTGGTTCTCCCGATACTGGCAAACCTGTCAGGATGGTTCACCGCCGAGATTGGCCGGCAGCCCTGGGTAGTATACGGCATGCTGCGAACTTCCGATGCGTTCTCCAAACAGGTACATGCCAACCAGATCGTTTTTTCCCTGATCCTGTTTCTTGTGGTCTATACTATCCTGTTCATATTGTTCATCTATTTGCTGAACAAGAAAATTTTAAAAGGGCCTGATGAAGCCAGCCTCCGGAAGGAGTATCAGCAATCGCCGCTACGGGATAACCCCATGCTTCATTCCGGTCGCCTATAAATTCGTCTACAACTCATTGCTGACCATAAAAACAAAAGAGAATGCCGACATTCGTAGGTATCGACTACAATTTCTGGTGGTTCCTCGTATTTGGCGCCATCATCAGCGGATATGCCATCCTTGATGGATTCGATCTGGGCTCGGGTTGTCTTCACCTGATGTTGCAAACGACCGACAGCAGGAGAAAAGCGATGCATGCCATCGGCCCCATCTGGGATGGCAATGAAGTATGGCTGGTCATCGGCGGAGGCGCCCTCTTTGCAGGCTTTCCGGTTGCCTACGCGGCAATTTTTTCAGCCTTTTATATCCCGTTGATGATATTTCTTGTAGGGTTGA
Source organism: Puia sp. (assembly GCA_035492595.1). Lineage (GTDB taxonomy): Bacteria > Bacteroidota > Bacteroidia > Chitinophagales > Chitinophagaceae > Puia. The sequence goes on from DATJJA010000223.1 coordinate 27,592, forward strand.
TCTTCCGGGGGATCGCTATCGAATTCCGTGACCAGGAGAGCGGCGAGCGCTGGGGCAGACGCTGGGATGCCGTCTACTGTATCTCCTCCCTGATAATCTCTTTATCGCTCGGTCTTGTCCTTGGTAATGTCGTAGAAGGGATCCCACTAAATGAAGAGCACGAATTCGCCGGCAGCTGGTTTACCTTTTTCAACCCCTTTGCCATACTGGTGGCAATCACCACCACTGCTCTGTTCATGCTTCATGGGGCTATCTATCTGCTGATGAAGACCGAGGAACAGCTGTTCCGCAAGCTCAATAAGTTTGCCAACAGCTTCACTATTTTTTTTATCGTCTTCTTTTTTCTCACCACCGTCTACACCCTAATATATCTACCCTATCTGAATACATCTTTGCATAACCATCCGAGCTGGTTTGTGGTTCCATTGCTTGCTATCCTGTCCATTGCCAATGTGCCCAGGCGAATAAAAACAGGCAAATACCGGCGTGCCTTTGCCAGTAGCACGGCTACCATCGCGCTGCTGCTCATCACAGTTGCGATAGATGTATTCCCCAACCTGGTCTATTCCCGGGGGCTGCCTGAGAACAGCATCAATATCCATAATGGTGCTTCATCAATACGATCGCTCCGTATCCTGCTCATCATAGCCATGATCGGTATACCGTTGGTGGGTACGTATACGGCCTTTGTGTTCTGGACATTTAAAGGGAAAGTTCATATAGATCAAAATCACGAATAAATTGACCGGCGGAGGGCTAGTTTGTTGAATCAATCTTTTAAATAAAAACAGAATGATATGAAAATTGGATTATTCATCCCCTGTTACATCGACGCCATCTATCCAAAAGTAGGCATGGCTACGCTGGAATTGCTCCAGCGCTTTGGCGTGCATGTGGAGGTGCCTTTGGATCAGACCTGTTGCGGTCAGCCTATGTCCAATGAAGGCGATCAAAAGAGGGCGGCGGGAGCACAAAAGCTTTTTTGCAAGAACTTTGCCGGGTATGACTACATTGTCGGACCGGCGGGCAGCTGCGTGAAACAGGTGCGAATGCATATGGATGCGATCCCGCAGCTCCCGGAAGTCAAGAGGATCAGGAAGAATACGTATGAGCTCGTCGAGTTTCTCACCGATATTCTCAGGGTGTCACAGTTCCCATGGGCAAGGTTCAACCACCGGATCGCCATCCATAACAGCTGTAGTTCTATTCGCGGCCTGCATCTGGCTTCCCGGTCGGAGTGGATGGAGCCGCGATTCAACAAGACGGAAGCGTTGTTGCAGAAGGTGGAAGGTATTCAGATAGAACATATCGACCGTCCCGACGAATGCTGCGGGTTTGGAGGGACGTTTTGCGTAGCCGACGAGCCGGTCAGCGCCAAAATGGGCCAGGACAAGGTTGCAGACTATGTGCGGCATAAGATCGAATATGTTGTCTCACCTGATATGTCCTGTCTGATGCATCAAAGCGGAGTTTCTGAAAAGCAGCGGATGCCATTGAGCTATTTGCATGTTGCGCAGGTACTGAATAACGGGCCATTTTAAATTGTAAATCTATAACTATGAGCAAGATCGTCAATATAGTTAAAAATTCATCTGACTTTATTCATCTGGATAATGTACATGAGCCGATGCATGACAAGAATCTTTGGGCTGCCAAGACAAGCAGGGAGAAAGCGGCTGCCGAAGTACCTGAATGGGAGAAGCTGCGTGAGCTGGCCTCGCAGATCAAGGAGCATACCCTTACGCACCTTGATGAATATATAATGCAATTTACTCACAACGCGGAAAAACGAGGCGTTAAAGTACATTTTGCCAAGGATGCGGCGGAACATAACCAGATCGTTTATGATATCTTATCCAAACACAGTGTCAGATCGATCATTAAGAGTAAATCGATGCTCCAGGAAGAATGCGGCATGACGCCTTTCCTTGAAGGGCACGGCATAACCGTTACGGAATCTGACCTGGGAGAGCGTATTCAGCAGCTGTATGGGGAAGCCCCCAGCCATATCGTAATGCCGGCGATACAAAAGACAACCGATGATATAGCCAAGCTCTTTGCCGAGAAAATAGGCACCGATCCCAATAATAAGGATGCGAAATCCCTGAATGAAGCCATGCGGAATGACGCCAGGCCTAAATTCCTGGCTGCCGGTGCCGGCATGACCGGAGCCAATTTTGCCATTGCTGAAACCGGAACTTTTGTGGTCTGTACCAATGAAGGCAACGCTGACCTCACTGCGTCCATCCCTCCACTTCACATCGCCAGTATCGGCATCGAGAAGGTGTTGCCAAAAGTAGAGGATCTCGGGGTATTCATCCGCGTTCTGACCCGTAGTGCTCTGGGGAATCCGGCTACCGAATATACCAGCCATTTTACGGGCCCCAGAAAAGGCGGTGAAATGCATATCGTGCTTACGGATAACGGGCGCAGCCGCCGGCTCGGTATGACAGAGTTCTGGCATTCCCTGAAATGTATCCGGTGCGGAGCCTGTATGAATACTTGTCCGGTCTATCGCCGCAGCGGTGGTCTGGCTTATGGCGCGACCTATTCCGGACCTATCGGGATCATACTGGACCCTACTTTTGATCAGACCAAATACAGTGAGCTGCCGTATCATTCCTCTTTATGCGGTTCCTGTACGGAGGTTTGCCCGGTGCATATCAACATTTCCGAACAGATCATCGAATGGCGAAAGATCATGGCCAGCCATCGCCTGATGCCTCGCGGGCTTGCTGCGGGCTTTAGCATGGCCGATATCATGTTCAAGCGGCCGGCTCTCTTCCGCTTAGCCGAAAAAATGGGGTACTGGATGTTAAAGATCATTCCTAAACGGCTTCTTTATATAAAACAAAATGCATGGGGTAGAAATCGTACCATGCCCACCCTCGCAAAACAAACCTTCCAGGACTGGTACAGGGAAAATCAAAAGAAAAAAATATGAGTAGTTTAGAGTCGATGTTACAATCCATTAAGGCTAATCTTCCGAAACAGAAAGTGAGTTATCCCACTATCCCGTCCTATGAATCAGGGCCGGAAGATCTGCTGCAGGAATTCCAGGTGAATCTTTTGAAAGCGGGCGGCGCGTTCTTCAAGGTATCTGCCATCGCCGAAGCGCAGGAGATCGTCAAAAAAATACATCCCGATGCCAGTGTGATCTGTTCTGCCACGGACGAATGGAAGGGAACAAAAGACAGCCACCGGGTACAGCAGCCGCACGAAATGGCGGATGTCGACCTGGCCATTATCCGGTCGACAATGGGCGTTGCAGAGACGGGCATGGTATGGTTGAGGGAAGTCGATCTGATGATCTCGTCTTTGGGATTCCTGTGCCAGCATATCGTCATATTACTGGACCCTAAAAGAATTACGCGTAATATGCACACGGCGTACCGGCAGGTCGAGCTCGATAAGAACAATTATGGTTGTTTTGTCATGGGGCCCTCTGCGACGGCAGATATTGGGGCCGTGCTGATCCATGGGGCTCAGGGCCCACGGTCGCTGACGGTAATGTTCCTGGAAGAACCACCCATAAAGACCGCCTGACGGCGGTGTTATGGCTATTTATAATAAATTTGTACCCGTAAAGGCGGCATATTTTAATCGAATTTTGCACACTGACAGTACCAATTTATGAAAGATTTGATTTACATCATTGGATACGGGGCAGTTGGGAATGCGCTGGCTGTTTGTTATAGGTTATGAATATTGAAATGCCTCTGTCCCGCGAGAAGGTGTTAGAGAATCTGGAAAAGACCGGTTTAGTCAAGAGTGTCGCAAAATTGAAGCCATAGTGGCTAGCGGATCGTACAGGGTTGAGAAATGAAGCGATAAAATATATTATTTATGTTTAGAATTGGAACTTTTTTGATAGCACTGGGACTCTTCACTTGCAGCGTCAGGGCCCAAGGGAGCCGGTTAGCGCCTGTTCCGCCGATGGGATATATGACCTGGAATTTTTATGCCGATAAAATAACCGAGCAGGATGTGCGCATGGTCGCCGATGCGATGGTCGCCAATGGACTGACCAGCGCAGGGTACGAGTATATTTTTATTGACGATGGCTGGCAAGGCGGGCGGGACAAACGCAATAATATTATTCCCGATCCCGTGAAATTCCCTTCCGGGATCGAGGCACTGGCGGACTATGTCCATAGTAAAGGGATGAAACTGGGTATTTATTCAGATGCGGCGCCGTTGACCTGTGCGGGGTATACGGCCAGCCTGAATTTTGAAGAACAGGATGCGAAGACTTTTGCGGGGTGGGGGATCGACTATCTGAAGTATGACTATTGTAATGCGCCGGAGGATAGTGCGACTGCAAAGATCCGATACAAAAAGATGGCGGATGCCTTGTCCGCATCGGGAAGGGATATCGTCTTTGGGATCTGTGAATGGGGAGGACGGCAGCCCTGGTTCTGGGCAAAGGGAGCCGGGGGGAGTCTTTGGAGGATCGCAGGGGATATCCGGGACAAGTGGGCTGCAGCAAATGATGCACCGGATGTTGAAAAGGGTGGCGTGGGCATATTGGATGCAGTAAAGGTGGATGCAGATATTGCCGGCTATGCAGGGGATGGCGGCTGGAATGATCCTGATATGCTGGTGGTGGGCTTGTATGGACGCAAGGGTCCGTCTGGCGATCTGGGCGGGATCGGTTGTTCCGATGTGGAGTATCGGAGCCAGATGTCCCTGTGGTGTCTGCTGGCTGCCCCGTTGATGGTCAGCTGCGATGTGGCGGGCATGAATGCGGCGACAAAGAGGATCCTGACCAATAAGAATCTACTGGCGATCGACCAGGACAGGCTGGGGAAACAGGCTGTCAGGAAGATAAATTCAGATGGGCGGCAGGTTTTTGTGAAACCGTTGGAGAATAATGAATTCGCCGTTGGGATACTGAATACGGGGACTGCTGCCTTAAAGGTTGATATAGGACTTTCCGAGCTGGGTCTGGAGGGGAAGTATACAACGCTGAATGTTTGGACTGATGAAATAAAGAAAGAACAAAAGAAGCTTTCTTATCTTATTGCCCCTCATGAGACGGTTGTGCTTAGGCTGACACCGGCCGGGGCGAAAAAATGATTAAATTGAAGGATGAAGCGACGCATATTCCTGCAAAACACGTTGACTGCCGGCGCCGGCTTGATGTTAGCTCCGTTGGCGAACCCGCTGGACGCGCATATTGGATCGGCCACGCCGAAAAAGGTAATAGTTGCCGGTGCGGGGATCACCGGATTGTGTTGTGCCTACGAACTGATGAAAGCCGGGCATGACGTGACTGTACTCGAGGCTTCAGGCCGGTATGGGGGGCATGTGTTCACTGGTCGTGACGGATTATCCGACGGGCTTTACGCAGACTTTGGCGCAGACCATATCACGAAGCCGGGTTATGAGCATTTTTTCGAGTATATCGAGGAATTTAACCTGACGGCGATACCGTACCCCAATGCGGAAGGCTCGGAGCATATCTATGACAAAGATAAACTGAAGGTCATCGACGGGAAGTTCTATAGAGCGGAGCAGATGAAGGACCCTGTGGTGCTGAAGGGCTTTGGGTTCAACGAGCGGGAAGTGGAATTTCTGTCGCAGCATCCGATGTATGAGCTGTCTGATCTTTTTGTAAAGAAGTACATCGATAAGTTTTCCGATCCCTGGCAGCCCTTTGGGGTTGGCTATGATGACTATGACAAGATAGCGATCGCCGAGGTATATAAAAAGGAAGGCGCTTCGGCAGCGGCGTTGAAATTCCTGGGTGGGAAGCATACCAATGCGCTGTATTTTCTCTGGCGGATTTCGGTCATGTATAATCGTGGGATACCCCTTTCTGAAGGTGAGACTTTTCATCTGAAAGACGGGAATGAACAGCTTCCGATGGCGTTCGGCAAACGATTGGGTGGCAGGGTCAGGCTCAATCATCCCATAACCGCGATCCAGCATAGCGCCACCGGCGTGACGGTCAACTGCAGACCTTTTGGAGGCAAGCAGGAGCTGAAGATTGTTGCGGATGTACTGGTCAACTGTATCAGTCTGCCGGTGTTTCAGAGTATACCGATCACTCCTGCACTTTCGCCGGCCAAGCAATATGTCGTGGATCATCTGAAATATTCTTCGCATCCTTTTTATGTGTTCGAGGCTGCGTCGAAGTTCTGGCTGGAGGATGGGATTCCAAGTATCAATATGGAATTCCAGCATCCGCTGATAGATTCTATTTGGATGGAATCGAATCAGGTAGATACTCAGCGGGTCGTTCTGAAAGCCTATGGTCCCAGCGGCTTCCCGCCGCAGCAGATACTGGCGGCATTCCGGGAAGTATATCCGGGTAAGAGGGATACCATCGAACAGGCTCTGACGCTGGACTGGTCAAAGGACAAATATGCCCCCGTCTGTGAAATGGAACCGTTCCCTATCGGCGAGATGCATAAATTCTGGCCGCAGGTATTACAGCCTGAGGGGCGCATTTATTTTGCCGGTACGTATGCGGACAATATGAGTCGCGGCATGGAGTCCTGTCTTCGCAGCGCGAGGCGTGTTGCGGGTGAGATCAATAAATTATGAGGGACTACTCACGAATTTCAGGCAGGCGGGTTGTGTCACACTTATCTTTTTTCCTGTAAATGTCAGCAGACCGGTTTTGGTACTGCGAAGAAAAACAAGGACCTCATTCGTTTTTAGATTTGCTACAAGCACAAATTTACCGGAGGGGTCGATGTTAAAACCACGGGGCGCGATTCCGAGCACTGGCTGACGGCCCGCGAGGTTCAGCTGGCCGGTGGGGGTTATCGAATAAATCACCAGCTCATTACGGTCTTCACGGTTGGAGGCATAGAGAAATTTACCATCCGGAGAAATATGTATATCGGCTGCCTCGACCGTTCCAGTAAAGCCCTCCGGCAGAATGGTGATGGTTTGTTTATGGGTCAGTACTCCGTCCTTATAATCGTACCCATCTATAGAGCCGCTGATCTCGTTTAGCACGTACACATACCTGCCATTGGGGTGGAAGGTGATATGCCGCGGGCCGCTGCCGGGTGTGACAGTGACATAAGCCGGGTCGGCCGGGGTTAAAGGCTCTCGGGCCTTAGGGTCGAATCGATAAATGTAAATATGGTCATTACCGAGGTTTGCGCTGAGCACATACCGATCGTCGGGGGAAAGTATGGCGGAATGCGCATGAGGTCTTGTCTGGTCTGCTTTGATACTACTCCCCGTATGCTGGATGGATTGAAGGGCGGCGGTGTCGAGTGACCCGTCTTCCTTCAACCCGATCACGCCCAGGCTGCCGCTGCCGTAATTAGCCGTGAACACATGGGTCCCGGCATTGTCGACAGAGATATAACAGGGCCCCTTCCCGCCGGAGGGGGCCTGGTTGATGAGGTTCAATGTTCCGGAAGACTGGTCGAACTGGTAGGCATACACGCTTCCGGGGCCGCCATTCTTTTCACTGACGGCATAGATGTTTTTACCGTTCTTTCCGATGGTAAGGTAGGATGGATTATCAATCCCACCGGTCGCGGACTTGAATTGAAGGTCTCCTGTCCGGGTATCGAACGTATACACCGAAACCCCTTTCTCACCGGGCTTTGTGTAGCTGCCGATCACCAGATATATCAGGATGGCCTGTTTGATCGCGTGTATCATATTAATTTTTAAATCAGGTTGCTAATGGCGGGCCGCTTGGGATATTGATCGGTTCCCTTGCGCCTTTGGTTTTATTTCGCGTAGCGGTAAAACTGGCGGTCCGGTATTCACCCAGGTAAATTTCACCTTTGATCTCCTCTCCGTCCAATGTCCCTGAGAAAAGCCAGGTGATACGGTCCCCCGGGCGTCGCGCGCTGCTTTTTAGTTTGACCTGGCTGCCTTCGATGGTACCGGTGATGTCCTGAACAGAGAACTCGCCCTGATGTGTTCCCTGGAGCCAGTTGCCGTCCTGTTCAAGGGAGATCTTGTGTTTGCTGGTGCTGCTGAAGTATTTTATGTTCAGGTCCCAGCGTCCCGTGATATTGGCTGAAGGCGCCTTGAGTGTAGTATCCTGTACCGGCCGTTTCTTTGTCAGCAGGGCATAAATGCGGTCTGCGACGATGAGCTCTTCACCGGGCTGCATCTGGCCGGTCGTGATATTGATGCTAGTCTCGGTACCCAGTTCTTTTTTATTTTTTCCGCCGCTGCCGACTGCGATGCGTGGGGTGGTGCGCCCCAGCTCTTCTGCCAGCTCTTCTCCTGTCAGGTTCAATTTTGCAGGATCCCAGCTTACCACAAGGACAGGGCTGTGATTGGACAATTCTTTTGGCTCGTCGACAGTTGTTTTTACCCCATCGACGGTTGTCAGTTTTTTACTGATGCTATCCAGCCAGGATAACCATTTTTTCCATTGAGCGTCATGATCCATGGTGATCCAGGCCTGTACAGCGGCCAGCATGCCGATCATCTCTTCACGTCCCACCTTGTTATCCCTGCCGGGGCCATGGTGAGGGGAGCTGGCCTGCCAGGCGGACATCAGGAGGTCTTTGTCACCGAGCAGCAGTCCAGCGCATTGAGGGCCGCACAGTGCCTTTCCGCCGCTGTAGGCCACTACGGTGGCCCCTTTGGCCAGGTGGATGTTGGGGAGCGTGAGGTTTTCTGCTGCTGCGTCTACCAGGATCGGGATATTCTTTCCTTTTACCAGCTTCGCGATGGCTTCCAGGGTAACAGGACCTTCATCTTCGGAGGTAGTATAGATCATTGCTGTCTTTGCGCTGAGAGCGTGTTCGAACTGTTCCAGGGTTTCCACCGTGATGATCGTTACCCCGATATTGCGGATAGCGTGGTCGTATACGTTGCGTGAACCGGCAGGAATAATGACCTCTGTCCTTTCCATCCCGGTGAGGTCAGGGATGCGGATCAACCGCTCGGGGTTTCCTCCGGTGACGCAGGCGGCGGTAACATGTTTCAGACCGGCTGCGCATCCGGCAGATACCATTCCCCAGCCGGCGCCGGTCAGCTCGGCCAGCCGTCGCCCGATGCCATCCGCCAGCTCATCATATTGCACAAAGTTGCGGGCTGCGGCGTCCATCGCAGCGCGTACGGAGGCGCGTTCGAGCGATCCACCGATAATGGTAAAGGTGCCCCGGCAATTGATCAGCGGCTCGACGCCAATAGAGCGAAAGATATTGGGATCGGCGGTCAGGCCGGGAAAATCCGCCGGAGTGGGGGGCAACGGAGGGAGGCCTGTCGGAGGGGTGGGCGAGAACCCGGTTGGTGCGCCATTAGCGGGGGCGGTTCCAATTGGTGCGCCATTGGCAAGGGCAGTCCCGACGGCTCCTGTGAGAGGCAGCAATGAAAGACCTTTTATGATGTCTCTGCGTTTCATAGACAGTTTTTAAGAAATATAGGAATGTTTATTCAAATAATATTGTTCCGAACTTGTCCAGATCATGAAAAGAGCGATTAATTTTCCTGGACCAGGTCCATTGGACCATTTTCCCGCTGTCATAGTCGATCCGGCAGAAGTTGGCCCGCCAGATCGTTCCGCTTTTCGGCGGCACACCGGGTAGGAGTCCTAACAGCTCATAAGGGAAGAATAGTTCTGCGGTCCAGCCGCTGATAGCTGCGCCCACCTGCTTTTGCCCGCTGGTGACACCTTGTTTTTCTCCACTATTGACGACTGTTTTTCTTTGGATAAGCGGGTCTTTTTCGTATTCGAATTTCCAGGGAGACCAGGCGAGGTTCTTATGCGGGAAGCGGGCAAGGGTAAGGATCAGCTGTTTTCCCAGCTGATTGATCTCATATTCGAAATAGGGTGGTTTGCCGGGATCGGTATGCAAAAAGAATTCGAAGACATCGCCTTCGTAGATGTCCTCGTCGTCCTTATAGTCCTTTGTGGTGATGCGGTCGTCCTCGCCGGAAAACAAGAGATAGATGCCTTTTGCCGAATAGAGCATTTTGCTTTTGCTGGTATAGTTCCTGCCGCCGGAATCGATCTTAGTGAAGATCTGCCAGGAAGTGGTGGCCCAGGCGGGGGCATCGCCCTTGCCGGTGATGGTAAAGTCGGATGTTTTGCGGATGAGCGCGGTGTCTCCCGAGGGAACGGGGACGATGGGGCCTGGTGTGACAGTTGCTGGCTCTGGAACGACGGGATACGCTGTGACCGTTGCCGGCGCCGAAAGCAAGACCGTCGTCAGCAGCTGTATCGTGCCTATGAAAGCGCTAACCATGTGGTTGTGTTTTTGCGATGGTCTTTTTTGCTCCCGGATTTCTAACCTCCGTCACTTCTGTAGCCTTGGCAGCGCTGGCTTTCTTTCCGAAGCGATGGCGGATGTAGGTGGTTATGGAAGCTATTGCGTGATCATCTAGCATCTCTTTATGAGGAGGCATGATACTGTTGAATGTCTTGTCGCCTATTTTTAGGGGCCCCTGCATGCCGTTCAAAATTATACTGATGAGCAGGCTTTTGTCACCCGTTACGAATGGGGATCCGACGAGCGGGGGAAAACGGCTTTTGTCTCCCATGCCGTTGCGGCTATGACAACGGGCGCAATAGGTGTTGTAAAGGATACTGCCTTCCAGTGCGTCCCCGGTCTGGAGATTGTCCAGTTTCTCATCGGGCGTCTTAATGTAAGTGCGGCTCTTTCGCTTTTCCATGCCGGCCAGCTCTGCGGTCCCGAATGTTTTTTTATCGCCTTTGTACATGATGCGCCAGATCTTTCCCTGATTGGACTCCACGATATATAGTGAGCCGTCCGGGCCTGTGGCTAAGCCCATCGGGCGGTATTTGGCATCGCTGGTGTTTACGACGGTATCGATCCCGGTAAAGCCATCGGCAAAGATCTCAATTTCGCCTGTCGCCCTGCCGTTGCTGAAGGGTACAAAACAAACGGTAAACCCAGCCTGCGGATAGGGGGAGCGGTCTGTGGAGCCATGAAAGGCTACGAACGCGCCATTCTTATATCGTTCCGGAAATTGATCGCCTTCATAAAAGAGGACGTCCATGGGAGCCCAGTGTCCCGGGAAACCGATGATGGGCTCTGTGAACTGGCTGGCTTTGCCGATGGTCTTTCCGTCGCCGCCATATCCCGGCTGCAGCATATTCTTTTTCCGGAACTGATCGTAATACGCGTATGGCCAACCGAAATTGGTCCCTTCATCCGCCCGGACCAACAGCTCTGCGGGCAGAACAGCAGCCTGCCAGGAGCTGAATAAATTTGGATAGATGGTATGAAAGTTATCGATCCCATTAACAACTGCATAAAGGTGGTCGTCCTGGTTATTCCATCGCATGCCGACTATGCTGCGGAGGCCTGTGGAGATGCGGATGCCGTCCTTCTGGAATTGATTGGTCTTCGAAGCGTCGAAGCGCCAGATACCACCATGATTTTCGAGATCAGGGACCGGGTCCAATCCGGTGCCCCCCGGTAATCCGACAGGACCATATTTTGCCATATCCTGGCCGGCGTCGGTCGGCGTGCCAAAGGGGATATACATATTGCCTTTTTTGTCGAAAGCGACGGGCTTGGTGGTATGCCAGTTATGGGCAACGTTGGAATCGACATCGGTCAGCATGGTGTCTGTCTTGCTGGTGGGGATCAGTTGTCCGGGTGTCAGTTTTGTCCGCAGCACCTGTGTCACGGTACTTGTGTAGAGATAACCGTTGTGAATGGTCATGCCGACGGCTGATTCGCCGACATCCTTGTAATCCCCGAAATACACGACAGAATCGGCCTTCCCGTCACCGTTGAGGTCACGGAGCCCTACGGTGCCTCCGCGGCCGTTCATCTTCTCGTTGTAGGTCAGCTTTACGTACATATCGCCGTTGTCGTTGACTGCGATGTGCCTGGCACTGCCGATGCTGTCCACCACTACGAGCGCTTCGAATTTATCGGGAAGAAATAGACCTCCGTTGTGATCATCTCCTTTTAGAGGTTGTGTTGAGCTGCTGCAGGAAGCAAGGAAAAAAAGCGGCAGAATAGGAATTGTCAGGTGTTGCGATTTCATTGTTTTTATTTTGATCTCGTTCCGGCAATAGCCATCGGGGTGGCGGAAATTCCGTTGAGATCCCAGACGACCTTGCCATTTCTGATGGTGAGCTCTGCTTCCAGTTTTTTTGTACCCGGTAATACACTTCCACCTGCATCGATAAAACCGAAATGGCCGTCCCGGACCCGCAGTACGGCGATGTCGGCCACATTACCTTCAGAAAGATTGCCCAGGTCATATTTGCGGATAGAGCTTGCCGCGTTCCAACTGGCGCGTTGGATCACGTCTTCGAGGGACATGCCCATTGCCATGTACTTTGACATAATATTCAGCATATCCTTCATGCCGGCGTTCATGCTGAAGCGATGCAGGTCGCTGCCGAAACTATTTGGCGCCAATCCTTCTTTCATGGCGGGCTGTGCAACGCTGAACCAGAATCCTGCTCCGCCATGTCCCAGGTCGAAGAGTACGCCTTTTTTCTGCGCATCCTTTACGAAGGACCGGAGTTTTGCATTCTCGTCGACAACGGGCATTCTTTCTTCTATTTTTTCAAAGGAGTGGGTGATGATATCGCCGGGGCGCATTTTTTTCAGCTGGTCTTCCAGCGAGTATTGCGGCAGGTGGCATTCTACAAAAAGGGGGGTATTCGACCGGGCTGCTGCATCTATGGCCCTGTCGAACGGCGCCCAGTCGGTACCTGCATAGTGACCTATTTTTACCCCTACGATGATATCGGGATATTCCCTGATCACCAGTGAGGTCATATAGGCATCCATGTCCGAAACATCCTGCTCGGTGGGGCTGCCGCTCATGCCGTTGCCGGCGATATTTAAAAATGCCAGAACCCGTGTTTTGGACTTGTCGATCACATGCTCCTTAAAGACCGGGAAATTTCTCCAGCCGGAAGTGCCGGCATCCACTACGGTCGTCACGCCTGCTTTTAGTGTGAAGTCATCCGGCGACACGCTCAGAAATCCATCTGCAAAGGTTTCCGGTTTGCCGCCTACGAATACGTGAGTATGAATATCGATAAGGCCGGGGGCGACTATAAGCCCTTCGGCATCGATCACTTTTGTGGCCGACTCCGGCGAAAGGCCTGCGGCCACCTTTGCTATTTTACCGTCCTTAATAGCAAGGTCCATTTTTGCGTTGATCTTATTTTTAGGATCTATCACCTGTCCGTTCCGGATCAACAGATCGTATTTTTGGGCATGTGCGGTGGCGGCCATCATGGACAGCAGCAGCAGGGGCGTATGGAATAGTTTGTTCATGTTCGGGCTGCTTTATTTGACATCCCACCAAAGGGGGGTAGAGATCTTATCCGGGCCGCCCAACAGACTTTCTGCCGCTTTTACACCCGCAGCATTCCTGTCCCGGTCGTAGTTGAGAAAGGGGATACGTTTGATAAAAGTACCGACAGGTGCATCGGGATTGTCGGAATGGATCAGGGGATACAATTTTGGATAACCGGATTGGCGGAAGGAGGCCCAGGCTTCATGACCTTCGGGAAACAGGGCGATCCATTTCTGCACGCCGATCTGTTCGCGCTGTATAGCCGGATCGGTGGAGAATTTAATGGGTACGTCTGCTACAGCAGGCGAATTGAAATAACCAGCCGGGGCGGATGGAACGTTACTGCTATTGATGTAAGCGCTGATAACGGCGTCATCGGTGATCTTCCAGGTCCGGAGGGACATTTCGATCCCTTTTGCATAGAAATCCTCGGCTGTGCCATCCATGTTCCAGCCGTTCAATACTCCTTCTGCGCGGAGGAAATAAGCTTCAGCACAATACATGACCGTGGACGGAGTTGAGAACATATTATCCGGAAGAAGATAATCGCTGGGCTGAGAAGTGTTGTCCGGTTCGTTTTCAGGGGCGACTATTTCAGCGACGTTCATGCCGTTTCTGATGCCCTTGTATTTCCCTGTATTGACTGCGGGCTGCCAGAATTTGCTCAGGCGGGGATCGTCGTATCCTACCAGATAACTTTCCATCGTCTCGCTCATCCGGAATTCGTTCCAGCCCGACTGTCTGAGATAGCCATTGTAATTCACGCCGCCGCTTAACAGATAGGCATCATCGGCCAGGCCGGTCATGACCCCGCCTGCAACGGCGGCCTCGGCCTCTTCTTTGGCTTTTTCAGGCTCTACGCCCGAGATACGTATAGCCAGGCGAAGGCGAAGCGTATTGGCAAATTTTACCCACTTGTAATTGTCGCCGCCATAGATCACATCGGCATCTCCATAGGAGAGCTGGTCGATGTTGGCAGTGAGATCGGCTGTGGCTTCCTTCAGTTCTTTAAAAAGATCATAGTAGATATCTTTTTGCTTATCATAAGGGGTCACCGTACTGTCGTACCCGATATACGTATAAGGGAATGGCCCGTAATAATCCGTTGCCCGGTGAATGGTCCATACTTTCCAGATCCTGGCGATGGCGTTCAGCGCCTTTTTATCGGGTTCGGTTGTCGATTTTATTATATTCACGAGGGGGGCCATCGCTCTGAACGTGCCGATCCATTGTTCCTGGACCCATTCCTGGGTGATATTGTACCGGTCTGTCGGGTCGAAGGTTGCGCTGATGGCAGAGTACTGCGCATACAGGTCGGCAAAAAATCCCTGTGCATACTGGTATTCGGCAGAGCCGTCACCGGAATACATGGCCATATACTCCGCATTGGTGAAGAGGCCTTTTATGTCCTCGGTAACCAGATGCGTCAATCTTGTGGGATCCGTATTGATCTCTCCGTAATTTTTTGTGCATCCCTGCAGGATGAGAACGAAGGAGGAGAGAACAAAACAGGATAATCGTATACTTGATAATTTCGGATAGTTCATTGTAATAGTTTTATTAGAATGATACATTGAGATTCAGGCCATATGATCTGCTGGAGGGAAGCGCTGCGTATTCCAATCCTCCTCCATCCACGCCCCGGGTTATCTCAGGGTCAACAGGAGCGGATCGCTGAAAGAAGAAAAGGTTCCTTCCCACCAGCGAGATCTCTGCTTTTTTTATCAGTTTTGTTTTACTGAATAATGAGTGGGAGATGTTATAGGTGAGCACCAGCTCTCTGAGGCGGGTATTGGTTCCTGAATAGCTATAGAACTCGGCGATAGGGTAGCGGCCACCTATCAGACCGAAGTATTTCTGGGACTCGATGGCTATAGTGTTCTTACTGCCGTTCTCCATAACGCCATCCAGCACTATTCCGCCTTCCCGTCCGCGAAGCGACTGTTTGGAATGTCCGTCGGCATCTATCAGCGCCTGTGTACCTCCTATCACAACTCCGCCTTCGCGATGATCGACCAGGACGCTTAAAGAAAGATCCTTGTACGTGAACGTGCTGGAAACGCCGAGCATATAATTGGGGTTGACATTGCCTACAAATACATTGGTCCCGTCTGTCAGGGAAGGCAGTCCCTCGGCATCTATCAATCTTCTTCCCTGGGCGTCCCTTGACCATCCTCTTACGTATACATCACCATAACTGCGTCCTTCGTCTACCTTGATCAGGTATACGGCATCGCCCGCGCCGATGATCACAGACGACATATTATCGGTCAGCTTTCTTACTTTGTTGATATTCTTTGAATAGTTGACGCCGACATTCCAGGAGAAGCCGTTGAATTTTACCGGGGTGACGTCAGCCGTCAGCTCGATCCCCTTGTTCTGTATCAGGCCGGCGTTGATATATTTCTGGCTATACAGGGTGGCGCTGGGGATACCAATGAGCAATAATTGATCCTTGGTCCTGGTATCGTAGTAAGTAAGATTAAAACCGAACCTATTGTTGAAAAGCCGCCAGTCCAGGCCTGTTTCGAATGAATGCGTGAGCTCCGGGCGGTAATTACCCAGAGACTGGATAGATGGAGTAAGGATCGCTCCGCCGGAGCCTACGGAAAAATAATTCCGGTCCAGGTATTCTGTCCCTCCAAAACCGGAGCTGGCGTAGGTGATCCTGGCTTTTCCATAGGTGACCCAGGAAGGCATGCTGATCATGTCCGACAGGATCGCGGACAGGCCGGCCGAGGGATAAAAGTAGGACTGGCTACCCTTCGGAAGTGCGGATGACCAGTCATTCCGGGCGGTAACATCCAAAAACAGGTAGTTCTTATATCCCAATGTGGTACTGGCATACAGGGACTGGACCTGCGGTGTTCTTCCATAGGAGTTGAGGGTCACAGGACTTCTCGCGTTCACCATAAAAAAGAAGTTGGTCTTGTTCAGTCCGTTGGCGTCCTGTGAATTGCTTTCGTACCGGGTCTCCTGCAGGGAAGCGCCAATATTCCCGGAAAGAGAGAAATCTTTACCAAGGGAATGGTTAAAGGATAAAAGGCCATCGATGTTTATCCCGCTCCTTTTGGTCTCACCCATATCGAACGTAGAACCGACCTGGCTGAAGTAGCTATCGTCATATACTTCGTGCCGGATCCGCTGGTCGGTCTTGTCCAGGCTTCCACGGACCTGGAAGTTCAACCAGTTTGTAAAGCTGTATTTCATGGAAACAAGGCCCAGGAAACGTTCTCTCCTCTGGAAATTGAGTACCCGGTTCAATGCCCAGTAGGGATTGAGCTGAACGGAGGAGCCGGGGTTCCAATAGCTCTGTTTCTCTGCTCCGGTCGCGTCCAGGTAGGAGAACTGTTTCATCTCATCGGTCGGAATGGTCACCGGTGTCCGGAAGATGGAAGGAAGCGCATAGGTGCCTGCATCTCCGGGCTCGACGCGGTTGTCTACCGTCTCATATATATAGGTGAGCTTGGCGAACAGGGAAAGTTTTGAAGTGATATTGTTTGTGATCTTGGCGTCCACATTATTTCTTCTCAGATCATTATTGGGCATGATCCCCTGGGCGAACGTATTGGCGTAGGACAGATAGGTTTGGACTTTGTCGTTGCCATTCTGAACGCTGACAGTGTTGTTCAATGTCAGTCCGTTTCTGAAATATTCCTTGAACCTGTTTGGCTGTCCGGCCATTTTTACGGTATGCCCGTTCCATAACTCTACCTCCTGCCCGGTGATCTTTGGACCCCAGCTATGTTCGGAGCTTGCGTTGTAAATCCCTGCGTCGCCCTGCCCGTATTCGAATTGCAGTTTCGGCAGGACATAGGCGTGATTGACGGTTGCGTTGCCTGTATAGGTGACAATGTTCTGGCCCGCCTTACCTTTTTTGGTGGAAATGATGATGGCGCCGTTCTGACCCTGGCTGCCATAGAGGGCGGCAGCGGAAGCGCCTTTCAGCACCGTCATGCTCTCGATATCATCGGAGCTGAGCATGCCGACATTCCCAGTAAGGGGAACGCCGTCGATAACGTATAAAGGTTCATTGCTGTTGGTGATAGAACGGTTACCCCTGATGAGGACTTTAGCATCACTTCCCGGGCCCGTTGCATTCTGGGTAATGGTGACGCCTGCCACTTTTCCCTGCAGCGCGGTGATGACATTAGTCTCTTTTGCCTTGCTCAGGTTGTCGCCTTTTACTTCCTGGGCGGAATAGGTCAGGGATTTTACGGACCGGGTGATACCCAGCGCGGTGACCATAACCGTATTCAGGGATTTGTCTTCATAAACCAATCTTATTTCGAACACCGACCGGGCGCCGACGGCTACCTCCTGGCTGGCAAAACCGACCGAGGTGATCACCAGGGTCTGGCCGGCGGAGGCGTCTATGGAAAATTTGCCATCGCTGTCGGTGGTTGTTCCTTTTTTTGTTCCCTTCACCATAATATTGGCGCCAACCAATGGTTTACCGTCGGGTCCGATGACAATACCGGTGATGGGCGGTGGTGGGACTGCTTTTTTTTCGGCATTGCTAATGACGGCGGCTTCCTGTACCAGTTTCTTCCGGAGGAATATGGTTTGGTTCTCAATATAAAATTCGAAGGACTGATCTTTCAGGGCCGTTGTGAGAAATTCATTTACCGGCATGTTCCGGGCGCTGATGGACACCGGCTTTGCTCCGGCAAGGAGTTCCTTGTCATAAAAAATAGAATAATGGGTTTGTTTTTTTACTGCATCGAAGATCTGCAGAACGGAGAGGTCTTTGCCCGAGAGAGAGACGGTCTGTGACACTGCCTTAGCGGCGATATGGAGACCGATAGCGAGTAAAAAGAGCCACGCACGGGCAAACCGGTAGCGAACAGGAGTATGTCCCATAGCTTGTAGATTTTGGTTTATATAAACAAGAAGCAGACTTTTTCGGCTCTATGCTTTCACTATCAGGCGTCTTCCCTGTAACTGGAAATGAACGCCGGAATTTTCGAGACCTTTCAGCACCTGATCAAGTGTCAGGTTCCGGCCAATTTCTCCTCCATATTCTTTTTGAGGGATCCCCTGGGGATATACGATCTCCAGGTCATACCAGCGGGCCAGCTGTCTCATAACCTGCGCCAGGTTCTCGTTATCGAAATTGAACACTCCATTCTTCCAGGCCACGTCCTGGTCCACGTTGGTGGGCTCGACCCTGCCATGCGTAAAGGCCTGCCCGGGCTGAAGGAGTACCTTGTTCACCTTTACAGCACCTTCCAGCAAACTGGTTTTGATATGGTCTTCATCTGTATAGGCATTGATATTAAAATGTGTCCCCAGGACCTCGATCTCCTGGTCACCGGCAGTTACGCGGAAGGTCCTGTTCTTATCCTTTGCCACTTCGAAATATACTTCGCCGGTAATCTTTACTTCCCTTGAGTTTCCGGGGAAGGCGGTGGGGTAGGTAATGGATGATCCGGCATTCAGCCAGACGTTGGAACCATCCGGGAGGGTCAGCTGGTATTGTCCTCCCATCGGGGTGGACATTACATTATAGGCGACCTTGTCCTGGCCGGCTGTTGTATTAGCGGTCTGGTAGCGGATCTGACCATTGGCGAGTTTGAGTACTTGTGTGGCTCCCTGCTGTGCTATCTTGCCATTGGCGGTGCTGTCCAGCGTGACGACGGTGCCATCGGCTAATGTCAGCATGGCTTTTTGCGTGCCGGGTTTGATCTTAATTGAGGGCTGCGGGTTGACAGCGGCTATCGTAGGTCTGCTGGTCATGTTGCGGGTGATAAGAAAGATGGCTGACGCCAGCAGAATGACCGCTGCGGCGGCATAGCGGGCCACGCGTCTTGTGGCGATGTATCTTATTGGGGCTTGCGTTTCGGCATCGGTTTGCGCAGCGGCATCGGTTTGCGTTCCGGCAGGGGCAGTCTCGTTGTCGATCCGCGCCCTGATCTGTGCAAGCCGTTGGGCTACCTGTTCCTGGTCTGACAAGTCGTGTAACCTGTTATCGTTGAGCACCCGCTGCGTCATTTCATGCCAGTCGCTGTCGTACCGTGCTTCGCCAAGCGAGGTCCATAGCTGCCTGAACTCTTCGGCAGTTATGGAATTGTCTATATATTTATCAAGCAGGCGTCGCAGTTCGGATGGTTGCATAACGAACGGTTAATTTGGATGCTTACACTTGTAAGTACCCTGAACCGAAAGATAGGAAGTGAAAAAAATAAAAAATTATACAAAAAAGAGGAGCAGGAGTCTTAGATGTTGTGCAAGATGCTGTCGGAGAAAGGCAAGCGACCGGACGATGTAATCCTTTACTGTTTTTCGGCTGACGCCGATGATCTCGCTAATTTCAACGTGGCTGAGGCCCTGTTCCCTGCTAAGGCGGAAAGCGCGCTGCTGCTGGGGAGGCAGCTGTGCGATACCCTGCTGGATCGAGGCTTGCAGCTGGGTGGCGGATAGCAGATTCTCCGGTTCCAGTGCCGCGATGGCGGTTGCTTCCTTATACTTAAGGAATCGGGCATAGGCGTCCTCCACTTTCATTCTACGCAATCGTTTGTGTACAATGAATTTTACATTGTTATAGAGAAAGCCCTTTATATTTTCGATAACGACGGCCTTCTGCCGGTTCTCCCAGAGCGATAAAAAGATATCCTGTGTTATATCTCCGGCTATTTCAGGGGATTTGAGCATGACCAGCGCTGCGGAATAGACCATGTCATAGTTTGCGGTGAAGAGTTCATCAAATGCAGATTTGTCGCCTTCTGAGAGTCGCTGAAGTACATGACGATCAGTATTTGATGTATTCAGAGCCAACCTTTTGTACAATTGTGATGAGCAGCAATGGATTTGAAAAAACAGCTATTTGGTATTACCAAAATAAGAAATTATTTATTGGCTATCTCCTATTTGCCGAAATAATTTTTTTTCGCGGTAGAGGTGATATTATTTGAGCAAGTGCCTTTGGGCTGGTGTTTTTCTGAGAAGCGGGCAGCCTGGGTCTGTTCCCTTTGTTGGCCGGCATTGATCACCTGACGGATGTCATGGCTGATTTTGCGAAGGTGATAGAGCTTCCGGCTTGTACCGTCTAAATGCAGGACTATGGTGGTCCGATCGTCATCCAGAATCCGGTGATGCATGGTTGCGATTGCACGAGTCAGGACGAGAGGCGAGGGTGCAGCGAGGCGCTGAGGAGAAGGCGCCGGAGTGGTTGCCGGGGCGGGTGCCAGGATGCGGCGGCTTTAGCGGCTGTTCGCCGGTGTGCCCGGTGGCATACCCTGTTTACTGTGCATATATTCACTTGGCGTCATATTGAACTGCCGGAGGAAATTGCGGGCGAAGTTGCTCTGTGAGCTAAAACCGACGCGATCGGAGACTTCATAGATACGATATTCACCTTCGGCCAATAATTCTGCCGCCCTTTTCAGCCGGGCGATGTTGATCAGCTCGATGGGGGTCATGTCAGACAGCGATTTTATCTTGCGGTAGAAAGTGATGCGGCTCATCGTCATGATTCGGGCAAGCTTTTCCACATCGAGGTCTACGTCTTCAATATTGCGCAGGATGGCGTCCTGGAGCGTTTCGAGGAAGCGTTCGTCCGACTTGGTGTGAGCCATCGTCTTGATATGCACCAGAGGAGAGTTGGCAAAGAATTCCCGCATCTTGTTCCTGTTGACAATGAGGCTGTTGATCTGTGCCAGCAAATGTTCTTTTGAAAAAGGCTTTTCAATATAGGCATCGGCGCCAAGCTCGAGCCCCTCCACTTTGGCCTGGATCGTATTTTTTGCAGTCAGCAGCACGACGGGGATATGGGAATGGTCTACGGTGGACTTTATGGCGCGGCAGAGTTCGAAACCATCCATTTCGGGCATCATGACGTCGCTGATAACGAGCTGGACGGCTTCTTCATTGAGAATGGAAAGGGCATCTTTGCCATTGGTGGCTTTGAGGATCGCGTAGCGATTTTCCAGGATCCTTTCAAGGAACTCAAGAATTTCTTCTTCATCGTCAACCAGGAGGATTAATGGCAGCATATCATGTGTTTTTGGTTAGCGAATGTAAATATCGGAAGAGTGTTGGATGTTTTTGTGGGCTGCGGTTCGGGAATGGCCGGAGCGGCAGGCTGAAAACAAAGTTGTTGTATCGGTCCGGGGTGTCGGACACATAAATTGCACCTTCGTGAAGTTCGGCAAGCGAGCGGGCCAGCGCCAGGCCGATACCGGTTCCCTTTTCCTTGCCATTGACCTTCAACCGGTAGAAGGGTTCGAAAATACGTTCTCTTCGTTCCTTCGGGATCAGCGGTCCGTCATTTGAGAAGCGGATGGTAAGCTCCGGAGCTGCTGCCCGCTCCAGGCTTACGAAGACTTTTTTTTCGCTATATTTTATGGCGTTGCCAAGGAGATTGCTAAAGATCTTGTTCAGCGCTTCCTCATCGGCCATCGCATAGATATCATTATCCGGATGATCGAAGCGGTACTCCAGTCCTTTCTTTTTAGCCATCGCGGCGAAGCTGGCAAAGTTTTCCTGTAGCAGTGCCGTGACATTCACCCGCGTGAAATCCAGTTTGAACCCTTTTGTCTCCGTCTGACGGAAATCGAGGATCTGGTTAACGAGGGAAATGAGGCGATCAGTGTTGCGCTCCATCATGTAAACGTCTTCTTTTATATCGGGGAGTTCATCCACCATCTCATGAAGGTTTTCCACGGGGCCTTTGATAAGGGTCAGCGGCGTGCGAATCTCGTGTGCGATATTGGTGAAGAAATCGAGCTTGGCTTCGTAGATCTCCTTTTCTTTTTTTATCTGTGTCCGCCGATGATAGCTGCGGACGATGTATCCGACAAGGGCGGTGAAGACGAGGAAATAAAGGATATAGGCGGCGGTGGTCATCCAGAATGGCGGCGCCACTTCGATGGTCAGCTGTTTCTCATAGAGGGTCCATTTTCCGCCAGTGGCTGCCTTGACGCGGAAGGTATATGTCCCGGGTGAAAGGTTGGTGAAATATACTTTGCGGTTGCTTTTCAGATAAGTCCATGTTTTATCAAGGCCTTCCATCTTATAGCTGTATTCGGTCCGTTCGGGTGCGGTGAAGCTCAGAGCGGTAAAATCCAGGCTGAAGGAGGATTGGTCATACGGCAGTCTAAGCTTGTCGGTGAACAGGATCGATTGCCGCAGTATGGAGCTGTCCTGGCTGATGGACAGCTCCCGGTTGTCTACCTGGAAGCCGGTGATATAGACCGAAGGGGTATAGGCATTGGGGACAAAATCATCCGGCTGAAAAGTGATCATTCCTTTTACGCTGCCAAAGTAGAGTTTGCCGTCTTCGGCTTTGAAGCCCGAGCTATAATTGAACTGGTCGTTCAACAGACCGTTGGCGCGGGTATAGACGGCGATAGGGATATTGCCGCGGTGCAGGCAGGCCAGTCCTTTGGATGTGCTGGCCCAAACGTCTTTATTGTTGTCCTCGATCACTTTGAAGATAAAGTTCGAGGGCAGGCCTGCGGTAGTAGTGAAAGAGGAGAAGGTCTGGCGGTCGGCGGACAGTTTCCAAACACCATCCCCTTCGGTAGCGAACCACAGGCTGTTCTGGCTATCTTCGGAAATGGCGTTGATAAACGCGAGATGTGCGCCGCTCTTGTTTGGTGCGGAATTCGAATAGACGCCATATGCGCCCGTGCGGGGATTATAATAATAAACCCCGCTGCCGTGTGTCCCGGCCCAGATGGTCCCTTCGTGATCTTCCAGGACGAACGCGACGAAGATACCGGCAGGGGTATGAGGAAGGCGAACAAAATCATCGGTCTTTTCGCGGTAGAAATAAACGCCGTTGGAACTGCCCATGACGAGCTGACCACCCGAAGTACGAGTGATGCTGAGCACGAAATTGCTTTTTAGCTGGTTGTCTGACGGTCCTGCCAAATAATGTTTGTATACCTTGTTCGTGCGTAGATCCATTTTGTCGAGGCCGTGTTCAAAGGTCCCGATCCAAAGATCGTCGCCATCCGCGAGCAGGCCATGGATATTGGAATAGGAGATGTCGGTCGGGCGGCCATTGGGACGGAACTGGGTGATGAGACCGGTTCGCGGATCGAGCTTATTGAGACCCGCATCTTCAGTTCCGATCCAGACATTGTGGTACTTATCCTCGCAGATCTCGCGGACGGCGCTGCCACTGATGGAATTGCTGGAATTATCGGGGAAATATTTCTCGAAAGAGGAATACTGGCGGGAGTAGTAATTGAGGCCGCCAAAAAAAGTACCCACCCAGACGCCGCCTTCAGAATCTTTACAAAGCGTATAGATAGCGTTGTCGTTGATGGAATAAGGGTCCTGGAATTTTTTGCGAAGATTGGTAAAACTCCTACTTCGGGTATTGTAAATAAAGATCCCGGATTCTGTCGCCAGCCAGAACTCTTCCGCGCCATATTGGAGGATGTCACGTACAAAGATGGTTGTTTTATCGGGATTATAGGTAAGAAGGTCCTTGTATTGGCCGGTCGTCTCATCAAAGCTTTTCAGGCCCTGGTTGGTTGTGCCGATGAGGAATTGATGATCTCCTGCATATCGGATGCATTCTATCCAGTGCGATGAAGCAGCAGGGGAGCGACTAAAGACATCGTAGCTGGTAAACGTTTGCGAAGCGGTATCAAATTTTTTTATGTGGCCGTCGATGGTACTGAACCACATAGCGCCGTCTCCCCCTTTGCAGATGTAAGTGGCGAGAAATTTATCAGCGTCGAAGAAGCTTCGCAGCTGCCGGGTGTGGAGATTGTAGCGATATACCTTGTTGAACGAAAGGAACCACAGATTATCACCGTTGTCGCGCTGGATATAATTGATCTCGGTGAGGGAATCGTTTTCCCGGATCAGTCTTTCCATTTTTTCATCAAAACGGAAGAGGCCATACTGGCCGCCGATCCAGACATTGCCCTCCTGGTCGGTGAAGAGGCAGTGGATCAGGTCGTAACTCTGTGCTGTACTGTTGTCTCCAAAACGGTTGAATACCTTAAAGTGGTATCCGTCGAAGCGATTGAGCCCTTCACGTGTACCGAACCAAAGGAAGCCCCTCTTGTCCTGTGTACTGCAAAAAACCGTGCTGTTGGTGAGGCCGTTCTCCACCTGGTAATGCCTGAAGTAATAAGGCTGTGCAGTGCCGGTAAGGACGCAAAATAATGCGGCGATGAGCAAAGCTGATATGGCAGTTGGTTTTGAATGTAACATTTTGATCAAATTATGATACGGTGTGAATCAGGCGACTCGTACATAACTTTTACTTTAGACCATTGAATAAAAGTAGGGAAATAGTCCCAGATTATTCATTTTGGTAAACGGTTGCATTCCATTAGTAAACAAACAATTAATTGCTGTATGACACTCACCAAAGGGTATTTTCTTTTTAAGCGGCTGCCGATATGGCGGGTTGGGTTGAAAATTGCCAATGTGGAAGATATGATCTTTTCTCCGGTGATGAAAGTAAGTTTTTAAATTGCGGTATGAAGAAGATCGTCGTGGTTTTTTTTAGCATTTTTTTAGTGGGGCATACTGTACTCGCAGGTGGGGGGGCGGCAAAGTGGGTGCCGGCAACTGGGGCGCGGGGTGTTGGCGGAGAGCCGGTGGCAGGGACGCCGGGGAATAAATGGTATGTGGGGAGCCGTGCGCCTTTGCTGCCGGAACGATTTGTCCGGCTTCCGGTGACTGCATTTGTCCCGGGCGGCTGGCTGCGCAGACAGCTGGAGCTGCAGCGGGACGGGCTGATGGGGAACCTGGGCAGTATCAGCATCTGGCTGCAGAAGAAGGACAACGCCTGGTTGAATAAGGAAGGTACGGGTAAGATAGGATGGGAAGAGCTGCCATATTGGTTAAAGGGATATTCTTCGACGGCGTATCTGCTGAAGGATAAGAAGATGATAAAGGAGACTAAGTTCTGGATCGACGCGGTCCTGAACAATCAGCGGGCGAACGGCGACTTTGGTCCGGCCAGGGTTAACAAGGGCAATCGTGATCTGTGGACGAATATGCCGATGGTGTGGTGTCTTCAGAGTTATTATGAGTACAGCGGGGACAAACGGGTGATCTCTTTTTTAAAGCGTTACTTTTCGTATCAGCTAAGCATACCCGACGACCAGTTCCTCAAAGACTATTGGGAGAACAGCCGTGGCGGGGATGATATGTACAGCGTATATTGGCTATATAATCGTACGGGGGATGCTTTTTTAATGGACCTTGCTGCCAAGATCCATCGTAATACGGCCAACTGGCGGCAGGCGCGTAATCTGCCCAACTGGCATAATGTAAACATCGCGCAAAGTTTTCGGGAGCCGGCGACATATTATCTGCAGAGCCATGATTCTTCAGACCTGGGTGCGACCTATAACGATTTTGCGCTGGTGCGCGAATTTTATGGGCAGGTGCCGGGGGGTATGTTCGGCGCTGATGAGAATGCGCGGCGTGGCTATGATGATCCGCGGCAGGCCGTGGAGACCTGTGGTATGGTAGAGCAGATCACTTCGGATAATTTTCTTTTGGCTGAGACGGGGGACATAAAATGGGCTGATAATTGTGAGGATGTGGCGTTCAATACACTGCCGGCGGCCTTCATGCCGGACTACAGAAGTTTACGATATCTGACGGCGCCCAACATGGTGATCAGTGACAGTAAGAATCATGCGCCGGGGATCAGCAATGAGGGGCCGTTCCTGATGATGAATCCGTTCAGCAGCCGTTGCTGTCAGCATAATCATGGGGCAGGCTGGGCCTATTATGCTTCGAATACCTGGATGGCGACGCCTGATAATGGACTGGTTGCGCAATTGTATAGTGAGGGAACTGTTCGGGCACGGGTGGGTGACGGGAAGTTGGTGAGTGTGGAGGAGAAAACGCATTATCCATTTGAAGAGCGGATCGAGATGACGGTGAAGACGTCCTCATCGTCGGCGGTGGCCTGGCCGATGTATTTGAGGGTACCGGCCTGGTGCAGTGCGCCGGAGGTTTCCGTGAATGGCGTTGTGGTGTCTTCTTCGGCTAAGGATGGGTATATCATGGTCTCGCGGAATTGGGCCAATGGGGACAAGCTGGTGCTTGTGCTGCCGATGCGGCTTGATGTGCGGCGCTGGGAGAGGAATAAGAACAGTGTGAGTGTCGACTATGGTCCGCTGAGCTTTTCGTTGCTGATCGGTGAAAAATATGAGAAGAAGGGAACGAAGGAAACGGCTATTGGGGATTCGGGTTGGCAGGACAGCGCCGATGCGTCGAAGTGGCCGAGCTATGAGATCTATCCGACCACTCCGTGGAATTATGGGTTGGAATTATCTTCCGGTGATGCGGCGGCGTCGTTTGTGTTGGAGAGGCGGGGGTGGCCGGCGGATAATAATCCTTTTGTGAATGGGGCTGCGCCGGTGGTGTTGCATGCGAAGGGGAGGCGGATTCCGGGATGGCAGGTGGATCAATATGGGTTGTGCGGGGTGTTGCCGGTGAGCCCGGTGGTTAGTGCAGAGCCGGAGGAGGCGTTGACGCTGGTGCCGATGGGTGGGGCGAGGTTGAGGATATCGTCTTTCCCGGTGATTGGGGATAGGGGCGCTGCGGCGGGGGATGGTGGCGCTGCGGTGCGGGAAGGCGCTGGGACGCCGGGTGATGGTGTTGCGGGGGCGGGCATGTTGGTGAATCCTTTGCTGCCATCGGGGCCTGATCCGTATAGTTTTTATAAGGACGGCTATTATTATTACACGCATACGGTGGGGGATCATATCGAGTTGTGGAAGACAAAGAACTTTGCGGATCTGGCGACTGCGCCGCATAAAACGATCTTTAAACCGGGGGCGGGGAAGGAGTATTCGAGGGACGTTTGGGCGCCTGAAGTGATGTTCCTGGAAGGGAAATGGTATGCCTATTTTGCGGCGGATGCTAAAAATAATTATGGCCATCGGCTGTGGGTGCTTGAAAACTCAAGTGCTGATCCGTTTGAAGGTGAGTGGGTGATGAAGGGAAGGATCGGAGATGCTTCGGACAAATGGGCCATTGACGGGGATGTGTTGAAATACAATGGAAAGTTATATATGGTATGGTCGGGTTGGGAGACGGATGTCAACAGGGAGCAGGATCTCTATATTGCGCGTTTGTCGAATCCCTGGACGGTGGAAGGGCCGAGGGTTCGAATAAGCCGGCCGGAATATCCCTGGGAAAAGTACGGGGACATGCATACTCCGGGTGAGCCTGCACATATCGATGTGAATGAGGGACCGCAGTTCCTGCAGCATGGCGGGGACCTGTTTGTCGTTTATTCCGCGAGTGCCTGCTGGACGGATACCTATGCACTGGGTTTGCTGCGGCTGGTGCAAGGCGGCGATCCGATGGATCCAGCAGCGTGGAAGAAAAGCGGGAAGCCGGTCTTTCAGCAATCGCCTGAGAACGGCGTATATGGGACGGGGCATAATTCATTTTTTCTTTCGCCTGATGGGAAGGAGAGCTGGATCTTATATCATGCGAACAGTAATCCTGGTGAAGGTTGCGGACCGCGCCGGTCTTCGAGGGCGCAGCCGTTCAGCTGGGAGGCGGATGGGACACCGGATTTTGGTCAGCCGGTGCGGCAGGGTGTGGCGATACCGGTGCCATCGGGTAGTAATAATTAGCGCCATCTGGCAGCAGCAAACAAAAAAATAGTAATAATGAATAGGAGAATAAGCGTTTTGGGGGTTTTGTTTTTTTTGATGGTTTGCGGTGCGACCGTGAATGCGCAGAAAACCAAGAAGGTTGCCGGTGCGCCGGCAGCGACGGCTTCGGCGGCGGGTGGGGCGTTGGCATCGGTTGGCAAAGTGTGGACGGCGGAGAAGGCCAATGCCTGGTACGCGCAGCATCCCTGGCTGACGGGCGCCAATTATATCCCGCAGACGGCTATCAATCAGCTGGAGATGTGGCAAGCGGATACGTTTGATCCGGCTACTATCGACAAGGAGTTGGGCTGGGCGCAGTCTATCGGTTTCAATACGCTGCGGGTCTTTCTGCATTCCGTTGCCTGGAAGGAAGATCCGGAAGGATTTAAGGCTCGTATGGATAAGTTCTTACAGATCGCAGCGTCGCATCACATCCAGCCTTTGTTCGTATTCTTTGACGACTGTTGGCTGAAGGTCCCCAGGCCAGGCCCGCAGCCGGCGCCAAAACCCGGTGTTCACAACAGTGGATGGGTGCAGGACCCGGGTCAGCCTGCATCGTCGGACAGCAGCAATTTTCCCGGACTGGAAAAATATGTGAAAGATGTATTGACAACCTTTGCTCACGATAAAAGAATTTTGTTGTGGGACCTTTATAATGAGCCGGGCAACAACGGGAAGAGGGATTCCACGCTGCCTTTGCTGACGAAGGTCTTTGAATGGGCCAGAGCCGTCAATCCTGATCAGCCGGTCAGCGCGGGGTTGTGGAGCTGGGATTATGAAAAGCTGAATGCTTTCCAGGTGGCCAACTCGGACGTGATCACGTATCATTGTTATGACGACGCGGAAAAACACCAGCGTATCGTTCAGGTGCTGAAAGCCAATGGCAAACCGTTGATCTGTACGGAATATATGGCCCGGACGAGGAACAGCCGTTTTGCTACTACACTGCCTATGCTGAAAAAAGAGCAGGTGGGCGCGATCAACTGGGGGTTTGTGGATGGCAAGACCAATACGATCTATGCCTGGGACACGCCGCTGCCTGATGGTAGCCAGCCGGTGGAGTGGTTCCATGATATTTTCCATAAGGATGGGAAGCCGTACCGGGATGACGAAGTTCAATTGATCAGGAAGTTGAACGGTGTTCAGTAACTCATGGGCGAAAAGATCTCAAAAGCAACCATCACCGATATTGCCCGTGAGCTGAACATCACGGGGGCGACGGTGTCGAGGGCTTTGAATGATCATCCGGGCATCGGGGTGATCATCCCCAGCGCGGAGACCAATTTTTTTGGATCGGTGGTGCATGGGATCGAAAAAGTAGCGAGGTTATATCGAGGCATTGAATGTGCATGGGATAGTGCTGGATGACGATCTTATCAGTTTTGGAAAGATAGGCGTGGAGTCGGGCAGGGAATGTATGAAGAAGCTGTTGGAGGGGGCATTAGCGCCGGATGGTGTGTTTGCGGTGGAAGACTTCACTGCGCTGGGGGCGATACAGGCTATCAAGACCGCAGGCTTGCGGATACCGGAAGACATTGCGATAATTGGATTTGCGAATGAGGCGTTTGGTCAATATCTTACTCCTTCTTTATCTACGGTGAATCAGCAGACGGTAACGATGGGCGAGGAGGCGGCGAAACTGATGTTCGAATATTTGCGGGGAGAGTTGAAGGTGGACATGAAGCCGAAGAAGCTGGTCCTGGCGCCGCAGTTGATATGCCGCGAATCGAGTCTTAAATTTGTTTGATGAAAAAGATAGTAGTTTATCTGGCGGCTTTTTTGTTCGCCGGATTTTTTTATTTGGGTGCGGACGCGCAGAAGGTAGACGCGGCGGTGCAGATGAGGGGGGTGAAAGCTGCGGCGGCGCAGACGAGGGGGACGAAGGCTGCCGCTTCGGATACGACGGTGGATTGGCCGGCGGGGAAGGGGGCGATCGGTCGTCTTGTATTGGGTTTGGGACCAGGTGACGCTGTATTCCGGTCTGTTTTGCTGGTAAAGGATGGGAAGGTCAGGACCTGTTTGCGGGATGCGGATCCAATGTTCTTGTTGAGAGTGGGTACGCGGGACCTGGTGACACAAAACGGGTGGAATATCTTCTTTGATAAAGTGCCTTTGAAGCCCTATAAAAATTATGCGTTGAAATTGATAAAGGAGGGAGTGAAGGTGACGCGGCGGCAGGCACGGACGGTGGTGAGGATCGGGGTGATGGAAACCGTTGACACGGCGGTTTTCCGGGGCTGGCTGGAGATCACGTTGTATCATGGGGCGCCGTTGTTCAATGTGGCGGCGGTATTGCATACTGCAAGGGATTCGACGGCCATATTGTATGATGCGGGACTCGTGAGCAGGGTTCCCGGCTGGGATTCGGCGAGCTATTATACGACGGACGATGTATTGCATTCGGCAGCGCTGAGGGATATGGGGGGCTTGAGGCCCGACAGCCTGATTCCGCAAGCCGTGAAATACCGGGCGGTTGCAGCCGTTGGGCAGGACGGAGCGCTGGCGGTTTTTCCGGCGCCACATCAATATTTCTATCCATTGGATGAGGCTTTCAATCTCAAGTTTGTATGGTATTCCAGTAATGGCATTGGGATCCGGCAGGACCCGGAGGGGGATCATCGTTATGTTCCCTGGTTCAATGCGCCGCCTGGGACTTTGCAGCGTTGTGGTTTTTTTTGTTTGATGGGCATCGGGGCGGGAGTATTGGATGCCGTTCGGAAATATACTCATGATGATGCTTATGTGCGGCTGCCGGGTTACCGGACATATGCGAGCCATTTTCACAATGAATTTATTTCTACGGTCGTACTGGCAGGCAAGCCGGTCCCGGCTGATCCTTCCTTTAAGCAGGTATTCCGGCGAATGGGAGTGGACATGGTACACCTGGCCGAATTTCATGGACCGGGGCATCCGCGGGGCCCGGATTCGTTGCGTTTGCGCGAGCTGCAGGCTTTATTCGCGCAGTGCCGGCGTTTGTCGGACACCGCTTTTTTATTGATGCCGGGAGAAGAACCCAATGAATTTTTTGGAGGGCATTGGCTGGCTTTTTTCCCTAAGCCGGTATATTGGGTTATGTCGCGTAAACCGGGCCAGGAATTTGAGACGCAGGACCCTGTTTATGGGCGCGTCTATCATGTAGGCGATACTGCCGACATGTTTCAACTATTGAAGAAGGAGTCCGGATTAGCCTGGACGGCGCATCCGAGGACCAAGGGGTCTACGGGTTATCCGGACACGTATAAGAATACTGGTTTTTTTCGTAGTGACCACTGGCTGGGTGGGGCCTGGAAGGCTTTGCCGGCGGACCTTTCACAGCCCAGGCTGGGGCGAAGGGTGTTGGACTTACTGGACGATATGAATAATTGGGGTGTGCATAAGCAGGCGCCTGCGGAGGCGGATATTTTTTCCATCGAACCGCAAAATGAAATGTATGCGCATATGAATGTCAACTATCTGCGTATGGGCCGATTGCCTGCTTTTGACACAGGCTGGCGGGCGGTGCTGGACACTTTGAGGAAGGGAAAGTTTTTTTCGACGACAGGGGAGGTGTTGATCCCTTTGTTTGAGGTAGGGCGGGAGGCCTCCTACGCGAGGTTTAGTTTGCAATGGACATTCCCGCTACATTTTGCGGAGATCGTCTCCGGGGATGGGACGAAGGTCTACCGGCAAAGGATCGATCTCGACGCTACGGAACCTTTTGGGCAGCGGGAGTGGCGTATACCGGTGGATCTTCGCGGCCGGAAGTGGGTAAGATTTGAGGTATGGGATGTGGCTGCGAATGGGGCTTTTACGCAGACGTACTGGATGGATGGTGATAATTAGTAAAGATCGTATAAGGTCGGTGAAAGCAGGGTCAGACGTCTGAATTAAAATACTTTTCGATCAGATCGACTGCATTTCCCAGGCCGTCTTCGCTCCTGATGGCTGCGGCTGTGGCGCGGCAATTTTCTTTTATCAGAGGGGCTTCTGTTGCTTTAATTGCCCGGAGCAGGTTTTCGGGTGAAAGTCTTTTGAAAGGGAGATGGCGGCCCAGTTTTTTCTGTTCGATCATTTTGCCATTGACGGGCTGATCGGCGAGGATCGACACGACTACGATCGGAGTGCCGCTGCGCAGGGATGCGCTAACGGTGCCGATGCCTCCGTGTATGATCGCGGCGCTACAGCGGGGCAGCAGCCAGTCGTGATTGACATATTTTGTTACAAACAGATTTGGGTGTGTGGGTAGTCCGCCGCCAGCTTGGTGCAGGATCGACCATCCGGCGCCCAGCACCACTCGCCTTTGTGTCAGTATGCCTTGCAGTGCGTGGAAAAGCTTTTCCTTGTCCGGGACCGGGATACTTCCGAATCCCATATAAACGGGTTTGTCGCCTTTTGCGAGCCAGTCTTCGAGTCCTTCGGGTATTTCATTCGTGGAAGGTTTTTCTCTTGCCGATGGCGGAAGGTAGAAGAACCCGGTGATATGTGCATTGGGAGGCCAGTCCTTAGGCTGTTGAATGAATTGTTGACTGACTGCAGTTATAGCCAGCATATCCGATCGAAGACAGGCTTTCATCACGTTTGTTATTGGCAGGCCGATCTCTTTTCTGAAGCGGTTGACCTGTTTGCTGATCATGGCATAACCCAATCCCATCAGACGGTAGGACAGTTTGTTGAACAAAGGATGTCCTTTTGTGCCCAATACCTGGTAAGGAAATTCCCTCGTCGGTATCGGAGGCACGCTCAGGAAAACCACGGCGCACTTTTTGCCGAATTTTTCCGCGATGGAATATACGAGGGCAAGGGGCAGAACGCTTACGATCAGGCCATCGAATTGACTGCAGGCTTCCAGTATATCACGATTGGTTTGATCGGCGGTTTGTGCTGCAACCTTTTGCAGGTGGTAGAAGAATTTGAAGATGCTTCCTCCTTCCAGGAGCTGGAGGGCCTCGGGCGAATTGATAAGGTGTTCGGTATCGCCTGCTACGGGCAGGTATGATACGCCAAATCCTTCTACAAAATCCTTGAAGTTCTCGGATGCGACAATGGTGACGTCATGTCCTTTTTTCATTAATGCCAGCGCCAGTGCAATAAACGGTTGGACGTCGCCCCTGGAACCTGTAGTGATGATGCCGTATCTCATTGAGATATTAATAAAAGAACAAAGTAACTAAAAAACTGTGGAAGATGGGTTTTCCAATAACTATATAACATAATCTGGTTATTATTGTGTATCTTTACCATTGACTTTCTTGAATAATGTTTCGTGATCTCCGATAGATTCTGCTATCTACTTCTAAAAGCATCCTTGATGCATTAAGTCTGATTTCATCTTTCAATGTTATTCCTCTAAGCACTCTCACCTTTTAAATTATTTTTTATGCAAAAAATGTTTGTGATGACCGTAATGGCGGTTGTAATCGCCTGTGTATCCGTTTCTGCCCAGTCTGTTCCGAAGATAAATACAGATTCACTTTCTCTTATATCCAAGATCAGCGCGGATAAGCTAAAGCTGGCCAAGCTGCAAAATACTCTCGAAGATAAAACCAGGGATAAGCAGGATCAGGCTACGACGGCTCAACAGTCGGCTGACAAGAACAAAACGGCGGCGGACAGGTTAAGCGATGCGCCAACGGATAAGGCACAAGCCCGCAAAGCTGATAATGCGGCGAGCGACGCGAGGAGCGATTCTAAAAAAGCCAGAAAGGCTTCCGACAGGCTAAAAAACCTTAACAAAGATATTGAGGACCTCAAAGCCAAGATAGCGGAGAATCAGGCTAAGCTAGATGCATATATTCCGGTTCCAACGCAGAATTAGGAGAATACTCCCTGAAGGGGCTTAGTCCTTCATTAACCGCGATAAATAACAACAGCACATCTGTTGTTACAGGAGACTTGGGGCACGCTACAGGATATGCTACTTCCGCCCAGGTAACCGGGAAGATCTATGCGGCGGACGTGGACGTCCACGGTTACCATGCCAACGGATGTATCTATAGCAGGAGGCGCGAATGATGTCTGGATCTTTCAGATCGCCGGCAACCTGACTACGAGCTCCTGACTCGGTGTCCCGGCAATATGCGCTGTTCAAAAAGAATAAGACGCCGGAGAATCCTTCGTGGAAACAAAAGAAGAGCGAAGGGGTCGATATCATCGGAATTGGCGGTGATCCTTACTGGAGTGTGGAGATAGACAACGAAAAAATGATCTTGTTCAAGATGGCTACGGCCGATAAGCCTGTGATCGTTCCTGTCGAGAAGCCTTCGGTCACAAAAGACAGTACGGTCTATTCTATTGTTACAGAGGCTGGCAATCCGTTGAAGATCTTGGTGTTACCGAGGTTTTGCAATGACGGGATCAGTGATCATTTGTATGAATACAGGATGAACGTCTGGTACAAAGGTCAGTTCTTTAAAGGATGTGCCGTTAAGCTTTAGCATATATGGTCGTTAAGCCGGCGCGCGGCCGGTCACGAGCAAGACGGCGAGTGTTAAAGCGTTCTGATCTTTATATTCCGGAAGCTGACCTTATCGCCGTGTGCCTGCAACAGTATCGCTGATGAAGTGGCTTCTGCGAAGCCGGTGGTGGTTTTGAATTTGCTTTGTGCAATGGCCTGTTTAAAGGCCTCATTTCCCCGGGTATACTCCAATATTTTTACGCCGTTGAGCCAATGCTCCACGTGATCACCTTTTACGATGATCCGTGCCGTATTCCAAACACCTGCGCCTTTATAGGGTTTGTTGGCATTTGCGGGGAGAATGTCATATAATGCGCCTGTCCTACGGTTGCCGTTGATCCCCAGTTTGGCATCCGGATGGGTGCTGTCATCGATCAGCTGGTATTCGCATCCCAGGGATGTGTTGGGGATGAGGAAGTATTTTATTCCGCTGTTCCCCCCCACGGAAACTTTAAAATCGACCATAAGTTCGAAGCTGGTAAATGACCGGGTAGTGATGATATCGGTACCATGGTCTTTTGCGGGATCGAAAGAGAGTTCTCCGTTCCGGGCGCTCCAGCCGGCGTCGGGGAGGGTATCTTTTTGGGATTGTCGCCAGCCGTGGAGTGTCGACCCGTCGAAGAGGCGGATCCATTCGGCTTTTGATTGTGCTTTACCAGGGCTATTGCTCAGGAGAAAGGTCAGTATCAGAAAATAGAAATGAGGTTTCATTTGCGGAAGGGTTGTTTCATTATGATCTCGATAAAAAATTGCCTGGCAGACGCATGCCTTTTTCGCTGACCAGCACTTTTAGCATGACCTTTTGAAGACCTTTTGGGATAAGGTCTTTTTCGGCCTGGGTCAGCGGCTGAACGAGCTCAAAAAACTCATCTTCGTCGTCATAATAGCCGAAATGCAGGAACCAACGGTCATTGGAAAGTAAACAGACGGCAATTTCCTTATCCTCTTCGTAGATATGCATTTTTATGACGGCCCATTCCTCTTTATCTGCCTCTTCAAAGTGGACTTCAATGTAGTCTTTATTGATCACTTCGGTGACGAGCTTTTCGACCAGGGAGCCCGCGTGATTTTTTACTAATTCTTCGTATGTCATTTTGTGATTATCTTTTGTCTACCTGCCGTTGGATCGCAGGACGGTGATCTCTTTTTTGTCCGAGTCGTCGTAGGTCTTTTTGACGATGTAATGCCATTGCTTTTCCGCTACATCTACAAAGAAGACCTCGCCGGTTTTATGATTTTTAACAGCATCCTGGAACTCCTTTGGCATCATTTCTTCGCCGAAGAACCAGCCAGTGTCGCCGTGGGTGGTATTGCCGTCCATGGTATACTGGTCGGAGAGTTGTTCGAAGGGGGTACCTGCGATGGCCTTTTGCTGGATGAGCTTTTTCAGACTGTCTACCTGCGTCTGGGATAATGAGGAGCCGTCAAGAAAAATATAGCTGGCGCGATAAGCGAGTACTTCCGTTTCCTGGATGATCTTATAGGTGACATAACCGACGGAGAAGACGTCCCCTTTATGTTGTCTTAAGAGTCTTTTGTTTATCAGTGACGTGTCTTTTCCCGAAGAGAGGTTGAACAGGGCGGGTTTGAGTGTCGGATTGGCGTCGATGTATTGTTGTGCCTGTTCGAGTGTGGTGATCTTTTGGAACTTTTCGTTCACCGTCAATTGTGCAAATGTTGAGAATGAAATAAGCAGCAACAGGCCTGCAAGACTGATTTTCATATTTGTATTTTTATCCTGATCAATAAAGGTAAGAATTTCTTTCCGCTTTACGGGTAGTGTCCAATCGGGGTTGTTTTGTTAAGGAAAATTAACTTTTATTACAATTTAATCCGCTTTTGTCCGGATTTTAATCGGCCGGATTATGAAGAGCTTTTGTTTATCTCTAATTTAGTATTACTCCTAACGGCTATCTCCGCCCCTTTTTCTGACACCAAAAACCCAAACATATGTTTCGGAAGTATGCCTTATTTCCTATGCTTTTCATTGCGCTGCAAGCAGCGGCTCAGTCCCAAAAGACTGTCTCGGATTCCATCAACTATTATAACAGGAAGATATTGGCCATCGAACAGCGGGTTAGCGATTCTCTTGATCATTCGCAGCCTTATCATTATTATATGCAGCAAAAAATTTACTGGGAGGGGCTTTCAAAGAACAGGAAATACACGGGGCTATCCTATTTCAATGAGCTTGCCGGTGCGGACTACGGGGCATTCAACCGCCGGATCGAGCAGGAAGGATATGCGCATTTTGGCGGCCCGCTCTACCGGTTTGGGCTTGGCCTTAGTCATATGACAAATAGCGGGTGGGTATTCGACCTTAATTTTTTTGTATGGGGGATCGACAAGAGCTCCGGGAACGGACCTCAGATCATTACGACCGGTTTTACGGAGTATGGTCAGTTAGACGTAGGTTATGCGGTCTTCAGCTCGCGTAAATTTGATATCTATCCTTATGCGGGGCTTTCCCTTCGCAGCTCGGACTTCTTTTTTTCCCGGCCACGGCGGGGAGGCAGCACCTATAACGATATTGTCGGCGTGGACCAGGGAAATGGAGATATAAAAGCTACGGCTGTCTCGCCGAGCTACCAGGCAGGAGCTTCTTTCGAATGGATAGCTTTTGCTGCTGCAGACCGGAAATTCGGGACAATCGTCTTTTTGAAAGCCGGTACGGACGGGGTCTTTGGGCATGAGACGTATAAGATAGAGGGTATTAAATATGACCCCGGGATAACCTATGGCAATTGGGGGGTGGCGCTGGGTATTAAGATCATCTAAGTCCTGTCCTTGTAAAAAGGAAAAGATATTACATTTGTCGGATGGCATTGAAAAAGAACAATTCCCCGGTGCGGGTGATAACGGTGAAGCCTGCTGCGAAAGTTGTGGGTGCTATACCCGCGAAAGTTGTGGGTGCTGTACCTGCAAAAGTGGAGAGAAGGCCGCGTATTACAGGTAGGCTGCTGGTCCGTCTGAATCCCAATGTAAGCATAGAACTGATCGAAAAGAAGGCGAAGGCCAGGTCGCTTCGGCTGATCAGATTGCGTGATCTGCCGATGGATGGGGGGCTGTCAAAAGCTTTGGAAAAAGCGGATGGCATCTTATTCGATCGGTTGAAGATCGTTCTTGTGAATGCCGGGGAGGCCGGAAAGATAAAGCGGTTGCTGGCTTTGCGAGATAGTCCTTTTTTATCCAGTGAGCCGGAACGATATCTCTATAAAGTGGCAGGGGTGAAACCCCCGGTCTTTAAGAATACAGCCGCCGCTACCTGGGGCATACAGGCAATTAATGTCCGCAGCAGCAAGCTTACGGGGAAAGACGTCCGGATCGCCGTTCTCGATACGGGTTTTGACTTTATGCATCCCGATTTTGCGGGGCGCGTCATTCACCGAAAGTCTTTTGTCGGCAGGCAGGCCAAGGACAGAGAGGGGCACGGGACTTTTTGTGCGGGGATCGCAGGAGGTGACAGGAAAGGAAAGTCGGGGGCGCGTTATGGGGTGGCTCCGGGGGTAAGGCTTTATGTCGGGAAGATCCTGGATGACGCGGGAGAGGGGTCGGACGGGTCGGCATTGGCTGGTATCGAATGGGCGTTGGAAAAGGGATGCCAGGTTATTTCCATGTCTTTTGGCGGGGCGGTAGAGGCAGGTACTGCTTATTCGGAGATCTTCGAAGACGTGGCAAAGACGGCTATGGACAATAATTGTTTGTTGATAGCGGCTACCGGGAATGAGAGCGATCGGGAAGAAGGGGTGATCGCGCCTATCAATCATCCTGCGAATTGTCCTTCCGTGATCGCGGTGGCGGCGTTGACGGAGGGGTTGAAGGTGGCGAATTATTCCTGTGCGGGGAAGGGTGGGGCGAAGCGCGGGCGAGGACGAGGTGTTGGGGCTGGGGCTGGAGCCGGTCGTGGAGCTCTTGCGGGCGGCGCTGTTTCGGCTACTGTTGCAGATGTGGTGAATATTGCTGCGCCGGGGGATAATATCCTCAGTGCATCGGTTGGCGGCGGATATGAAACTGAATCGGGGACATCGATGGCAACGCCTTTTGTTGCGGGTGTGGCCGCGTTGTTGTGGGAGCAGCATCCGGGGGCCAGTGCCAGGGAGATATGGGACAAGCTCATTGGGCAGGTATTGCCATTGGGGGGATCGGTGGCCGATGTGGGGGCAGGGATGGTGTATATGCCCTGATTGCTGTGTATGTCTTGAGTGGCGTGTATCCTGAGTGGTGTGTATGGTGAATGGGGTTGGGGAAAATATTGTATCTTTGGAGGGATGGATTTTATTGCCAAAATAGAGGAAAGCCAAAAATCTAATATTCAGGAGATTGCGAAATCTCTTGAGAAGATGGGCATCCGGATCAACAGGATCATGCGGATCACGGGGACGATTTCCGGGTCCAGCACTTCTCTGCCGCTGGCTCAGATCAAGATCAAGGGGATCAAGTCTGTCGAACAAAACCGTCGGTTACGAGCGCATTGATCTGACACGCCTATTCAGCCAAACAATACTGTTATGAGAGTTTTCTTTTGTCTTCTTCTGGTGGGCGGACTGCAGCCTGCATTTTGTCAGCCTTCCAATATTATAAAAGTCAGAAACTGGACCCGGCAGCAGGAGCAGCCGATAACGGAAGAATTCGTTGCCTTTCTTTCCATTCCGAATATAGCGGCAGACAGCGTAAATATTCAGCGAAATGCCGCCTTTATCCGGCAGATGATGGTGAAAAGAAAGATCGGGAACGTAAGGTTGCTGACAGGGAAGGATAATCGATATCCGCCGGCGGTGTATGGTGAGATATTGGTGCCCGGCGCCAGGGAGACGATCGGTTTTTATGCGCACTATGACGGGCAGCCGGTCAACCCGGCGCAGTGGGCCAAGGGGCTGGCACCGTTCAGTCCGGTGCAGAAGGACGGGATGATCTATGCAAGGGGCGCTTCGGATGACAAAGCAGGAGTAACGGCAATACTCAACGCCTGTGAAGCTTTGCTGGTGAACGGGATAAAGCCTGGCTGTAATATCAAATTCCTTTTCGAAGGCGAGGAAGAGGCGGGGTCGGTGCACCTGGGAGATATTTTTGAAGCCAATGCCGGTTTGCTAAAGACGGACTGCTGGATCATCTGTGATGGACCGGTACATCAGACAGGAAGAAAACAGATCGTTTTTGGCGTAAGGGGTGATGCGCATCTCGATCTGACGGTTTATGGACCCAAACGTGCCCTGCACAGCGGTCACTACGGCAACTGGGCGAATAATCCGGCGATGCTGCTTGCAAAACTATTGACTTCCATGAAAGACGATTCAGGCCGGGTGAAGATAAAGGGATTCTATGATGACGTACAACCCTTGTCCGATATGGAGGAAAAAGCATTACGCGAAGTGCCTTCCGTAGACTCCCAGATGATGGAAGAGCTTGGTCTGGCTACAACGGAAATGAAGGGGAAGTCACTGTCGGAGGCTATCAATCTGCCTTCGCTGAACATCAATGGCATACAGAGCGGCAATGTCGGCGCACAGGCTTCCAACCAGATCCCGACCTATGCCACGGCGGTATTGGACCTCCGGCTGGTATTGGGGAATGACTGGCGGCGGCAGCAGCAGAAGGTGATCGATCATATCCGTGCGCAGGGTTTTACTGTCATCGACCATGACCCTACGGATGCCGAACGCCGGCAGAATCCGATGCTGATAAAGATCGTGATACCGGATGGTTCCTATAATGCGCAGCGGACCTCGATGGATCTGCCGATCGTAAAAAAGATCAGGGCCGCGGTACAAACCACGGCCCCGGAACCTTTAGTATTGCAGCCCACCAGCGGGGGCTCGCTACCGCTTTATCTGTTCGAGAAATATTTACAGACCTCTACTATTACCGTCCCTTTGGCCAACCATGACAATAACCAGCATGCCGAGAATGAGAATATCCGGTTAGTGAATCTATGGTCGGGGATCGAGTCTATGGCGGCAATAATGATCATGCAATAGTTTTGTTTAAAAAATATACCTCAGGCCAAACTGCATCTGCCAGCGGCTGGGTAGCTCGGGGCTGCTGATAAAGGTGCTTTTTACCGAAGGATCGAAGGTATAGGTTGGGCTGTTGTTGCTATAGTTTACGGTTATCGGCTGGTAGTAGCTGGCTGTAGATGCATACTTGCGTACGCCCCAGTTGCTATTGATCAGGTTACCGAGGTTTACGACATCAAAGCTCAGCTGGATCGTCTGATAGCTGTCCTTCCCGACTTTGATCTTCACGTCCTGTAAGATCCGCATGTCCAGCTGGCTGAACCAGGGGGTCTGTCCGCCGTTCTTTTCCGTGTATTTTCCTCTTCGGCTGCTGAGGTATTTATCCTGCGCGATGAAAGCTTTGAAAGCGGCCTGCTGGGTAGCCGGGCTTTGTGTTACACCGTTGGCGTCCGTAAAACTGTTGAAGGTCATGCTATTGATCTCTCCGTCTGTCGGTACGTATAACAGATCATTTAACGTAGAGCCGTCATTATTGATGTCACCATTGTAGGTATAGGAGAAGCGGTTCCCTGATGTCCAGGAGCTAAAGAAGGAAATAGTCGTTCCCCAGATCTTGTCTGGCCCGTAGCTGAACCGTTTGGTTCCTGCGAGCAGGAAGCGATGGGTATTGCCGTATAGAGAGTTGGATACAACAGCCTTATTGGCGTTTCCCACGACCTGGTTGCGATCGAACGCGTCGCTGGATATTTCGGCGGATACGGAGCTGGCTTCTTTTGAGACCAGGTAGTTATAGCCGAACATCGCAAAGAAACCCGCGGGGAAAGTATGCTGGGCCTGGAAGCTTGCATTGAACTGGTGACCGAGATCGGTATTGGTAAAGACATAGGCATTTGCTGCTCCTTTGTCTGCGGGAAGATAAACGCTTCTGTTATCACCTGTCCCTGAATTGAGTACTCCGGTGGGAGTGCCCAGTGCGTAATTGCGAACCATCATCGCATGGACGTCTTTCGTATAGGCGAGGTCTACTGTGAAAAGGGTACCCCAGGGCGCCCTGATGTCTGTGCCTAAGTTGCTCCGCCAGACCTGTGGCCATTTGAAATCCCGGGCCGTGACGCAGTAAAAACTGGAATAGGGATTACCTATCTGGTTGCCTACCCAGACAAAGGGGAAGCGGCCGGTGAACAGTCCCGATCCGCCGCGGAGGACGATCGTCTTGTCGCCTTTTATGTCATAATTGAAGCCGACCCGTGGCGAGAACAGGGGTGTTGCCTTTGGAAAGCGGGTATTGTCCAGGTCTTTACCCGGGCCGTTGGTGACGGGCTTGCCGTTGGCATCAAAGAGTGTTAAATTATCGGTATTGGGAAGGGTAGGTTTTCCGGTGGTATAACTGCCTGCGAAGGTCCCGTCTGTGTTGAGCTTCGGATCCTTGAAGCTGGAATTATAATATTGAGGGATATCCACGCGCAGTCCATAGGTGAGCCGGAATCTGTTGGATAACTGCCACTCGTCCTGGATATAGGTTCCGATCTGTCCAACGGTGAGATAATACCAGGTGAACTGTCCTGAAGCCGCATGATTCCGTGCATACGTGACGTCACCGCCCAGGGGGTAGCCAGTACCAGGTCCGAAATTGAAGACATATTGACCGCCTGCGGGGACGCTGTCTTTAAACAGCTGTATATCTCCGTCATAGAAGATGGCCGGTCCATAGCCGGTCAGGTTAAACGAATTGGCGAACTTGAACGACTCGAACGAAGCACCGATAGTAAGGGTATGCTTGTTGAGGAAGATATTGAAATTATCAGTAGCCTGGAAGGCGTCCTGGTTGAGGATGTTGTTGATCGAGAACGGCTCATGACCGGCTACGATATAACGTTCCTGGTTCTTGTCGATATTGATCACCGGGAAAGGTGCGGAGAAAGGTTCGCGATGATCGCGGAAGGTGGTATATACCAGGCGAAGTTTGTTGGCGAATTTGCTGTTGAAATTGGATTTAAATTCCAGGTTGAAGGATTCCAGCTTGTTCACCATTTTGTAACCG
Organism: Puia sp.; assembly: GCA_035492595.1. Classification (GTDB taxonomy): domain Bacteria; phylum Bacteroidota; class Bacteroidia; order Chitinophagales; family Chitinophagaceae; genus Puia. Next base: position 69,862 of record DATJJA010000223.1, read on the forward strand.
GAATTGCGGAACTGCAGGGTATAATAATCGGGCCCGCGGCGACCGATTGCGCTGGGGTGGGCGGGTTTGTCGAGGCTTGCGTCCAGGCCGTTGTAAATAAAGGTCAGTTTATGTACCTGGTTGATATTCCAGTCGAGTTTTGCCAGCCATTTGTAGTTCTTTTGTTTGAACGTGAAACCCTGGTAGGGGCCGGTATCGTAATCAAACGTATTTTTCAGGATATCGCTGACGGCGATGAGATCGGATTCCAGCACCCGGGAAGTATTGGAGTTGCCTGCATTGGTGGCGTTCCTTGCGACATAACTGGTTGCCTGGTCTTTTCGTTGTTCGGTCTCGAAGTTCACAAAGTAGAAGAGCTTATTCTTTATGATCGGGCCGCCGAGGGAAAAACCTGTCTGCAGATGGTTGAGCGATGGGACGACCAGCTTGGTGTGGGATACGCTTTTACCGGTGAGTGCATCGTTACGATAAAAGCCAAATACCGTTCCGTAGAAGTGATTGGTTCCGGATTTGGTGACCGTGTTAACACCGGCGCCGGTGAATCCGGCCTGGGTCACGTCATAGGGCGCTATGTTCACCTGGATCTGATCGATAGCATCCAGCGAGATGGGCTGTGCGTTGGTCTGTCCGCCGGGAGTGGGGGCGTCGAGTCCGAAGGGGTTATTAAAGACGGCTCCGTCCAGGGAGAAATTGTTGTATTGTCCATTCCTTCCGGCAAAGGATATCCCATTGTAGGTAGGGGAGGCCGAGGGGGTCAGTCGCAGATAATCGTCGGCGGAACGGGCGATGGTCGGCAGGTCGCGGATCAGCCGGCTGCTGATATTGGTGGATGCGCCTGTCTTTTTGTTATCTGATGTTCTGCTGGCGGTGACGGTGACGCCGGCCAGCTCTTTTGCCTCACCGGTTAGCGTGAGCTCGACAAAGTTGTTGCCAAGTTCGAGGAAAACGTTGTCCTGCTGGGCGCTTTCCAGGTTGACATAGGAGGCTTTGACCTGATAGGGACCTCCGACGCGCAGATTTGGAACGGTGAAATGTCCGTCTGCTCTTGCTGCCACTACCTGTTTTATCCCGGCCTCGACGTAGCTGACGGTTACGCTGGCTCCGGCAAGGGCTTCTCCTTTGGAGTTTTTGATAAAGCCGCTGAGTGTGGCGGTGGTGACCTGGCTATACAATTGATTGACGGAGAAGAGAAGCAGGATGCACAATAAGGCACGGCCTGCCGGCGGAGTGGTGTTTCTCATTACAGAACTGGTTTTGGTTAGTGATATAATGCGGTCTATACTAAATATATTGAAATTTTTTTATAATGCGCGTGGTTTGGGGATAAGTGGTTGCACTTATTTATTCAACTATTTCAATTATTGGATTGATTTATTTAAGTATTTTGAGATAGTACATGCGTGTACGTTAGTGTTCAGGCTTTGGTTATCTGGCGCCATCAATATTTATCAAACCAAAGCCTTATCAATGAAACAGCAAATTTTGTCTCTTGAAGACCTGATCACTTATCTGAGCTCTCTTCATCCGCTCTCACTGCCGGAAGTTATCAAAGATCGTCTGCGGAAAATTGTCAAAGTAAAAACCATTAAAAAGAGAGAGCATTTATTGTCTGCGGGGGAAGTATGCAGGCATATTTATTTTATTAAGCGGGGAATATTGCGCTGTTATTTTTACAATGAAAATGACGAGGAAGTGACTGGTTGGATATTTGGCGAGAAAAAGACAGTAGTTGGCGTCATGAGTTTCTATACCCAAGAGCCAGGCTTTGAGTATATTCATGCGTTGAAGGATACCGAAGTGTTTTATATTGCATATGAAGAATTGTTCGCTATTTATCTGGAATATCCGGAGTTCTGTTTTGTCGCGCTGCTCCTGACTATTGAGTATCTGATGTTTTGGTTCCTGAAGCTGTGCAATTTACGACGACTTGATGCCCAGCAGAGATTCGATCAGATAATGAATAGTGATGAAGGTGCGCTGTTTAACCTGGTGCCGTTGAAATATCTGGCTTCCTATATTAATGTGAGACCTGAAACGCTTTCCCGTCTGCGGAGTAATTCTTGATATCCGTCATTTTTTTTAAGGGATGGTTGCTCTAATTTGGTTGTATAAAAACAAGAAAATATGCAACCATCCTATTTTGAACGGCTCCATGCGCGTATGGAGCAGGAACTTCGGGGAAGAAGTAATTCTCATGAGAATTCAGTTGACTGGGCCGCAAGATCATTTACTGCTATCGCTTGTCATATGATCTTTCTGACCGTAATGAATATCTGGTGGAATGACCGGGTCATGGAGGAAAACGTTTATAGGCAAAGAAGATATTGGGCGGATAAGAGAAAGTTGATCCGGATATGGTTGGATACTGTTCGTTTTTTGGATGATCAGGAATTGTCTGCCAGCTATGATCTCCGGGTAGCGAAGCTCATAGCTTATAAGATGCTGGATGAATTTTGCCAGCGGCAGTTGATGGGTTGATGGGCGCCGGGACAATTTTTTAGTCTCAGAAACGTTTGTCCTCAACGATGATTTACGCCGTAAAAGCTACAAAAGAACGTCACAAGGATCTTCAGCCGATGCCAGACAAACACGAAACGATCCCTATCGAATGGAAGTTCTCTCCGGATGAGTTTGGGCGGATAGGGATGGGCGATATTCCGTGGGAATTTGGGGATAAGAGGTTTTCTTACTTGGAAGACAATTGTTTATATATTCATGAATTTCTTGGCCGTTGTCTGTATATGGTTTGGTTCGAAGACCGGGGCGATGCAATGGTTGCCTGGCAATTGCGGTTGAATAGTTTTGGGGCTTCCACCAGCCTGAATAATCCGGATTATCATCTGGGTGTTGTTCGCCAATACATAAATAACCGGCTTATAAGGGGAAACACGCATGCCGTGCTGGAGAATAGTGAGATCGTCCGGGATCAGATCCGGGTGGCTATTGGTGACAGGAGTTATCCATTGCCGGTAGAGCCAATGTCGACCGATAAGGTTTATGAATCGGGGTATTGTAGTGCAGATACCGGAGAAAAAAAGGATTTGCGATTTATAGTAAAGATCGACCGATTTAGTAATCTTTATACCGAGTATTACCTGGTCAAAGGTGGATCAGGTATCGGGGGAAGAATTGATCACACGGGTAAGCAGATCGATCTGGCTGCGGGGGAAATGGATCCGCGCCTGGCCGAAGTAGCTGCCGCTGTTTAGAAGTATCCGCCCCTATTTAGCCGAAGTGTCGGATCCGTTTAATTCCCCAGTGAATCTATCTTTTGATATACGTCCTTAAAACATTTCCAGGCTGTATGTTCGCGGGCGGGGCCTGTCTGCCCCACACCATAGTAGCCATTCAGGAATAACTGTGTCGGGGACCAGGTTGTCTCTACGATACCCAGGAAACGTGCCTTCATTTCAGGAGTTGATTCTGCTCTGAACCGGACCATGTCATCCACCTGTGTGATACCGTTGGACGAGACCCTCCAGGGACAGGACACCACGCGCAGGCCTTTCATCGCGAAATAGACAGCTGTCTTGTCGGGACGCTCGTAATGCCAGTCGCAGACGACAACGTCCTTGGGGATCAGATCGACTGCCCTGTGGGAATTGTTATAGCTTGCCTCCCATCTACCGATGCCGGTGGTTTTACCATCGATGAGGCGATCGCCCCAGATCCATAGTTCCCGGCCTTTTTGCGCCAGATGGTCGTGGATAGCCCGGACCTCACCGGCAAACAAGATCGAAGGATCGATACCTCCACAGCGGGGACACCTGCTTTCACCCAGGTAGAAGACCTCATCCATACCGCCGTGAAAGGCTGTGCATTCGAATGCATCGCAGAGTTCGTCGATGACGGCAAAAAGAACTTCATGAACTTTTGGATGAAGGGGGCAGTAACTTCTGCAATAGAGATTGTCCGCATTTGGCCAGACATATTTTTCGGGGGTTTTTACCCAGGGCGTTTCGTCAAACTCGGGATAGGCCTGTAATAATTTGCCCGTATGTTCCTGCCAGCCCTGGTGGCCCAAAAGATTTATCTGCGGGATGATCCGGATATTATGCTGAGTGCAGGCCTTTACTATCTTTTTTACATCTGCATTGGACAGGGCAAAGCTGTCTGTCAGCTCGGGATGTGTCCTGAACTGATAATGATAGTCCACCAGCAGAAATAGGGTATTGACCTTCCGGGACGCCAGCTCTTCGTTGATAAAGCGCACAAACGAATCAAGGCCTGCCGGCCGGGGTGCGTCGATACAAAAACCTCTTACGGGGAGAATACTATCCAGCTTTTGCTGAGCATGGGAAGCAAATGAGCCGAAGAGTAGAAGGGAGATTGCGATAAGGATAAAAGGTCTCATGGACGGACGGTTTTAGTAAAAATAGTAAATTGTCGCAATTCACCCCCTATTTGTCTCAAGCAGGTCTTTTTAGGGTCTGGAATACCTTCTATTTTTGGATGATCAATTTTTAACCAAATGAATCAGTATTCCTTATTAATCTTCTTATTTTTATCTACAGCTATAACGGCACAAACACAACAAAAAATGAACAAGCCATCGTTTGAAAGTGGTTATGCCCAATTGGGTCCGCTGAAAATGTATTATGAGATCCATGGTAAGGGTGGGGTGCCCCTGGTTCTGCTTCATGGGGGCGGCTCTACTATTAAGATCACATTTGGCCGGGTGCTGGATCAGCTGGCGTCGGACCGGCGGGTCATTGCGGTAGAGCTGCAGGCACATGGTCATACGAGGGATATAGGGAAGCCCACTTCCTTTCAACAGGATGCCGATGACGTGGCTGCCCTGCTACAATACCTGAAGATACCCAGGGCTGATATCTGTGGGTTTAGCAATGGCGGGCAGACCGGGATGCAGATGGCGATCAGTCACCCGGAAGTCGTCAACAAGCTGATCATTATGGGTGCGTTTTACCAACGGGAGGGAGCGTTCCCTGGCTTTTGGGACGGCTTTGCCAAAGCAACCCTGAAAGATATGCCGGAGGCGCTGCGGGCTGCCTATTTGCAGGAAGACCCCGATACGAGTCATCTGCAGATCATGTTCGAAAGGGACAGGGCAAGGATGGAGGCTTTCAAAGACTGGTCGGATGAAGAGGTTCACTCTATCAAAGCAAAAACATTGATCTTTTCGGGGGACAACGATGTAGTTACACGTGAACATGCGGTGAAGATGTCAAGGATCATACCGAACGCCCAATTGGTGATCGTGCCGGGTACTCATGGCTCTTATCTTGGAGAAATGGGGTCGGGAGACGGGAAAATGCCGGCGATAACACTTGCGGTCGTAAAAGAGTTTTTGGATAAGTGAGGTGGGACTGGTGCTAAGCTTTCGGCTTATATTTGCGTAAAAATCGCCAATGTCTATTAGCTGCGCCATCCCTGCCGATATACCTGCTCTGACCCTTCTGGTAAACAGCGCTTACCGGGGCGAAGGAGGCTGGACCCACGAATCACATCTGCTCTCGGGACCGAGAACGAATGACGCCGGGATCGACGAACTCATGCGGGATCCGCAGTCGATGATATTGAAATATACGGATGATCAGGAAGTGCTTGTCGGTTGCGAATACCTGCAGAAGCAGGGCAGCAAGCTATACCTGGGACTGTTGAGCGTAAGTCCGGCGCAACAGGGCAAAGGGGTGGGCCTGGACTTGCTGAACTCTGCCGTTGCATATGCCAGGGAAGCTGGCTGTACCAGCATTCGCATAACGGTGATATCTGTTCGTCACGAGCTGATCGAGTGGTATGAACGGCATGGATATAAGCGGACCGGTGAGATGGAGCCCTTCCATGCCGGTGAGAAGTTCGGTATCCAGAAGCAACCTTTGGAACTGGTGGTGCTGGAAAGGGAAGTTGATTAAAAACGGGCCGGGATCGCAGGTGGACTAGCCTGCACTTAGCGTTTGCCGGCGGCGATGTATTCCTTCATAGTGATCTTACCACTTATCAACTGCGTGTAGAGAAATTCACGCGACGGCTTTGTGATCACTATCGATGCTACTAATTCTTTATCGAAGAATAATTGTTTAATAAGCTTTTTCATATCTTTTGTTTTTACATCACAAAGATATGACGCGGCTAGTGTGTAATATGGACACATTTAGCGCGATATTATCACCGCAAAGGCCGGGAGGAGGGTGTTAGATAATTGATAATTAGATGCTTATGGAGCCTGATGACATGAGGTCCAGGGGGACTGTCCACACATTGATCATCGGAGCCAGCATAGCTGGTTTGGCCTGTGCTGCAGCATTGCAGAAGCAAGGTATCGAGTATATTGTCATCGAGAAGGAAGGGCAGGCAGCGATGCCCTGGCGTAATCATTACGAGCGTCTTCATCTGCATACGAACAAGCGACTGTCGAATCTGCCCTTTAAGAAATGGGGACGGATGATACCGCGATATCCGAACAGGCAGCAGGTTATAGATTATATAGATGATTATAGAAAAGAATTTGCGATCGAGCCGGTTTTTAATACGGAAGCACTCGCCATCCGGAAAGACGGAGGAGATTGGATCACGGAGACAACGAATGGGGTCTTCCCGTCGAAATGCCTGATCATGGCTACGGGGGCTTATGGGAAAGCGAGATCTGTGTACTTTAAAGGGCTCGAAACGTTTCCCGGGAAGGTATTGCATAGCTGTGAATACAAGACTGGGGCAGTCTTCAAAGAGGAAAAAGTATTGGTAGCAGGTTTTGGAAATTCGGCTTGTGAGATCGCCATCGATCTGTATGAGCAGGGGGCGGCGCCTGTAATGGCGGTTCGTTCTGCAGTCAATGTGATCCCTCGGGATATTTGGGGTGTGCCTGTGCTGGAGCTGAGTATATGGCTAAGTCATCTTTCTCCAGGAATTGCCGATGCGATCAGCGCTCCTTTGATAAGATGGGTGACCGGTGACATCCGAAAGCTGGGGCTAAGGAGGAAACCATTTGGGCCACTGGAGCAGATCGCAAGGGAGGGGAAGGCGCCCGTGCTGGATATCGGGACGTTAGGACATATCCGGGACGGGCATATCAAAATTTATGGCGGCATCGATCATATCGAAGGCGATGTTGTTTATTTTGACGATGGCAGGAAGGATGTCTTTCATGCTATCGTTGCCTGTATCGGATATGACCGGAATTATATCGGGTTGGGTGGAACCGAAAGGGATGGTTTGTATTTCTGTGGATACCGGATCAGCCCTACCGGGCAGATCCGGGAGATCGGTTTGGATGCCAAAAGGATCGCGAAGGCTATAGCCAAGCGACTCCGGACGGGCTAAAGGTTGTCGAGTTTAGCCAGCAGGTTTTCGGGCAGGAAGGGTCTACCGCCGCTTGCCTTTACGCAGGTGCCCGAAAAGGTGGCCTTTGTTACGATCTTATTATTCAGCAGAATAGTCTGATCAAAATTCAGGACCGATCTATTGCCCTCATCCAGAAATGCTTTACAGGTGACGATGAATGTGTCTCCTTTTTTTAGGGACCGGACGAACTGGATAGTATATTTTGACAGGACCATATTGACGCCGTTGTGCGCTTCGGTTACGAAGTCAAAGCCCAGGACTTCGCGGATATAGTCGTGGCGGCAATATTCCATATAAAAGGGATAGTACAATCCATCCATGATATTCTGAACGTCGATGTGTTCGTCTTTAACCGAATAAGTCTTCGAATACTCCATGTAACAGGTTTTGCTGACAGGCGGCAAAAGTAGAATTTTATTTGCCTGCCGGCGTGCCCATTTTTGGGGAGTTTAATGGGTATTGACGATGACGTGGATGAGAAATCCGAGAAAAGCAAGATAATAGATGCCGACGAGACCGGCACTGTAGAGAAACTTCTTATTGTCCAGCAGGGAGATCTTTCCCTCCATTTCCTGGATAGCTTCTGTGATAGGCATAAATTCTTTTTTAGGTTTGGGGTCTGATAGTAGTAAACGCTTAGGAGCAAAACGTAACCGGTGGGGATATAAAATTTTAAATAATTGATTATCAACGCGTAAAAATTATTTGGGAGAACGGTTACATTTTAGTCCCTGGTCTTTACTAATTGAGGTGCGTGCCAGGTAGCCGTCCATTTGAAAATCATAAAAAGAAATGGTATTTTGTAAGCAATAACACTTAATCCCAATCCATGAAAAAGCATTACCTGCTAGGATTGATCCTGATACTCTTTGTTTGTGCATGTAGTAAGAACCTGTCTGAAGCTACAGGGGGAACTCCCAGGGTACCTAACAAACCGAATCGTGATACGGCCAAGACTGTACCGATCGATACAACCAAGCCAAGGGTCGATACGACAAGGTTCGACACCGCGAAGGCTACGCCTCCTGCGGTACCTTTCCCGGTAACCGTCGCATCTGCTCCTCCGGCGCCCAGTTGTCCTATCTCTCCTATTTACGGTGATACGATCATTTACCCTCAGCCGACAGGCGGAGGGGATTATATCGTCACTCCGTTGAACAACCCGGGACCGGGGAAATATTTTTCATGGCCTGTGGGTATGGTTCTCGATCCCAATACCGGGGCTATAAATGTGACAAAGTCCGAGACGGGGTTGAAATACGCCCTTGGTTTTGTCCGCAACGGGACTAACGATACGTGCCTGAGCACGCTGGTTATTGGCGGGGCATCGTATATGGATAGTGTATATGTTATTGCCAATGGAGCGACTGCGGCTGTCCCTTATTTCGAGGCCGATCCTTATCTGCTGACCACCTGCGCCACCGGTAACGGATGTTCTTTTGACGTCAATAATACGGCTGCGAACAGTAAGGTCATCGTCGATAAGTCGACCGGTGTGATAGATGTTCAAAAGACGCTGGACGGAACCAGTCTTTTAAGTTTAGGCGGCGCCTTTGGGCTGCTTCCTCAGAATGGGTCCAGTGTCACTACAACGATCTATTATAAACTGACCGATGCAAGTAACAACGCCCTGCAGCATATCGATGTTCAGCTGGTCTATTTCGATACCAAGGCGGATATGGAAAATTCGAATCCGGGTTTGTTATCCGGTATCGTAAATGCGGTGAACAATCTGCTGGCGGGCCACCTGATCAGCAATTCGGCCAATCCGAGGCCGCCTCTAATCGTAATTGTTCGACGTTTAAATTGATATATGTAACATTTCGGCATTGTCAGGCGGCGGATTCTTCCGCTGCCTTTTTGCATTATCTTTAGGCAGCAATGAAGCTGCCTAAAATCGTATTCTTATTACTGGTCCTATTGGTCTGCGGATCTCCGGAGTTTGGTTATCCCGACCCCCCGGCAGACAAGGCCATCGCCCTTTACCACCAGGCAGATCGTCTTTTCAGGCTGATCAATAATACTCCCGCTACGGATAGCGCGGCCATTGCCGGTTTTGAGAGCGTTATCCGGCTGATGCCAACGCTGCCGGACTTTAAAGAGAAAGATACGATCTATGCCTTTTCCTGGCTGAAAAAGGGTATTCTGCTGGATGCTTCTACCAATTATCCCCGAGCCATCGAGGCTTACCGAAGGGTACTGGACATCCACCAGCAGGACGACTCCCTTGGTTTTGTGGCGAAGGTCTATGCAGGGGCCGCCTATTACAACCTGACTAATTTTGATTCCGCGGACTATTTCCTGCAAAAAGCAGACGGGATGGCGCCGGAATATCGCAACTGGGATGCCGAGGTCCGGTTATATAATACGCTGGGAGTAATGTATTATGACAACGGTAACTACCGGCAGGGTATAAACTATTTTAACCAGGCGCTGAGGCTGGTTGAGGGCAGAAAGCCTTTGGACAAGATCTCCGCTATCAATCTTCAAACGAATATCGCCACCTCTTTTTATAAGCTGGGGCTTTACCAGGAGGCGTTGGACCTCTACAAGAAAGCCCTGACCTGGAACCTCTCCACCAACTTTATCTATATCAATATGGGGCGGACCTATGCTGCCCTGGAGCGGTACCCGGAAGCGATGGCGGCCTTCCGCCTGGTGGATGCCGTCAAGGTGCCTGCGGTGCTGAATGAAATGGGTTATACCCAGATGCAGCTGCACCGACCTGATTCCTGTGTCTGGTTCCTGGACAGGCTCCGTGCCCGGGAGCGGGCTCGGGCGGGTTCGATCAACCGGCTGGATATCGGTATCAACCAGTTCTACCGGGCTGATCTTCTGACGGAGCAGCATCAATACAAGGAGGCGCTGGCTTCTTTACAGGAAGCTATTGATCTGCTGACGGTCTCGTCGGGCTATTTCCGGCTGTTTGACGCCCTGTTCAAGAAAGCCCAGGTGCTGGGAATGCTGTATAAGAACGATCCTGCCGAAAGCTGGTTGCTCGAATCGCGGAAGGCCTATACGGCGGCCTTATCGCTGCTGCGATATATCGAGAAAAGCTATGACACGGACGATGCAAAGCTGTTCCTGAAGAAGAAGAGCGCCGGGGTATATGATGGGGCGCTTGCGGTATGTCTACAGCTTCACCAGCTGCATCCGGACAGCGCCTACCTTGGGCAGGCGTTCCTGATCAGCGAGAAAAGCAAGGCGACCATAATCTTCGCGAATCTTCAGGAAAACGCGTTCAGCAACGGGTTGACAGGAGCGGACGGGCAGGCCCTTAAGGAAATGCGCAATATCAAATACAATATAGCCCGGCTGAATGTACGATCGGAAGAAACCAATAGTCCGGAGACGATGCAGGCGATGATGCAGAAAAGGGCGGATTATGAGATAGCGCTGGCAAAGCTGCAAAAACAGCTGGAGCAGAACAGCGCCTATTATAAGCTGAAATACGATGATGAGGGGCCGGGTCTGAAAGAGATACAGCAAAGGCTGAGCGAAGATCAGGCATTGGTCAGCTATTATACTGCCGCGGGCGCTGTGCATACGTTCGTGCTGACCCGGAAGGAGATAGCTTATCACCGGAATGATTCCATAGCTGCCTTGCAAACCGATGTGGAAAGTTGGGTGGGTATGTTAAAAGTGACGGAGAATGGAAGGAAGTTCAAGGCGGGGCTGGTAGGCGAAAGGCTCTGCCGGCAGCTGGTAAAACCGATACAGGAAGCTGCTCCGTCGAAGAAAGAGTGGATCATCATACCGGATGGGTTCTTATACTATCTCCCTTTTGAGTCGTTGCCCGGAGGGAATGGGGAGGACTTTTTACTACGGAGCCTGACCATCAGCTACCGGTTATCCAGCCGGTTACTGGACGTCCCGGGGGAGAGGGGGGCGGGTGTGGAAGTACTGTCGTTTGCACCGTTTGCTTCCGGGGCGTCTGCCGATCTTCCGAGACTTGTTTCATCGCGGGATGAGATCGGGGGTTTGAACGGAGGGCAGTATATCGACAGCAGCGCGACGAAGAGCAATTTTTTAAAAGCTGCCAATCGCTATCCTGTCATCCATCTGGCCACACATGCGGTGTCTTCTCTGACCAGTGCGGCTGGTTCGTTTATAGCCTTCTATCCCGCGAGTCCGCGATCGGATGAAAACAATCTGTACCTGGAGGAGCTGTACGGTCTGAATCTCAGCGCTACGCGGCTTGTCATCATCAGCGCCTGTGAGACCGGTCAGGGGGAGCTGGCGGGGAAGGAAGGGGTGATCAGTCTTTCGAGGGCTTTTGCCTATGCTGGTTGTGCAAGCACCATCAATAGTCTCTGGAAGGCCGATGATAAAGCGACTGCGTATATCCTTAAACGATTCTATGTCTATTTGCAAAAGGGGGAAAGTAAGGCGACTGCATTGCGTCAGGCGAAACTGGATTATCTTTCGGGGGATGCTATCAATAAGAGTCCTGCATATTGGGCGCACCTGGTGCTGATGGGGGATGAATCGGCTTTGTATCCGTCAACGGGCTGGTGGAAGTGGATTCTTGTGTTTGTTATTTTGGGGGCTGTTGTTGGAGTCGCGATTGGAAGGAAGATCAGGAGTGGGAAGAAAAAAGTCGGCGATCTTTAATCGCTTGGAAATTTTTTCGAATCAGGTTTTTTCAGGGTACGCCGACTTTTTTAAAATCTTGTTTTTTTAAGGATTGGATAGGGTCTTTCATCGATCGGATAGGGTCTTTCATCGATCGGATAGGGTCTTCATCGGTTTGGACGGTTTTTTCAGGGGAGTGGATCGTTGGTTTTCATCGAAATGGATCGGTTGTTCTCATTGGATTGGACCGGATTCGGATTTTTCAACGGGGCAAGCTTTACAGGTTCTTCAGATATACGGATGCTTATATATATTAGTAAAGGATGGGAGGCAGAATGTAACCGGTTTTCGGTTATTTATTTTCCTTGTATTGGACCAGTCTTAGATCTGTAAAGGACATCTTTTCGACCTTATCGTGGTAAAGATGGTCTTTATTGGCCCTGATCTTTTCAAGGATGGGCATCGCCTCATTTACATTGTCCTTAGCTAACCAGCTGATTGCCAGGTAGTACTCAGCCTCATCTTCGAAATAATCTCCACCGGAATGGGAGTTCGAGGCTATGATCTGCTCGAAATGGGCGATGGCGTCATCAAATCTTTTCAATTCGAGGTCGGCGAGCCCGGCGAGGAAGTCGGTCTTATTGCTGCGGTCTTTTCCGGCGGAGAACAGGGCGAGGACTTCGGGCCAGTTCTTTGCCGTATAGGCTTTTTCGATAGCATCCTGGGAGCCGGCGCCACGGCTGGTATTGAGCTCGTAAGACGTATAATATTCGCTATAAAGGCTCGATGAGCTGAGTCGGACGTATTTGAAGAGACATGCGCCTCCGGCGACCAGCACGGCGCAGGCGGCTATTCGCATCATATTGCGATAGAGACTTCGGACGACACCACCGGTGGTTTGGTCAGAGGTCGATGTCGTTGACTGGTCCTGGGTCGCAGTCAGTGACTCAGGTGCTGCGCTGGCCTGTGCTTCCATGGTTGTGCTGGCGATAGCCTCCCACTGTTTTCTTACCATTGCCACCTGTTCACGCAAACCGGCGTCCTGTACGCTGTCTACGGCCAGCTGCAGATAGAGCCATTCCCTGGCGGTGTCTTCGTCTTCAGCGATGAGGCGCTGCATTCTTGCAGAAGCTTCAGGCGAAACGGAGTCCGGAGTAGCGGTGAAGCTTTCATCCAGGTGATCGATCAGGGCGTTGGTGTTTTCTAATGACATGACCTTTTATTTAATTAAAGTGGATAGCTGCCCCGCAATCACCGGGTTAGCTTTGATCATACCGGTCAATTGTTGCAGGCATTTATATTTTTTGTTTCTGACCACCTGCTCATTCTCATAGGGCAGGTGAGCCGTTATCTCTTTCATGGACAGGTTCTCATAATAGAACAGGAGCAGTAGCTTATGACAGGGCTCACCCAACTGTGACAGGAGGTTGCGGAGCTGCTGTTTCTGTTCGAGATCTCCGATCTGGTGGCTGATGTCCTGTTCCTGCTGGTCCCGGGTGGATTCGAATTGTTTCTCCCGGAAACCGGCTCGTTCTTTTTTCTTCAGCTCATTGAACCAGATGTGTTTGGCTACGGAGCCAAGGAAGGTTTTGACACTTGCTTCCTGCCGGTATTTGCCTTTTTTGACGCTATCGATAAAGGCTACTACCGTTTCCTGGAAGATGTCATCTGCGTCCTGCTCGTTACCGCCATAACCCATAATGAAAGAACGGGTAGCCTCGGAATACCGTTGATAAAGGAAGAGAATAGCTGGATTCAGGTCCTTTCCGTTACTGATAGCCGAGATCAGCTCGGCATCGGTATATTTTTCCGCGACTTTCATATATTAGTAGGTTCTGAAAAAGGGAATGTAACCGGGGCAGATCAATTTTTTAAGGTCTCTTTAATGGTTTATACCTATTAAAACGTATTAAGCGGCCATTGAATTGTATACCATTGATTTATACCTGAAAACGCCATGCGGCCCGGTTGCATTATATTTTATAAGTTATTGATAATTAATTTTTTGCATTATAGGCTATCCACCGCTGGAAAAATTCATATGTCCGGAGCATCTGGTCCATACGCTGGCGATTGTCTCCGCTTCGGGTAAGCTCGTGTGTAGCTCCCGGATGGCGAACATATTCCACCGGCCGGCCCAGCACCTTGAGGCTGCGGTATAGCATTTCGCCCTGGACAAAACCGGTGCGGCGGTCGCTTTCTCCGTGAAAGATGATCAGCGGTGTGGTGATATTTGCGACATAGGTGATGGGTGATTCGTGTTCCAGCAGTTCTCTTGTTTTCGATTCCCAGGGATAACCGCCAAAGTAATCGGGTACGAGCCGCCAGGCATTGCCTTCGCCGAAAAAGGTTGACAGGTCATAGACTCCGCGCTGAGCGCAGGCCGCCTTGAACCGGTGGTCATGGCCTACGATCCAGGCAACGAGGTATCCGGCATATGATCCACCGCTGACCAGGAGTCTGGATGTATCTGCCCAGCCTTCGGCCACCGTCCTGTCCAGTGCTGTCAGGACATCGCTGGTGGGGCCCTTGCCCCAGTTGCCGACGTTGGAGCGAAAGAAATCGAGGCCATAACCTCCCGAGCCGCGGGGATTGCAGTATACGACGCCGTATCCCTTGCTGCAAAAGAATTGAAACTCGTGCCACATAGAGGCTTCACCCGGTCCCCACATCGCCCCGGGGCCGCCGTGGATGTCAAGCAGGAGGGGATATTTCTGCCCGGGGATATAATTGGTGGGTTTCATCACCCAGTATTCGATGGTTTCGCCAATGTCGTTCCTGAATTCGTGTCTCTCCGGCAGGCTGAGCTTCCTGGTCGCTATCCAGTCCCCGTTGAGATTGCTGATCTTTTTGATGCCCTGTAAGGAGGCATTGGCGCTGTACAGTTCTGAAGGGTCAGTTACCTCTGTCCGGGAGAAGACGAGATGATCGTTCTTCAGATCGAAGCTGCCGGTACCGTTGTTGTAGTCGGAAAGTTGTTCGGGTCTGTTGGCAGCTGTTGCTACGCGATAGACGGGGGCGCCCCCGTTGGACTGTGCGGTGAAATAAAGGTATTTTTCGTCTTCGGTCCAGGCGTAGTTACCGGTGCTCCGGTCGATGGGTACGATGATCCTGGCTGTCAGTGATCCGCCGTTTTGGATGACTGTGGAGAAGTCTGCGATGGCCAGCTGTGGGACTGTTGCGTAGGAGGTCGGTGCGAACTGGAAGGCGATGTATCTCGCCGAGGGTGACAGCTTTGCGTTGTTGTACACCTTTCCTTTCTCTCCCAGCAGCAAATGCAGGTGCTGACCGTCGTGGTCCGCTATATAGATCTGGCTTTCCAGTGCCCGGTCCGGATGTTCGCTGGAATCGATCTTTGCGCAGATGAGCAGGTGGCTGCCGTCGGGTGTATAGTCGACATTGCTATAGGAATAAAAACCGGAGGTGACGGCGACCGGAGAAGAACCAGCCTGGACCGATTGAATGAACCACTGCCCGAAGGACAGATCCGCGCTGGTTTCCATCTCATCCTGGAAATCGAGTTTGGTCAGGTCTTTGGCTTTTTTGTCCGTGATGTTGTTGTCGAGCCAGGCTCTTACTTCTTCGGGGCTGCCGTCCGGATCGGCTTTGACGGCAGAGAGGCGCAGGGCAGTGCTGTTGTCTGTGCCGGGTTTTTCGAAGCGCCATGCAGGCAGGGTATGGCGTGGGTTCAAAAGAGAATCTTTGATCAGGTCCTTGAGGCTTATGCGGGAAGTAAATAAAATTTCCTTACCATCGGGTGACCATTTGGGTGAGGAGGCGCCATACCGGAAATGAGTGAACTGTATGGGCTCGCCACCTTCAAAGGAAAGCAGGAAGATCTGTGACCTGCCATCTACCGACCGGACAAAAGCCAGCTGTTTTCCATCGGGGCTCCAGGCGGGTTGAACAGCATTGTCTTTTGTGGTCAGCTGCCGGGGGGCCTGGCTTCCATCAGTTGGCACGAGGTAGATCTGGGTTACGTATTTAAAATCCCATTTGGAGGCTTTGGGATCGGTATCCGGCTCGATGCTGGTGACGGTGTAGGCGGCCTGGGTGCCTTCTTTGTTCAGTCGAATTTCCCCGACGGACTTTATTTTTAGCAGGTCTGTGACTTTGATGGGTTCTTTCCCGGATTGCGCTTGGGATGTTGTGGCGGCCAGCAGGAGGAATAGGAAATGGACGGGTCTGATCATGCGATAAAATTGATACCTCAACCTACACATTTTTTTTCAAAAAGCAATTTTGCTGAAGGGTACTCCTATTGTCAACCCGATGGATGTCCTTCCGGGTAAGCCGCGTCCGGTCTGCACCGTATGGCTCAGGTCGGAGAACCGCACCTGGAATTCAAAATTACAAACGGGTTCCGACTTTTTATTGATCAGCACTATCGGCACACCGACGATGCCGTTGAGGGCATGATAGGGGCCGAAGTTCTGTTCGAGGTGTGCGCTGATCCCAAAATGGGAGGTGGGAGGAAGGTAGAAGAACTGCCCCTTTACTGTGGGTGTGAGAAAACTGCTATAGGCTCCGACGTAGGCCCATTTGGGAGAGGTGACAGTTTCCAATTGGTAGCCATCTCTGGCGTTGTTCCATCGCAGGTCACCTGCGATGATGAGAAAAAAGCGACCCGACCGGGTACTCTCCCAGAGTTTGGTGTGGGTGATGTTGACCCGTAATGGCCAGGCGTGGCGGGTTGTGCTTGTGCCGCTGTCGGGGAGGGAAGGAGGAATGACGGGGATGTTCTCCGTGATCAGGGGAATATAGATGCTGACGCTGGTCCAGCTAAGCGTGATGTCTTTATAATTTGATGTTTTGATCAGCATCTCCGATTGCTGAAGGGCAAAGGCATAATCGTATTCGTCGCGCAGGCCGGGCTCGAATTGCTGACCTGCGGTGTCCTTTTCGAGGCGGCGCAGGATGCCCGCTTTTATTGCGTCCATCGCCGCTCTTTGAGCGGGTGAGCTGCGGGCATGTCCCTTTGCGATCCATGTTTGTTTAGCAAAGAACCCGAACCGGTTGTCGAATGGTCTGTTTGAATACGTGGCGGCGAATGCATCTGCGACATTGGCTTGTGCTCCTATTGTGGTGAAGGCGCCGACGCGCTGGTCCGATCCTTTTGGCTGGTAAAGGCTGTGATTGATGGTAAGCGTGCCGGTGGCGGCATCAAGCAGTACGGAGTTCTTGTACAGGCTGAGGTCGTCGGGCGACGACAGATAGTAGCCGATCTTATTGGAGAGAAAAATATTTGTTGCCCTGTTCGATATGGGCAGGGTGTCGGGGTAAGGCGCGGGCAAGGTCTGTGCGGGGGGCGCTGACTGGGCCAGTGTGCGGCCTGCTATGAGCAGGAGTATGCCGAGGGTCTTCATGACAATTCCTTATCCAGCCCCCATTGCTGCAGAATGGCATTGGTAAATACCTTTCGCGTGTCGGCATCGAGCAGCTTGTTCCTTGCGCTGATCCAGGCGTCTGCATCGGAGCCGTACATGTTCTTTATGCGGGTGAAGTTGAGTTCGTTTATTTTTCCCCAATGGAAGGTAAAGGGTATGCCTTCGTCTTCGAGCTTTTTCCAGACGGCTGTGTAGAAAGCGTAGGTCTCGTCTGAAAAGGCGGCATCGAGCTCGAGGACACAGGTAAAGGGGAAGCGGGTAAAGGCGAGGGTGGCGTTGGATCTCTTTATAAAGCGATAGGCGAATAATCCGGCGAAGGGGCCATTGGATCTGTTCAACGCGAGCAGGATATCGGTCACTTTGCTGATCTGTTCGATCGGCACGCCGATGGCTGCGCTGAGCAGTTTTCCGTGCAGGGTCGTATTGTCAAAGATCTCGCTGAGGATGCCGAATTGTTTTGAATAGGGAATGAGTGCGCCGGCGAGCAGCTTGTTCACGAGGGTGGGAACCAGCGCCGGTACGCCCTGGGTCAGCCTGCCGATGAAACAGGGCGCGTCGTCACCGGGTCCGAGGCCGGCGGCATTGTGAACGGGTGGTTTATACCCGGCGCGGAAGGGTCTTTTGTACATGGCGATCACATATGCTCCGTTGTCGAGGTCATAGGGGTTGATCTGGACGGCAAAATGATAGGGGCGTTCTGTGCCGCAGGGAAGCCCTTTGGCGGCGCTGAAGTCGAGCGTCCGCATCAGTTGTTGGAGACTCTCGTCGTAGGGCATGCGCGACATGTAGGTTTCCAGCAGGAAGATCTCTTCCGTTTCGATCATCACGCCATGGATGATACCAAAACTGCCAAAACTGACCAGGGCGGCGTTGAAAAGCTGGTCATCCTGAACCAGTTCGGTCTGCAGGTTCTTTATAAAGGAGGCGGACACTACGGGTTTGGATGCTCTTTCCAGCCAGATATGCCGGGTTGGGCTGACGATGATATGGAGCCCTACGACAAAGTCCTGTACGGCTCCGGTGTCAAACGCTGAGCCATGTGCGCCGGTGGCGGTAACCCCGGCTATTGTCTGTCCGTTGCTGGCGCCGGAGGTCTTCAGGGACAGGTTGCGGATCTCCAGGAACCGGCTGATCTCCCAGACTCCGTTGCCGCATTGGGCAAGAAAGATCTTTTTGGGGTCGCCGGTGTAGGCGGGATTGAGACTTTGCCGGGAGATCTCAAACATCATATTGAGCGGTTTGGTATCCAGCATAATGCCTGCGTCGGCGGTGGCGATCTTAGTCCAGGACCAGCCGGAGCCCAGGGCCCGCAGGGGGACTTTTGCTGCGATGGCTTCGCCGATGATCCCCTGAAGTCCTTTGGTGGTATCGATATAGGCAGCGAGCGGACCAAGCTGAGGGTCATTCCCCAGTTCATAAAGGTCTTTTATTTTCTGTGTGAAGGTCTCATGCCTGTTTTGCCAGGTATTAAAACCGGTTTTGATTATTTTCATGATTGGCGTTTGGGCGTTAGAGATGACCGGTTACCTGGCAGGGTTTGCTGCACTTCCATTCGATCTTCATCGGGCACCAGATGCCCAGCGTAAGGACTGTGATGAGGGAGTAACCGAAATTGTTCTTCACCTGGACGAGGGCGACCCCGTTGGCATTGAGGCTGTCGCAGATGGGCGTAGCGATCTCTTTCGGGTTCTGTACCAACCCCCAAAAAAAGGAATGCGCAGTGACCGATTGGAATTCGGTGCCCGGCTGCGCATGGGTGTTGATACGATAGCTATAACAGCTGCTTAGTAAAAGCAGGCTCGCGGCCAGCAGCAGGCAGGTCCGCCAGCGGCTCGATTGGGGGGGATGTTGCATATTACATGAGATTGCTTAAATATAAGCGTAATTCTGTATGTGTGCAATCCCCTGTAAGTGGTATTCTAGGGTTTGTGCAGCAGGCTGTCTATGAGTTGGATGGTACTATCAAGGCTGGCCGTATGTTTTTCGATGCTGGCTTTAAGAAAATCTTCGTCACTCATGTAATTTTTCAGGAAAGCGCGCATTCTTTGTTCGCGTTCGGATCCTGAGAATGAATTGTTGATATCGTCGATCGCTGCTTTTTTTTCGGCTTCCTGTATGACTGCACTGCGAACGGGGCTTTGTTCTGTTATCCGGGTGATCAAAGCGGCTTTTTTGGCGACAAGCCCGGCGCGGGTTTCCTGTAAGTTTCCAGGTTCATGGGTGAATAAGGAGATGAGGGCTAAGAGGGCGTAAAAGGAGTTCATAGCCCGGTAAATAGCAAGCGCTTTGCCAGAAATGTAAATTGATGATCAGCAGCAAATTATGGCGGGGCGTGGCTTTGGGGTGTTCCCATTTTTGGAGAAACCAGCGGTTTATTTCCCGTATTTGGGTGATGCTGAGTCCCCCAAAACCACGATTCATGACATAAATCCCTCAGTTTGGTGAATTGGTGCTACCCTGCTTTATAGTTTCTTTGTATTCTTGTTCTAAAGGGACTTAAAATAAATGTATGCATGTAGGATTTATGCAGCCGGGTAGTGTTAGTGAGCTTCATGTACACGAGGATGAAGTTGAGTCGATGTATCTTATTTCGGGAGAGCTGGAGGTGACCGTGGGCGATCTGCAATTCAGGATGAGGTCAGGGGAAAGTTATTTTGCGCCGCGTAATACGCTCCATCGGGTTCGCAATGCAGGGACGGCGGAGTCCAGGAGCCTGTTTATCGGTACGTCGTGCAGGTTCACCTGTTTTTCCCAAAAACCGGTATTCAAACGCGAAGCGGAAACGTATCTATTCTTCGGCGTTCCAACGGTCATTCATCTGTCGGGGAGTGAGACGGGCAAAGAGTTCTCGCTGCTGGAAAGTTATATGCCCGGGGGAGGTGACAGCGGTCTTCACGTGCATGGCAATGAAGACGAATGTATCTACCTGCTAACCGGTGAACTGGAAGTGACCATCGGGGATAGTCCTTTTACTTTAAAGGCAGGGAGCAGCTGTTTCGTGCCCCGCAATACGCCCCATCGTTTGTGTAATAAAAGGGTAGATACTGCAAGGGCCATGCATCTGAATACGCCTGGAACACTGGACTCCTTTATGCGGCTGGCGGGCATCCGTATCAAGAGTCCCGTTGAAGTAGTTGCTGCTTATCCTTCGCCGGATCAGATCGGGGCTATATTATTGCTGAGCGAGGAATATGATTTTCAAATGCTGATACCGCCGGGAATGTAGTATATCGTATATTCATATGCAAAAGCCAAAAAGACCATATGAAGCTCCGCCGTTATTACCCTCTTTTTTTGCTGCTCCTGCTGTCTGCCTGTCACGGTGATAAGAAATCCACAAAATACAGATCATGGACCGTCTATGGCGGCAGCACCGATAATATCCATTACTCGGCGCTGGCACAGATAGATACGACCAATGTCGGGCAACTGAAAGCGGTTTGGGAATATCATACGCGGGACGGCGACAGTATCTCCCAGATCCAGGTCAATAGTATCATTATTGACAGTATCCTGTATGGGGTAACGCCAAAGCTCAGGGTATTTGCATTGAATGCCGCTACCGGGCTGCAAAAATGGGTCTTTGACCCGGCGCGGCCAGTGAATGGAGACACGCCAAAGATAGCGATCAATGCTTGCCGGGGATTGGCGTATTATGAGGGAGGGGCATTGGACAGGCGGTTATTCTACTCTGCCAACGGCTCGCTCTACTGTATCGATGCGGTGACGGGAAATCCTGTGGCTGGATTTGGCGAAGGGGGGAAGATCGATCTGCACAATGATCTGGGGCGTGACGTAAAGGACCTTTTTGTTGCCGGTACTACTCCGGGGATCATCTATAAGGACATGATCATTGTGGGCATCAGGGTGGCGGAAGAGGCGGCTGCTGCTCCAGGTCATATCCGGGCCTATGACGTACATACGGGCAAGCTGCGGTGGATCTTTCACACTATCCCTTATCCGGGAGAGGAGGGCTATGACAGCTGGGAGGACCGGGAAGCCTATAAACATATTGGCGGAGTAAATACCTGGTCCGGGTTTAGCCTGGATGAGGAGAACGGGATCCTGCTGGCGCCGGTGGGATCGGCCAGCTTTGATTTTTATGGAGGCAGACGGCTTGGGGATGGTCTTTTTGCCAATTGCATACTGGCGCTGGATGCGGCTACGGGCAAACGGATCTGGCATTTTCAGACGGTGCATCATGATATCTGGGACCGTGACCCTCCGACGCCGCCTATTCCGGTAACGATCGAAAAGGATGGTAAGCGGGTAGCTGCCGTGGTCCAGACGGCAAAGACGGGCTTTATCTTCCTGCTGGACCGAAAGACGGGGAAGCCGTTGTACCCGGTAGAAGAAAAACAGGTACCCGACACCGGTGGATTGCCGGGGGAAAAGCTGTCTCCTACGCAGCCATACTCTACGGGTCTGCCTGTCATTGCGAGACAATCGATCTCCGAGGCTGGTCTTAACAGACTGGTGCCCGACAGTTCTTATGAAGACATCCGGAAAAGGCTGGCGGGTTACCGGACCGGGAACTTGTTCACGCCTCCTTCGAAAGAGGGGACGGTCATCTTCCCCGGCTTCGATGGCGGAGCCGAATGGGGTGGGCCGGCCTTTGATCCACAGACAGGAATATTGTATGTCAATGCCAATGAAATGCCCTGGATATTGACGATGATCGATGCGGTGGCTCCGCCGAAGGCAAACAGCTCAACTACTATCGGGAAGGCCGGGAAGGCCCTTTATGCCGCCAATTGTATGGTCTGTCATGGTCCGGGCCGAAAGGGAGGGGGGAATTTTCCTTCGCTGCTGGGGATGGGTAAAAAATATACGACGGACCAGTTTGTCACGCTTGTATCTTCCGGGCGGCGGATGATGCCGGCGTTCAAGCAACTGAGCCAGGGGGAAAAAGAGGCGCTGGCTGCCTATATCCTGGAGCAAAAGGTTCAGGAGAAAAAGCTTTTTGTGAATACCCCAAAGGCGCCGGTGGACCCTTACTACCGGTTACCCTACGGTGCTACGGGGTACAATAAATTCCTGACCAGGGAAGGCTATCCGGCTGTCGCTCCACCCTGGGGGACGTTGACGGCCATCGATCTTAACAAGGGTGTCATCGTTTGGCGGGACACGCTGGGCGACTACCCGGAATTCAAGGCGAAGGGTATACATACGGGGACGGAGAACTATGGCGGGCCGGTGGTTACGGCTGGGGGGCTGCTTTTTATTGCTGCGACCAGTGATGCGAAGATCAGGGCTTATAATAAAAGGACGGGGCAGGAGCTTTGGGAGGCTGATCTGCCGGCGGCGGGTTTTGCAACGCCTTCGGTTTATGAAGTGGAGGGCAGGCAGTATGTGGTCATTGCCTGTGGGGGTGGGAAACTGCATAAGAGGTCGGGGGACTCTTATGTGGCGTTTGCGCTGCCGGGTAAGTAGGGGCCGGGCCGGATGGCGTCGAACCAGGAGGGATGCCGGTTTGGGAGCGGGGGGATGTCGGCTACGGGTTCGGGTGGCATTGTGACGGCTTCGGTCGGAACCGGACAAAATGAAGAATTGTACGCCTACGAACATTTTCGTATTAAAATCGGACACTTTCGAATAGGTCGATTCTATAAAGTTCTGATAGTCAGTTGCAGATTTTCTGGCATGCCTTATAGGCGTGTTTGGTAAAACTCTGCAATATGAAAAATGCAATTTTATTCTTTTTAGTTGCTTTCTTTTTGTTGCCGGCCTGCGGGTCGGTCGCTCCGTTGAGATCGATGGATGCCAGTGTCAGTATCCGTGTGGAATGCAGTGACAACCCGGGTACCCGGCAGACGGTCATACAGTTGTTGCGGCATGGGAAAGCGCGTGATATCAGGGAGAACAAGCTGTCGAATTGTATGGAGATCCAGGCCTCCTATTATGTGGAAGACAATTCTTTTGATCGGCTGGAGGAGATAGCCGATCTAATAAAGCTACAGGGCGGGGTCTACCAGGTGGAGATGCTGGAAAATCATAATATGGTAAAACAGAACCGCTAGACATCCTTTCATGAAAATCCCGCGTTTTATGTAAATTTAAACAAATTAATACGCGATGAATTTTATGAATTTTCCGAAGATGATCTTTGGCAGTCTGTTGATGGCTTCCCTGTTCACTGCCTGTAACAATGCTCCTAAACAGGAATCTACGGCGCCGGTGGCGGATTCCACTGCAGCCATGAAGGAAGAAACGATCACTTTTACGACGGATTCGGCCAATCTGCATGCTTTTATAGTGTATAATGATTCTGTAAAGGGGAAAAGGCCGGCTGTGCTGGTCATCCCTGAGTGGTGGGGGTTGAACGACTATGCTAAAATGCGTGCCCGTGAGCTGGCCAGGCTGGGCTATGTAGGTATGGCGATCGATCTTTATGGGGATGGGAAGGTTGCAGACAATCCTGATAGCGCCAAGGCTTATGCCACTCCTTTTTACCTGCATCCGGACAAGGCAAAGACGAGGATCGATTCTGCGATCGCGAAGATCAGGACTTATGATATTGTCGATGGAACAAAGATTGGTGGGATCGGGTATTGTTTTGGCGGCGGTATGCTGATCAATACAGCCCGGTTGGGGGATGACCTGAAAGGAATTGTCAGCTTCCATGGCACGCTGATCGGAACTCCTGCCCGTAAGGACCTTTTGCGCACGAGGATGCTGATCTGCCACGGGAATGACGATAAGTTTGTTTTACCGAAAGAAGTAGCCGCTTTTAAAAAGCAAATGGATTCCATTGGCGCGAATTATACGTTTATCGGGTATGACAGCGCTACGCATGCTTTTACGAATCCTGCGTCTACGGAGAATGGAAAAAAGTATAATATGCCGATAGCGTATAATGCGAAGGCTGATTCGGCGTCATGGGATGCGATGAAGAACTTTTTTGCGGATCTTTTTAAATAGATCGTTTGATGTCCGGATCAAAGGGCTTGCCATTGCTGGTGAGCCCTTTGTCGTTTGGGGGATGTTGGTGCGGCCTCTGTGTTTGCCGGCGGGTAGTTTGTGAGGGGGTTGTCGGTTAAAAAAAGCTGCCGTTCTCGGCCACCCATTTCAGGAGGGCATTGTTTTCATCCCGCAGATCAAGCTTCCGGCAGATCGCATGCCGGTGATTTTTGATGGTAAAACGGCTCAGATGGAGGGATTCTGCTATTTCGAGGGTCGTCTTTTTATCCCGGATAAGCTGCAGGATGCGTAATTCTGTTTCGCTAAACAAGGTATTGGGCTGAAGAAAAGCTTTGCCGGTGTGATTGGTAGCGGCGATGCGACTGATGACCAGCTGGACCCCGGCAAACAGCTGCATCTCGTCGATGGGTTTGATGATATAATTTGCGGGGTTGGCCGCTGCCGCCTGTTCGATGATATTCCGGGTCTGATAGGAGGTGATAAAGATGACCTCAAAGGCGTAGCGTCGACGCAGCTCATTCACCAGGTGGATACCGGTCAGCTCCTCTTCGAGATGGATGTCGCAAAGTAATAAATGTGGCAGCATCTCTGGCATGGCGGTTCGCACTTCGGCTGCGCTGACGGCGATGCGAGTCTCACAGGCAAAACTTGTCTGTAGCTGTCGCTCGATAAAACGCGCAATGATGATCTCATCTTCTATGATCAATATTCTTGTCATGTGGTCATACGGGAAATGTGAAAGAATAACTCAGTCCCTTGTCTCTGCTGATCGTCATTTGTCCGTTCAGCTGCCGGGTAAGGTCCTTGATGAGAGGCACACCCATGGTAAACTTATCCGTGTTCTCTTTTTCCTTTCCTCCGCTGCCATTGTCAGAATAGACGAATTGCAGCAGATGGTCACTCAGGGATATCGCCTCCACGCAAATGCAAGGATCGGAGTGGTCATTGAAGGCATGTTTGAACGTATTGGTGAACAGTTCGGACAGGATCAGGCCGAAAGACAAAGTATGTTTATCGCTCAATTGGATATTGGAAGGGATATTATGTAGGATACGGGTCTTTTCTTTTGTGTCGTAGATCTTTTGAAGATGGGTTGCCAGCTCGTCGACGAAACCGCAGAGGCTGATGCTGCCTCCCTTTTCAAAGTTGAATAATTTTTGATTTACGAGCATCATGGCTCTGATCTTTCCGATATTGCCTTTCAGGATATCCCGGGAGATGCCATCTTTGACAATGGGAAGCTGCAGGCTGAGCAGGCTGTAAAGGAGCTGCAGGTTATTCTTTACACGATGATTCAGCTCATTTATGAGGGTTTCGATCTTGGTATTTCTTTCGGCCAGCTGATGTTTTTGTTTTAACAGCCGTTTGTTGGAGATCTTCAGCTCTTCTGTCCTTTCCTCGACCTGTTTCTCCAAAATGGCTTTTTGATGCTGCTGCAGCTGGGTCAGCTCCCGCAGGGCTGCCTGCTTGTCCACTTCATGCTGTCGCATCTCTTCTTTTAAACCCGTGGAGAAGAGCAGGAATACGCCGAGGATGCCAATGCCACCGATCAGTGGGGCAACGGCCAGGGAGCGTTCGTGGCTGAAGATAGAATTGATCGTAATGGACGATCCGGCGAGGCCGATCAGCAGCAGGCCATAGGCGAGGTAGCGTTGAGCGGAGTTGAGGTCCCGCCAGCAGGTCCAGAGAGCGCTGATGACAACGGTCAGGAAGATCGGATGTTCCCAGAGATGGATATTGTTGGTGAGGTTGTAATTGCCGGTCGTATAGTCTATGATAAAATAAGTCAGTGATGAAGCTACCAACAGGGCGGGTATCCATCTTACCCAGCGGTAATAACCGGGATAGTTTTGTTTGATCCGCCAGAAATCCCGCAACAGGAGGAAGACGCCCATCAGCCCAAGGTCAAGGAAATGGACATTGAACAACCAGCCCGTAGGCGGATCATCCGGGAAGAACCATTCTATAAAATATCCGGCAGAGCTGACTACATACAGGCCTACTCCTCCG
This sequence comes from Puia sp., assembly GCA_035492595.1. GTDB lineage: Bacteria > Bacteroidota > Bacteroidia > Chitinophagales > Chitinophagaceae > Puia. Next base: position 96,054 of record DATJJA010000223.1, read on the forward strand.
ATGAACAGGAGCAGCCACAGATAGAGCTTATACCGGGTGACAATGAAGGACAAAAGCGTATATAAAAGGAACAGGCAGATGGCTCCCTGTAATGCTGAATCCATTGACTCTTTGAAACGCAGTTTTTTAAAATACTCGCGTTTGGTTTGCAGGGTGAAGTCAAATACGGGCTGGTAGTGTTTGGTATGATGAACCTGCAGAAGTAATGTATAGGATCTTCCTGACTCAAGAGGCAGGACGGTATACAACCGGCCGTCGCCTTCAATGATCTCGCTGCGACTGCGAAAAGCTCCGGCCTGTTTATGGGTGATCAGGGAATCGCCCTGATAAAGATAGACGTCAACATAGGTAAGGTTGCGAAAGGAAAGAACGCGGTCCGGATCGGAGGCAGCGCTATCGGTGTGCAGATCGGTCCTTAGCCAGTAATAACTGGTGGAGATCCCATGGCGGAAGGAATCCAGCGGCACCATGGCAGCCGGTTGTCGCATGGCCGCATCGGCAGACAATGATCCGTTCCGGTCTTCGAGAACAGAGAAATGCGCTTGAAACCCCACCTGCTGACCGGAGAGGAGTAGTGAAAACAAACATGCCAGTATCAATAAGCAGAAGGGTTTAAGGAACACGCGCGACATCCCGTCTAAAATACGACAAAATAAAGCTCTCCCAAGGGTAGAAATACGTAAAATTACGAATTTAGACCCTGGGGTCTGGGTAGAAAAGACTTTAGATGGTGTTTATCACCAATAACTAAAACATGTAATAAGTCTATAATTCGTTTTTTCTGCGATGTGTATAAGTTTCCTTTAATGTCGATTTAATGAGCTATTAATAGAGAGATAATATTCGCCTTTCGTGCATTGACTAATTTACGGCCTCTTAAAAAACAGGTTATATGAAGGCAATTATTAGCAGCGTTTTAGTGGTCAGCGGTATTCTTTTTCTGGCCGGCTGTTCTAAATCTCATGATCAGGTTACGATTTCCGACCAGCAATTTACTGCGGGGAGCTATATACAGAACGGGGATACGCTCAATTCAAAGAATGGCAGTAATGGCCGGTCTGTCAAGGGCACTTTAAAATCGGGTCAGACCTATTATTTATGCAGTCTTTATGCCGACGCAACGATCAACAGCGGGGACACGCTGGTGGTTCAGAATGACGTCAAAGTATTGCTTGTAGGCCCAACGACAGGAGCGGGCGCCATTGGGACGCAGGATCACTGCCCGGGTCTTATCATAAATGGAACTTTTCTTTGTCTGGGTACAAAGGACAAGCCCAACTGGTTTACTGTTGCAGATGCTTCGTTGAAATCCGATCCGGCAAAGGACCCGCAGGATCCCAAATCCGATCCGGCCTTCAAGGGCTATTGGGGAGGTTTCCAGGGAGGCAGTGGTTGCGGGGACATTATCATCAAGTGGACGCATATCGAATATACCGGCGGGCTGGCTCCATTGAGCGGGCCCAAACCTGGTTCAGCGCGGTACGGGATCATTGTAGCGAACTCAACCGGCAACAACAATTTTGTACTGGAAGACAGCTGGCTTTATGGCTGCGCCAATGATATGGTCCGTCCTGCCGGCGGAAAATATGAGATCTTCCGGAATACGTTTGAAAAGATCGGTCTGACAGCGGGTGAGTGTGTCAATGTCAAGAGCGGCAGTATCGGTGATATTGGGTATAATCTTGTCGTCGGTGGTACGGGAAATGCGTTCAAGGCTGCGAATGCGGGTGGTCTTTCACCTCAGGCCAGCATGATCTGTTATAATAATACGGTCATCACGACGGGTTATCGCCAGGCAAAGGCCGGTGAAGGCGGCTCTATCGACTTCGAGCAGGCCGGAAGAGGGCTGGCTTATAATAATATCCTTGTCAACTGTGCTTATGGATTGGGTATCCGCGGCGGCGGGGGCACTGTACCGGTTGCGGATACAGCCAATATCCGGTATGGCAATACTTACAATTATGGCGATCTCACGGATTTTACGACCCAGTTCCTGCCGGTAGGGTTTATCACCGTGCAGCAGGCTTCGGATATCAATGGCGGGAATGCGACGACGCCGGGTGCGAACAATCCGAAGTTTGTGAACTATCCGTTGCCTGCGGCGGCTGGTACGAATTTCAGTGCTGCCGACTATGTGGGAAGCTTCAACTTCCATCTGGCTACGGGATCACCTGCGATCGGGAAGGGGAATGTTTCTTTTGCTGCTGCGGCGGTTGTGAAGAAGGATCCTGTATTTGGGGTTACAGAGATCACGGCTCCAGGGAAGGATATGGGTGCTTTCCAGACTGATGGTACCGGCAATCAGCATTGATAATGGCGCGCATCATATGTATATTTATTTTTCTTTTAATTCATGCTGTTGAGGTATTGGGGCAAAAGGTTGTTCGTGACACATTGCCGGAGGTGACGATCAGGGGATTTAAGGATGGGGGCACGTTGCAGAATGCCATTCGTCTTCAGAAAGCTTCGGGTCAGATCATCGATATTATTCCGGAGGAAGCTATCCAGCGCAGCACCGATCTTACGGTCGCGGATGTCACTCGTCGTGTCAACGGGCTATCTGTTACTACGGATAATGCCGGTCAGTCCAGTCACACGATCATCCGGGGGATGGACCCCAAATACAATTATACGCTGGTGGATGGGATCAAGATCCCGAGTCCGGGTGACCGCAGCCGTTATATCCCGCTGTCGCTCTTCCCGGCCGACATGGTACAGCGGGTTGATGTATATAAAAGCCTGACACCAGACATGGAAGGGGATGCTATTGGAGGTGTAGTCAATATGGTGCTGCGGGATGCTCCGGAGAGTCCATTTTTTAAGCTGAGGCTGATGAGCGGTTACAACCAGACCTTTTTTGATCAATCCTTTCTGGCCTTTAATAACCATGTGGTGGATCGGAAAAGTCCTTATGAGCTGCATGGGCCGGGTTACCAGGCGACTGGCGCAGACTTTACAAGGGACAATCTGTCTTTTAGCCATAAACGGCCGCTACCTGATCTGCTGGGCAGCCTTACGTGGGGGCGTCGTTGGGCCCGTCAGAAGTTGGGTTTACTGGTGGCGGCAGACTACCAGGATATCAAAAGGGGCTCACCCAATTATTTTATCCCACAGAACAATGAGCCCGGTCTGAACAATACGCCGGGGTTGACGGATTTTTACAGTAATAATTATTCGACTACGATCATCCGGCAGGGTGTACATGCGAAGATGGATTATGTGATCAACCCGCGGAGCACTATCGGGCTCTATTCCTTCTATACCAGCCAGCAGGACATCGAAAGCCGTTACAGGGTCGACACGAGTCTCAGTCTGGGCCGTAGCGGGCCGGGCACGGGCAGGATCACCTTTTCGGATCGCTCCCGGATCCATCTTCAGCATATTTATAGCAGCAGCCTGCGGGGTAGTCATGTTCTGGGTTCTCATTTTTCTGTGCGTTGGATATCGGCCTGGTCGGTTGCGACGGGGCTTTATCCCGACTGGTCGGAGCTCTCTGCCGGTACGGCCCGTCTGGAAGGCAGCAATGGGAGCGTGACGCAAACTCCGTTGCTGCTGGATGGGATGACGCGTACCTGGCTCCGTAACCGGGAACGGGATTTCTCCACTTATCTCTACCTGGACTATCACCGGAATGTGGGGGATCATCGGCTGTCGGCAGGTGTTGGCGGACTATACAGAGATAAGGAGCGGGATAATTTTTACAACAACTATATTTTTCAGCCAGCTATCACTACTACCCAGGGGCAGCCTTTTACCGATATCTTCCATGCGGAATGGACCAACAATGATGGACCGCAGAACCCGCTTGGCGCGGTGGCCAATCCCAATACCTATACTGCGCATGAATATATCGGCGCGGGTTATGTTTCGGTGCAATGGAAGGGAAAGAGGGCCGACTATATGGCGGGGGTACGGTATGAGGATACGCGGCAGAATTTCGTTTCTTCGGTAGACCCTACGGTCAGCTATGGTAAGGAAGGTGCTATCCGTTATCATGATTATCTGCCTTCGGTCCAGATGAAGTATTTTATCGATGTTTCCGGGAAGCAGTTGTTGCGCGCCTCCTGGTATCGCAGCATTTCACGGCCGGCTTTATACGACGTGACCTTTTATTCGATCGATTTTGAAGATTACCGGGAAGCGGGTAATCCTTTTTTGCGCCGGTCGCATGCGGACAATATCGATCTGCGGTATGAATACTATCCGGGTGGTGCCGATCTTTTGCAGGGAGGGGTCTTTTTCAAACATATTACCGATCCATACGAGCGCACGCTGCTGAATGCGAATGACGAGCTGTATCCTATTCCCAGCCAGGGCTTGTCCTATACGCCGGCTGGTGAGCTGACCGCACAGATGCGGAATGCTGCGCCGGCAAATGATTATGGTTTGGAGCTTGCTGCAACAAAACATTTTGGATCGTTTGGAGTACAGGCGAACTATACCTATACGTATTCGCATATCATGCAGCCGGCGAAGTTCAAGATTCGGCGGGATCCTGCTGACCCATCGAGCGACTTAATTACTGTTTCGCGTACGGAATCAAGGCCTTTGCAGGGGCAGTCTCCGCATCTGGGAAGTCTGAGTCTTTTGTACCAGGATAGCCGCAAAAGCTGGAATGCACGGGTATCGGCTATTTATACGGGCCGAAGGATCTATTCCGTGTCGGGGTGGTATGATCTGGATTACTGGCAGCGGGGATATACGGTGCTGGATGCGTCTGTGGAGAAGCGACTTGGGCAGCGGGTGCGGGTTTTTGCAAAGGTCAATAATCTTTTTAATATGACGACGACGGTGGATCTGATGAAGGGGAATCCGGATTTTGCTTCGAAGCTGCTGCCCGGCCAGCAGCGGGCGGACCGGATCACGGTGATGAGGCAGGTGGATAGGGCGGTTTATTATGGGGGGGTGCAGTGGAGTTTGCGTTAAGCGGGGGTGGTTTGGAGGATTGGGGTGCCGGGTTTAGGCTGGTTGCGCCAGCGGGGTTGCGGCGGCCAGGCTTTTGATGCGGCTGCGGGGCATGGGAATTGCAATTTCGTCCTATTATGGCGACCCCTGTTTTGGACGACGAACTTCATTGGTATAAAGATGCGATCATTTATGAATTGCATATCAAGGCCTTCTGTGATGGCGATGCCGATGGTATCGGGGACTTTCAGGGGCTGCTGCAGAAGCTGGATTATCTCCAGGACCTGGGTGTCACGGCTATCTGGCTGCTGCCTTTTTATCCTTCGCCGCTGAAGGATGACGGCTATGATATTGCTGACTACTACAACATCAATCCTTCGTATGGTGATATTGCGAAGTTCAAACACTTTTTAAAGGAGGCGCACCGGCGAAATTTAAAGGTCATAACCGAGCTGGTCATCAATCATACTTCCGACCAGCATGCCTGGTTTCAGCGTGCGCGGCAGGCGCCCAGGGGATCGAAAGAACGAAATTATTATGTCTGGACGGACAATCCTGAGCAATACAAAGATGTCCGCATCATCTTCCAGGATTTTGAAAAATCAAACTGGTCCTGGGACCCTGTTGCAGAGCAATATTACTGGCATCGTTTCTTTCACCATCAGCCCGATCTCAACTATGACAATCCCCTGGTACAGGAGGAAGTCTTTAAGATCATCGATTACTGGTGTAAGATGGGTGTGGATGGGTTCAGGCTTGACGCTGTTCCCTATCTCTATGAGCGGGAAGGCACGAATGGCGAGAATCTGCCCGAGACGCATGTTTTTCTGAAGAAATTACGCACTCATATCGACACGAGCTATCCGGGAACCGTGCTTTTAGCAGAGGCCAATATGTGGCCGGAAGACTCCGCATCCTATTTTGGCAATGGCGACGAGTGTCACATGAACTATCATTTTCCTGTGATGCCGAGGATGTTCATGGCATTGCAGATGGAAGACCATTATCCTATTACGGATATCTTCGAGCAGACACCGGAGATCCCGCCCACCTGTCAGTGGGCCATCTTCCTGCGCAATCATGATGAGCTGACGCTGGAAATGGTGACCGATGAAGAGCGGGACTATATGTATAAAGTATATGCGCGAGACCCCAAGGCGCGGATCAATCTCGGGATCCGGCACCGGCTGGCGCCATTGCTGGACAATAGCCGTCCAAAGATAGAGCTGCTCAATTCATTGTTGTTTGCGCTGCCGGGAACGCCAGTGATCTATTATGGGGACGAGATCGGCATGGGGGACAACTTCTACCTGGGGGATCGGGACGGTGTGCGGACCCCGATGCAATGGTCACCCGATCGCAATGCGGGTTTTTCTGCTGCCAATCCCCAACGTCTTTATCTGCCGCTGATACTCGATCCGGAATACCATTATGAAGCTGTCAACGTAGAAACGCAGCGGAGCAATACTTCTTCTTTGTTCTGGTATATGAAACGGATCATTTCCGTCCGGAAGAAGTTCAAGACCTTTGGGCGTGGCAATCTGAAATTTCTGCCTGTCGAAAACGCAAAGGTGCTGGCTTTTACGCGGACTTATGAAGAAGAGACGCTGCTTGTCGTCGTCAATCTCTCGAAATTCTCACAGGCCGCCGAAGTGGACCTGCTGGCATACAAGGGATTTGTACCGGTGGATGTGTTCAGCAAAAATCGTTTTCCGGTGATCCGGGATGATGGGCAGTATTTCTTTACGCTGGCTCCGTATTCCTATCAATGGTTCGTATTGGAAAAGGCGCATCCTGAAATGGATGAAGACAGACCACTGCCTTTGCTGCTGATCCGGCAGTGGGATGCGTTGATGGAGGGCGCAGCGCGCAAGCAGCTGGAGAATAGTATACTGCCGCGGTATTTGCAGAAAGCGAAGTGGTTTATTTCCAAAGAGAGGAATGTTTACCAGGTAACGGTTACGGATTTTATAAAAGTGCCGTTGGCGGCTGCGAAGAAGGCGACGGGGGATGAATTGAGGCCGAAGAGCGAGGCGGAACGGGTCGTTTACTGGCTGCTGCTCGAAATAGCGGGTGACGATGGCATACCTGGTCTTTATCAGCTGCCGCTGTGGCTGATCAATGAAGACGCTGCGAAGCGGCTTGCCGAATTGTATCCTGAAGCTGTCATTGCCAGTATCCGGTCCGAAGAAGGGGATGGGATCCTGGTCGATGCCTTTTTCACCACGGAATGGCAAAATACATTGCTGCAGAAAATGGCGGCTAACCGATCGGGCCATTCGGCAGGGATGCCTATTGAATTTGACGGGAATGACCGGCTGAAGAAGTGGATAGCAGAAGGGAGAGAAGTTCCTCCAAAGATACATACCTCCGACCTGTACAATACCTCCATCACCTATGATGCCGCTTTTTTCCTGAAGATGTACCGTAAGGTCGAGAGGAGCATGCATCCTGACCAGGAGACCACGCGCTTCCTGTCAAAGCAAGGCAACTTCTCTTATCTGCCGGCCTTTATCGGCTCGATCGAATGGAAAGACAAAAGGGGGTGCCTCGTGCTGGGGCTGATGCAGGAAATGATCGAGAATCACGGGGACGGCAACGGTTATTTTCTCGAAAGGATCGCCAACTATATTGAAAGGATCCTGGCCAGCGAGAAAAATGGGCCGGTCGTACAGGAGCAGATGGGGACGCTGGCTGAGCCATTGGCTTTTGATGAATTGCCGGAGGAACTGCAGACATTGCTGGGCGCGCATGCAGCCGAGCAGGCGCGGCTGATCGGACTTCGTACCGCTGAACTGCACCTGGCGCTGGCTTCCGGCGTGGGGCAGAAGGACTTTAAGCCCGAGGCTTTTTCGCTTCATTACCAGCGTGGGCTATTCTCGTCGATGCAATCGCTGGTACGTGAGACCTATCAGAACCTGGAGCGAAATAAGAAGGTGCTGCCTGCGGATATGCAGGAAAGGATCGATCGGATCATGGCCTATCGTCCTGAGCTGCTTTCCACGCTGAAAAAGATCTATGTGAAAAAGCTCGATGCGCAGAAGATCCGGATCCATGGGAATTATGATCTCGGGCAGATATTGTTGACGGGGAAGGATATTGCCATCAATGACTTTAGTGGAGATCCATCGTTGAGCTACAGCGAGCGCCGGCTTCGTCGTTCGCCTTTTGTAGATATTGCTTCGATGGTCGTTTCTTTCTATGAAGTGGCGTTTGATGGATTCTGGCATGATACGCAGCTGCATGCTGACGATGCAGAGCGTCTTTTACCGATGGCAGCCGTCTGGGCATATTTCAACAGCGGCTTTTTTATCCGGGCATATAAGGAGAAGATGAAGGGCTCGCCGATCCTTCCCGCGACGCAGGAGGACTTCGAGACGATGCTGCAATATTATCTTGTGCAGAAGGCGATCACGTGCTTTAATAGTTTTCTGAAGAGGGATCCGCGGAGGGTGGTTATTCCACAGATCATATTGAGGAAGGTGCTGAATCCGTTTCCCGAGACGGTGCAGGCGACGGTTACTGCGCCGGTGGCTCCGGCTATTGTGGCGCCTGCTCCTGCCGTGTCTGCGCAGGCAACGCCTGTGCCAGTGGTGGCGCCGGTTGGTGGTTAGGTCATGTCGTATTGCGGCTTAGGTCCAATCCCAGACTACGAGGTCCCATTCTTCGTCGTTCTCGTGGTGTGTATCGATGACTTTAAATCCAACTTTTTCATGAGCTTTTGAGGAGCGGGGGTTCTTTGTGGAGATCTCTGTGATCAGCATGGAATATTTGGGGGAGAACTGCTTGCGGTGGTATTCATAGAGCATTCCTACTACTCCCTGACCACGATAGTCTTTGTCGATGCAGATCTGTCCCATGAAATAGACGGGGTAGTCGATGAGGGGTTTGCCTTTGTAGTTGACCGTCGAGACATAGTCGACTGTTCCGGCCAGCGGGGGGTAGATCGTGGAGCATTCTTTTGTCAGCGTGATCGCGTAACCCGCCAGCTTATCGCCGTCCATGACTACAACGGAAGGGACTATTACGTGCAGGGCGTATAAGGTCTCCTGTGGGTAGACCCAGGTTACAAAGCCTTCTTTTTCCTTTGTTTCGGCGGAAATATTAATGGGCAGGTTGGCGGCTGACAATTGTGCGATCTGCTCCAACTCCGATTCTTCAGAAACTAGTTTGGCGGTTAGCATATAGTGCGTTGCTTAAAATAAGGAGGTTTGAACGGCTGTTGACTGGCCGGGCTGAGGCGCCAGCGCTTTTTTGCGGCGGCGGATCATGGAATGGCCGACGGTTTTGGGGGGTGTGGTGTGGTTGGTTGCGGCAGCGTGGCCGTTGGTTGCGGCGTTGCCTTGTGTTGCGACAGATTTGGGGGTTGCGGCGGATTTTGCGGGGCTTTGGATTTCGGCTGTGCTGGTTTGCTTATTGCCTGCCCTTTCCCATTCTGCTTCTGCCCCGATTCCCGGTTCCCCGCAATATTTCCCGTCTATTGCATAGACTTCCGATTCTCCGTACCGTGATGCTACCACCACTTGTGTTCCACTGGCCGCTTCTTCAAACATGTTCTGTGCCAGCTCGGGCCGGTTATTATCCTGCGAAAGATGAGCCAGAAGCAGGTGACTCATAAAGGCCGGGCGGTGCCGGACGAATAATTCCAGCGCCTGGTGATTCGACAGATGTCCTTTTCCACCGCGGATACGGTTTTTCAGGGGCCAGGGATAACGACCTTCTTCCAGAAGCTGCTCATCATAGTTGGCTTCGAGAAATGCGGCATGGCATAATTTAAAATGGCGGGTGAGATTGTCGCAGACATGTCCGATGTCGGTGAAGACACCTACGTGAATGTGAGCGCCATCCTTTTTTTGTGCGGAGATGACGAAGCTGTGCGGATCTATGGCGTCATGTGTCTTGGAGAACGCCAGTACATTGAGACTGCCGATGGAGATCGTTTCCGATGCGGCAAACGACCGGACCAGGTGGCCTTCCAATGAGAGCCGTCCCTCTGACAGGGTGTTTTCGGTGATATATACGGGTAATTGATACCGTTTGGAGAGGACTTCCAGCCCGCGGATGTGATCGTCGTGCTCATGCGAGACAAAAACACCTTTGACCAGGTCCATGGATAACCCCAGGCGGCGCATGCGCCGTTCCGTCTCCCGGCAGGAGAGACCTGCATCGATCAGAACGGCTTCGCAGTCGTTGCCGATATAATAACAATTGCCGTTGCTGCCAGAATTTAAAGAGGCGATGTAGAGTGACATGGATTGGGCAAATTTAGTATATTTTATGGGATCAGTAATAATGCGGGCGGGGGGGTGTGTATAACTGATCTTATCGAGTGCCATCCCATCCGTTGATATAGTCATGGCCGGAGTAGACCGGCTGACCCCAGCGATTGTATACTATCAGCAAATGATGATCTGAAAGGAAAGGCTACCCGCCGCTTTTGGCGACCCTGCAATTGGGGTTGACCGAATCGATGGCAACGATAATATACATAAAAAAAGATGGCCCCGCAGGAGGGGCTCCGCAGGACCATCTTTCTGATGTTTTTGATATCTAAAAGAGATTATAGGCCGGCCAGTTGACCGAGGAATATAAATTAGCCAGGATCCCGTCCAGTGTCCAGGCATAAGTATCTTTTTCTGCGCGGGTGTCCATGACCATGGTCCATCCGCCGCCGTCACCTGCATCATGAAGGAGGGCATTTGTCCCGTCCATGGCGCCATTGTGGCCCTTTGCAGAATTGCTCCATACGACAAAACCACAGCCGTAGTTGTCCGGTTTCGAAGCGGGTGTCATTTCCTCCAGGCTGTCCATTTGCTGTTTGGGCAGGATGTCCGGGATCCCATGATTGCCATTGATATGTACGAGTACCCGTGCAAGATCGGGAGCCGAAGCGATCCAGCCGCCATTGCCCTGCATACGTTCCAGATGCAGCCCGTAAGGATTACCGCCGGCGCTGCTGCCATAATATTCTGCTTCATTGGGCAGGCGCTGGTTCAGAGCGTTCTTTCCTATCTGCATTTCTTTGATCCCGCAGGGGGTGAAGACCTGCGACTGGACAAACTTCTCATAGGTCTGGCCTCCGTCCAGCTTTTCTATGATCCTTGCCAGGAGTATATATCCGAAGTTGAGATAGACATAGCTGCTTCCGGGCGGATGTACGATGATCTCATTGTTCAGCTCCCATTGGATGATCTGGTCGATACTCATTTCATAATGCATGAAGGCCGGATCGCCCTGGACGTTCTGGAAACCCGAGGTATGGTGCAGGAGGTCGCTGACGGTAATCTGCTTTGCTTTTTGATTATTGCCAGGTACGGTGAACTGGTTTAAAATGCCGCCGGTACCAAAGACCTTGTCGTTCATGTGAAGCTTGCCCTGGGCGAATAACTTCATTATGCCGAGGGAGGTCATGGGTTTGCTGACGCTGGCGATGCGCCAGCGATGATCGGGGCTGGCGGGCTCTCCCGTTTCTTTTACCGCGTCGCCGTACCCTTTTGCGAAGACCAGCCGGTCGCCTTTGCAAAAAGCTATGCAGAGGCCGGGGACATTATTGCGTTTCATGTAATTATTGATCGATGTGTCGATGCGGTTCATGTCCGAGGCGCTGATACTGGCATTATCCCAGATGCCGGCGAACTGAACTTCATTGTTGACATTATAGCCCGTGAGAAATTCCGGCGTATATCCCTGGTAGTAAAAATTGTCAAAGGTATACTGGTAGAAGTTCAATGGGATGGCATTGCGGGCATACCACATGGGGCTGGATACCTTTTCCCAGATGGCGGCATAGGCAGCCTGACCTCCATTGGTATAACCTGTCACGCAGGCGAGCTTATATCCCTGACCGGTAAGCTGGTTGAAATTGTCCTGGTATTGCTGGGCGGTCATATTGTGTTTGGCCGACCAGGCGGAGCCGCCGGTCTTTTCCCAGATGCCTGCAAAATAAGGAGTGCCGTTTACGGTATAAGCCGAGATGATCTTTGGCCGGTAATCCTTGTTCTGGTCATAGATCTGCTGGTATTGTTGTGCGGTAAGGTTGTGCCGGGCGATCTGGGCGGGGCCGGATGTCTTTTGCCAGGAGGCGTTGAAATAGGCGGTGTTATTGACGCTGAAACCCTGTACATAGACCAGGCGATAGCCTTTCTTTTGCATGTCGTCGAAGGTCGTTTGGTACTGGGCGGCTGTCATCCCATTGCGAAACTCCGATGCCGGGATACTGGTCTTCTGCCAGAGGGCGGCGTAATTGGCCTGGTTGTTCAGGCTGTAACCGGTCACCATTTTGGGATAATACCCTTGTTTGGAAAGGTCGTTGAAGGCTTGTTGATACTGGGCGGTTGTTAATCCATGTTTGGCGATCCAGGGTTGTGCGAAAAGGCGGGAAGGATTCGGGATGAGGAAGGTCATCCCGACGAGGAATAGCAATCTTTTCATGATTTAGTGTTTTTTGATTGAATTAGCGAAGATTGCTCAGGTGTCGGGATGCAAAGATGGACTATCCGGGTATTACCTACAATACCCGGATAGTAGTAATCTTTTTTTTATCAGAAAGCTTTTTTGTTGTTGCTGCCGGTCGTGCTTTTGGGTGGGTTCTTTACATATTTTTCGAGCCAGGCGTCTTCTTCATAAAGCAGGTGCAGCAGGTTCTCTTTTCCGCGATAGCCATGCGCTTCATAGGGCAGCACCACGTAACGGACCGTTCCGCCGTGTCCCTTGATCGCATTGTACATCCTTTCGCTTTGGATCGGGAAGGTCCCGGAGTTGTCGTCCATTTCGCCATGTACCAGCAGGAGGGGTGTGGTTATTTTATCGGCGTAGTTGAAAGGGCTCATATCATAATACAGCTGCGGGTCCTGCCAGTAGCTGCGGTCTTCGTTCTGAAACCCGAATGGGGTGAGTGTGCGGTTGTAAGCGCCGCTGCGGGCGATGCCTGCTTTGAACAGTTTCGTATGCGCCAGGAGGTTTGCGGTCATGAATGCGCCATAGCTGTGACCGCCTACGGCCACACGATTGCTATCTCCGACGCCCATGGATGAGAGCTTTCGGATCGCGGCCTCGGCGTTCATCGTGAGCTGGTGGATGAAGTCGTCATTGGGATGCCTGGTGCTGTCCGTGGAGACGATGGGCATTTCTGCGTTGTCGAGGATGGCATATCCCTGGGTCACCCAGAAGACCGGCGACCCCCAGCCCAGGACGGTAAACTTGTCCTTGCTGCCTCTCACCTGTGCGGCGTCGGCTGCGGAGTTGAATTCCCGGGGATAGGCCCAGATGATCACAGGCAGGGGGCTGTCGCGTTTGGGATCGAATCCTTTGGGGAGATACAGGTCGCCGGTGAGGTCTACTCCATCGGCGCGTTGGTAATTCACCTTCTCGCGGGTGATGCCATTCAGCTGCGGGTAAGGATTGGCGAAAGAGGTGACTGGTTTGTCTGCGACCTTGGCCGTAAGGTTCACTATATAATAATTCGGCACCTGTTCATGGGTCTCCTTTCGGGCGAGGAGGATGAGCTTGTCGGCATCGATCACTTCGCTGATGTATTCGAACTCTCCTTCGGTACAACGCCAGATGATGTTGTTCTGGTGCGTGGAGAGGTCAAACTTCGCCAGGAAGGGCAGGTCTCCCCGGGAAGAGCTGCCTATGGGATTGTTGAACAGCAATTGCCGTCCTTTATCTACTGTCTGTAGTACTTCCTGTCCGAACTGGTTGCGGGTGAGCACGGGGAGGCCGGGATCGCTGTATGCATCGGTAGTATTCCTTTCGAGCAATAGATTGCTGACATCGCTGGACGGGTTGAGTCTTGACATACGTTCCACCTGTTTGCTTCGCTGGACCTCGAAGACGAGGGCGGTGCTGTCATTCCCCCAGATGATGCGCTGGAAGCGGAGCCGGGTCCGGAACAACTCTTTTGCTGTTTGCAGCGATCCGGTGAAGGGGGCGTCCATCGTATATACGGCATCGTGATATTCCTGTTTTTTTCGCATCAGTCCGCTGTCCAGCGGCTGGCACCAGGTGAGTGTCGAGGGGCGGTCGTCGCGCCAGTCGAAATTGCGAACGGTGTTCTGTACATTATCAAAGCCGCGGGGTGAATTTTCCCCTGAGGGGAGTACGGTGAGGATCTTCTCCTGGCCGCCGCTGGTCGGGAGTATGCCGATCGTGGAAGGGAATCTTGTTGCCGGGACGAGATAAGAGAAGGGTTTTATTGCTGTCCGGAGCAGGATGTATTTTTTATCCGGGGATAGATTTACGGAGGTGAAGATACCGGGTTTGCCGAGGGGCGTTTCGATCCCGGCGGTGTTTCTGACCAGCTGTCCTTCGCCATAGAATGCGAAGAGGGCTTCGTCGTAAGGAGTCTTTATGAGGTCTTCAAATGTGGCGCTGGGGGCTGCTTTTCCGAGGTTCTCCTGGATGGCGGGGCCGGGAGGCGTCAGCTGTTTGGCTGGTGCGGCGCTGGCGGGTTTTGTCGCCACTTTATAGAGCAGGCTTTTGTCGTCTATCCACTGGTACGCGCCACCGGTAATGGTATTGAGGGGTGTTTTATTGATCCTGGTCGCGCGTTGGGTGGCGATGTCTATGACATACAGGTCTACCTGTTTTGGGGTAGTATTGGTGAAGGCTATTTTTCCTTCTGCCGGGCTCCAGCTGACATTACCGGCAAGCAGCGGTGACGGAAGTCCCTGGATGGGATATTCCTTGCTGGTCTTTAAATTTTTTAGCGTGAAGCCGTTGATGAAGTTCTGCCGGCTCAGCGCATAGTTGTCGGGGTTGAACCGAAGTCCGGCGATGCGTAATTCCGGTTGGGCGAGCTCTTCTACGGGAGGATAGGAGTTGCGCTGACTGAGCAGCATCCATATTCCCTGCCTGTCAATGCTGATGGCAGGGGTTGGTTTTGCCAGTAAAAGGTCGGCGATGTCTTTGGGAGGTAATTGATAACCCGTGGGGGATTGGGCGGTGGCTGCGCAGGTGATGATTGCGGCTGCCAGGAACAGCGTTAGTTTTCTCATAGGGCTAAGCTAGAAAAAAGCCGTAACTTTCGTTACCCACCCTTAGGCCTGTTATAGCCGTTCATAATAAATAAAGCTTTATGCGCAAATTGTTTTTCGTCTTGCTGACAGGATGTTTGGGTCTTATTGCGACTGCACAGGAGCGTAGGGAGCCGCCGCCGGCGCCCCGGCCGGCTCCACCCGCGCCCCGTCCGGCGCCGCAGGTACAAAGACCGGCGCCGCAGGTTCAGCGTCCTGCAGTGCAGCCGCAGCGTCCAACGGTACAGCCGCAGCGTCCAACGGTACAGCCTCAGCGTCCGGCGGTACAGCCTCAGCGTCCTGTTACAAGGCCGCCACAGCAACGGCCGCCGCAGACTACGCGGCCTGTTCAGCCAGGGAGGCCTTCGCAGCCTGGTCGCCCGCCGGGGACGAATCCGCCGGGGAATACGCGTCCTCCCGGTAACACAAGGCCGCCGGGGAATACCCGCCCGCCGGGCAACGGTCGTCCTCCCGGGACGCGTCCTCCGGGTAATACCCGTCCTCCCGGCAATGGTCGTCCGCCGGGTGGCAATCGCCCTCCGGGTGGAAATCGTCCGCCGGGTGGTCGTCCGCCGATCAGTCATCGTCCTCCTGGCTGGGGTCAGCACCGGCCGCCGTATACCCGGCCTCCGCATTTCTGGAACGGGCGCAGGTACTACACTTATCACAATTACTATTATCATCCTTACCGGCCGTATGTATATGGTCCGGCCTGGCATCCGCTTGGTTTCTTTCTCAGCGCTGTTGCGGTCAGCGCCACCATTATTGCATTGAACGATGTCGATTATCGTTATGATGCGGGGGTATTTTATGAACCGGCGGATGGTGGGTATAAAGTTGTGGCGCCGCCTGCGGGTGCTGTCGTGCCGGCTTTGCCGCAGGATGCCGTTTCCCTGCAAGTAGGGGATGACACCTTCTTTTATTATGGGGGCGTATTTTATATACAGGTAAGCAATGGTTACCAGGTTGTCAAGGCTCCGCCGGGCGCCATCGTATATAATCTGCCTGATGGGGCTACGACTATCAATGCAGATGGGGTGACGTATCTGCAATATAATGGGGATTATTATCAGCCGATCCAGGATGAGAATGGACAGGCTGCTTATGAAGTTGTGGAGATAGAGGATGGGAGTGAGGGGAACTAACTCGGTTCCAGCACTCCGGTGACGACGCAGGGGCGTGCTTTTGCGGGGGTAGGTTTTGAGGGTAGTTGGATGTATGGCTGGTGCCCGGGCGGGATTGTTGTATGGGCAGGCGGGAGCGCCGTGCGTTGAGATCGCGATTGCGCAGGAGCGGGCTCCAATGTGGCGAGGATCGGCTGACGTTTGGGGCGCGCGGGACGCATTACTATACGGGAGGGCATGGTCTCGGCTTCTGCGAGGTCGGGTTGGGGGATCTTGCGATCGGGCTGCGTCGTATTGTAATTGGGTTGCGAGGTCTTGCGTTCAGTTTGCGCCATATTGCGGCGGGTTTGCGATATCGCAGGGGTGGGCCCGGGGGCGGGAATAAGAACGAGTTGTGGCAGCTGGGTGCGTCTGAGGAAGAAGCGACCGCCGATCAGAAAGGTTATGAGCATGATCATCCCGCCGTGTAAATGGATGATGTTCTCACCGGGCCAAGGAACGGATATATCAGCGCGGATGCCAAAAGAGTCGATGCCATTGCGTACTTGTTTGGGTAACTGATCTTCCAATAAATAATAGAGTCCTCCGCCTGAGAGCAGGCATATAAGCATCAGCCACCAGCCGGTAAAAACGGACCAGCCTTTTTGACCCAATGAGGCTGGGGAAGGGGAGGAGTGAAGTACAGCGTGCTGCTGCCAGTATTGACGCTGGCGGGACAGTTCGGGGCTGACCACCACCAGGTAAAAGAACAGGAAGAGCGCGCCTACGGGAATCCAGTCGATCACTGGCAGGCGAAGGGGGATATCCAAAAAGATTATACTTGGCTGAACGCCTCCGAGGTCACTCAACCAGGGAAGGAGGCGGACAAGCCAATATTGCTCCAATAAAATAGCGATCAGCAGCAGCAGGCCTACGAGAAGAAAAGACCCTCTCCGTCCGGCAGGGGGGAGTTCCATATATTTTTTTTTAAATGAATCAGGCCCAAACTGGACAGAGTCCAGTAAAGACATTAAGTATGTACGGGTAGCAGCAAATTCATGGGAGATTGAAGATGAATGGGAGTAAAACGAGAGCAAGGCTTTGGATAATATAAATGAATTGCCAAAATAAAGTTAAAGGGTATGTAATTTTTGTTGTCGCGGCATCTTACTGAAAAATAATTGCCATGCGACCGACTTTTACCGCCCGGATTGCACTGCTGTTTACGCTGCCAGTATTGCTTTTTACCCTGCCTTCGCCAGCCCAGATGCCCTGGATCAAAACAAATGGCGATCTATGGGTCACTGATCCCGACAACGAAAGGTGTTACTATGGCAACCGCAGTACGGCGATGGGTGGCAGGATCTCGCATGATTTTACCCGCGGCCTGGGGCCGGAACAATTCCTGCTGAAGAAGGCCGTGAAGGGGCGTTACAAGGTGGAGGTCAACTACTATGGTGATACGCAGGTGAAGCTGGCCGGCGAAACCTCGATAATGGTCGAAGTATACACCAATTATGGTACACTGCAGCAAAAGCGCAATGTCATCACACTGCAGATGGAAAAGGGCGCAAAAGGAGCGGTATACGTAGGCGATTTTGATTTTAAGTAGATCGACGCCCGATTTTTCCTGTTATTTTTGGCTCATGAGCACAGGCGCCGTCATGAAGCGAGACATACTGATCACAGGATTTGCGATGGTCGCAGTCTGGATCGTTTTCAAATATTTTTATCCTTATGCCGATTATTTTACGGACTCGTTCAGCTATATCCAGGCGGCTGCAGGCAGGGATAGTATCGATTACAGGCCTATCGGCTATTCTATTTTCCTTCGGCTTGTACATGTCGTATCGGCTTCGGATACTTTCCTGGTCAGCCTGCAGTATGTCCTTGTGCAAACGGCGAGCCTGGTGCTATATGTCCGGCTGCAGCGGTTGTGTCGTCCTGTGCGGTGGGCAGATCGGCTTATTTTGATCTTTCTTGTGCTCAACCCGGTGATACCGTATACCTGCAATTATGTTTCGAGTGATGCACTGTTTATCGGGCTGAGTCTTTTGTGGCTGAATCTGCTGATCGGTATGATCCTCCGGCCTTCGTGGGGAAAGCTGTGGCTGCAGTTGCTGCTGCTGGCTCTTATTTTTAATATCCGGTATGTAGCGTTGTATTATCCTGCGGTGGCGGCGATAGCTTTTTTCCTGATGCGCAAGGACCTGCTTTTTAAAGTGGTGGGCATAACGACGAGCATAGTGGTGGTCCTGGCTGGCATATTCTTTATCAAGTCGATTACGCGGGAACAGACGGGGGCGTCCATCTTTTCGGCGTTCAGCGGATGGCAGATCGCCAACAACGCCCTGCATATCTATCCGCACATACCTGTCGATACGGAAGGTTTGCCTTCGGCGGAAAGTAAGATCCTTGCCGGTTATGTAAAGGTCTATTTCGACCGGACCGGTCCGGAGCTGATAAAAAAGGGCCCTTCGGCTACTACCGCCTACATGTGGGAGCGGGGCTCGCCTCTGCACCAGTATATGGATGCTTACCAGAAACAACATTCCCTTTCCTATTTTATCGCATGGAACAGGGTAGGAGTGGTGCTGACCGAGTATGGCTATCATCTGGTCCGGAAGCATCCGCTGGCTTTCGGCCGGTATTATCTCTGGGAGAGCGCAAAGAGCTATTTCCATACTCCGCTGGACGTTTATGCCGTTTATAACGAAGGGAACAGAGACGTGGATGTCGTGGCAAAAAACTGGTTCAATTACAGAAGCCAGCGTCTGCGGGTAAGCTCGGCTACCATCCAGGGTAAGCTGTTGGGATGGATCCCTGCGTTGTATATAGTTCTCAATGTCATCTTTGTTCTTGCGGCGCTGCTTTTTTTGCGTGTTCCCAAGCTGCGTCAGCGTCATCCGGAGTTTACACTTTATCTCCGGCTGATCTGCTCCTACCTGTTGGCCAATGCGGCCTTCTGCATTTTTGCTTCACCGACGGTGCTGCGTTACCAGGTACTACCGGTCATCCTCCTTTTTGTATTTACTGTATACGCTGTACATTTCGTAACTTCCCAAGATGGAGATAAGTCTTTTACCGGTCAGCGCCGGAATTGAGCTATACAGACGGCAGGCCGCCCGATTTTATGAAGCATATATAACCGGAGATCCCGGCATCGTCGAGTTTATCAGGGATCATCATCCCCGGCTTCGCAAGTGGGCGCAGGAGCAATGCCCCTATGCAACGGTCACGCCGGCTGATATCCAGCTCGCGATGGCGGACTGGTACTATTTTGATAGCTGGATGCACCTGGTGGAATGGGAGGCGGAGGTGACGGAAAGAGATTCTTCTGTTTTTCTTTTTGAATCGGCGGTGGAGGCGATCTTTACGGGGGACGCTCCCCGACTGGAGAGTTTGCTTCGCGAAAACCCGGGTCTGGTCAGGGTGCGTTCGATGCGCCGGCATCATGCCACGCTGTTACACTATGTTGGCGCTAATGGAGTGGAATATTATCGCGGTCAGTACCCGGCGAATGCCGTCGAGATCTTAAAATTAGTGCTTGCTGCCGGCGCCGAGGTCAATGCAGAGGCGGATATGTATGGAGGGAAAGCGACGGCGCTAGGCCTGGTAGCTACGAGCATCCATCCTACCCGGGCAGGTGTCATGAACTCTTTGCTGGAAACCCTGCTGGAGGCCGGCGCGTCGATAGATCATCCGGGAGCTGCGGGCAACGGGCATTATGCGGTGAATGGCTGTCTGGCGAATGGAAGGCCGGAGGCGGCCGATTTTCTTGCGCGCCGGGGCGCCATATTGGACCTGGAGGGTGCGGCGGGGGTGGGGAGGATGGATGTCGTCAGAAGTTATTTCAACGAGGATGGCAGTCTGAAAGCGCCGGCAACAAGGACCCAGCTGGACCGCGGATTTGTCTGGGCCTGTGAATACGGGCAGACGGCTGTCGTCGACTTTCTGCTGGAGAAGGGCGCCGATCCGAGTGAGCTGGTCAATGGTATGAATGGATTGCATTGGGCTGTCATCGGTGGTCACCTGGATACGATCAAGCTGCTGATCGACCGGGATGTTTCACTGGAGTCGGTGAATGCTTATGGCGGGACGGCGCTGGGGGCCGCCTTTTGGGCGACGGTCAACCAGGAGGAGGTCTATAGATGGCCGGGATTTACGGACGATATAATGGTGATCGAGGTCCTGCTCGATGCCGGTGCGAAGATCGAAGCCGGGACCCTGCAATGGCTGGAGAAGCAGAATCTGCCTGCGGGGAAGAAGGCGTCGATCGGGGATCTGCTGGAGAGCTATGGGGCGGAAAGCTGAGGGCGCGGGGCCGGAGTGGGGTTGCTAAAGTTGCGTATTTTTTTAGCTCGCCGGATTTTTGTAATTTGAATATCAAATACGCTAACGATGCAATCAAATCCTTCTCAACCGCTGTCTTCCGCTGAAGTTAATCCGCTATCTTCTCTCGACGTATGGGAAGACGATCTGTTGGAGCGTTATCCTGACCCGGAGACTATTGCAAAGGAAAAATCTACCGAAGAATATCGCAATTACGAAACGCCGGGCAGGGATTCTGTCCGCGAGTTCTATCGTCTCAATCATACATATCAGACATATGAGTTTGTGCAGCAGAAAAAGGCTGAGTTCCTGAAGTTCGATAAAAAGGAAATGTCCGTATGGGACGCCTTTAACTTCCTGAACGAGCTGGTGGATGATTCGGATCCCGATACCGATCTGGACCAGTTCCAGCATTTGTTGCAGACCTCGGAGGCGATTCGAAGGGATGGTCATCCCGACTGGATGGTGATGGTCGGTCTTTTCCATGACATGGGCAAGGTGCTTTGTCTTTTTGGGGAGCCTCAGTGGGCTGTTGTAGGGGATACTTTCCCGGTCGGCTGCGCCTATTCCGATAAGATCGTTTATCCTGAATTTTTTGTCAATAATCCCGACTACAGCGACGAACGCTATAGCTCCAGGTATGGCGTGTATTCACCGGGCTGCGGACTTCGCAATGTCGATATGTCCTGGGGGCATGATGAATATGTCTATCACATGATGAAGGATTATCTGCCCGAACCTGCTTTATATATGCTCCGGTATCATTCCTTTTATGCGCAGCATCGCGAAGAGTCTTATGAACATCTGATGGATGATCACGATCGCGAAATGTTCAAATGGGTGAAGCTTTTCAATCCTTATGATCTTTATTCAAAGAATCCCACGCCTCCTGATTGGAAGGAGTTGAAACCTTACTATGAGGGTTTGGTGGCGAAGTATCTGCCTGCGACCATTAAGTTTTAAGGCTGGTCACGGGTAATGCGCCGGGACCTTTACGATGCCGGGCTGTGTGCCAGAACCATCGAGACGCCGGGTCGTGCGCCGGTTTCGTAGCGGAGCTGCGGGCCGGGGCTAAAAATCAATTTTTGCAAGGCATACGAATCCTCCCCTGCGACAGGGCATGATGACCTCTCCTGCGTCGACTGTTTTTGCCAGCCTTGGGAAATAGAGATAGTGCCGATCCTGATCTCTCAGAGGCATGTCTTCCCTGAAGCGGGAATCTGTGTCGAGAGTTCCTGCTGCGTCGATGTCCCTGGCAGTGAGAAAGGTATTCTGACGGATATGGCTATTGAACAGGAAATACAGCAGCCCATTGGCAATAATGGTTTTGTAGCCGAGTGCGACATCGATAATATCGAGCTGCGTCGTATTTAAGACATTGACCCATTCCACCAAACCAGCGCTGTCGAAGCTGGTGACAAGGGTTCCGCGGCTGCTATACGTGAAATGATTCAAATGTGAGGGGCCGAGCTGATGCCATAGTTTCCAGGGATAGTAATGGTCGGCCTCATAAGGATCGTAAAAGGCAAATTCGGTCGCTACTCCTTCCTTTAGCCCGGGAAGATAGTTCCACCGGCTAACGAGCTCCCGGTCCGGATTTATATTCAGGTGCTGGGCTTCGATGGTAAAACCTCCATCTGTTCGCATGCGCAGGTCCTGGATATAATAGTCATTGAGCGAGATGCTGATGCCTTCCTTTTTTATAGCCCGGAGCGTGCTGTCAGGAAGGACGGTTATGATCTTTTTTTCTTCCATCTTTCCTTCTGCATCGTGGACGAGACAGAAGAGCCCTTTTATATCGGCTTCGGGACGCTGGCTGTAAAATGAGCTTAGGATATATTTTTTATTTCTGTTATCAATGAGCAGACGGACATTGTCCACGCTGATGGAAGCCGGCACGAAATACATAGGATCAATTTTTTCCGAATAGGGCGGCTGGACGAAGAGAGCAGCCTGCATCTCATCGTGGGGTTTTGCCCTGCCATTCATCCCTATAAAGATAAAATTGCCTTTATTGTCGACACTGAACTCAGAGAGATACTGGGATGCTTCCATATCCAGGAGCAGGTTCGAAGTATGGCGGGCGTGAAGGTCCTTGTCAAAGAGAATAGTTCTGACCTGTGTCGGTTCATCATGGACGTTGATCCGGAATAAAAGAATGCGTTGTTTGTCTTCGCTGTTGATGACCGAGTAGATCTGACTTTGATAATGGATATCCATGATCGTTGTAGAATCCATCTTTACCGGCGGTCCGATGAACTCTCCATCCATGCCGACTTTTGCGGCCATGCAATAAATGGTATGACGAACAAGGTATTGGTAAAAGATGTAAAAGAATTCGCCATAGGCCAGGAAATGGACACCGGAGATGGCGTGGGGTAAAGGAAGTGTTTTTTCTGTGGTGATGCGCATGCTGGAATCATAGATACAGAATGTGCTGCTTTCGATGGAGTTATTGGGTCCTGAAGGGGGCCGATAGATCTCCCGAATCTGTTCGGGGTTGCCGGTATAGAGCACCTTGAGCACCAGTATCTTTCCGTCGCGTTTTGCTATGACATCGAATCTGACGCGGTTGAAATCTCCTTTTCCCGGTTGAGAATACACTATTTTTTGTGCCTGGACAGTCTGAAAGAAAATAAGTGTCAGGAAAACAGCATAGGATGGCAACGGTTTCATACATTAGAGTTATCGTTGATGAAATTAAGTTATAATGAGAAGACTATTTTTATTTTTTTCTTTCCTGGGATTGGGGGCAGCTTCTGCCCAGCCTGTCCGCGAACGTCTCAATTTTGACGATGGCTGGAAGTTTCACCTCGGCCATGCCGCTGATCCGCACCGGGATTTCAACTATGGCATTGGGAATATCCTTGCCAAGACCGGGGATGCTGCCAATACCTGTATCAGGATGGACTTTGACGACCGGGGCTGGACGCCGGTGCAATTGCCGCATGACTGGGCGGTTGGTCTTCCATTTGAGCATGTAGCGAACGATGATGTCGATATGCATGGTTATCATACCGTGGGGGCCTTGTTCCCTGAAAGTTCGGTTGGGTGGTACAGAAAGACGTGGGAGGTCGATGGAAAAGATTCCGGCAAGCGGTTCATCCTTCAGTTTGATGGCATCTTCCGGGACAGCAAGGTCTGGATCAACAACTGTTACCTGGGGGGACATTTCAGCGGGTATAGCGGATCGTCCTATGATATCACCGACTTCCTTCGGATGCATGGAAAGAACACGGTGGTCGTGCGGGCCGATGCCAGCCAGTATGAGGGTTGGTTCTATGAAGGCGCGGGCATCTACCGGCATGCGTGGCTGAATATTGTAAACAAGACCCATCTCGCATTAGAGGGCGGGGTCTTTGTGCATTCGGAGTTAAAGGGCGACGAGGCGAAGGTAACGATAGAAGCGAAAGTAGATCAGTACGAACAGAAGGAAGCGGATATAAGTGTCGAGCGATATATCACGGACAGGGACGGTAAAAGAATAACAGACGAGCAACGTCCGTCGCAGACGATCGATCATCCTATCCTCTGGACGCTGGAGAATCCTTATCTCTATCGGGCGGTTGTGATCGTCAGGTCAAGGGGCCAGATCGTAGATCAGCAAACGGTACGTTTTGGCATCAGGACTGTCAATATCGACAAGGATAAAGGGCTTTTCCTGAATGGCAAGCCCATAAAGATACAGGGTGTCTGCTGTCACCAGGATCATGCCGGTGTGGGCAGCGCCTTACCGGACTACCTGCAATTCTATCGAATCCATTTATTAAAGGAAATGGGTGTCAACGCTTATCGGACCAGTCATAATCCACCCACGCCGGAGCTGCTGGATGCCTGTGACAGCCTGGGTATGCTGGTGCTGGACGAGACGCGTCTGCTCAACAGCGGAGCTGAATATGGCTCGGATTTCGAGCAGCTGATATTACGCGACCGAAATCATCCCAGCGTATTCATGTGGAGCATCGGCAATGAGGAATGGAAGATCCAGACCTCTACAACGGGTAAGCTGATCGCGCAGCACCAGGTACAGCGGCAGCAGGAGCTGGACCCCTATCGTACCTCTACCTATGCCGCCAATGTGGGGAATGTCTTTCATGGTGTCAACGAGGTCATCCCGGTGAGGGGGTTCAACTATAATCTGAAAGGGCTTGATCCCTATCGAAAGGAGCACCCCGATCAGCCCATCATGGGGACGGAGGTTGCCAGTACGGTTTCGACGCGCGGCATCTACGAGCGGGATACCGTCAATGCCTATGTGCCGGATTACGATAGCGTGGCGCCGCCATGGGCCAGCACAGCTGAAGCCTGGTGGACGATAGCAGCGAACAGGGAATGGTTTATGGGGGGATTTGCGTGGACAGGCTTTGACTATCGCGGTGAGCCGACCCCTTACCGGTGGCCGGATATCAACTCACATTTTGGGATCATGGATATGTGTGGCTTTCCCAAGACCGTCTATTATTACTATCAGTCCTGGTGGACGGATAAGGATGTGCTGCATATTGCGCCACACTGGAACTGGAAGGGCAAAGAAGGGAAGTCTATTCCTGTATGGGTCAATACCAATGCAGACAATGTGGAATTGTTTCTGAACGGAAAAAGCCTTGGCAAAAAAGTCATGCCGCGTAATGGCCACCTGGAATGGATGGTCGGTTATGTTCCGGGGAAGCTGGAAGCTGTGGCGTATAAAAAAGGAAAGAAGATCACGACCGTAGTGGAGACCACGGGGGAGCCTTATAAGCTGGTCGTGACGCCGGCGAAGTCTACGTTGACATTGGACGGCAAGGATGCCAATGTGTTTAATATCTCTGTTGTTGACAAACAGGGCAGGGAAGTCCCTGATGCGAATGACCTGGTGCATTTTGCTGTAGCCGGCGATGTGAGGATCATCGGCGTGGGGAATGGAGACCCAAGTAGTCAGGAGCCGGATAAATATAGCGGGGCCGACTGGCAAAGATCGTTGTTCAATGGGAAGTGCCAGGTGATCATCCAGTCGAAGCCGGGAGCTGCTGCCACCCAGGGAGCTGCTTCCGCGCAGGGAGTTGCTTCCGATAAGATCACTTTTTCCGCAACAGCCGCCGGATTACAGATGGCTTCTGTGCAGGTGCAGGCGGTGCAGCCGTAGTAAGGGTCGGATCGCTGACGATGCCGGTCATCAGGATCAGGTTACGTTGTTTCTCCATCAGGAGATAGAGGAAGGGGTGGTCATAACGGATGACCCGCGGGCGACGCGTTCGGGAGTCCATGCCGAGGACGACATTACTGATCCCGGAAGCAGCGGCGGCTTCAACGCCGGTCTCGTTGACCCTGATACGGGTGCTGTGTTTTGCCTGGGAAAGAAAGGCTTTGCGGGCGCCGGTGGAATACATATTGGAGAAGTCTGCTTCTCCGTTGGTACTGAAAGCGATACCCATGCCCAGGCGGCCGAGGACGGCCTGCAAATTATCGATAGCATAGGTGGATTCCCATCCGGGTATCGATAATTCGATCAGCTGTGGTGTCATCTTGTCGATGGCTTCGTTGAGGCGTGAAGGATCAAGGCTGCGGGCCAGTCCTGTTGCGCCGCTGGTCTCGTTCTCCGGCAGGAGGGCAAAGATGCTGTAATTTCTTCCGTCACCGCAGGGCAGCTCCACCATGGTAAAGGCGGTATCGGAGAAAGCCCGGATCACCCCCGTTCTCTTCATATAGGAAGCTGTTTTTGTCCATGCTTTTGTCAGGTAAAAATCGCCTTTGCCGGTATTCTCCGCTTCGAAGGGATTTGCCCATTTGCTTTTAAAATAGAGCGCATTCACCAGGTACATCCCGTCGTTGGGTTTTGTGTGGTCGATGATGGCCGGGATCATATGGCTGGTATTCTGGTCCATCCATTGATTGATATGCCCGGCTGCGTCCCGGGCGCCGAAGTTGAGGGGCTGGGGCTGTGTATAAAAGAAATTGCCGACGATACTTTCATAGGTAGGTGAGAGGGTCATCTTCCGCTGGTTGTACCAGAGGGAATTGGCGACGTTGATCTGTACGCTGTTGTCGAGCAGGGGCATTTGCTGAATGGTCTCCTTGCAAAAGCTGTTGAGGTTGGGTAGCTCCATATCTCCTGTCTGAAGAGCTTCTGCGATGGAGTCGCGGGTTCCGTGACCGGCACCATTGTACAGGAGGCTAAGGGAGAAATAGAGGCTCAGGGGAGAGACGAGCTTGTTGTTGGGGCTCGGGTCTTCCTGCATGACTGCATTCAGCAGATGGAAGGCAAACTGATTATGGCTCAGGGAAAACTCGGGATGGGGCCAGGTGCGGTGTGTCTCTTTTTGTCCTGTGGGCAGGAAGGCTACGAGGCCGGGAAAGATGCAAAGGAGTATGCGCTTTTTCATGACATACAGCGATCTTTTTCAGGCGGCTTAGCGGGTGGGCAAATATATTTATTTTTTTTGGTCAAAAACTATTTTTTCGGGTAGCCCTGGTTTTGGTACAAGCACCACTGTTGAATGATGAGCGGAATTGCCAATCTGGTCACTGGCGAAAAAAGCGTTTCACGGAATTAAGGAGATCGAATCCCATAAACGCAGTATATTTAAAAACTAATGCTCCTTGTAAATGAAAAAATCATCTTTTGTTCTTTGGTTGATGGTGGCAGCGCCCGTCTTTTTGCGTGCCCAGCCATTGGTGAAGGGGGATATTGGGGTTGGCGCTGACGAGCAGGATAGAATGACCTGGTGGAGGGAAGCGCGTTTTGGTCTTTTTATCCATTGGGGAGTCTATGCAGTTCCGGCGGGTGTCTATGACGGACATGCTGTGAACAAGGCGGGGGAGTGGATCATGAACTGGGGGAAAATACCCGTCGCGGAATATCACCAGCTCGCCAATCAGTTCAATCCGGTAAAATATGACCCTGAAGCCTGGGTTCGTCTCGCTAAGGAAGCGGGTATGAAATATATTGTGATCACAGCCAAACACCATGACGGGTTTGCGCTGTTTGGCAGTAAGGCCAGCCGCTGGAACGTCGTTGATGCTACTCCCTATGGCCGTGATCTTTTACGTCCGCTGGCGGAAGCCTGTCGCAAGAATGGTATAAAACTCGGGTTTTATTATTCACAGGCGCAGGACTGGAACAATCCCGGTGGCTCGGCTATCCGCAGGCCTGCCGGTCAGGGCTGGGCCAATCCTGACTCAGCGCAAATAGATTCCTATACGCAGGCGCATGAAGGACATTGGGACCCGGTCCAAACCTCGGAGCCGATGAGTAGTTATATAGATAAGGTGGCGGTGCCACAGGTAAAGGAATTACTGACGAATTATGGCGATGTGGCCGTCCTCTGGTGGGATACGCCTGCCGGTATGACGGACGAATATGCGGAAAAGCTAAAAGCGGTGTTGGCGCTACAGCCGAAGATCATCACGAACGACCGTCTCAAACGTCCGAACTATCCCGGCGACTACAAAACGCCGGAGCAGAAGATCCCCAATCTCAGCGAGCTGGATGGAAAAGACTGGGAGACCTGTATGACAATGAACGATACCTGGGGTTTCAAAACGGCCGATCATAACTGGAAGACGCCCGCAACACTTATTCATAACTTGATCGATATATGCTCGAAAGGTGGAAATTACCTGTTGAATGTCGGACCTACGGCAGAGGGTGAGTTGCCGCAGCCGAGCATCGATGCGCTGAAGATCGTTGGGGCCTGGATAAAGATCAATGGCGAATCCATTTATGGCACGAAGGCCAGTCCTCTGCAGCCGCTGATCTGGGGCCGTTGTACCAGGAAGATGGAAGGGGATCACACGGTGCTGTACCTGTCGGTCTTTGATTGGCCTGGTGATGGAAAGCTGACCGTGCCGGGGATACCCGGAAAGGTTCGGAAAACGACGTTGCTTGCGGGCGGAAAAAAGCTGGATACGGAAACGACGGCGAATGGCCTGGTGATCCATGTTCCATCGACAGCTCCTGATGCGATCGCCACGGTTATAAAGGTCGAGGTAAAATAATGATTTAAAAAGGGGACGAACTAAGGTCCGCCCCCTTCACGTATTTATTTGCGTATCAGTTTTAACGTCTTTACATCATTGCCTTGTATCACTTTCAGGAAATACACCCCTGGCCGGTAGCCGGTGGCATCGATGTCGATGACTCCCGTGGCTCCCGGAGCTCTCCTGGTCATCAGCTGTTTGCCGTCGGCGCTAAAAAGGCTCAGTGTTACGTCCTGTTGTTCTGCGGACAGATAGAGCTTGAACAATCCGTCGGAAGGATTGGGGTAAACTTCAGTTAAAGCAGGCTTCCCATTTTGCAATGTCTTGGCTACGCCACTCAGGGCCTGATCGCTGTTGGCGGCGGATACTTTGTCTTTGCCACAAACGGCGCTGGTACTGTATGCCAGATCTATATGCGGGAACAGGAAATTATCTTCCCAGTTGATGAAGGCTATTTGCGGCAGCGGGTAGCCATACAAATACGAGGCGTTTGTAGAGAAGGTCGTGTCGCCGGGCGGGACGATCAGGGTACCGCGTTGATTCGTTCCGCTTACCTGCCAGGTTACGGGGACATCGAATGGATTGGGATTGGAGATCTGCCAGTTTCGGATTAGCCTGGGGTTCGCCGAGCAAAGAGGTGTCAATTGCAGATTCTTAATATAGGAGTTGGGGAATTTGACCTCTCCCACTGCGCCTGTCGCCTTGATCAGTCCATAGCCGGTGGCGAAATCAAATCCTTTGTCAAAGCCTGTAGTATAGGGATTGTCCATATCCCAGGTGTGGGTGGTCAGAATGCCTTTTATTTGAGAAGGGGTGATGGTTTTGAGTTTCTGGGCGTCTATCATCAGTGCTGCTACGCCGGCTGCATGCGGAGCTGCGGCGGAGGTTCCGAAGAAATTGGGAAACGTGTCGGCGTCCTCGGTGATATCGCCGTTGCCGAAGGGGTCGAAGAAGGAGGTATTGCCACCGTCCGGGGCCACGATGTCTGGTTTTTTGCGGATCAGCGGTGGGATACGGTTGCCTTCTATATCGTAATAGTTGGCTACGCCGCCTACGGAAGAGAAACCTTCAATGACGGGTGTATCGGCGCCATAGGGTGGAGTTTGCAGGTAAAAAGCTGCGCCGGTTGAAATAGCGCCATCGGCCTTTGTATGTCCCACGAGGCTGGGCGAGAGGATGCCGGGTATGGTGGGATTGGTCAGATAGAACAGGGCATCCCCGTAAAGGTTATATTTTATCCGGGTGGGGTCGGGGCCGCTATATTTCAGGATCAGCAGAAAGAAGGTGACATTGGGGGTATTGTTAAAATAGCCGAATACTTCGATAGGCTCGCCACTGGCCAGGTTATCGGACCCGCCAACTGCCACGATATTTCCATTCTGGTCAAGCAGGTAGATATCGAAATCGGTCGAGGCGCCGACGCCGCTGGCGGAAAAGGAGGACTGGTCCCATTGGAAGGAGTTGATCAGGGTTCCTCCGGATGGGATATACACCGGCTGGAAATAACGGGGAGGGTCAGCAGGACCGCTGAAATTATGTGCTGTACCGGCTATGCTATCCAGGGGTCTTACATTGGTGGGACGATAGGGGCTTTCATAGCTGCGGATGCTGGAATTACCCGCGGAAGAGAAATAGGTCACGCCTTCTTTTTTTACCTGGTCTACGGCCTGGGCGATGATACCATCCTGGAAGAAGGGTTCGGCGTAATAGAATACGTCGTCCGCGATGACACTGCATCCGCTGTGTGCCAGCTGGAGGATGCCATGTGCAAAATCAGCCTGACCGTTGTCCGCTGTATGAAAGGCCAGTTCGGAGCCGGGAGCAACATCGTGAATGATCTCCAGCATGGCGCGTCCTTCGTCGGTGCCCCCAGAGTCGAGGTCGGACAGGACCTGGACGGGTTTTTTATAATTGAAAGGATTGGCGGGGCCGGGGAGCTCGCCGTGTGCGACTCCCGTATTGGCGGTGCCCAGGTTGTTGTAACTGTCGGAAAGGACACCGATTTTGACTCCCTTGCCGTCTACTTTATATTGTTTGCGGGCTAAATAAGAAAGCTGTGCAGTGTCGCCCTGGCTGATGACGGGGGTGGGCTTTGGCGCGAACCAGGCGGGGGTATTTCCGGCGCGGCCGAAGGCAGAGGTTGATACAGATGCCCGGCTGGCATTCAGGGCCTGCTGTTTCACGTGCAGTGGCCGGTAAGCCGGTCGTGCAAAACGTATTGAAGTGGTCGATTCGAGCTGGGGGAGGGATGCGATGGGTATGATCGCGGAGATCACCCGGCCGTATGTCGCGGTGATGGTGGCGCCCAGTTTTTGCAGTTCGGCTTTGGCGGTGGACAGATCTTCTTTGGCCGTCACATCCACGACTACCTTGTCGCCTTTGATCTGCATGTATTTATCAAAGTAGTCTGTACCTGCCCCGGGTGTTGGTCTGGTCACGGCCTGGGGTGCCTTTGTTTTTTTAGTCTGAAAGGAGGTGGAAAGATTTTTCAGGTCCGGGCTAAGAACGGAAGGGGTTTTGGGTCCGGTTGATTGCTGCATTGCTCCGGAGAAGGCCGGATCGCCATTTATTTGTGCGCTGGCGCTGACACCATACAATAATAGGCATAAGAATAAACCCGCAGAAATGCATAGTAGATCTTTTTTCATAAAAAAGGTTATTTGATTAAATAAATAGCAGCATCATGGGGAGGAAGACGAGCAGTTAGCGCTTGCTTTAAATAGAATGATGGATTGTGGCGAGAGGTTTTTGCAGAAGAAAATAGAAGGTACAAAAAAAAATGATTGACCCAAATAGTAAAAATTCGAGTGAACCATTTATACCCAGTTTCCTTCAATCCTAAAGCTCCCCGGGACAATTCTATCCGGGTGTTGCAATAGGGGGCCTGACGCATGTAATTATGTTTGCTGCCGCTCGCCGGGAAGGAAATATCAACGGTCTGCGTCGTCGGGATATGTCCTGCGACAGGCTGTTTGCCTGGGCTCACTCTGACCTGAGGCTCTTTACCGGATTGGCGAGGGCAGCCCGGATGGCTTGCGAGCTGATCGTCAGCAGCGCGATGAATAATGCTGCGCCTGTCGTCAGGGCAAAGACGGTCCAGCCGATGGTGGTCCGGTAGGCGAAGCCCTGCAGCCATTGCTGCATCACGTACCAGCCGAGTGGGGAGCCTATCAGCACGGCTATGGCGACTAATTTGAGGAAGTCTTTTGACAAGAGGGTAACGATGCTGCCTTCACTGGCTCCGAGGACTTTCCGGATGCCTATTTCCTTGGTGCGTTGTTCGGCGCTGAAGGCGGCCAGGCCGAAGAGGCCAAGACAGGAAATAAAGATGGCGAAGCCGGTGGCATAGGCAACGATGGCAGCTATGCGGCTGTCTGCTTCATAGAGTTTTTGAAATCTTTCGTCGAGGAAAGAATATTCGAAAGGAGTATCGGGGAACAATTGCTGCCAGGCCTTTTGGATACCGGCAATCGTCTTACCCAGGTTATTCTTGTCCACATGCACCGTCAGATAGCTGTAAAACGGACGGCTGAATGCTTCCAATCCAATGGCATCGATGGGGTTGTGCAGGTCTTCAAAATGAAAGTCTTTCATAACACCAACGATACGAAGAGAGTTGCCCAATGTGGATGACACCCCTGAATAGACTTTCTTCCCGACACAGGTAGCCGGGTCATAACCCAGCGCACGTATCGCAGTTTCATTGAGAATGATCCCATCTACGCTGTCGCGCGGAAATTCCTGCGAGAACGCATGCCCCGAGATCATTTTCAGATCCATCGTCTTCATATAATCGAAATCGACAAAGTTGAGATAGACATGGTGATTGTCGGTGCTTGGTTTGCCTTCTGCGTAAAGGAGATCATCTCCCGGAGCGATAATGCCGGGAAACTGTGTGCTGCCGGCGCTGGAAAGCACACCGGGAACAGAGGCCACCGCTTCTTTTATCGTCGCGGATTTTAATCGCTGATCACCCCGCAGGGAAAGGATCAACTGCTGGTCTTTTGCAAATCCCATGTCCGTGGTCCGCAAATAGTGCATTTGCTCACCGATGATCGCCGCAGCGACGATGAGCACGATGGAGACACAGAACTGAAAGATCACTAATCCTTTTCTAAGAAAGATAACGGCCAGTGAATTGGTCATCTTTCCTTTCATCACTTTCACCGGCTGGAATGAAGAAAGGTAAAAAGCCGGATAGCTGCCAGCTATCAGCCCGGTGAGAATGGTCAGGATGAGGAAGCCTCCACCCATAAGCAGTAATTGGGGCAGAGGCGGCTGAATGTTCCTGTCTGCCAGCTTTTGAAAGGCAGGCAGGAGTAACAGCGTCAGCAGCAGTGCGATACCGAGTGCGATAAAAGCCATCAGCAGAGACTCTTCCAGGAATTGAGCGACCAGTGCACCACGTCCGGCGCCCAGCGTTTTGCGAACGCCTACTTCGAGAGATTGTTTTGTCGATCGGGCTGTTGACAGATTCATAAAATTGATGCAGGCAATTAAAAGGATAAAAACGGCGATCGACGCCAGTATATAGAGATAGGTCAGACTTCCGGAGGGCGTCACATCCCCGTAAGGCATATCTGAATGCAGATGGATATCCCTCACTTTCAGAAGGAATTGCTCACGGTAGAAGCCGGCTTCGCGCAGATCTTTTCCTTCATAGGTATCCACAAAGGAAGGAAAACCTTTTTCGATGGCAGCAGGATCGGCGCCCTGTTTTAACAAGGCATAGGTGACAAAATAATAATTCGAGGCCATATTCTTATCGGTCCTCAAAAAGTCGCCGATATTTCCACTGTACATAGACAGGAAAAAACGCCCGTTGATATGGGAGGGTTTGCTCATGGGACGGAATACAGCGGTGACCGTATAATCGTGGTCGCCATTGATATGGCTGGGAATATGGATCGTCTTGCCAATCGCTGGTTTACCATCAAAAAGCTTGTCGGCGATATCTTTGGCCAGCACCACCGAATACGGGCTGCTGATGGCGGTATTGGCATTACCTTCTACAAAATCATAGTGAAATAAATGAAAGAATCCGGAGTCGGCCATCATTCCATTGTCTTCATAAAAGGCGTGGGTGGTTCCGTTACCGGCATGGTACTGCAGCAGGTTCTGGTCGTCACCGAGCAGACGGCAGATGCGCGCGGTAGCTTCCACCTGGGGAAAGGTTGATTGAACAAGACCCGCCATCATCGGAGGACAGCCATAGAAACGTGTTTTTTTGCCATGTGCGATGTCGATCGTGCCTACCTGGTAGAGTCTGTCGATATGCGGATGATAGGTGTCATAGCTGTTCTCATGCCAGATATACAAAGTAATGAGCATACAGGAGCTGAGTCCCACGGAGAGACCCAGGATATTGATCAGCGAAAAGGCTTTATTCCTGTTCAGGCGGCGCAAGGCTACTTTGAGATAGTTGAGGAACATAAGAAGCGTTTGATTACCGGATTCACAGCTAATGGGATACCATATTTGTAATAAACTGTAAACCAGTTGGTTGCTGGGTTATTTGCATTGGTTTCTGTTCGTTTTCGATACAGCGATCGTCCGGTTGGGGCATACCGGTATGGGTGCAAAACTTTTTGGTGGATGGGTTTCGGCGTCCTACTTTTGCGCTGCAGTGGTAAAATATCCTGTAACCATACTACTTCGCCGGCTGATCGGGCTGCAAACTTTCAGCAAGTGGTGCCTGACCGCCACCCAGCGGATCATGGTCGTCCTTCTCCTTTTTACGCTGATGCTGCAGTGTTTCAGCAAGATGATCGTTGTAGCGGATTTTTACGCCAACCGGGATTATATCGCCAGAAATCTTTGTATCAACCGGCTCCGAACGGCGGTCCATTGTGAGGGCCGATGCCAGTTGGATAAACGGATCCTTGCCGAGAATAAAGAGAGTGGGGATACGGAGCATAAGTCGGATGGCCGGTTTGAAATCCTGTCCTCAAAGTCGTTCTATCTCACCTCATTCTTTCTTTTTCAGCCCCGGGTAAGCCGCTCTTACCCCGTGATAGCTGACGATGGCCCTGTCGATCAGCCTGCTGTTATCTTCCATCCTCCTGCCTGGTTGTTGGTTTGTTAAGTGCTTCGGCAATTTTTTTCTTATTCAACTAACAATCATGAATCCTTTATCTAAGCGAGGCCTGGTGGCCGCGCTGCTATTATATTCCTGCGCGGTGTTTGCGCAGAAGACTGCGCCGGCGGACAGCGCGCGGGTAAGAGGGGTGGATAGCCCGCGTTTTAACCAGCTCGACCTGATGGTCGTTACGGCCAGCCGTACCGCGCAGAAGCG
>DATJJA010000224.1:0-5201 GCA_035492595.1 Puia sp.
TCCAGGTAACGGTTGGCAAACAGCACATCCAGCTTTTCCATCCGCGCCCCATCCTCGAACTGACCTTTCTCAATCCCCTCCTTTACTTTTGCCGTTACCTTATAATACAGGGCCGCAAAAAACCCGCAGCGATCACCCGCCTGCCTGCTTTCTGCTATGATCCCACTCAGCTGGGACAACACCTCATCAATAGTTGTGGCTTTCATAATTGCCTTGTCAGAGCCCTGATGAGCCGGTCACGGTAAAGTGTATCCTTTTCGGCCAGCCCGATCCAATGGTCCTTTTCATTGATCTCCAGGTAAAGTTCCCCGGAGTCACCTGTCGCCCCGATCCGGAAGATCAGCTTGTTCTCCGTGCCCAGGTTCTCCAAAGGACGGGCCGCACTGTCAGACACATGCGCCGTACTATCATGTACATGCGCAACATCGTTACGCAAACGAACCGTACTATCATGTGAATGAGCGCTCCCATTACTCAGCAATGCCCCCAACGCCACAAAATGTGCGGACACATCCTCTGCAAAATGGATCGATGTATCGGCAGGCCTCCCATAGATCTCCTGCATGCAACGAAGAAAGTTGTCACTGACCTTCCCCGTACCGGAAAAATAGGCCGTCCCCTCTTCCCCCTTCGGGACGCTCAGATTAAACCCAACCGTCTCTCCTTTATAGGTAGCCATCACCTGGTAGAAGACGGAGCTGTCCGTCGCCGTCCTGCCCGTAAAGGAAAGCCGCAGGTTCGCAGGCGAATCCAGCTGCAATGGCTGGACCGGAAATACACTGGTATTTACGAGGATCTCAGTAGGCGTATTATTGTCAATGTCCTCTGATTGCTGACAGGAAAAGAGCAAAACAGAAACAACGATCGATAGCAAGACAGGTTTAGAGGTCATAGTAGACGGTAATTTACCTATTTTCCCAATACAAATACCTCTCCCGGTGATTCTCCACCCCGGCCTTTGTCTGTACATTAATATGCATCACCTGTGCAGGCCCTTCACTTCCCGCCGCAGGCCACACAGGTAAACCCGGTCCATTGGGGTCGCCCTTCTTTACAAAGTTGGCAAAGTATTCCAGCATAAGAGCGGATATCGCATAGTCATCCGACGTCCAGGAATAGACCGTGTTCAGCGGCAGGTTTCCCAATGCATATTCTATCTCCGCAGAGTGAACAGCACCATGTGCCGGTCTCATCTCCGGCCTTGCCCGTTCGAAGCGATAACGATACACCGGTTTGCCACCGGTCTTAGCCTGCTCATTTGTCCAGCGCCAGGTACTGAATGCAATGAATTTGTCACTTGCCAGGTCTGTCGCAGCCTGCTCTACGTCGCCATCCGTTTCAGCAGCATAGAGTCGCAGGATGGTATCCGCCGCTTGGCCATATAGTTTCCGTACCCCCTTTTCATAATTCTCCCGGGTGGCCTGGCCATTGCCGATGATCGAGCGATAACCGCCTTCTTCAGAATTCCAGCCTGCCAGCAATGGCACATGCGCCTGCTCACCTGCCCGGAAGATAGCGAGGGGCGCCTTTGGCAGGAAATAGCCGTCGATCGTCATCGGGAAACGGTAATTGCTGAACTTTTTCGCAGCCTCCAGTATCTTATCCGCCGGCATAGCCCGCAATTCAGCCAGAGAACTCACCCCACAGCTTTTGGCAAAGGCTACCCCGGATTGTTCTGCACCCTTCAGCGTGACCGGCGGCAGGGCGCCCAATAGAGATCCGCTTTCTCCTATCGCTCCATTGATAAGGCCTTTCGATAACGGAGATACCATCTGGGCACTGACCGACACCGATCCAGCCGACTCACCGGCAATGGTTATCCGATCCGGGTCTCCGCCAAAAGCCCTGATATTCTTTTTCACCCAGCGCAGGGCCGCCGTCTGATCGAGCAGCCCGTAATTGCCGGATGCATGATGCGGCGATTCCTTTGATAGTTCAGGGTGAGCGAGGAATCCGAATACCCCCAACCGGTAGGTGATGGTGATCGCAATGACCCCTTTCGTAGCCATCCCTTCGCCATCATAACGCCCTTCAGAGCCATCCCCCGCGATAAACCCGCCTCCAAAAAAATATACCAGCACCGGCAGCCCCGCCGCCTTCCCTTTCACAAGACTGTCGGTCGTCGCCGGCACCCACAGATTCAGGTAGAGACAGTCCTCGCTGATACCCGAAGACCGGAATTTCATATCGCTGTAGATAGGCGGCTGCACACCCATAGCCGCGAAATGATCGCATTTCCTGACCCCCGTCCAGTCCTTTGCAGGCTGTGGTTCCTTCCATCGCAGATCGCCCACCGGCGGCTCGGCAAATGGCACCCCCTTGAACGATCGGACACCGGTCTTCTCCAATACACCCTCCACTATGCCATTACTTGTTTTGATTTGCAGGCCGGTCATTTGCGTATAAGCGGTTGTGGTCAGACCGGTAAGACCAAGGATAAATAAGACAAGCTTTCTCATGCCTAAATATACAAAATGCAGCGCAAAAAAATGCCGCTTCAAGGTGTCCTGAAGCGGCATTTCCAGAAAAGAATATG
Organism: Puia sp.; assembly: GCA_035492595.1. Lineage (GTDB taxonomy): Bacteria > Bacteroidota > Bacteroidia > Chitinophagales > Chitinophagaceae > Puia. The sequence continues at coordinate 2,537 of DATJJA010000224.1, forward strand.
TTATTTCTTCTGGATCACTGTGTCCAGTGAAAATACCGATCCATTGGAAGCTTCTACTGCCTCACCCTGGACATGAGCGCCATTGACACTGATGACCCCTTCTTTTACGACTACATGCAACTGGTCGCCGCTTAGCGTTTTCAGCTTTTCACCGTCTTTCAGATCCTTCTGATGGATCTTTCCGGGTACTACGTGATGATTCAGCAGTTCAGTAAGCTTTGCCTTGTTCGCCGGCTCCAGAAGACTTTCGAGTAGTTTTTTATCCAGCTTTTCGAACGCCTTATCCGAAGGAGCAAAGATCGTATAAGGTCCCGACTCACTCAATGTCTTACCCAGCCCTGACGCAACAACACCTTTCTTCAATGTCGTCATATGCTTGTCGACATTTACAATCTGCGTAATATTTGACATATATTCTGATTTATTTGCCGGTAGAATAACCGGCAACAGGGACAAGGTAGACCTAATAAAATGCCTCCCGTGTTAAAGTTTTCAAAGTATCCCCTTCAGTCTGATATATTGAAGCAGCATTATCGTCTTTGCATCTTTGATCTCACCGGAGTTGAGCATTTGCATAGCCTTGTCCACCGGCAGTTCCAGCACCTCGATATTTTCCTGCTCCTCTTCCAGGCCGCCACCCTCATGCACTTTCATAGCGCTCGAATATTCAGCAATAAAGAAATAAAGCACTTCCGTCACCGATCCGGGAGACATATACGCTTCAAATACTTTTTCTACTGCCGAGACCCTGTATCCTGTCTCTTCCTCCGTCTCCCGCTTGATCGCGACATCGGGATGGTCCTTATCCAGCAGCCCCGCACAGGCTTCGATCAACATCCCATCCGCGTTTCCATTGATGAACGTAGGCAGCCTGAACTGACGGGTAAGGACAACCGTCCTGGTTTGCTTGTTGTATAGAAGAATGACCGCGCCGTTCCCCCTGTCATACACTTCCCGGGTGTTGGTTTCCGTTGTGCCGTCCTCCTTTTGCTGCTGGTAAGTTATCTTTTTTAACGTATACCAGTTGTCGGAGAGGATTTCTGTCTTTAAGATAGTGACCTTATTCGTTGCCATCTCCAAATATCCCGATTTTAGAGGAAAAAATGCCCTCGGGGAGCCTTCGTCTATCGTAAAAGCACGAGGTTTTACTTCGGAAACTACCAATGCCTAGGTGTTTGTTCCTAAAGTCTGTTAAGTTTACTAATCAACTTGTTCAACTCCATGTACAAAACTCAGGCAGGCCAACAGTTCTGTCGTTTCTTTGTGTTGTCACAGCGCTGAAACACATGACCTGAACTAAAAGCCCGTTGCAAGATCCAATAATCCGAAAAACCAGGCCCTACCTGAACCAAAGAATGAGATCCGTACCCGACCCTTTACCCGTACCCGACCCTTTACCCGTACCTGAACCCCTGATCCGTATCCCGACAAACCCCTGGAACCTGATCCAACCCGTGAAAAACCCTGTATCCAATCCATGAAAACCCTGTATCCAAACCCATGAAAACCACCCGGTTTTTTACCGGCACCTGTTGTCTCTGATACCACTGTAGCACCGCGAATCAACCCTTTACAGTGAATGAATTAACCCGCTGCGACCCCGGCGGGTTTTTTTATACCCCGGCGCCCCGGCCCCTGAAACCCCGCTCCGCCTATCCTAAAACCCCTATTTTTGTTTCATGAAGGACGTCAGGCTCCCCACCATCAAGGAAATAGCGAAACAGCTAAATGTTTCCGTTTCAACGGTCTCCAGGGCTCTGCATGACCACCCCGGTATCGGGCTGCGAACCCGGATGCGCGTGCAAAAGCTGGCGCAGGAGCTTCACTATGAACCCAACCAGGCCGCCATTTTCTTCAAACAACGCAAGACCTTTACTATCGGCGTCGTCCTCCCCAATCTCAAAGAGGAGTTCTTTTCCGAGGCCATCAATGGCATCGAAGAAACGGCCAGCCAGAACAAATACAGCGTCCTGATCAGCCAGTCCAAAGATGACATCGACCGCGAACGGCAGATCATCACCACCTTTAAGAATAACCGCGTCGACGGCATCATTGTTTCCCTGAGCAAACAGACCTGTACCTACGATCATTTCACCGCGCTGAAAAATTACAATATACCCGTCGTCTTCTTCGACCGGGTCCCTACATTGCCGGACTTCAATAAGGTCTATTCCAATATGAACAGCGGAACCCGGGAGGCCATAGAATTCCTGATCGAAAAAGGTCATCGCCGCATCGGAGTGCTCAACGGCCCCGAACAGATGAAGTCATCCCGCGAAAGAACAGAAACCTATAAACAGGCCCTGATAAAACGGCGGCTCAAAATAGATATGGGCCTCGTCGTCTCCACCGACCTCACCCTCGAGAGTACCCACAAGGCAATGGAGGTCCTGCTCAGCCAGCGCCCCAGGCCAACGGCCATCCTTGCTATGAGCGATTACATTGCACTGGATGCCATGCAATATGCCCGCCAGCAAAAATTGAAGATCAATAAAGACATCTGCTTTGTCAGCTATGCCAATCTGCCCCTCACCAGCTACCTCGAAAACCCGCCAATGGCCAGCGTCGAACAATATCCCTACAAACAGGGCGCAAAGGCCGCCGAGATCCTGATCGAGCTGCTCAATAAGGTCGATGAACCGGGGAAACCGGATGAACCGGAGAC
>DATJJA010000225.1:0-4620 GCA_035492595.1 Puia sp.
TCTCGGACCGTGCTGTCATGGGAGATTATGAAACGGTGAGCAAAGGGTATGGTCTGCTGTCCTCCGAAGCGCAGCAGGGTGCGGCCGGGCAGCAGATTGCCCGGCGGCTGGAAGTGCTGAAGCGAAGCGTTTTAGGTAGCAGGGCTGTCGATTTTACGCAAAACGATACGACGGGGAAACCCGTTCGATTCGAGACCTTCAAAGGGAAATATGTGCTATTGGATTTTTGGGCCAGCTGGTGTGGTCCCTGCCGGGCGGAGAATCCCAATGTGCTGAAAGCCTATAATGAATATAAGAACAGGAATTTTACGGTGGTGGGTGTTTCGATGGATGAAGATGGCGCGCGATGGAAGAAGGCGATCCGGGATGATAAGATGCCCTGGGCACAGCTGTCCGACCTGAAAGGTGGACGGGGAAATGAAGTGGCATCGTATTATGGGATACAGGCCATTCCGTCAAACCTGCTGATCGATCCGGCCGGGAAGATCATTGCCCGCAACCTGCGGGGCGAGGCTTTGCAGGCTAAGCTGGCTGAAGTGTTTGAGTAAGCGATGGCAGGAAGGCCCTGATCTTTTAACTTAAGACTTCACCGCCTTTGACACTGTAGACATCGATGTCGTATCCTTCCTGGTCATTCCGTGCGAAAACTCTTGACCGGATTCGACAACGCTGCTTTGATAGCTTGAAAACTAATAGTTGCGATCGTTATGGCGATTGCCGCAATGCTCGCTCCTATAAATACAAACGGGCCGATCGTTATTCTGTAGTCGTATTGCTCCAGCCACGTCTGTAAAAAATACATGGCGATGGGTGACGCAATCAGACAGCTGATAACAACCAGCAGCATGAAGTCTTTGGATAATAACATCCAGACCTGTGATACCGATGCTCCCAGCACCTTACGAATGCCGATCTCCCGCGTTCTTTGTTCGGCGACATATGCGGCCAGGCCGAATAAGCCCAGACAGGAAATGAAGATAGCCAGTGTCGCGAAAATACCCGCCAGCTTACCAACCAGCAGCTCGGTCGTGAATTTACGACTGTACTCTTCGTCGACAAATTTGTAGCTATAGGGATATGCAGGATTGTATTTCTCAAACAGCTTTGCCAGTACGGGCAATGCATCCCGGGTCCTGACGTCCGCCGACAACCGGTATACCATACTATTCCCCCATGAAGAATGATAAAAGATGACCGGATCGATGGGTTTATAGGGCGACTCCATCAAGGCATTTTTCACTATGCCGATGATTCGGACAGGCCCCTCAAAGCAATTCCATGTGATCATCCGGCCCACGGGGTCCTTCAGGCCGATCCGTTTGACGGCCGCCTCATTCAGGATCACTCCAGCCGAATCAGCATTGATATTATCCGAAAAGTCCCGTCCGGCAACCATCTGCATGCCCAGCGCCTTGAAATAGGTGTCGGAAACCCAAACAGATCCGATATTGACCGATTCATCGGCTGCTGTCTTGCCGGGCCAGTTGTCGAGCATACAATGGCTTTGCATTTGGGTGATCATGCTGGAAGAGGTGGCAGCATCCTCTACGACACCCGATTGGATCAGTTCATGCCGCAGCGCCGGAAAGTTCTTCGCCAGGTCGCTGCTCATATCGGTCATCACTAACCTATTGGCATCGTAGCCGGTCGGCCGGTTCCTCGCATACTGGACCTGCTGGTACACGATGACGGTACTGATGATCAGCGCCACGGAACAGCTGAACTGTGCGACTACGAGGATCTTCCTCGGCAATGCGCCTGCTTTGCCCGCCCGGATATTTCCTTTCAGGACTTTTACCGGGTTGAAAGAAGAAAGATAAAAGGCCGGCCGGCTGCCGGCGAACAGACCCGTCAGCAGCACATATCCCAGCATGCTGCACCAGAAAAGAGGACTGGACCAGGGCATTTTAATTATGCCGCCCGTCAACGTATTGAAGAACGGCAATACCAGCGTCACCAGTAAGAGAGCCAGCAGAAAAGCCATCAGGGCAGTCACAACGGATTCTGTCAGGAACTGTACGATCAGGTCCTTTCTCAGCGATCCCAGCGCCTTTCTCACACCGACTTCCCGGGCACGCTTCTCTGACCTTGCCGTCGACAGGTTCATAAAATTGATACAGGCAATGACGAGTACCAGCAATCCGATCATCGTGAACAAATGCACATAATCTATAAACCCGCCTGCCACCTTTCCGTTCCTGTAATCTGTATATAAATGCAGATCCTTGTAGGGTTGAAGCCAGATCTGCGGCTTGCCCGGCCGCATCGGCGGGCTGTGCTGCATCACCAGGTCTTTTATCTTCGGCGCCAGTTGAGCTTCGCTGACACCGGGCTCCAGCTCGACAAAGATCTGAAAGGAATTGTGCGTCCAGGCCATGCGGCTGTCCTTCACCCAATCCTGCGTTTGCTCCTTGAAGGCGAAAGGCATTAAAAAGCTGAATTGCATCGATGAGTTCGTGGGAAGATTTTTGATAACACCGGTTACCTTCACCACCTTATCATTATTGATCCTGATGGTCTGGTTGAGGGGATCTTTATCGCCGAATAAGGCTTTGGCGGTGGACTCGTCGATCACGATAGAGAAGGGATCGCGGAACGCCGTGGCAGGGTCGCCTTTCAAAAAAGGAAAGGGAAACATCTGCCAGAAATCGGAGCCGGCCGCGCCTCCGTTCAGGTATAATTTTTTATCTCCTGCAATGAGGCCACTCGCTTCGCTACCGATCCAGTCAGCCTCGACAACCCGTTTGATACCCGGGATGTCTTTTCTCAACACGTCCGCCAGAGGCAGACTGATCCCATCCTGGGTTGTCGTGCCCTCATGCTGACTGGTAAAATTGACCTTGACATGATAAAGCTGCCGATAATTCGGCAGGCTTCGGTCGTAAGAATACTCGTTGACTGCCCACAGCGCAATTAAAAGAGTGACGGCCATCCCGATAGCCAGTCCGACAATATTGATGCTGCTATACCCCTTACTTCTGAGGATATTCCGCCAGGCGACGAGGAAGTGGTTCTTGATCATAACGGTGTGGTATTGGCTAAGAAACACTAAAAAAATGCCAATATACAAGATGGTGGTATCCAGTTGTTTGTATAGCCCGCCTGGCTTGCATTGTCCGGTGGTGATACAATTGGTGTCCGCTTTGTTTGATCGTCGTCGAAGGCAAAATGGCGCCGGCGCAGCTACCTTACCTTACAGGAGTTTCTCCTGCACAGCCTGATACACGGTTCTGACTTCCGGACGGAAACCGAGGCCGCGGGCAAGCGAAGCATCCGCGTGGAGATACCAGGGATTGGGCAGCGGCTCTGCCGAAGACTCCATCGTCTCGCCAACAAGCCTGACCAATTCGTAGATCGATGTAGGCGCTTCATCCGAAATATTAACGACCCGGCCGTCCATCTTACCTGCCAGGGCCATGCTGACGGCGGTAGCAATGTCGCGATGATGGATGGTGCTGAGCTTCATGGCGGGATGCCATTTGGCCGCGATCACGTGCCTGGGCAGCATTTCCAAATGCCCATCCCCATCGCCGTAGACGAAGGGAAACCGCAGGATAGCCCAATTGAGACCACTGTCGCGAAGTTCCTTCTCCGCCGCAATCTTGCTGGCGGGATAGGCGTGTTCAGGCTCAACCGCATCATCCTCACGGCCCGGATGCGGATTGTTACTATTGTAGACATGTGCTGTGCTTGCCAGGATGAAGCGCGCGTTTGGAGCGAGAGTCTTTGCCGCGGTAATGAGGTTACGGGTACCATCGAGATTGCTTCTCCAGATCAGATCAGCGTCTTGCGAGCGGAATACTGCTGCCAGATGAATGATAGCCGACACGTCGGTAACCGCCTGCCTGAGTGAGACGTCATGGAACAGATCGCCTTCGATCGCCGTCACACCGGCCGGAACGCTCTTTCCGCCGCGTACCAATGCCCGACAGTTCCATCCGGCATCGACGAGACGCGGCAGCAGGCGTGCCCCAACCAGGCCGGTTACACCGGTTACCAGTATTTTTCCAAACTGATCGTTCATAGCTGAAAAATGTTTTGATGAACAAATCTCGGAAGAGGAAGGGAAAGGGCGCCGGACAAAACCCGACAGGATCAGGACAAATCCTGGAAGAATTCGGCGACCGTTTTCCCGGTCACCTTCTTAAATACACGGGAAAAGTAGTCCGGATCATTGAAGCCGAGTTCAAAAGCCAACTCCTTTACGGAAGACCGTCTTCCATAGTACAGGCGACGCCTGGCTTCCAGGATCAGACGATTGGTGATAAATTCTTTTGGAGAAAGTCCGGAGTATCTTTTAACGATCTGGTATAAGCTATCGGTGCTTAGGGCAAGTTGCTCCGCAATGTCCCGGATGGACGGGTGATCAGTCAGGTTGTTCTCTACAAAAACCTTAAACCCTATGAATTTTGTCAGCCCGTTATCGGCAGGCTTTTTAGCAATCGTAAAATAAGCGGTATCAATTTCTGTTAGAAGGCTGTTCAGATGAGCGAGGATAAGTTCCGGTTCCGTATCAGCGGTTCGCAATAACCCCAGGAGTATTGCAAAGATCGATCTGAGCCTGACAGCAGCAGCAGGGGAGAAGCGTATTTTTTGTTGGTTGAGCGGGTCGAGCAGAAA
>DATJJA010000226.1:0-32861 GCA_035492595.1 Puia sp.
AAGCAGGGGATGCCAGGAGCGTGTTTGAAACAGCAAGGGGAAGGGTTAAAGCCAAGGAAATGGCTGATAGGGTGCGTGTCATAAGAATATCAGGTATAGGGGTAAGGGGCCCACGGCCCGCTACACATATATTTTAACGACTGCCGGGCAATAATAGTGTGTTCACCGGCGCAAATGTTTGATCGTATCCCCAGATTGCGTCGTCAAACCCGGGAGCCTTGACCGCAGCTACCCGCAGCGTTCCCCTAATATTTGCTGAAAAATTGACAGCCTTCCTAAAAAAAAATCACATGGGCTGTCAAAAAACACTGGGATCGGTGGCTTTGCCAGATATAAGTCCAGCCGCGCCGTCTCTATCATGAAATCGAAACGGATGTGACAGTTTGCGGTGACCAAGATCCGCCATTGATTAATGCGGAACCGGGAATGCCACATTAGACGCCAACATCCATTCATTTCGCCGTCTGACCCACTCCGTCACGAGGTAAAACGCATTAGGAGTTGGCCGGTTCGGAAATGATAAACCCGCCGGAACAAATAACCTCGCAACGTCTTTACTCAAAAAGGCAACCCTCACCTGATCCCAGTCAGGGTCAATATGGATATGTAGTTGATACAGTAACTCAAAATGCCTCATAACATTCTCCGTTCCGAACCCAACATAGCCATTGGCATCAGCTTTACCGGTGGCAATGAACAATAAATCCCGACTATTCCAAACCATTTTTCTTACTGCCAGTGAATCGCCCTGGTTTTCTACTTCAATAAATTTCTTAAAACCCGCCATGACAGCCGTTTCAGCCCGTCCGTAATTTTTTGTTTGGCCAAAACAATTTACAGTCGCGGCGATAATTTCCAAAAAAATGAGTAAATTTTTCATTTGATATACATTGTTGTTTCAGACTTGCAATACCTCAATATATTAATAAGCCCAGTCAGTTAATTAAACTGCACTTTATTAAACCTTACATCAATCCTCATCGGATCCTTAACATATTGGCGATTTTCGTCGCGCCCATAGACATGCCTGCGGACAGGAAGTTTGATCCCCTGAAACTCACGGTAATCGAAAACATAATGTGCAGTACCGTTGCCACGGATAATATCCACCTGATAGTCATTGCGTTTTAATAACCCATTCTGGTCAAAATAATAGATTTGCTCACGTGAATGGTAAGCCCAGGAATCAGGAAATATAACTTTCAAGCGCCGCCACACTTCTCCAGCTTCCTCCCAGGGCTCAATTTCCTGCGTAACAAATCCCGGCGAGATGAATAAGAATGGGATCGTCAGATAGGTGGAAACTGCGTAAGAAATAAAATACAACAACTGTGGGACTGTCCAGGTATCTCCACGCTGCAGGCGCTGAAATGAAGACCTGGGATCTGCCAAAAGCTCCAGTATTTTCCCATTCTTACTTATAGACACCGAGCCGGGAGTCATCAGCGCCGTCTGACCTTGCTCCCGAAATGTATAATAGACTACCTGTTGCGCTCTCAGTTGAGCTTCGTATGTTGTTTTAGCAATCGGATTATCGGGATGACCGAAGACCGACCAGGCGACTCCCCCAAGAGACATCTCTACTGATACCTTACTGAATTTGCTCCAACGTTCAAGGCCGCCATGCGCATCCAATGCTAGTTCTAATAAATCATTCATGAAATTTATTTACTTTATCTTATCTATGATTTTTCATCACAACACGTTATGACCGGGACCTTTTACGGCCCCGGTCGGTTTCCTATGTCTCAAAATTGCCGTTTCCCTTTAATTAGTTAATTTCAGTCTAAAGACATTATAAGGATATTGCGTCAGGTTCTGATTGTTATTAAAAAATGGCAACTGCTGAATTTGAGAGCATGTAATATACAGATAGCCATCTGCGCTGATGCTGTAGCTATCCGGCCAGCTTAATTTTTCCTTGTCCTGAATGAGGGTGGTGATCGACTTGTCCGGATTGATTCTGACTATTCTCGCGTTTTCGATATCGCCTAAATACAAGTTACCAGCTTTGTCGAAGATCATGCCATCCGTGGTTACAAAGTCACCGACTTTTTCCACAGCGGCTTCCACGTCCGCCTCAGTATTCGTAAAGTCACGCAGCGCCTTTGTCGTCACCCGATATAGATGATTGTCCGTTAAACACTTATAGTACAAATAAGTGTTATCAGGGGATATAGCAATTCCATCAGTATTACCCTTAAAAACGCCTTGCGACGTAGCCAATTCCCTGCCATTCATGATGAAGCGGTAGGCGGGGTCCGAAGTGGTCGATGGAGTGCCGCTTAAAACCAATCTTGAGTTGCCGGTGTTCAGATCAACTATCACAATACCCCCGGCCGTAGTATTACTCAGATAGGCAACCCCATTCGTGTTATCAACCCGCACATCGTTCACGAAGCTTGTGCTGCCGGCAACATTTGCAGGGAAACGAATGATGCGCTTCACCGTATTTGTAGTGAGGTCCACCTGTACCAATTTATTGCTTTGCTGATAGACATTCCCAAAGCCGATATTGGCAGGATCTAATATCCAGAGATTATTCTGATCGTCTGCATAGAGTGCCTGAACGCTAACAAATTTCTGACTACCGTCCTGACCTTGCTGAAAACTATTCCAGGTGCTATCCGGATACGGGTGTGGCTTTTTATCCGATCCAATTTCCACTACGGAATAGCTGTGCTTGTCCAGCCAATACGGATAGCTCACAAATAACCTTCCGGTAGAAGTAATACTTACTCCTGCCAATTCATAAACACTGTCCGAATATACCTGCTCTAACACCGGTGTGGCTGGAGCAGTTGTTTTACTGTCTTTTTTGCAAGCTTGGGTGGAAAAAATTATTGAGCCCATGAGAAAGAGACTCCAAAATGAATACTTCATAAACTTTTTTATACTTTTTATAGCCTTTATAAGTACCTATTGCGTTAGCTGTCGATACGCATAAAATGTCTGGTGTTACTAATTAAACGATTCGCCTTTTTCTGCTTTATAGAGCGCAACGATCGCGTTCGTCGAATTGCCGAAGAACGTCTGATAAAAGCCCTCGGTTACTGATACACGAACTTCAAATTTGTCATTTTCAAAACCTGTCAAAAGATCATTCGCCACTTCTTCAGGTGCAATTCCGCGCTCGCCACCATTATCCTTAGATAAATCGGTATTAACCAGCGGCGGAAGTACCTCAAAAACCTTTACTTTCGATCCATCCATTTCCAGAGTGAATCGTAACGCCTGCGTGTAGGATCGAAGCGCCGCCTTGCTGGCTGAATAGGTTGGAATGATTGTGCTTGGTACCAGCGCCACGGCAGTAGTAATATTGATCACGGCCGCCTCCCTTTGTTGATTGAGGATCGGCAGCAGACGCTCGGTAAGGTTGATGACCGAAATGTAGTTAGTGTTCATTTCTTCAGCCGCTTCCAGACGAATACCCGCCCCGGTTCCTACACGATTAACAAATTTCGCAGCTGCGTTATTGATCAACACACCTAATGAAGGATAATGGCTCTGGATATGCTCAACCAAACGGTCGATATCCTTTTCATTTGTAACGTCCGCTACAAAATAGTCCACGGTTTTCAGTTGCCTGACTGCGGCCTTCAATTTTGTCTCATTGCGGCCAACAATAATTACTTTGCTGCCTCTTTCGCTGAATAATTTTGCTGTTTGAAATCCAATCCCTGATCCACCCCCGGTTATGAGGACGGTGTTACTCGTGCTGTTCATTTTTTTGCTTTAAATGTGAATTAATTTTTAATGGACCGAAGCCGCTTCATTCAACAACGATGACGTTCTTTCCACGGCTATGTCCGGCTTTTTGATAGCTGATGCCTTCATTTATTTCGGCTAGGGTAAAAGTTCTGTCAATATGAATTCGCAGCTCACCTTTCACGATCCTGTCTGTCAGCTCCCGCAACTGAGCGGCGTTAGACGTGTACAGGAAATTTGTAGCTGGGATTGATCCCGGCTGCTTTAACCTTTACAAGCACCTGGCCGGGGTGTAGATCTGGAATAGTTGTATCTGTAGGCACATAGAGAGCCTGTCCGGCTTGTCCGGTGATAGCCAATGCTTTCATCGTAATGTAATATTGGTTGAATGTGTCAGAAAACGGGCAGGCTAGTATCGGGTCAACATGGTAGAATTGTTTAAACCCTTTTATACCTGGGCAATCTTTGAGGTGGTTCTAACGATTGCTTTTCTTAGTTTATTTTCAGTTTGAAAACACGGTATGGATACTGTGTTTTATTTTCTCCATTATTGAAAAACAACATCTCGTGGATCTGGGAGCAGGTGATGTATAAATAACCATCCTTGCCGATCGCGTAGCTGTCCGGCCAGATCAATTTTTCCTTATCCTCAATAAGCGTGGTCATTTGTTTGTCGGGGGATATCCGCACAATACGGGCGTTTTCGATATCACCTAAGTACAGATTGCCGCGGCTGTCGAAAACCATACCGTCCGAAGTTACGAAGTCGCCGACCTTTTCCACATGACCTTCCACCTCACTTTCAGTGCTGCTGAATTCACGCAATGTGTTCGTGCTAACACGATAAAGGTGATTATCAGTTAACGACTTGTAATATACCCAGGCATTGTCTGGCGATAAAGCAATGCCATCTGTATTGGCTTTGAAAACACCTTGTGGTGTTGCCAGTTCCTTGCCGTTCATGGTAAAGTGATAAGCTGGATCTGTTGAAGCCGAGGTGTGGCCGTTTAAAACCGCCCTTGATTTGCCGGTATTCAGGTCAACGATAACCAAACCACCCAGAGTGGTGTTCGACAAATAAGCGAAGCCATGGGCGTTGTCAATACGTATATCGTTCAAAAAGCTTTTGCTACCGGCAACATCTGCCGAAAAACGGATGATTCGTTTCACCTTATTGGTATTCAGGTCAACCTCCACTAATTTATTGCTTTGCTGATAAACATCGCCAAAGCCGATATTTGCTGGATCTAATATCCAAAGATTATTCTTCTCATCGGCATAAACAGCTTGTACGCTGACAAATTTCTGACTGCCGTCGTCTCCTTTTTGAAAGCTGTTCCATGCGTCATCTGGAAAGGGATGCGGTTTTTTGTCAGAACCGATCTCGACTACCGAATAGCTATGCTTGTCCAGCCAGAAGGGATAGCTGACAAATAATCTGCCTTTGGGCGAAATGGCCACGCCAGCCAGTTGATAATCAGCATCTGCATAAACCTCTTGTAAAACGGCTTCTGAATAATTTTGGGAAATTTTACCGGTATCAGTCCCTTCCTTCCGCATGACACGACTTTTGACTTCTGGGGTACCAGCCGCATTTGCTTTATTGGAATGAACTGATAATCCGATCATTAGAAGGCTAATAAATAAATACTTCATACTTTTTTTTGTTTTGATAAATTTTATTTCTGTCGAAGACGGGACAAAAGTAGAAAAGTAGTATCGATTTAATACTACTTTTCTACGCTTTAACAATTTTTTTACAGCGCCTTTTAGAGGACGTTGCTTAACTGGGAGTTTTGATAGCTTGACGAATCATGGCTAAATGTTTGTATGACTTTTGTAATTTTGGAAGTTTTATATGCAGTGAATTTGAAAGTAAAGGAATATGGAACATAGATCAGATTGCCCGATAAGTTATACACTCGACATATTGGGGGACAAATGGACGTTATTGATATTAAGGGATATGATTACCCATGGGAAGTCCTCCTTTTTAGAATGGAAAGCGTCCGATGAAAAGATCGCTCCGTCTGTTTTGACGGCAAAACTTGCTTTATTGCTCCGTGAAGGATTCCTCGTCAAAAAAAGCGCTCCTACTAATGCGTCCAAATTTCTGTATTACCTCACTGAAAAAGGAATCGAAACCATTCCTATTATTTTGGACATGTTTGCGTTCGGCGGTAAATACATGAATCCGGAAGGGAATGCGTCGTTTATTGCTGAGCTGAAAAAAGACCGGGAGAAAGTAATATCTGGAATACAAGAAGCGATGAGGGCTAAACGAAAAGAGGCTTTGGGAGAGTAGTGCTCTAATCTCAACTATCCCGCTTGCCACGTTCCCGGAAACAAAAAATACTTCCGGCAAAGCCGGAAGCACCTCTATATCTGATCTGCGGGGCAAGAGGGACAGTTTTCGAATCTCTTAGCGGGTAGTTTATGGCAGATAATCCAATTTTTGGAAAAGTCCATAACTTATACCTAACGCGTTGCCTTGACAAGCTTGAATTGCATCTCCTGGCCGGCTGTACGCAGTTGAAGGATGTAGAGACCGCCGGCCAGCCTTCCCAGTCGAGGGATCTGCACTATATTCATGCCCTTTTGGCCGTTGAACAGGACGGCGCACATTTCTTTTCCGGAGAAATCCAACATCCTTATATGTAGTTGTTGCGGCCGGTCCAGCTGTACGCTGATGTTGATCGCATCCGTAAAAGGATTTGGCGATACAGCCGCGACCATTGACGGCGGCGTAATGTAAACTGAGGCCACTTTGCTATAGGTGGCGCTGCCATCCAGGTCTATCATTTTTAGCCTGTAGTACACTATACCTGTACCCGGCGACGGGTCAGTGAACCGATAGTTTTTAGGAAGGTCAGTGTTGCCTGTGGTTGCGACATTGCCAATGGGAGTAAACACGGTGCCATCGATACCACGCTGTATTTCAAAATGACTTACGTTCTGTTCCGTTGCAGTCGCCCATTGGAGAAGGGCGGCAGTGCCTTGCGCTGTTGCGTCAAAGTTTGTAAGCGACAGCGGCAGGGTAGAGCCAACCACTATCGAAGCCGACTGGAATGATAGGGAGCAGCCTGAGAGATTATTTGCAGTCAGCTTTAAGTTGTAGGTGCCGGCTGTATTGAATGTGTTTGTTGTAAGGTTAAAGGAGGAGGCCGTCGTCTTAAATACGGAGGTTGCGTAGCTGGCGCCGGTGTTATCGAGCAATGCATACCAAGCGCCTCCGGAGACATTTCCCACGTTGAAGGTCACTGTCTGACCCGTGTTGATGCTTGAACTGGTGGGCGATATGAAAGGCGTTAGCGGAGAAGTGCAACCAATGGTAGAGGTAGAGGTGCAACCGGAGCTCCATGCGGATCCTGTCCCCTGGGCGGCGACGCTCAGGACTCCGCCGGGGTAGAGAGGATAAGTGAAGGGAGCGTTGATAGTCCAGGAAGTGGCCGAGGTAACACTGGCCGAGCCAATTTTCGAGCCGTCCAGGAAAACACCGACGGTGCCTGTAAAGGCCGAAGACATGGTGCCTGTGATGCTGGTGCTGGCGTCTGTATAGCTGCCCGTGATGGTGGGACAGACTGTGGTAGGACTTTGAACTCCGGCGCCAGCTGAAGAGGGACTTACACATCCTCCCGTGGAGATGGTGGCGTAGTAATTATCGCCGGCTGCCAGCGTTAGACCGGAGACTGTCCAGCCGCCACCGCTATTGGTGGTGACAGGTGATCCCGCTATCGTACCGGAAGGAGATGTTCCCTTGTATAGTGTTACGGTAGCACCCGAATAGATCGAGGTGCCGCTGACGGAAGTGGCGGTTGATAAGAGCTTACCTGTGGTGTCGGTCGTAATTACAGGAGGCTGTGTATAGCAGCTCACTGTGTAAGCATTGCTCTGTGTAAAACAGGCGGTGCCTGAGTAAATGATCAGTTTGATCTGGTCGCCGCTTTTCAAGGTTAACCCGGTAAAAGAAAAGGTACTGGCGGAAGCCGTGATGGTAGACATATCCTGACCGTTGACGAGCAGGTGAATGATATTGCCGGTGGTGGCGCCTGTGCCGTTGATGGTAGTCTGATAAGGATAGATCGGGGTAGTCACGGCAATAGTGCCGTTGACGGCCAGTCCCGTCAGAGCGCTGCTGCCGTTGGCAACACATTCGAATATGGGTGACGAATTACAGCCGCCATTGGAGGTAATGAACATAAAAGAGCCGTTGATCCCGTTAGTGGCACCTGTACAGCCATTTGTAAAGTACGCGAAGGTTGTCGAGGTGGGATAGGTGATATTGCTGGTCAGAGGTATGGACGTAGCGGAGGCGGTGGTAGTCGGCAGTTGGTAGATCAATATGGTAGTGCCTGCGGGTATGGTGCCTGAAATACCTTTGGAAGAAGCGCAGGTAAGGACGGGCACCGCGGGGGTGCTGGTGCATCCTGCTGCCACTGAGCTGGATTGGAGGCTCGCCGATTCACCGGTGGCCTGGGCTGTTGCATAGAATATATCTCCATTTGTCACCGTGGGGACGGTGATCGACCAGCTGCCGCCTGTGGCGTCGGAAGTAGTACTTACGAGTGTGCCGTTCTTGTACAGGCTGATCGTAGCGGGCGAGGGTTTGCTGACATCCATGCTCGTCCAACTGCCGGTGACCGTCACGCTTGACCCGCCCGTGATAGGCGAATTAACTGTAGGCGCTGCGGTTCTTGTGGCTGCGACACCTGTGCCGCCGGAAGTGATATCTGTTAAATTGATGGCCGGCTGTGCATTGATCACCGTCTGCCAGGCGGACGCTACGTTTGTATTGGCAGCATCGTCGATGCCGTAGATGTCTGACCGGCTGCCCTGCAATGCCGAGGAAGGAGAGGTCACGGTAGTCGCCGCCATCCTCAATGAAGCCGGAGAACCTATTGAGCTGAGCGGCACTGTGAAATCGTAAAAATAATCAGGGTTATTGCCGTCGGTGGAAAGGGCAACTGAGATCAGGGAATTGCTGCTCAGTGGATAGGTTGTCACCAGGGTAGGGCTGCTTGAGCCGTCCACATTGTAGACGGATACATTGAAGCCGGTCCTGAGCACAACCTCGTATTCAAAACCGGGATTGCCGTTGGAGGTGTTGGTAGGGGCGACGTAATTGGGGTCGGCGTAAGGACCGCTGTTGCCCATTTTACCATCGGTGTCCAATAATACGCTGTATCCCTTGGAACCACTGCTGATGCCCCCGATCCTGAGCCGGAAATAAATGTTGGTCCCATCGTTATAGACGTAGAAGCCGCTGCCATCCACCGTTTTTACGATGTCCGTGAATCCTCCGGCGGGGCCTGTCGCAAGGTCCCCAGTGGGTTCTGTGATGGCGGGAGGGACTACCTTGTAGGGAATCTCGCTATAAGTGGCGCCGACATCGCTGGTAGTGAAGCCGGCGTTCGTTTTGGAGGTGAACCCGTTTTGATCGGGATCAAGCATTGTACTGTAGGGACCGCCCGCGGGCCTCACAACAATACCCGGTGATTGGGCGAGACTCTTTACGGTACTCAGTATACTGAGAAGGGCCATTAGCAGTGCGCAGGCAATTGGGGTTTTCATCTGATACTTTCTTTAGATGGTTAACGCGTCGCCATAGCACGGAGTCTGCACATTAAAATTAAATTAATATAACAAGTAAATTATCTATTAACTAATAAGCAAATACCTGTAAAAAGCTGCTTTTGCTGACGCTGCAAGAAGTATTTCGGCGAAAGCATCGTATGAGGCTGAAATTGAAAATTATATTGCAATTATTAAACTTAACAATTTCTTGCAAATTTGATGATGAGATTCGCATCTATTAAACAGATCGAATTTTATCAACATAATTAATTGAATTACAGCCTAAAAATAGACATTATTACAATTTAGGAATTCGACTCCGAAATTGTAAATTTGCTTAATGATTACTCGAATCGCGGCAAAACAAGTAAAGGAATTGAGCGAAAGCTTTAAAGCCATTGCTATTGTCGGTCCCCGCCAATTTGGTAAAACAACTCTTGCCAGGGATGTTTTTAAAGGGAAATGGTATGTATCATTCGAGAACCCGGATAATAGGAGATTTATGACAGAAGATCCCCGGGGTTTCTTGAAATATATCAGGAAGGCGCCATTTTTGATGAGGCGCAGCGCGTTCCTGAGCTATTCTCCTACCTTCAACAAATTTTGGATGAAAATCCGGCGAGAGGTCAATTTATTCTAACCGGCTCAAACAATTTCTTATTACAAGAGAATATTTCTCAAAGCCTTGCCGGCAGAATAGCCTATATGTATCTTCTGCCGTTTTCTAATAAAGAAGCGGAGACGCTTATGGGAAAAAGCCAGATGTTGGAGGACGCCATTTTCAAAGGAGGCTACCCTGCCATATATGACAAAAATATTGCCCCTAACAAGTGGCTGCCGAATTACATAAGCACCTACGTGGAAAGAGACGTCCGTCAAATTAAAAATATCAGCGACCTGGCTACATTTGAAAAGGTCATCAAACTATGTGCAGGTCGCACTGGGCAACTATTAAACATGAGCAGTCTTGCGATTGAAGCAGGTGTAGACAGCAAGACGATTGCCTCCTGGCTAAGCATATTACAAAGCAGCTTTATTGTATACTTATTGCAGCCGCATCATCAAAACTTCAATAAGAGGCTGGTGAAAATGCCAAAGCTTTACTTTTATGATACCGGCCTGGTATGCTCTCTATTGGGAATTACCCAAATAGATCAAATCCCTCTTCATCCTCAAAAAGGGAGCTTGTTTGAGAATTTTGCCATAAATGAACTGGTAAAGGAGCGCTTTAATAATAATGAGCCACACAATTTATATTTTTGGCGGGATAATACCGGAAATGAGATAGACATAGTAATTGACAAGGGAACAAGTTTGTATCCGATAGAAATTAAATCGGGAAAAACAGTTACGTCCGACTATTTTAAAAACTTCGATTTCTGGAATAAAATTACAGGAACAAGGGGTGGAACTGTCATTTATGGGGGCGACCAAAAACAAAGCAGAAGCAACGGAATTACGGTATTGCCCTGGAATGAGATAAATACGCTGTAAAATAGAAGATACGATATAATCAGAAATTCAAAAAAACTCATCTGTTGTCAACCGCCAGGAGATTCGCCCGCGAAACGACCATTTATGGTTTAACCACCATAGTACAACGCCTGCTAAGCTCCCTGCTTACCCCACTTTACACCAGAGCCTATCTTCCAAAAGTATATAGCATTTTCAGTACGATGTTCAGCTATGCTTCAATCGCCCAGGCCTTTTTGGCCTTTGGTATGGAGACCACATTTTTCCGGTACATCAACAAATTTCCGGACAAAAAGAAACAGGTCTATAATAATGGCTTTTGGATTATTCTAACGATATCTGTTTTTTTTGCCCTTGTGAGCCTCTCTCTTACTCCTACCTTAGCCAGCCTGATCAAGATTGGCAGCGACACATCTCAGCGAGAATTTGCCGTTTATACCCGTTATTTCATCGGCATACTTATATTCGATGCATGGTGTGTCATTCCATTTGCAAAACTACGAGCCGATGGCAGGCCTATGAAATACGGTGTCATCAAATTGATCAATATCGTTGTAACCGTATCCTTGAACGTGATATTTATTCTATGGATTCCCTATGTGCTGAAGCATCGGCTGTATGGTAGCGAATGGTTCTCGCGTTGGTATGTTCACGGGTGGGTAGGATATGTCTTCTTGTCCAATCTAATCGCCAGTTTTATTACACTTTTGCTCTTACTTCCGGAGTTAATGCAGCTAGAAGTAAAATTCGATCGCTTAATGTTTAAAGGGATGGCGCTCTATAGCGGCCCTATCCTCGTCGCCAATTTGTCTTATTTGGTAAATGAGAATCTGGACAAGATCCTGCTCGGCAAGCTGCTGCCGGCCAACATTAGCGAGCATGAAGTAGGCGTCTATGCTGCCTGTGCGAGACTATCTATCTTCCTTAGTCTTTTCAACCAGGCCTTTCGGATGGGAGCCGAGCCCTTTTTTTTCAGTCACGCCGGAACCAAGAACGCGGGGCAAACATATGCCCGGATCATGGATTATTTCGTCATTACCATGTGCCTGATGTTTGTAGGGGTGGTAACCAATATTGAGCTTTTAAAGCATTATGTCGACAACAAGGCTTATTGGACGGGGCTGAATGTTGTTCCTCCATTGCTGTTTGGTTATGTCAGTCTGGGTATTTATATGAATCTTTCCGTATGGTATAAATTGTCGGATCAAACCCGCTATGGATTATACATTTCCGGGGCCGGGGCTGTCTTGACGGTGGTACTGAACGTGCTATTCATTCCGCGCTATAGCTATATGGCGTCGGCCTGGGCTTCTTTTGCCGCCTATACGTTGATGATGATCCTGTCCTATATCTGGGGACATAGAAATTATCCCATCCCTTATCGCATAGGGAAGAATGTCTCCTATATAGTCGTTTCCGCCTTTTTGGTTTACCTGTCCTTTTATGTATTCAATCGCAATTTAATAATTGGAAATTCCCTGTTGATAGCGTTCGCTTCAATGACTTTGTATTTAGAATGGGCAGATCTAAAGGCCATATTTATAAAATCATAATATCCCGGGTCGAGCCACGATAATTCGAATATACGTTGCATTTAGGTTCAGGAGAAATTCGCAGTAACAAAAAAGCCTCACAGCGAATTGGTTAAGAATGAACTATGAGGCCAAGTGGAGAGGGAGGGATTATCTCGTCGCCACCGGCTCCTCGCTGATCCCTTGAAGGGGGGCTTAGATCAGTTATACAGGTTGCCGCACTTCGTGCGCCATTTTTTGTTCCCGTCCACTTTGGCAAGCTTGCTCCCTAATCGCCTGGCTTTTGTTTTACGCCTCAACTCGCAACTATTCCGCTTGCCACGTTCCCGGAAACAAAAAATGCTTCCGGCAAAGCCGGAAGCACCTCTATAACTGATCTGCGGAGAGGGAGGGATTCGAACCCCCGGAGGTGTGACCCTCAACGGTTTTCGAGACCGCCACAATCGACCGCTCTGCCACCTCTCCGGCTGGATGCGAACAGCGCCCGGGGGCGCGTCGAAGGGTTGCAAAAATAACGTTTTTTTGGGTAAATCGGAAGGCAAATCCGGAGGCAAATTTTTAGAAACCGGAGAGATTGCCGGAAAACCAATAGTTTTGATGCCTAATCCACTTTGGAAATGTCAACTGGTATTGTTCTAATTATAGACGACGAAGAGAAATTGCGTACCCTGCTGTCGAGAATAATCCGTCTCGAAGGATATACTGTATTTGAAGCCGAGACCGTGAAGGCCGGCAACCGTTTGCTGGATAAGGAGGACATCGATGTGGTGCTCTGCGATGTCAAACTACCGGATGGGAACGGGATCACATTTGTGCGGGAGCTGAAAGCAAAACACACCTCCATCGAGACCATCCTGCTCACTGCCTATGGAAACATCGCTGACGGGGTCACCGCCATGAAGAACGGGGCCTTTGATTATATTACCAAGGGAGATGACAATGACAAGATCATCCCACTGCTGGCCCGGGCCATGGAGAAAGTGCAGTTGCAGAAACGCGTAGCACAACTGGAACAGCAGGTGGGCAAGCGATATACTTTCGACACGATCCTGGGACACTCCCCCCTGATCATAGCCGCTATTGACCTGGCGCGGAAGGTTGCGCCCACCGAAGCCACCGTTCTGCTGCTGGGGGAGACGGGTACGGGCAAAGAAGTGTTTGCACAGGCTATACACCACGGAAGTAAAAGAGCATCCAAGCCTTTTATCGCGCTGAATTGCAGTGCTTTTAGCAGTGAGCTGCTGGAAAGCGAGCTCTTTGGACATAAGGCCGGCTCGTTCACCAGTGCAACAAAGGATAAAAGGGGACTTATCGAAGAAGCCAACCTGGGCACCCTTTTCCTGGATGAGATAGGCGAGATGCACATCGACCTGCAGGCCAAACTGCTGCGGGTCCTGGAGACCAGCGAGTTCATCAAGGTAGGGGATACCAGGCCCACGAAGGTCAACGTGCGGGTCATTGCCGCTACCAACCGGGAACTGCAGCAGGAAGTCAACGAAGGAGGATTCAGGGAAGACCTGTTCTACCGGCTCAATGTTTTTACCATTTTCCTGCCCTCCCTGCGCGAGCGGAAGAAAGATATTCCGCAACTGGCGGAATTCTACCTGCGGATCTTTTCGGGGAAAGGGAACAAACGTATAGAAGGTATGAGCAAAGACTTCCTGGAACGTCTTCAGCAGCACGAATGGAAGGGAAATATCCGCGAACTAAAGAATGTCATCGAAAGAGCCGTCATCCTCTCCGACGGCCCACTGCTCAATGTCGATAACCTGCCTGCAGACCTGCAGGTTCCCAGCACCCGGACGACGGGTCCGCTGTCGGCATTCGACCTGGCGAGCGTGGAGAAACTGCATATTCAGCGAGTGCTGAATCACACCAGGGGAAATAAAACGGAAGCGGCCCGCCTGCTTAATATAGGGCTGACAACGCTATACCGGAAGATCGAAGAATACAAGCTTAGCTACGAGGCTTAGGCCCGCGCCTCCCGTTTTGGTATATCTCCTTTTCATTTTGGCAGGGTGTGCAGCCCCCCTTGTTTTTACCCTCCCCCGGACAATGATCTCACAACTCAAGCCTGTTCTGTATTTGGATGCAGCACCCTGCTGATCAGCGGATCGGGCACCCCTTTTGACCTTTACCGGGAAAATTATTGATATGTTGACTGTAATTCTATTGCTGGCGGGTTTTGCCTGCTTTGCCCTGTTCTTTAAATCTATTGACTTTTTCGATAAAATCTAATCGGTTATGACGCTACTATTCATTATCTCCATCCTGGTCTTTGTCTATCTCTGCTATGTATTGATAAGACCGGAAAAATTCTAAGCTCTCAAACTGCGCATCATGAACACAGAAATTATCGGCGTAATCGCCATGTATGTTGTTACCGTTGCCCTGGCTATTCCACTGGGAAAGTATATCGGGAAAATATATCTTGGTGAACGTACCTGGGCCGACCGCCTCTTTAACCCAATTGACCGGCTTTTTTATCGTCTCAGCGGCATAAAGACTGAAAAGGAAATGAACTGGAAGCAGCACCTGCAAGCCTTGCTGACGATCAACGTGATCTGGTTCATCTTTTCCATGCTGATCCTCATGAATATGAGCTGGCTGCCGCTGAACCCGGATGGCAATCCGTCCATGTCAGCCGATCTGGCGTTCAATACGACAGTCAGCTTCGTCTCCAATACCAATCTACAGCATTATTCCGGCGAAACGGGTGTTTCCTACCTGGGGCAGCTGGTGCTGATGCTCTTCCAGTTTATCAGTGCCGGAGCTGGCATGGCCGCCTGTGCGGTTGTGTTCCAGGCAATGAGAGAAAGGACCACGGAAAAGCTGGGCAACTTCTATGTCTATTTTGTAAAAAGCTGCACCCGGATACTACTTCCGCTCTCTGTTGTAGTGGCGGTTCTCCTGTTGTTCAACGGTACTCCCATGACCTTTAAAGGGAAGGATAGCTATATTTCCATGCAGGGCGACACCGTACATGTGAGCCGGGGCCCTGCGGCTGCCATGATCGCCATCAAGCAGCTGGGTACCAACGGAGGAGGATTTTTCGGGGCCAATTCGGCGCAGCCGCTGGAGAATCCCAATTATTTCACCAATATGGTGGAAGATATCAGTATCGTCATTATCCCGATGGCCATGGTCTTTGCCCTTGGGCAATTCCTCAAACGGAAGAGGTTTTCCTGGGTGGTGTTTGGCGTCATGACAGCCGGCTTCCTGATCTTTCTTATCCCTTCCATCTATTTTGAGATGAAAGGTAATCCGGCCATCGGTCATCTTGGTGTGACGCAGCTGGCGGGCAGTATGGAGGGAAAAGAAGTTCGTTTTGGCCCGGCCGCTTCTGCCTATTGGGGAATTACGACTACCGTGACCTCCAATGGATCGGTCAATGCTATGCACGATAGCTTTACGCCGCTCACGGGCATGTTCGCCCTATGGGGAATGATGATCAACTCTTTCTATGGAGGAGTCGGAGTAGGGTTCCTGAATTTTTATATTTTTATCATCATTGCGGTCTTTATCAGTGGTCTGATGGTCGGGCGAACACCTGAATTCCTGGGTAAAAAGATCGAGGCGAAAGAAATGAAGATCGCAACGATCATCGCACTACTGCACACGCTGATGATACTTTCTTTTACGGCCCTGTCATCCTATCTCTATGCGCATGATCCGAAGACCTATGCAGGCTGGCTTAACAATCCGGGCTATCATGGTTTTTCCGAGATGCTTTATGAATATACTTCCTCTTCGGCCAACAACGGATCGGGTTTTGAAGGTCTGGGAGATGGTGTTCCTTTCTGGAATATCACCTGCGGACTGGTCATGTTAATTTCCCGTTTCCTGCCCATCATCGGCCCGGTGGCAATAGCCGGTATCCTGGCCAAAAAGAAGTACATCCCCGAAAGCGCGGGTACACTCAAGACCGACACCGGCACATTCGGCATCATGACCTTTGCCGTGATCATCATCGTCGCAGCCTTGTCTTTCTTCCCTGCGCTGGCACTCGGACCGATAGCAGAGTTCTTTAGCATCAAATAAATTTACAACCATGTCTAAACATAATAAAGCCAATAAATTATTCGAACCGGCTTTGGTGAAGGAAGCGCTGAAGCAGTCCTTTGTCAAGCTGGACCCGGTGATCCTGTTTCGCAACCCGGTGATGTTCACCGTGGAAATAGGTACGGCCATCATGCTGGGGGTCTGTATCTGGATCATGACAGGAGAAAAGAACCAGGGCAGCCTCGTTTATAATATCGTGATCTTCTCTATTCTTTTTATTACTCTTTTGTTCGCCAATTTTGCAGAAGCTATTGCAGAAGCGAGGGGAAAGGCTCAGGCAGACAGCTTGCGGAAGACGAGGGAAGACACGCCTGCTAAAAAGGTATTTGCCGTAGGAGAGATCTTTGTTGGCGAAGTGAAAATAGTTCCTTCTTCCCAGTTGAGCAAAGGCGATGTATTTATTGCCGAAGCCGGAGATACGATCCCTATGGATGGGGAGATCATTGAAGGGCTGGCCACAATAGATGAGAGCGCCATCACCGGTGAATCCGCTCCCGTGATCCGGGAATCCGGCGGGGACAAATCGTCGGTCACAGGAGGCACCAGGGTTCTCAGCGATAAGATAAAAGTAAGAGTCACGACAGAGCCCGGAGAAAGTTTCCTGGATAAGATGATCGCGCTGGTAGAAGGGGCCTCCCGTCAGAAAACACCAAACGAGATCGCGCTGACCATCCTCCTTGCAGGATTTACGATCATCTTTGTGATCGTTTGCGTGACACTGAAGCCATTTGGCGATTACGCGAGCACGCCGATCAATATTGCGGCCTTTATCTCGCTGTTCGTATGTCTGATACCCACGACTATCGGTGGATTGCTCAGCGCTATCGGAATAGCGGGTATGGACAGGGCCCTGAGGGCGAATGTGATCACCAAGAGCGGTAAAGCCGTGGAGACTGCAGGAGACCTTGATACGCTGCTGCTGGACAAGACGGGTACCATAACTATCGGGAATCGTAAAGCCACTCATTTCTGGCCTGCCGATGGAGTGGATGAAAAGGAATTTATAGAAGCCTGCGTATTGTCCTCCCTCGCTGACGAGACCCCGGAAGGAAAGTCGATCCTGGAACTGGCAAACGTCAAAGGGATGCCGCCGGCCAGCGTCAATGGTGCAAAATTCATCAAATTCACTGCCGAGACCCGTTGCAGCGGCATTGACATCTCTGACAGGAAAATACGCAAGGGCGCCTTTGACGCCATCCGGAACATAGTCGTCAAATCGGGTAATATCTTTCCCCAGGGAACGGAAAGAAAGGTAAAGGAGATCGCTTCCGATGGCGGTACGCCGCTGGCCGTCAGCCAGGACGGGAAGGCCCTGGGAGTGATAGAGCTGCAGGATATTATTAAGCCAGGGATCCAGGAACGTTTCGAACGGCTGCGGAAGATGGGGGTCAAGACGGTAATGGTCACGGGTGACAATCCGCTGACGGCAAAATATATCGCTGAAAAAGCAGGTGTAGATGATTTTATCGCCGAAGCAAAACCGGAGGATAAAATGAATTATATCCGTAAGGAGCAGCAGGGTGGTAAGCTGGTGGCGATGATGGGAGACGGGACCAACGATGCTCCGGCACTGGCGCAGGCGGATGTAGGCGTGGCTATGAATAGCGGTACACAGGCTGCAAAGGAGGCGGGAAATATGGTGGACCTGGATAATGATCCGACCAAGCTGATCGAGATCGTAGAGATCGGCAAACAATTGCTGATGACCCGGGGTACGCTGACGACCTTTTCGATAGCCAATGATGTGGCAAAATACTTTGCCATCGTACCGGCGCTGTTCATGGCCTCGGTTCCCGGCCTTCGTGCTATGAACATCATGAACCTGAATAGTCCTGAAAGTGCTATTCTTTCGGCTGTCATCTTCAACGCGATCATCATACCACTGCTGATACCGCTCGCCTTGAAGGGCATCGCTTACAAGCCAATAGGGGCCAGTGCCTTGCTGAGAAGGAACCTGCTCATCTATGGACTTGGAGGGGTGATCGTACCGTTCATAGGTATAAAATTGATCGATTTGGTAGTATCGCTATGGTTTTAAATAATAATAAGAAAAATGAAATAATTAACTCCAGATGAAACAACATATTCTGCCCGCACTGAAGCTCACTATTGTTTGTATTGTCTTTTTTTGCGGAATTTATTCTTTGGTGATTTTGGGTGTTGCGCGGCTGGCTCCCAATAAAGGGGAAGGTGAAACATTAAAATTGAAAGGAAAAGTCGTGGGTTATGCATTGGAAGGTCAGGCATTCACGCAGGATAACTATTTTTGGAGCCGGCCTTCGGCAGTTGGGTATAATGCCGCGGGCAGCGCCGGGAGTAATAAGGGGCCTTCCAATCCGGACTACCTGAAGGACGTCCAGACGCATATCGACAGCTTCCTGGTCCATAATCCAGGCGTTAAAAAGGAAGAGGTACCGGCGGAGCTGGTGACCTATTCCGGCAGCGGGCTTGACCCGGATGTTTCGCCGGAAGGGGCCAGGGTGCAGATCAAAAGAGTGGCGGCAGCCCGGCACCTGCAGGAAGGGGAACTAAATGCCCTGGTTGACCGTTATACCGAAAAGCCGTTGCTGGGCTTATTTGGTCCGGCCAGAGTGAATGTCTTGAAATTAAATATTGCTTTGGAAAAGGGAGAGGTAAAATGAGCGATGAAAACGTACAGCATTTCCTGGAACTGATCCGTAAGTCACGCCGGGGCAAGTTCAAAGTGTATATCGGCATGAGTGCCGGGGTGGGGAAGACGTACCGGATGCTACAGGAAGCTCAGACCCTGTTACGCAACGGAGTTGACGTAAAGATCGGCTATGTGGAGACTCATAACCGGCAGGAGACCGATCTGCAGCTGCAGGGGCTGCCGGTCCTGCCCCGGCGAAAGCTTTTTTATAAAGGAAAGGAGCTGGAGGAGCTGGACGTGCAGGCCGTCATCAATCTGCATCCTGAAGTGGTGGTCATCGACGAGCTGGCGCATACGAATATTGAAGGGAGCAATAATGAAAAACGCTGGCAGGATGTCATGGATATCCTCGATGCAGGGATTAATGTCATTAGCGCGGTGAACATCCAGCATATCGAAAGCCTGAATGAGGAAGTGAGAAATATCACAGGAGTTGAAGTGGCTGAACGTATCCCTGACAGCGTGCTGAAGGAGGCGGATGAAGTAGTCAATATCGATCTGACCGCTGACGAGCTGGTTACGCGGTTAAAGGAAGGGAAGATCTATGCGGCCGACAAGATCGCCATAGCTCTGCGGAACTTTTTTCAACCGGAAAAGATCCTTCAGCTTCGGGAGCTGGCGCTGAAGGAAGTGGCCAGCCAGGTGGAAAGGAAGATCGAAACGGAGCTGCCCCGGGGCGCGCATCAGCGCAATGAGCGATTCCTGGCCTGTATCAGCAGCAACCACGAAACAGCGAAAAAAGTGATCCGCAAGACGGCCCGGCTGGCGAGCTACTATCATTCCCGGTGGTTTCTCCTGTATGTGCAGACACCGAAGGAGGATGGAGATAAGATCGGTCTGGCGGCTCAACGGCATTTAATTAATAACTTTAAGCTGGCAACGGAGCTTGGCGCCGAGGTCATAAAAATAAAACAAAGTAATATTGCCAGGGGGATCATGGAGGTGTCGACACAGCATGCGATAACAACCATCTGCATCGGAAAGCCGCATCTGAATCTCTACAATGTTATCTGGAGCACGGCGGTTTTTAATAATTTATTGACAAAGCTGGCTACATCGGACATCGACGTTGTTATACTATCGTAATATGAGCATTCGATTAAAAACGAAATTATCAATTGGGCTGAACTTTCTCTTCGTAGTGATCGTGCTGTTTGGCGTACTGGGTCTGTATTATATCAACCGGCTCAGCAACGACGGCCGGCTGGTGCTGAAGAACAACCATGAGTCACTGGTCTATTGTAACCGGATGTTGCAATCGTTGGAGGACCTGCAAACCGATAGGAACGCCATGGAAACCTTCCGGGATAACCTGAAGAAACAGCAGGCGAATATTACGGAAGTGGGGGAGAAGGAAGCCACCGATGATCTGACCCGGAATTTTAATGAGCTGCTTACCGATCCGTCCGATTCCACTAATTATTCAGATATCCGCCGGTCGATCTATAAGATCCAGGACCTCAACGAAATGGCTACGGTCCGTAAGAATACGGCTGCGCAACAGACGGCGGACAATGCAAAAGATGTGCTGACGGTATTGTTTACGATCCTGACCCTGGTAGCCTTTACCTTCATCTTTAATCTGCCGGGCATCATCTCGGGGCCTATCCGGAGTCTTTCGGAAGGTATCCTTGCGGTAGCGGGAAAGGACTATAAGAAGCGGATCTATTTGCGGCAGGGGGATGAGTTTGGGGATCTGGCCAATGCGTTCAATACCATGGCTGAAAAGCTGGATGAATATGAGAACAGTAACCTGGCCAAGATCAAGTTCGAGAAAAGCCGGATAGAGACCATCATCAACCAGATGCGGGACGGCATTATCGGGCTGGATGAAAAAAGGAATATCCTCTTCCTGAATGCCGTTGCCGAAAAGCTCCTTGGATTAAAAGAGGCGGCCATAGCCGGAGTCTATGCCCCTGATATCGCGGTGACCAATGACCTGATGCGAAGACTCCTGCAGGATAACCCGGAGAAGAAGGATCTGAAGATCTATGCCGACAATAAAGAAAGCTATTTCAGTAAGGATGTATTGGAGGTTACCAACAATGAAACGATCATCGGGCAGGTGATCGTGCTGCGGAA
This sequence comes from Puia sp., assembly GCA_035492595.1. Taxonomy (GTDB): domain Bacteria; phylum Bacteroidota; class Bacteroidia; order Chitinophagales; family Chitinophagaceae; genus Puia. Next base: position 21,103 of record DATJJA010000226.1, read on the forward strand.
CATCACTCCCTTTCATGAGCTCAATGAAGCAAAGACAAATTTTATCGCTACGGTCTCGCATGAGCTGAAGACCCCTCTCTCTTCGATCAAGATGAGTGCGCGTCTGCTGACGGATCTGCGGGTAGGGGCATTGAACGGAGAGCAGCAGGAACTGATTCGGAGCATAACCGATGATGCCGACCGGCTATTGAAAATAACCGGGGAATTGCTGAATATGTCGCAGGTGGAGACGGGCAATATCCAGCTGAAATTGCAGCCTGCGATGCCCATGACCATCGTCAATCAGGCTGTTCAGGCAGTCCTTTTCCAGGCGCAGCAGAAACATGTCCAGATCAAAACAAAAATAACCGACAACCTGCCTTTTATCCAGGCAGACCTGGAAAAGACCTCATGGGTGCTGATCAATTTCCTGACCAATGCGATAAAATATTCACCGGAAGACGCAGACATCGAGGTGGCGGCCTTTCTCCAGCACAATAAAGTCGAGTTTATTGTTAAAGACCAGGGAAGGGGTATTGACGAGAAATATCTTCCCCGCATCTTTGACCGGTACTTCAAGGTTCCGGGCAGTCATGACCGGAACGGGACAGGATTGGGATTGTCGATCTCCAAGGAATTCATAGAGGCGCAGGGCGGAAAGATCTGGGTGAAAAGCCAATTGGGTGAGGGGAGTTCTTTTGGATTTACCTTTAGTGCAGGACAGTAAGTGTATATACTTATAAATGAGAAATAATACCTAATCATAATGTGGAAAACCACATAGCTTTTTTAATTTTGTATAGGTAATTTAAATAATTGCTCTTCCGCATTTCAGTCTCCCGATTAGTACGCACTTCCTCTATTATCCACCGAAATTCCATTCCTGTTTGGGCCCTTCTTTCTGCCGGATCACTGTCATTATTATACCTGTTTTTCTGTACAGCATATTTTTTCCCGTGCTTACCTTTATACAGCATGTCTGAAAAACCACAAACACCTATTTACCCCGGAATTCCCGGGGTAAATTATTTTAGGACCTGCGGATGGTAGTAAAACGCGAAAAAGAATGACCCCAGGGGCCAGACCCTATGACCGGAAAAACCGGGAAAGAGTGGGTAAGGTCGCGAAATTAGTACAGGAGGCCGGACGAAGAGGGGGTAAAATGCAGCAATCCCGCGCCGGCAGCCCGGTTACAGGGAATCCACTTACCAGGGTTTGGAACGCCTAAATGAAAAACATTGATAATGAGTGGATTAAGTATCGTTGTAGGAACGGGGTGGAATTAGGTTTATTACTACTATACAGGTAAGTGTTTACCCTAGATAAAATTTATAGTTCTTTAAAAATGACCACAGAAGATTTTTGTCTGTGAATAGAAAAAGAAGTACATTCATATTCTAATAGGATAAGGTTTAATGGTTATGGTATTTGATTAGTGCATCCCCGCCTAAAGCGGGGATTTTTTTTCAAGTTTGCCAAATCAATGCCAGATGCTAAACATGACCGGTCTTACTATCCTAACAGTTGAGGACAATACAAGTGATCTTTTCCTGCTGGAGCATATGTTAAAATCCTCGGGTCTGCAAATTGCCCAGCTGTATTCTACTGATCACATTCGAGAGGCCTATGCCCTCCTTGAGAAGCACACTATTCATGTGGTTTTACTGGATCTTACCTTACCCGACAGTTTCGGGATACATTCATTTACTTATTTGAAGCCGGTGGTACAGAAGATCCCCGTGATCATCCTAACGGGGATGTCGGATACCAATATTGCGCTGGAGGCGATAAAGGAGGGGGCGCAGGACTACCTGGTAAAAGGGGAATTGACAGAGGGGTTGCTGACCAAGGCCATCCAATACAGCATGGAAAGGAAGCGTACGCTGGAAAACCTGCGGGTAAGCAATGAGCGGTTCAATACGGTCGTAAAAGCCACCAATGACGCCATCTGGGATTGGGATCTTGTTACCAACAAAGTGTTCATGGTTGGGGACACCTATAAAAAGCTGTTTGGCTATGATATCGTCGATGCCCATTCGCCCGGTGAACTTTGGGAGAGCATCATACACCCGGAGGATCGGGAGCGGGTCGTGGCAAAATTATGGAAGCTTATCCGGGAAGGGGGGGCAAGTAAATGGGAGGATGAATACCGGCTCCGGCGCAATAATGGTGAATACGCGTATGTCCATGACAGGGGGCATCTCATATATTCTGCGGACCATCGTCCAATCCGGATGATCGGGGCGATACAGGATATAACAGCCAGGAGGCAGTCGGAAGAGACCATTCTTGCATCGGAAGAGAAATACCGGCAGATCTTTTATAAAAATCCTTTTTCTACCTGGATCTTTGACCTGGACTCCCTGCAGATCGTAGAGGTGAACGATGCGGCGCTGGAGAAATATGGGTTTGATAAGAAAGAATTCAATCAGCTCACGATGCGGGATATCCATTCACCGGGCGAAGCCGAGGATTTTATGGAATACCTGAAAACCGCGACAGACCTGCAGGCGGGGAACAGGAAGTTATGGCATCATCACAAGAAGTCCGGGGATGTGATGATCGTGGAGATCACGTCTCACCTGATCGATTACTTTGGGAAAATGTGTATGCAGGTGATCATCAATGATGTGACGGAGCGGATCAGGCTGGAGAAAGAGCTGGCATTGCAGCATAAGCTCAAGCAGCAACAGATCACCGAGGTAGTGCTGGGCGCCCAGGAAAGGGAGCGGTTTGAGCTGGGGCAGGAGCTGCATGATAACATCAACCAGATACTGGCTACGTCCAAGTTATACCTGGATGTCGCCATAGAGGAGCGTGAGCCAAGATTTGAGCTGCTGGCCAAAAGCAGGAAGAATATTTCGATGGCTATAGAGGAGATCCGCAAGCTTTCCAGGGAGCTGATCACTCCGAGTCTGAATGATCTGGGATTGGTCCAGTCGATAAAGGAGTTGATAAGAAGTATTCAAATGGTCAAGAAGATGAAGATACGGCTGATCATATCGGGGGTGGATGAGCAGTCATTGCAGCCGGAACAGAAGATCAACATCTACCGGATCATCCAGGAACAGCTGAACAATATTTTGAAACATGCTCATGCTTCGACGGTAGTACTGGAGCTGAATAAGATAAAAGAGCAGATAAGGCTCCGGGTGACGGATGACGGGAAAGGTTTTGATCCCCGGATGCGTCGGAAAGGTGTGGGGCTTTCCAATATTATCAGCCGTGCCGAGCTCTATAATGGCAAGGTCGAGATCGACTCGGCGCCTGGCAAAGGATGCCGGCTGGAAGTCATTTTAAATTCCAAGGTCTTACCGGAGCAAGCTTAGTGATGGCAGGATAGTAGTGGCGAAAGCGTAAATGAGATCGGTTGCATAAAAAAGTTAATGGGGAGGAGCAGCGTTCCCTGGCGGTGGCAGGCGATGATCGAAGTGAGGGTGTTTCAAGTGGCGCCGTAATGGCGCTGGGGCAGGACAGTAAAATCTACAACAAGCGGCTATGACTGTTATTCCTGTGCAAGATGCAGAAGGGAAATTGTTTGGCCATAGCGTTAAGGCGGCGGACAACTTCTTCATCAGGGGGAGGCGGCAAAACGGCCTGCTCTTCTTTTCCTTTCTTAGAGCGGGGGTGTCTGACAATTTTGGCGGTTGGCAAAGCGGTCAGTGGCGAACTGACGACGACAGAGGGGGCGATTACCTGGATGACATTGGGCTTCATCTGATGAGGTGTTAACGGTGATAAATTGGGTTTCTAACACATCTTCTTATGCAAGCTAATCTTCGACAGGGGATCGGATCACGTGAGTGAGACACTGGTTTTATGAAGGTACGAAAAAACTTATCGAACTACCATTAAAACGTGCATTTTTTGTGAGAAAAAATTAATGTGTACGCTATACTCATTTATTTAACGGTTGTTTTTTTTCATCCGGTAATACCGGTGATACTTTGTAGGTATAACGATAATTCCCATAAGGTAGCTGATAGGGTTGTGAAGGATTATCGATGGTAAGGCGCGGATCGGTTGACCGGATACGGGTATTGATGGTCAGCAGCGTACTGTCTGCTGTGAACCGGAGTCCTTTTCCGTCGGTGCCGGTGATGGTACACCACCGGACTCCGGAGTAAGTCCTGGCGGCATATGCGCTGATCTCGCGGAAAGGGGTAACCGCACCCCCATACACGGCCACCGAGTCAAAACCTGCCGGGAGTAGCCAGTACATTCCGAAACAGGGGAGGCGCTCACCCTGTTTTGTACTGTCGGCATCCATCGATTGTTCGACCTGCATCTCGCCGGCAGCATTGATCGTATAGCTAAGGTGAAGGAGACAGGAAGTTTCCGGCAGGGTATATTCTGCCCGGACGATGACGAGCTGGCTGCCTGTGCTGGTGGAAAAGAGCTGCAGGCGGGGAGCGTGACCGGCTTCTTTCCAGGATGAGCTGGCTGCCGCACTGTCAGCGGAGTATCCCGGATCTTCGGGCTCCAGCCAGAAGCGGGACCTAAGTCCCGGGCTGTCTTCGACAAGACGACGGTTCCTTATCTCATAGGATTGCAGCCACCCTGTCTGTTTGTCGAACCGGAGCAGGGCTGTCGGAGACAGGATGGTGAATACGCTGTTCGAGTCGGTAAAAGACAGATCACCGGTAGGTTTTATGGGGATCTGGCTGCCGTTCCAGGGCTTGAGCAGCAGTTGTTGTTCGGCAACCGGCTTTTTATTCCGATAGCGATAACGAAGACTCAGGACAAGCTCTTCGCTGGTGGTGAGAGGAATTCGAATGGGCAGGCGGATGATAGCCGGGCGGTTGGGTGGAACAGGCAGGTTGCCGAGGCTGCCTTTTTGCCGGACCAATCCATTTGCCCTTAATTCCCAATCCAGGACTATATTTGCATAGTCGCGTAGGCCGGAGTCATTGAGGATGCGGATGGCAAGGGGAGACAGGGATACCAGCGTAGTAAGGACGGGGAGTGCTTTCGGGGCCGGGAAAACGGTATCAGGGAAACGCCGGATCATCGGCAGCTGGCCGGTAGTGGCCGGACGATGGTAGGCAATGGCCGGACGATGGCTGGCAATGGTCGGACGATGGCTGGCGGGGGCTGGGGTCGGAAAGGCACCGACAGAGAACGGAGGGGCGCAAAGAAATAGCAAACTAGCAGTCAGTGATATGGGTATGCTCGGCTTCATGAGCAGGTTTTGGGTTCCATAATGATAAGAAAAAGAAATAAGATTTCATGGCTAAAACGATTTAGTTCTTATCTTTATGTTCCAATACACATCCAATACACAGAAATGAAGAAAGTTTCCATCAGTGATATCGCCCGTAAAGCGGGTGTCTCTGTTTCCACGGTGTCGTTTGTAATGAATGATAAAGCAGTGAAGATGCGTATCAGCCGTGAAGTGATCGACAAGGTCGAGAACGTGGCCAGAGAGATGGGATATCGTCCCAATCAGCTTGCCCGGGGGTTACGCACCGGCAAGACAAAAACCATCGGGCTTATCGTCGAGAATATCTCCAACGCTTTTTTTGCGACATTGGCTAAGACCATTGAAGACGAAGCCAAGAAGTACGATTACAAAGTTGTGTATTGCAGCACTGACAATGATGAAGAAAAGGCGCGTGACCTGATCAACATGTTATCCCAGCGACAGGTCGATGGATACATCATTACTCCGACCCTGAATCTGGGGGAGGACATCCGCAAGCTGCAGGCCGAGAACAAACCCGTCGTACTGATCGACCGGTATTTTCCACAACACGATGAGATACCCGCTGTCCTTGTAGACAACTATGAAGGCGTGACGAGAGGTATGGAATACCTCATTGAAAAAGGTTATCGTAAAGTTGCACTGGTGACCATTGAAACCGAAATGGCTCATATGAAGGACCGTCTCCAGGCATATTGTGATGTCCTGAAGCGGCATGAGATAAAAGAAGAAGGGCGGCAGGTGAAGATAATACCGTACAATAGCGGCAGGGAAGGGGCTTTGAAGGAGATCGAGGCTGTTTTGTCGGGAGCGGGTGATACGGTAGATGCCGTTTTCTTCCTGACCAATTACCTGGGTGTACTGGGGATCGAGGTCATAAAGAAGCTGAAGATAAAAATACCTGAACAGCTGGCCGTTCTTTGTTTTGATGACAACGATATCTTCCGTTTATATACTCCAACGATCTCGGTGATCCGGCAGCCGATAGAGGCGATAGGCCAAAGGGCGATGATGGCTTTGATCGAGCGGTTAAAACATTCTGGCGAGGGCGCTGCGCCTGAGAATGAGCCGATAAGACTTGTTGCCGACCTGGTCGCGCGCGAGTCTATTTAGCTGGCGTTATCTTATTATTAACAGTAGTTCTGACAGTTCCTGCGGCCGTCCTTTTATTTATTTTTGGCTCCCGTATTACAGTCTATAGTCAGGCTCCTGCTTAATAGTAATATATAATTATGCACGATGAAAAAGCTCTCTTCCTGCTTTTGGCAGAAGGAGATGAAGAAGCTTTCCGGCAATTGTTCCATCACTACAATAAAATGCTGCAGCCATACATCTTCAAGCTGACGCGGTCTTCCCAGGCTGCTGAAGAGGTCTTGCAGGAGGTGTTCTTAAAACTATGGCAGCACCGGGAAAGGCTGGCAGTTGTTGAAGACCCGAAGGCTTACCTGATCCGGATCGTTTCCAACGAGTCTGTCAACTACTTGCGTCGGCTGGCCCGGGACGAGAAGCTGTTCGCCTCTATCAGGCCGCTGCTGGAAGTGGGGTCACCTTCTCCCGAAGAGACCATCTTTTATCACGAAACCGAAAAACAGGTGCATGAGGCGGTAGAGAGACTGCCCCTGGCCTGTCGCAGGATCTATCGCATGAGCAGGGAAGAGCTGAAGCGGATCCCTGAGATAGCGAGTGAGCTCAACCTCTCGCACAGTACGGTAAAGAATCAGCTGGTCAAAGCACTAAAAAGTATTCGTTTACATATTGGTAATATTGCTCCTTTCCTTCTTCTTTTCTTTTTTTGAACAGAGATAGTCCTGCTTCTTCTTTCTTCCGTCTTGTAAGGATATGCATAAGGAACGTTTGGCTTACTTACTGAAACAATACCTCGACAACCTCATCACGAAAGGTGAGTTGGCGGAGTTGTTGCTTCATCTTGAAAAGGAAGAAACCTCCACCGAATTGCAAACAGTGCTGGAGAAGCTGATCGCACAAACGCCGGAAGCGGTTGACTACCAGGAAGAGCACTGGGAGCCCCTTTATCAAAAAGTATTGCAAGCCAGTATACTGCAAGAGCATGGGGGAAATGATGTGAGTGGTGGCAGTATGAAGTCGCGCCGGTTTGATCGCAGATGGATGATGGCTGCGGCGGCTGTGCTCGTTTTGGGAACAGGTTTCCTATGGTATCAGCAACAAAAGGTAAAATTAACTGCTGCCGCTGTTCTTCTGGCCACAACACATGATCTGGCCCCCGGTACAAATAAAGCTACTCTCACGCTGGCCGATGGTACGACCATCGATCTCGATGCCGCACGGAACGGTGTGCTGGGACAACAGGGTAAAACCCGGCTTGTCAAAAGCAGGGACCAACAGCTGGTCTATCAGCCCGATGGACGAAAGGAAGAAGCACGCTATAATTTGCTGACCACTCCCAGGGGGGGACAGTATCAGCTGCAACTGCCGGATGGGAGCAGGGTGTGGTTGAATGCAGCTACATCTCTGCGTTATCCCACGAGCTTTACCGGCGGGGACAGGGTAGTGGAATTAAAAGGGGAAGCCTATTTTGAAATAGCCGCCGATGCCAAAAAACCATTTAAGGTGAAGGTATTGAAGGGTGGGGCTTTGGAAACAGAGCCGTTGCAGGTAGAAGTCCTGGGGACCCATTTCAATATCATGGACTATGACGAAGAACCTGCCATCCGAACCACGCTGCTGGAGGGACTTGTTCGGGTCAGCAAGGGAGGCCATACTGTACTGGTGAGACCCGGTGAGCAGGCAAGACTGAGCGGCAGTGATGAGCTGCGCGTAATGGCCGCAGATACGGAGGAGGCTATTGCCTGGAAGGATGGGATGTTCAGGTTCAAAGATGCGGGGATCGGGGAGGTGATGCGTCAACTGGCGCGCTGGTATGACGTGGAGGTCGTGTATGTCAATGGCGTGCCCCGGGACCGGTTCCAGGGGGAAATGTACCGGAATGTGAATGCGTCGAAGATCCTGAAGGTATTGGAGGCCAGCGGCGTACATTTTACCGTGGAAGGAAGGAAAATCAATCTTTTTATGGATAAAGCGCCTTAAGAGTCAGTCATACCGAAGGTGATGCCCAAAAAAAACCGGAAGCGCTTGAGACCGCTCCCGGGGAATGCTGGGATTAATACCGAAACCGTTAGCAACAAGATTATCGATGTTTAAAACCCAAACACTGCAAATCTATGCATTTGTATCGTCCTGCAAAAAACTCTCCATTCGGGGAGCTATCAAAACGTAAACTATTCCTGATCATGAGAATGACCATTGTACTACTGACGGTTGCCTGCCTGCAGGTTAGCGCAGTGGGCTATTCCCAGAAAGTCAATCTTTCCGTGAGACAGCAATCACTGGAAAAGGTCTTCCAGGAAATAAAGTCACAGACAGGGTATGTATTCTGGTATAAGCTGGATATCCTCCAATATGCCAAAAAGGTCACCCTGCGCCTGCAGAACCAGGACCTGGATTCGGCCCTTACCGAGCTGTTCAAAGATCAGCCCCTGTCTTATACCATTGTCGACAGGACCATCGCCGTCAGACTAAAGGAGGAACCGGTAATAACCGGTCCTCCTGCCATCTCTGTTACAGGGAAGATCACTGATGAGAAAGGTCTGCCGCTGGCGGGGATCACAGTAATGGTAAAAGGCCTCCCCGGTGGCGTCACAACGGACGGGGAAGGCGTGTTCCATATCGCCGGAGTAAAAGAGAACGCCGTGCTGGTCTTCAGTTCCGTAGGCTTTCAAAGCCAGGAGGTCCGGGTGGCCGGACGGGAATCGATCAGCATCGTGCTTCATACGGAGTCGCAAAGCCTTGGGGATATGGTGGTGATCGGTTATGCGCGGGCCAGCCGCAGAGACCTGTCCAGCTCGATCAGCAGTGTAAAGGCGGAAGACCTCAACAGAGGCGCCATTACGGATGTCGGTCAACTGCTGCAGGGTAAGGTCCCCGGCCTCAATATCACGGCCAGCGGCGACCCCAACAAACCGGCGGCCGTCATTTTGCGCGGCGCCTCTTCCATCAACAGTCCCACCGGTCCTTTTTATGTCATAGATGGAGTGCCCGGAGCAGATATCTCCCTGGTAGCGCCGGACGATATCGCTACCATAGACGTACTAAAAGATGCCGCGGCGACGGCCATCTATGGCAACAGGGCAGCCAATGGTCTTATCATGATCACTACCAAGAGAGGGAAAAAGGGACAGGTACAGGTGGTGTACAACGGATATGTCGGCGCAGAGCAGGTAAGCAGCCGTGTGGAAGTAATGAACGCCCCGGAGCTGAGAGCCTTGCTTGCCAGGAACAATATGGCCTTTGCACCCGTGGACGACAAGGGCGCCAATACGGACTGGCAAAAGGAGATCGAAAGAAAAACAGCGGTGTCTACCAATCATAATATCTCTTTTTCCGGCGGCGGCGAACATACGACCTACAGCGCCAGCGTCAACTATGCAAAAAAAGAAGGGATCATAAAAAACACGGATCTGACCCGTGTCATCGGCCGGCTGGCTATAGACCAGTATGCTTTCAATGACAGGGTGAAGTTCAGCCTCAACGTCACCAATTCCAACTCAAATGCGAACCAGGTCCCTTACCTTGGCGTGATCCTGTTACAGGCCGCGCATTATCTGCCCGTGTCCCCGGTCAGGAATCCAGACGGCACTTATTTTGAGAACAAGGGAACGGGAGGGTATTACAACCCGGTGGCGATGATGAACAACAGCCAGATGAACGACAAGAATAACAATCTTGTCGGAAGCTTCAACACTGAAGTCAAGCTTCCTTTTGGCCTGACCTATGATGTCAATCTTTCCTATCAGCATTATCCTATCCTGCATGGTGAATATTATGATTCCTATTTCACCAGCAACTACAACAATATGTATAATAACCCTGACCCGGGGCTCGGCGGCCGTGCGGCGCAGACCTTTGGACCTAACGGGCAGGCCTACCGCAGCTACTATGAGACCACGAACAAGCTGCTGGAAACCTTTGTTACCTGGGATCGCAAGTTCGGGGATCATACCATCAAGGCCTTGCTGGGCTATTCCTGGCAGGATAACGTGAACGGTAATGGGTTCCAGTCGGAGACCTATAATTTCCCTGTCGACAATATCGGATATAATAATTTTGCGCTTAGCGCGCCTTATGCCGTAACCGGAGGTCCCAACCTGACCTTTGGTCCGGACGGTCTCTACCAGGAGACCAGGTTCATCTCCGATTATGCGCGTGTCAACTATAGCTTCAGGGACAAATACCTGTTCCAGGGATCTTTGCGCAGAGATGGCAGCTCGGTATTCGGCGCCAATCATCAATGGGGGTATTTCCCGGCAGTGAGCGCGGGCTGGCGGATCAGCAAGGAAGAATTCATGAAAGGCCAGACGCTGTTTGACGATCTGAAGGTCAGGGGCGGTTATGGAGTGGTCGGGAATGCCTTCGGTTTCAGCGCGTATACCGCACAAAGCTTTTCGGGATTGCTGGGGACGTTCTATTCCAATGGCAGCCAGATAAATGCCTATGGTCCGATACAGGCAGCCAACCCGGACCTGCAATGGGAAAAGACGGCCACGACGGATATCGGGATAGACTTTTCCATGCTGAGAGGAAGGCTTAATGGATCGGTAGATGTGTACGATAAGACTACGACACAGATGATCCTGAACTACCAGGTCAATCCGTTCGATATCTACAACAGGTCCATCTATGCCAATGGCGGCGGTGTCAGCAACAAGGGCATCGAGCTGTCGCTGACGGCTACGCCGGTCGTCAGTGGGGACTTTACCTGGACCACGACACTCAACGCTTCACACAACGTCAATAAGATCACCAGTCTGAACAACCCCCTGTTCCCCACGATCGACTCTATCCCTGTGGCCGAGCCGGATGGGACCGGTCAATCCGGAGTGCACGTGGAAGTATTACAGCCTGGCAAACCGCTGGGACAGTTTCTTACCCTGCAATATCGCGGCAAGTCGCCAAACGGGGTGTCGCAGTACACCAATCCCGCTGGTAAGCCGGACACTACCGCCACCATGGCCGGTATCGACTACCACTATACCGGCAATGCGCAGCCAAAGCTGATCTATGGCTGGAGCAATACTTTCCGTTATCAGCGCTGGGACCTGAATGTCTTTATCAGGGGAGTATATGGCAATAAGATCTTCAATGTCACCCGCAGCCAGCTGTTCAATACCCGCGGGGCCAATACCACCAATATACTGAAGGATGCGGCAAACGAGTCGATCAATGACAAGAATGTCTTCCTTTATTCCGACAGGTATATCGAAAGCGGCAGCTATCTCAGGCTGGATAATGCTACGCTGGGATATAATTTCAAGGGAATAACGCCATTTGTGAAAACCATCAGGGCTTATGCAACGGTGAACAACCTCTTTGTCATTACGGGGTATAAGGGCATCGACCCCGAGATCAACCAGGGAGGTGTCGCACCGGGAGTCGACTATAATAATTTTTATCCCAAGACCCGTACATTCCTGCTGGGTCTGAATGTTTCTTTTTAATCTATAAAGTGAAAAAAAATGGACAAGTTATTCAATTATATACT
>DATJJA010000227.1:0-9110 GCA_035492595.1 Puia sp.
AGCGTACCTATGAGCAGGAATACCGGATGGCGCGGATCATCGGTCTGTTTACCCTGTTTACGATCATTATTGCCTGTCTGGGTTTGTTTGGACTGGCGGCTTTCAGCGCGGAGCAAAGGATAAGGGAGATCGGCATACGAAAAGTATTGGGCTGCTCACTGACTGGGATAACCGCTCTTTTGTCAAAGGATTTTATCCGGCTCGTGATGATCGCCATTCTGATTGCCTCGCCGCTGGCCTGGTTCGCGATGAACCGCTGGCTGGAGGATTTCTCCTATCGCGTGCCGATACACTGGTGGCTGTTTGTCATCGCCGGCTGTCTTGCTGTTGGCATCGCCCTGCTGACGGTATGTTTCCAGGCATTAAAAGCGGCGAGGATGTCCCCGGTAAAAAGTCTTAGATCGGAGTAGGTTTTTGCCAGGTTTCTATGGCGGGCTGCAAGATTGAAAAATAAATTAAATACATTACATAAAAAATGAATGTATAAGAAAGCCTGACGGTTCCTTTGAATTGCGACAGGCTTTTAGAAGCCTCCGGTTGTATATTGTCGGGGTTCGATCTTTAAGAAAAAGATGGCAAAAGCTAAATCGTTTTTATGCATTGTTATAGAAAACCAGATGCAAAAGGCAGGCTCTGCTGTCCAAAAGAATTTTTTTGAGCCGCAACGCAATTGCAATTAAATGCTATACCTTTAACATGAAGCAGTTTCTGCTTGTAACGTCTAGCGATTGCATACCAGTTTTATATTGAAACCCCGGCGCCACCGGGGTTTTGTTTATTTTTACCTTCTATGTCAAGCGAGCTTTATCAGTTAGTTGCCAACAATCCGCAGGGGCAGCCGGTCCCTATGGCCGATTTTAAAGGAAAGACCCTGCTCATCGTCAATACAGCAACCAGATGCGGGTTCACTCCGCAATTGGAGGGGCTGGAGTCTTTATATCAGAAATATAAGGACAAGGGTTTTATCGTTCTTGGTTTTCCCTGTAACCAGTTCGGCGGGCAGGAGCCTGAAGCCAATGATACGATGGAACAAACCTGCAAGATCAACTTTGGGGTCACCTTTCCACTGTTTGAAAAGATCGATGTGAATGGGGCGGCGATGCATCCCGTGTTTAAGTTTTTGAAAAGCAAATTAGGGGGATGGTTTGGCCGCCGGATCAAATGGAATTTTACCAAATTTTTGGTGAGCGCTGACGGGAAGCCTTTAAAAAGGTGGAGTCCGGTAACGAAGCCTGTGGCAATCGAGCCGTATCTAAAGAAAATACTGGAAGAAAAGCTGCAGCGATGACCGCAGCTTTTCTGATCATTAGCCTTCGAGCTCTTCGAGCAGGTCTTCTGTCAGTTCGATATTTTCTGCCGCCAGGTTCTCCTCCAGGTGTTTCACACTAGACGTGCCGGGGATCAGCAGGTTATTCGGCGAATGATAAAGCAGCCAGGCGAGGGCCAATTGCTGGGTCGTAGCGCCGACCTTTGCCGCGACCGCCTCCACCTTCTTCATATTGCTCATATTGCCGGCATTGATCGGATTCCAGGGGATAAAGGCCATTCCGGTCTCTTCGCAATATTCCAGGACGGATTCCCATTTGCGGTAGTCATGACTGTACTTATTCTGAACAGAAACGATGTCAACATATTCTTCTGCTTTTTCGATGTCTTCCACGCTGACCTCTGAAAGCCCGATATGTTTGACCAGTCCTTCTTCCTGGATCTCCTGGAGGAATTCGAGTGTCTCTTCGAAGGGCACATTTGGGTCGATCCGGTGGAGCTGATAGAGGTCGATCTGGTCTACCTTCAGCCGGGCAAGGCTTCCTTCAAGAGCCTCCTTCAGGTGGTCGGGGCGGGAATTGATGGTCCATTGATTCGGGCCACTGCGAAGAAATCCTCCCTTGGTCGCGATGACCAGTCCTGGGGGATAGGGGTAGAGGGCTTCAGCTATAAGCTCTTCGGAAACATTCGGGCCATAGCTGTCTGCCGTGTCGATGAAATTAACACCCAGCTCAACAGCCCGTTGCAGGACCTTGATGGCTCCGGCGCGGTCTTTTGGCGGTCCCCAGATGCCTTCGCCGGTAATACGCATAGCGCCATAACCCATGCGGCGAACGGTAAGATCGTCGCCCAGTGTAAAGTCTTTCTTGAAGCTGATCTTTGTACTCATATGATAAAATGTTTTTGACTGTTTGACTTTTCAACGCGGTATGCCGGAAATTGTTCGTGGAGTTTGTTTTGTTTATTTTAAATTCGTTGGTACCAAACGAATGTTCATGAGAAAACCTTTTTTTAGCCGCGTCATTTTGCTGCTCATTGTTCTTTTACCGACCCTAGTTTCCTTTGGTCAAAAAAAACCACTTGATCCTTCTGTCTACGATCACTGGGAAAGCATCGGTGAAAAACTGCTGTCTCCGGATGGAAAGTACCTGGTATATACGATCGTTCCCCAGGAGGGGGACGGGCGTCTTATCATCCGGGCAACAGCGAATGATTATGCAAAAGAAATACCCAGGGGGGCGGTGGCGTCCATTACAGCGGATAGCCGTTGGCTCGTCTTTCATATCAAACCTTTTTACAAGGATATCCGGGATGCGCGTATACATAAAAAGACCCCTGAAGCTTCTCCCAAAGATACACTGGCCTGGATCCGGCTGGGGACGGATATACTCACAAAGGTCCCCCGGGTAAAATCTTTCCGTGTGCCTGAAAAAGAAGGAGCCTGGCTGGCCTATCTGCTGGAAAAACCAGCGGGCGACAGTACGGCAAAAAAGCAATCCGATAGTACGGCTGAGAAGCAGCCGGCACGGGGAGGCAGAAGAGGGGGAGGGGCGCGTCCGGCCGAAACGACGGAGGAGGGAACGGACCTGGTGCTTCGGAACCTCGAGGCAGGAAATGAGACGAGGTTTGCGCTTGCCAGCGAATATCAGCTTAGCAAAAAAGGCAATACCCTTATCATAGAAACGACCAGCCGTAATGGGGACTCGACTTCCAAAGCGCTGGTCCTTTGGATCAATACCAGCAACAGTAAAGTGGATACCGTTCTGAGGCAGTTCCATGATGCCCGCAATTATGCTCTTGATGAAGCGGGCGGTCAGCTGGCCTTTGTTGCGGAAAGGGACAGTGCTACGAAGGCGCTGGTCAAGTTCTATCGGCTTTGGTATTATACTCCGGGTATGGACAGCGCTGTCATGCGGGCCGACCGTAATATTATCAATACTGCCGTGGCTGCCGGCATGGGCAGCAATACCGGCGCCGGTGGTTCCGGCAGCCATGGCGGCGGATTCCATTTCCCGCCGATGCCATTGTATGTCAGCAGCGGCGCGGGGCGGGACAAGGCAGGACGTTCCGAGCAAATGACTGTCAGCCCGGACTTTGTCAATTATTTCAGCAAGGATGGCGATCGCCTCTTCCTGGGTCTGGCTCCTATCAGGCCGCCAAAGGATACCAACCTGGTGGATTTCGAGACGGCCCGGCTGGATGTCTGGACCTATAAGGATGACTATCTTTCTCCGCAGCAACTGGTGCAATTGAATGGCGAGCTGAAACGCAGTTACCTGGCGGTGTTGCCGGCAAAGGGTGGCGGGCTCACACCTCTTGCCGATGGTAGCTGTGAATCGGTTATACCTTCCCGTGAAGGCGATGGGCGCTGGGCCCTTGGCATGAGCTCCAAAAACTATCGTATCCAGCAGCAGTGGGAACAAAGTAATCTGCAGGATATCTATCTGATCGATCTGTTGGATGGTTCGCGACGGCTGGTACAGGAGAAAGTAAGAGGGGAGGCTTCCTTCTCGCCGGAAGGGAAATTCATCTTCTGGTATGACTGGAAGGGAAGGAACTGGTACACGTATGAGATCGCCAGCGGCAGGACCCGCAATATCACTACCGGTATAAAAGTCCCTTTGTATGACGAACTGGACGATCATCCCGATGATCCGCCGCCGCATGGCACCATGGGTTGGCAGGAGGGCGATCGGTTTGTATATCTCTATGACCGGTATGATATCTGGCAATGCGATCCCGCTGGTGCTGCGGCTCCTGTGAATCTGACGAGGGGATATGGCCGCCGGCACAAATTGACGTTCCGTCATGTCGACCTGGGAGAGGATACGCGTTCCCGCCGGGAGGAGCGTGACTTCGGTTCGGATGATCCGATCAGGGCCGATCAGCTGGTGCTGTTCCGTTTGTTCGACCGGACGGATATGTCAGCGGGTTTAAGGCTTTACCGGATGGGGACGAATTTTGATACCGGGAGGACCGCGATGGGTGCGGTTAGCTACAGCGGTTTTACCAAAGCAAAAAACAATTGGTCGCTTGCTTATTTGAAAGGGAGCTATGATAAGTCCAATGACATTTATTCAACCGGGCCGATCGATACCAATTCTGTTGCTGACCTTGAAAAGGCCCGTCCCTTCAGTCATATCAATCCGCAGCAGGCCGGATACAACTGGCTCACCGTCGAGCTCCATCACTGGAAGATGTTCGATGGCAAAATGAGTGAAGGGCTGCTGTACAAGCCGGAAAACTTCGACAGCACCAAAAAGTATCCGATCATCTTTTATTTCTATGAACGGGATGCCGAAACGCGTTACCAGTATATAGCGCCTCAGCCGGTAAGGGCCTCCATCAATGTCCCTTATTTTGTCAGCAACGGATACCTGGTCTTTGATCCGGACATCTTCTACAAGACGGGCCAGCCCGGTGAAGATGCCTATAATTCGGTGATCTCCGCGGTGCGTTACCTGTCGCGTTTTAAATGGGTGGACACTACGAAGATCGGCATACAGGGACACAGCTGGGGCGGCTACCAGGTAGCCTATCTGATCACGCGCACGAATCTGTTTGCTGCTGCGGAAGCCGGCGCCCCGGTGGCCAATATGACCAGCGCCTATGGAGGGATCCGTTGGTCGGCGGGCATCAGCCGCCAGTTTCAGTACGAGAGATCTCAAAGCCGTATCGGGTCCACCCTGTGGCAGCGTCCTGACCTTTATATCAAAAACTCGCCGCTTTTCAGGGCCGATAAAATAACCACGCCCTTGCTGATGATGCATAATGATGCCGACGGGGCGGTACCCTGGTACCAGGGGATCGAATATTTTTCCGCTCTTCGCCGTCTCGGGAAAAAAGTATGGTTGATGCAATATAACGGAGAAGATCATGGCCTGGGAGAAAGACGAAACCGGAAAGACTGGTCCATGCGTCTGTCCCAATATTTCGGATACTACCTGAAAGGAGAGGAACCTGCCCGCTGGATCACCGACGGCGTACCGGCGACGCTGAAGGGCATCGACTGGGGGCTGGAACTGGAATAACAGGACATACTTATCTTAGCGGCTAAATTTTGCTAAATGAAGAAAGGAAGATTGGAGGCATTCAGCGATGGTGTCTTTGCCATCATTATTACGATAATGGTTCTGGAGCTGCATATTCCGCACGGGGACAATATCGATGATCTCCTGCCTTTGCTGCCTAAATTCATGAGCTATGTCCTGAGTTTCGTGTATGTCGGCATTTACTGGAACAACCATCATCATATGATCTATGCGACGGAAAGGATCAACGGCGCGATCCTCTGGAGCAATCTCAATTTGTTGTTCTGGCTTTCGCTGATCCCTTTTGCGACGGCCTGGATGGGGGAGAATCATTTCTCCCGCTGGCCTGTCATCGTTTATGGTCTCCTGCTCATTATTAATGGCACTGCCTATACCATCCTGTGCTGGCTGCTGATAAAAGAGGCTGGAGCGGACTCACCGCTGGCAACCGCATTGGGCAATGACTGGAAGGGTAAGGTATCGGTCATCGTCTATGCCATAGCTGTCGGCCTTGCCTTTATCAACCCCTGGCTGGCTTTCTCTATCTACGTAATGGTGGCGCTGATGTGGTTTATCCCTGACAGGCGGATCGAGAAAAAGGTTACGGAATAAGCCCCGATCGAGGGGCTGCTGTGAGTCAAAAAAACCGGGGAAAGTAGAGAATATCCCTGGAATCAGGGTAAAAATACAAGTTTAAACGATATCGCGCTAATTTTGTTAAGCAGTCCGGGGGCGTCAGTTTTCCACAAAAAGTGATCAATATGCGCATACGTTATAAAGTTGACTCGGGAGCACTGAATCAAACCGGTTCAGACAGCCGCGATCCCGAATTGCAGTTGTTTGAAGATATTCTTGGTTTCAGAGAGGGTTTTTCTCAGGGCAGGGTACCGGCTTCTATTGGTGAAGGCACGCTGGCGGCCCTGGACATAGACGGCCAACTTCATGCTAATTTCCAGTTCTATAGGCTCGACGTGCCTCTCCAGGTGATAAAGGAGGCAACGGGGGACCCTTTCGATTGGATTCACATCGTCTTTTACGACATGGGAGTTCCGGAGAAAGCCTACATCGAAGGGCTTGAGGTGATCTATGATCAGGGCGTGAATATCTATACCCATGCCATCACCGCCACGCTGCAATTCCCGGCACATACGCAGCGTAATGTGGTTTGTCTGCGGATCAAGCGTAAGTGCCTGGAATCGTTGCTGGGGGATGATCACCGGGCATATCTGAACGAGCTGCTTCAGCAGGGCCAGTCCTTTTTTATTCACGAACAATTATCGGAGGCAATGCGCAGCCTGCTGGGGGAACTGAAACTGCCGCCTGCCGCCAAAGCTCTGCAGCGATTTTTTTATCATGTCCGGGTGATGCAGCTGATCTATCTGCTGATGGAGCAATTGAATAAAAGGACTATCGGCCCCAATAAGAATGACGATCCGGAGCTTATCGCCAGGGTCTTCCAGGCCCGTTCGCTGCTGGTGCGGGATCTTTCGGCGCCGCCCACCATCGCCAGTCTTGCCCGCAGCATCCTGATGAGCGAATCCCAGCTAAAGCAATCGTTCCGCGAAATATTTGGCGTCAGCATCTATCAGTACTTTCAGAATACCCGATTGGAGAAGGCTCGTCAACTGCTGGCCGCAAACAAACATACCGTAAAAGAAGTAGGATATGAACTGGGATTTACCAATATCGGGCATTTTTCGCGATTATTTGAAAGAGCCTATCATGTCAAGCCCAAGAAGTTCCAGCTCGAACTGACGCCGGAGCAGATCTCGGAAGTCTGATCCACTGCGGGCTGCGGCTGTGCCCGCTGCGGCATTCTATGCCGGGAGTCGTTGGTCTGCGTTGCGGTTTCCGCCCGATCCGACATTTTTTTTAGCCAATTGGACAATTTATACTCCAATAAAGATATTTCCTTTGTCCGATCATGGAGACTGGCTTTAGAAAGTGGATCATTACGATCACTGTCATTATCTCGGCTATAATAGAGCTTATCGACACCACTATCGTGAATGTGTCGATCAATACGATGAGTGGCAACCTGGCAGCTTCGCTGGAGGATACGGCCTGGGTCATCACATCCTATGCTATTGCGAATGTCATCGTCATTCCGATGACCAGCTTTCTGGCGGAGAAGATCGGCCGGAAACAATATTATATAGGATCGATCGTCCTGTTCACGGCCGCATCTGCGCTCTGTGGATTATCCAATAACCTCTGGGAGCTGGTTGCCTTCCGTTTTCTTCAGGGACTTGGCGGCGGCGCATTGCTGTCTACTTCACAGGCTATCCTCTTTGAAACATTTCCTCCGAAAGACCGCGCCCTGGCCAGCGGCATCTTTGCCCTTGGGGTCATTATCGGTCCTTCGATAGGGCCTGTCATGGGCGGTTATATCGTCGACAATGCCTCCTGGCCCTGGATCTTTTTTGTCAATGTCCCGATCGGCCTTCTGGCGATGGTGTTGTGTATCCGTTATCTGCGCCCCACCCAGCGTTCCCGGGATGGAAGACCTATCGACTGGCTGGGGATAGCATTGCTGAGTGCAGGGATAGGCTCTCTCCAGGTAGTGCTGGAAAGAGGGGAGACCGACGACTGGTTTTCGGCGACCTACATTATCGTTCTATCCGTTATTTCTGCTTTGAGTCTGACCCTATTCGTCTGGTGGGAGCTGCGGACAAAATTCCCTGTTGTGAATCTTCGGGTGTTGAGGAGCGTTACGCTTTCGATCTCGGCGATAATGACCTTTGTCCTTGGATTCGGGCTGTTCAGCGCAATTTATGTTTTCCCCCTGTTCGCACAGCGTATCCTTGGTTATACGGCTTATCAGACGGGTCTGATGATCATGCCGGGAGTGCTGCTCGGAGCGGCGATCTCTCCCTTCCTGGGTAAAATGATGCAAAAGGGGGTTCGCCCCCAGTACCTCGTCATTCTTGGGTTTGGGCTGACGGCCATCTTTAATTTCTGGATGTCCCAGTCCAACCTGTCTTCCGGGACCGGTAATTTTGCCCTTCCGCTGGTCTTCCGTGCCCTTGGCGCCGCCCTGCTGATCGTACCGCTTACCGCGCTGGCCGTCTCTGAGCTGGCTCCAAAGGATATTCCCCAGGGGGCTGCGCTCAACAACATGATGCGGCAGATGGGAGGCTCATTTGGCATCGCCCTTATCAATACCTATATCGCGCACCGGGTGGCTTACAATCGGACCATCCTCGTCTCACATATCGGCGCCACTGATCCGTCTACCCAGGAAAGGCTGAACTTTGCCACCAATCGTTTTATCTCTGCGGGCGCAACGGCCTGGCAGGCTTCCCGTCAGGCGCTGGCTGCGCTGGAGGCTACGGTAGTGCGGCAGACCTATCTGCTAAGTTATATGGATGCGTTCCTGCTTTTATTTCTCCTGAATGCCTGTTGTATCCCGTTGGTGATCATCACCATCCGGAAGAAAAAGGCAGCTGAGGCCGGCGCTCCGCCGGCTCCGAAGATCGAATTGGAGGCGCATTAAAATGGGACAGCAAGTGTATTGAAAGCGTACAGTTTTGCGCGATTTGCCAATTATAAATAGTTGACAGTCATTGTGTCCAACATATGGTCGACCCTTTGCTACGAAAGGCGTCGGAGGACAACAACAAAATGATACGCAACTATTTTCTTACCGCCTGGCGGAACCTGAAGAAGAACAAGCTCAATGCAACCGTCAACATCCTTGGCCTGACAGTGGCCTTTGCCTGTTGCATCCTGCTTTTCCTGACAGTCTACCTGGAATTCTCGTATGACGATTTTCAGCAAAACAAGGATCATCTCTACAAGGTATATGGGATA
>DATJJA010000228.1:0-89967 GCA_035492595.1 Puia sp.
GGGTTTTGGTTCATTAGGTCTCATGACCTCCGTGCTGATCACCCCTGATGGAAAGATCATGGAAGCGGAAGCAGCACATGGTACGGTAACGCGTCACTATCGCGATCACCAGGCCGGCAAGCCTACGTCCACTAATCCCATAGCCAGCATCTTTGCATGGACCCGTGGTCTTGCATTCCGGGGCAAGCTGGATGGCAATAAGGATCTCATCGACTTTGCCAATGCCCTGGAAGCGGTGTGTATCGAAACAGTTGAGAGCGGCAAAATGACCAAGGACCTGGCTGTTTGCGTACATGGAAACAAGGTGGAGCACGGCAAACACTTCCTGTATACGGAAGAGTTCCTGGACGCCATCGACCAGAATTTACAGAAGAAGCTGAATTGATATTGTGAAATCAGAATATTAAAAAAACCGCGGCTTCAGTCGCGGTTTTTTATTATAACGTATTGTAATTCCTGAAGGCTTCCGTCCTGTCGATGGTCAGGGACCTCGTGCGCCCTTGTCTGAAAAGGGTCTGGAGGCGATGGTCTGTAGCGAGCTTATCCCGGTAAATATCAAACGCTGCGGCCAATCCCGTGGCGGTATAAATGCCGCAAAATGGCTGAAAGAACCCGTCTTCCTGGTATGCGTAGTGATCAAATGGGCCGTTCTCTTTATACGCCCCGATCACTTTATCGATGGTTGCTGTATCCAGGTCGATCATGTCACAGGCCAGCAGCAGGATATCCATTTTGGGAAGGCGCTGGTGCAGGCTGAACAAGCCATTCAGCGGCCCCGGAAGATCCAGCATATCTACGACCAGGTGTCGTGAAGGCAGGATCGCCTTATAGGCTGTCTGCTGTGTCTTGTTGATGGAATAAAATACAGGCATCTTCCAGGGGCTCAATTTCTCTCCCATGTGCAAGGCCCATGGGATACCGTCTTTCAACAGCAGTCCCTTGTCACTACCCATGCGCCGGCTTTCGCCGCCGCAAAGCACAAGACCAAGAAGCTTATCCATTCGGCTGTTGTTTATCCTGCTGTTGGTAATCCGCCTGTTCTCCATCCGGCTGCTGTCTATCCGGCTGCTGTCTATCCGTCCGTTCTCTATCCGGCTGTTGTCTATCGGAATGCCCGAGACTCTTCTGTGGGCTGACCTTGTCCCGGACCAGCTGCTTAAGCTCTTTGATCTCGGGGAAACGGCCTTCGCGACGGCGGTCGAAGAGTAATTCGCCGTCTATGGAAATGAGATAGGTGCCGGCAAGCGTCGCGGGTTGGAGACTTACGGAATGGATGTCGCCGGTGAAAGTGGTAAGCAGCTCCTGCGCCATATAAGCGGCCCGGAGCATCCAGCCGCATTGCGGGCAGTATTCGATGGTTATAATGGGTTTCATCAGGTCACTATGTCTTTTATAGGTCAGATGGATCCTGCGATCTATTGAGTCTCGTAAATATGTTTGCTGACATCTCCGGTAACGGAATGACAATTACAATTGTTGCCCCATTCCTGCGAGCCATCTGCATAATGCTCGCATTTCCAGATAGGGGCTTCATGTTTGATCCGATCGATGATATACCGGTTCGCGGCATAGGCTTCACTGCGATGGGCCGAAGCCGTGATCACAATGACAGCGGTATCCCCTACGGCGACTTTGCCGACGCGGTGCTGCGCGATGGCGATATGAAGCTGCCATTTCCCGCGGGCTTCCTCCAGTATCTCTTTTATGAGCTGTGTAGCAAGGGGGATATAGGCTTCGTACTCGAGAAAATCTACGGCAAGCCCCTTGTTGCTGTTGCGAACTTCCCCGCTGAAGAGGACGACGGCCCCTGCACCGGGATGATGGGCGCCTGCCAGCAGGCCAACGAGATCCAGCGGTTCGGCGGAGATATGACTAACCTCCGCTGCTGGGGGGTATGATGACGACTGTGTCATGTGCTTTCAATTTAAAATCCTTGTCAATAAAACCCTCTTCCACTGCAAAACGACAGGAAGACAGCAATTCGTCGGCGCCTCCATTCATCTTCACCAGCACGGCTCTCAGCTCATCGGTATTGCCTATCGTTTCCAGGAGCTCGAACTCCGGCTGAAAATAGTCTTTCAGCTTTGCGTAGACGTGAATTTTCATGCTTTGTATTTTTATTGATCCTTTTAGCCACCTATATGTAACATGCTCAGATCGCTGCCGGTAAATCGCAGGGATTGCTTCTGCTCCATTGCCGACTGCAGCTTCGCCCCCCACTCTTCTTCGTTCTCTCCGAGCGAGAGCCGGATCGGATGATTACTGCTAAGACAGCCATAGATATTACCGCTGCTGTCCAGCCGAAGCCGGTTGCAGTCGCGGCAAAATGGCTGACTTTCGTTGGCGATGATCCCGACGACCTGTCCTTCTTCCGTTTTCCAGTACCGGGCGGTAGCCGAGGCCGTCCGGTCCAGTGGGGTCAGGGTATATCGTTGCGAAAGAATAGCAAGGATCTCATCCTGTGTCATCAGATAACGGTCTGCGTGGTCAAACAGATGCCCCATCGCCATTATTTCGAGAAACCGGATCCTGATCCCACGCGACGCCGCCAACTCTGCAAGGGGCAACACCTGGGAATCATTGATCCCCTTCATGATCACGGCATTCATCTTGACGGCAAGTCCCGCGGCCAGGGCCGCATCTATACCCCGGATGATCCGGTCAGCCGAATGGCGTCTGCTCATCCGGAAGAAGGCTTCTTCTTCTACGGCGTCCAAAGAGACATTGATCGACTGAAGACCGGCCTCTTTCAGGGGCAGAGCCAGCCTTTCCAGTAAAAAACCGTTCGTCGTCAGTTTGATATGAGGTGCCTGTCTGGAGCCGGCCCCATTATCAGACTCACCCAACACCTTTATCCCTTTAATAAGCTGAACCAGCCCGGGGTAAAGCAGCGGTTCTCCCCCGGTCAGCCGGATAGTGTGCAGTTGCAGCCGGGTATGAAGCCGGCCGATCATCGCCAGCAGGTGTTCTGCGGACAGTGAATCTCCTTTACCCGAGACGTTGGCCTGCTTCAGCTCCCCCTCCCCTGCGACGCAATATACGCAGCCCAGGTTACAGTGGTGCAACAGGCTAACCCGCAGGGTACTGAATGTTCTTCCATATTTATCGGCGATGACGTCCATATTGTTATCTTCAAAGGTACGATAGTCGTCAGTGAATTGCCGTGGATTTTTCCAGCCTGCGGAAATCAGCTTTAGGCCCTCCGCAGAGCGGGCAGCTGTAGTCCGGTGAAACCTGTTCAAAGCTGGTGCCGGGCCTGATCCCACTCTCCGGATCACCATATTGCTGATCGTACTGGGTCAGACAATGGCGGCAGCTGTATACTACCTTTTCTGCCACGGTGGCATTTGCCGCCGGTGTAACGATGGGGTCCTGCTGGTTCTGCAGCTGGTAGAACTCCTTACACAAAGATACCAGGTAAGGGAATATATTCTCTTTTTCAAGATCTTTCCGGAACAGGATGTAGTCTTTGGAATGTGGATTAAACCCGGCCGTATGCCAGATCTCATAACGGTCTAATAATTTCAGCTGTCCGGGCCGGATGACCTCCTGTTTGCGGATGATGACCGATCCCGACAGTCCCGAGCCCCTGCGGGTCTTGATCGAAAAGGTCAGACCTTCCGTGCGGATGTCATCCTGGTCCAGTAACCTGACGAGATAACGCTTTAACCGAAGGCCTTCGGGGCAAAAGTCTTCCATCTGCCAGTTGAGCTCGCCCGATGCATGACGGATATTCATTCGGAACTTACCGAGAGCAAACTCCCAGAGGGGCAGATCCGGCTCTTCGATGTCTTTTATAAGCAGGGATTTCCAGGGCGTAGTATAAAGC
Source organism: Puia sp. (assembly GCA_035492595.1). Lineage (GTDB taxonomy): Bacteria > Bacteroidota > Bacteroidia > Chitinophagales > Chitinophagaceae > Puia. Next base: position 3,830 of record DATJJA010000228.1, read on the forward strand.
TGGCCTATTTTGGTTTGCAGACAGATCAAAGAGACGGTCTTCAGAAAAGGCAGGGGGAATAATTCTTCGCGGCGATAGATACCCAGCCAGCTCTTATTGCCATAACGGTTAAATCCTTCGTAATAGGGTACGTTGAAAGACGGCAGCTGCAGTGTCGGCAGGATTGGCCCGTCGGGGATGAGTCCCCTGGATCGTACAGCGGCGAAAAGCAGCTCGCCCCAATTGACGCCGCAGTCACGGTGAGGGGTATTTGCAACAAGATGGCCTGCCGCACCAGGATGATTAGCCGCATCCGGATGACTAGCTCCACCAGCATGGTCAGCCGCATCCGGTTCGGCCATTGACGACAGCAGGTGTTGTTCGATCAGTCGGCTAAGCCGGGAGATATCCGGAGAATAGACTCCTGTCTTCCAGCCATACATATCGTTGGTTCCGGGCCGGCGGACATAGAGGTGCCAGTGATTGTTCACTGCCGAGCTGACAAAATTGAGATGACCGGTAAAGAAGGGGATCAGGGACTGGCTGCTCTCCACGAGGTTGATCTTTAGCCTGGGGCGGAAATCAAAGCCAGCCAGGATATCTTTATACAGGCCCTCGCTAATCCATTGGGACTTTCCGAAGACGGATTCGGTCACATAGGAGCTGATGATATTGGGGTGGGTCTCCTTCTCCGTCTCGAAAAAGATCCCGGCCTGTTCCAGCTCCCGGAAAAAGACTGAACCATAGCGGTCGGCTACCTTGCAATACAGCTGCTGACGGGCGCCGAACTGCATGTCGGGGACCTTCGCCCGTTCCGCCGCCTCTACGATGGTGTAGAGGTCGCCGGCCGCGATGATGCCGCCGGGGAGATTGATCTTTACGATGTGATTTTTGCGGAACATTCTTCCAGTATTTTTTTTATTTCCGGCCGGCAGCTTCCGCATCCCGCTCCGGCTCCAGTGGCGGCAGAAAGCGCTGCGACATCGGTAAATCCTTCTTCTATCTTTTTTATCAAATTTCCGCTTCCTACATTGTTACAGCTGCAGACCAGGCGCCCAAGCACCGGTTCGGCCTTTGTACCGCTGCGGAGCAGGTTGATCCGTTTGTCACTGAGCTCGGTTCCGGCGATGATCCATTCCCGGAACTCCCGAAACTCTTCTTTGTCGCCGACCAGGATGGCCCCGACGAGCCGGTCCTGGTGGATGATACATTTTTTATAGTAACGTCTTGCCTTATCGATAAAAACGATCTCTTCGTATTCGCGGGAATTGGGGCTTTCGGGCAGGCCGATGCTACAAAGATCGAAGCCGTGGATCTTGATGATATTCATGGGTACGCTGCCGCTGTAGTGACTGGCGATGTCGCCGTTGAGATAACGGGCCAGCACATCCGCCTGCTGTTCGGCAGCTGCGGTGAACCCATACAGGTTGCCGTCGAACTCGGCTATTTCCCCGATGGCATGGATGGAGGCATCGCTGGTCTGAAGATAACCGTTGATCACCAGTCCGCGCCGATAGTCGAGCCCGCAGGCTTTCCCGATCTCTATATTGGGTACCGTGCCGATAGCAAAAACGAGCGTATCGCAATCCAGCACGCGGCCGCTGCGCAGACGTATGCCCGAGAGCTGCGACTGACCATAAAAAAGCTGGACCTCATCGGAATAATAGATCTCGCAGCCAAGGTCGACGATCTCTTCGTGGAGCAGCTGGCTGCCAAGCGTATCGAGCTGGCGGTCGAGAAAACGCGAGCTGCGGTGGATGATAGAGACCCGGATAGCCATTTCGCGAAGGGATGCGGCCAACTCAAGTCCCAGCAACCCCCCGCCCACTACGACGACATGTCCGCCGGCAGGCACCTGTTCCCTGAACCGGTCGGCATCTGCACGGCTTCGCAGTGTGAAAATACCATCCAGGGCCGGCACATTTTTGGGCAGGGCCGCACGGCTGCCTGTCGCGAGGATAAGGCGATCATAGTGTGTAGTGACCCCTGTAGAATCGATGACGTATTTGCCTTCGCGGTTGATGGACTCGATACTGACGCCTCGGCGTAATTCGATGTCGTTATCAGTCTCCTCTTCATCGGTCATGCGTACCAGTTCCTTCCAGCTCTGTGTCCCGCTGATATAATCCGGTAATTGCACGCGATTGTAAAAGGGCTGATCTTCCTTGTTAAAGATCACTATCTCGTCGTCCTGGTTGAGGGCGCGGTAGCTCCGGACAAAGCCATGCGCCCCGGCTCCAGCGCCTACGATAACGATGCGTTCCTTTTTCTTTTTATACCGTGAGACGGCTACGGCGCAGAATTTAAAATCAGGTTCTTTGGAAACAGGGTCGACCAGGTTATTGGTCAGATTATTGACCCGGTTGAGATCGTTGCCCAGTATCGTTCCCCAGTGCATGGGCAGAAAGACCGTCCCTTTCTTTACATTGTCGGTCAGTCTGGCCGGCACCCGCACTTCCCCACGGCGGGAACGGACCTCGACAATGTCATCTGTCGTCAATCCCAGGGCGCGGGCATCTTCGGAATGGATCTCCAGGAACGCCCGGGGGATATGCTGTTTCAGCTTGTTGACCTTCCCCGTCCTTGTCATGGTATGCCACTGATCGCGGATACGGCCTGTCGTAAGGATCAGGGGATAATCGGGGTCCGGCAGCTCGCTGCGTATCCCATCATCGGCAGCATGAAAGACGGCCCTGCCGGAAGGTGTATGGAATTTCTTATCGAGGAAAAGGCGGGCAGTGCCTGCTTCCCGTTTGCCCATCGCATCATGGTGGATACCTTCCAGGTAAGGCCATTGTACCGAGCGGCGTCGGCGAAGGATCCCGTAATCCAGACCGCTGATATCGATAGAGGTGCCGGCGGTCAGTAGAGCGTGCTCCCTGAAGATAGCCGCGGGTCCGCTGTAGTCAAAACCCGGGAAACCCATCTTCTGCGCCAGTCTGCACAGGATCGTAGCATCGGGCAGCGCCTCGCCGGGAGCATCGAGCACTTTGTCCAGCAGGCTGATCCTTCTTTCGGAATTGGTCATCGTCCCTTCCTTCTCTGCCCAGGTGGCTGCAGGCAGGATCAGGTCGGCATAGGCGAGCGTCTCGGGTTTGTTGCTGACCTCCTGTACGACGACGAATTTTGCTTTCTTAAGCGCGGCCTCGGCCTGGCGGACGTCGGGCAGGCTGACCAGGGGATTGGTCCCCATTATCCAGATGGCTTTTAGCCGGCCTTCGGCCAGGGCTTCGAACATCCCTGTTGCAGTGAGCCCCGGTTGCGCGGAGATGGGACCGCTGCCCCAGTATTCCTGTACCTGCCGGCGATGTTCGGGGTTGGAAAGATCCCGATGTGCGGGCAGGAGATTGGCCAGGCCGCCTACTTCCCGGCCGCCCATGGCGTTGGGTTGCCCGGTCAGGGAAAAAGGGCCGGCGCCGGGCCGGCCTATCTGTCCGGTCAGCAGGTGAAGGTCGATCAGAGAAAGTACTTTGTTCACTCCGCTGACACTCTGGTTCAATCCCATTGTCCAGAAGCTGATATATCCACCGGACTCTCCTATCCAGGCCGCAGCCTGCCGGATATCCGTTTCAGACAGTCCGCAGACAAGGGCCGCCTCTTCCACTGACCGGGCGAATACCCGTTGCCGGTAGTCTTCGAATTTCTCGGTATGATCACGAATGAATTCGGGGCTAAAGGTCCCCTGCTCGATGAGGATGCGGCCGATGGCATAATGGAGGGTCATGTCCGTGCCGGGGTTGAGGGGCAGGTGGAGATCGGCTATGACGCAGCTGTCGGTTCGGCGCGGATCGGCTACGATGATCTTTACGTCGGGATGAGCTGCTTTATGCGCTTCCACGCGCCGCCAAAGAATGGGATGGCACCAGGCAGGATTTGCGCCGGTAACAAAAAAACAGTCGGCCAGCTCGATGTCCGCATAACTGACCGGAACACTGTCCTCGCCGAGCGCCATCTTATAGGCTGCAACGGCGCTGCTCATACACAGCCTGGAATTACTATCGATGTTGTTGCTTCCGATAAATCCCTTCATCAGCTTGTTGACCACATAATATTCTTCGGTGAGGCATTGCCCGGAAATGTAAAAGGCAACGGAATCAGGGCCATATTTCCCGATAAGCGTCGCAAAGACCGCTGCAGCCCTGTCCAGCGCCTCTTCCCAGCCGACGCGCTGCAGTGGCATATGCCGGGCGGGGCGCATCTGCGGGAAGAGCAGGCGGTCACTGCGGTCATTGGAGGTATGATGGAGATTCAGCCCCTTGCCGCATAACATTCCTTTGTTCACCGGGTAGTCGGCGCTGCCTTCTACGGAGATCCTGCCCTTTTTATCTTTGTGTACGGTGACGCCGCAGCCTACGCCGCAATAACAGCAGGTAGAGAAGTAACGTTCGGAGTGACGAGGGTTGACAGACATTAGTGGATCAATTTTTTTAGGCCGCTGCAGCGGTTCGGGCTTTGCACTGGCGATGGCTCTGGCCTCGCTCACGCCGTTGCCGGCGCCGTCATTTCCGGCACAGGAGCCGGCGACTCCTTTCTAAACCGGGTAATCGACACGATAGCAGCGATAATTACCACCGTTAACCCGATATAGGTAAAGGCTTCGCCATAGGTGATGGACTCGGACTTGAACAGGAAACCAAACAACATCCCGCCCAGATTACCGCCGGCACCTACTACCCCGCTGATAAGACCTACATTTTTTTCGTTGATAAAAGGAACGATACCATATACAGCGCCATTGGCCATCTTCAGAAAGAGGGCAAAGGTCAGCATGAACGCAATAGCAATGGGAAAGCTGGGGGCATGTGCAAAGGCGATGAGTCCCAATCCTTCGAGCAGCAGGGCTGCAGCCAGCAGGCTTCCCTTTCCGCGCATGCCCCAGCGGAAGCCGGCCCGGTCGGAGAAATATCCGCCCAGCGCGCGGGCGAACAGGTTCATAAAGCCGAAGAGACCTGCCCAGAAGCCGGCACTATGCTGCGACAGATGGAAGGTGTCTACGAAGTGCAGCGAAGCTACATTGTCGAAGGTGATCTCCATGCCAAAACACATGGCATAGGCCAACGTCAGCGCGATTATCCGCCAGTCGGCAAGGACAGACCAGTCCGTGGAGCGCGAGGCCCCTGAGCCTGCAATAGAACCGGTTGCCCCCGATGATCCAAAAGAGGCGGCTGAGCCCGCGGGATTAGCCGAACCGTCAGCAGCGGCCGCGCCGATCTCCGAATAATTCCCCGCCGGAGTATCCTTTGTATACCTGTAATATAAAAATGCCACTATCCACATCATGACAGCCGGCACGATCATGGCATAACGCCAGGCCATATGTGGTGCATACCCGAATCCTACGATAGCCGAGAAGATGATGGGCATGACCATATTGGTCACTCCCCCGCCCAGGTTACCCCAGCCGCCGGTAATGGCATTGGCGGTACCTTTTATATTCGAGGCGAACATCATCGAAGTATGGAATTGAGTAATGACAAACGATCCGCCTATAACACCGATGGCCAGTCGAAATAAGAGGAAGCTGGTATAGTCGGTCGCCAATCCGGCCAGGAGTACGGGTATCGAACCAACGAGCAGAAGTCGCACAGCCGTCTTGCGGGGTCCAAGCCGGTCGCACAATTTGCCGATAAGCAGGCGGGCGATAATGGTCGACGAGACGGACGCAATAATAGTGTTCCCGACCTGAGCTTTTGATAACCCCAGGTCCGCGCGGATGGCAGGCATCAGGGGAGCGAGGCCGAACCAGCCGAAGAAGCAGACAAAGAACATGAGCCAGGTGATGTGGAAGGTGCGCATCTGCACCGTATTGAGAGAGAAAAGGCGGATGCGGTCGAGGGGACCTGCGGATGTCAGCGGCAGAGCAGCATTTGCCGGTCCATGGGCATTAGCGGATGCTGTAGTGATCAACCGTGATGGAATTGTGCTCTTCATATCAGTTAGTTTATTTGGTCAGGAAATCAGGTCTTATATTTAATTGCAGATAGGCCCAGGTGGCATTGAGCCTGGCAGTTCCGGGGCTGATCCCTTTGGCGTACTCCATGCTGCGGGAAGCCGCCAAACCGCAGAAGCCGGTTTCCAGCGTGACTACCTTATTCAGCTGGTAGTCCGCGATCAGGTCGGCTTCGCAGCCAAGATAACGGGACAGGGCATTGCCTTTCAGATCCTTTTGTGAGGCAGCAAGGCCAAAATAATGAAACGCCAGCTCAAGGGTCAGGCGACTGTTGCGGGAGCTGTATTTTTCTTTTGCAAAGGGGTTGTTCAGGCCGCCGGCAGCGGAACCTGTGCCGGCATAGAAAAAGTCCATAGCGCCCCAGAACTTGTGCGGTGTCCCATAGAGGGGATCGAAGCGGTGGCTGGTGGTGGAAGAAGAGAAGGCGTTGTTCCCTGAAAGATAATCCCAGCCAAGGGTCGTGGAAAATAATTTTCGGCTATATGTAAGAGATAGTGTCGACGTATAGGCTGACAGGTTCAGGCCATCCCGGTCCCGGCCGCCCTGGTAATAAAATCCGGCCTGCAGGCGCCAGTCATTGCGGCGGCTTAAGGGCGTGTTCAGCAGCACCCCGGCTGTGATGCGGACGTTGACACCCGGTCGGTTGAAATGCCTTCCATAAATATATCCTGTGTCGGAACCGGCGATGTTACGGACAGAATCCAGCCGGTATTTTCCAAATTCATCGGCAAAGACCAGGCCTGTGAGCCGGGCGCGGCGGATGGAGCGGCCGACATAGAGGTACTGCATGGACTTGTAATCCTGGTTAGCACCATTGGTGCCGGGAGCCGCGGCCAGGGCCGGGTTGCCATTCCGGGCGCTGAGACCGGCCGCATTCGTAAGAGGTATAAAAGCTGCGGGTACAGGCGCCAGGTTGCCCCTGCTGTCCTTGATATAAGGCGGCAGGTTGGCCGGCGTATAGTAGGTGCCATTGTAATTAAAGGCGTCGGTGTTCTGATTGAAGGCCGCCCCCAGATCGGCCTGCCATGGGCCATGTTGAAACCGGAAGACGATGGCGTCGTGACGACGGCCCTGCTGCAGCCAGTCCAGGTTGCCCAGGAGACGCTGGTCATCGTATACCAGTTCCTGCCTGCCGATACGAACGCTGAAATAGTCCACGGGAGAATGAGCAAAAGAGCTGTCGGCCTTATTCGCCAGGACGATCTCCGCCCATGCTTCATGCACGCCAAGACGGGCGCCGTCGGCATTGCTGATGGTGGAAGCATCGGCGCCCCAGACGCGGACGTCCTGTACGGAAGCCTGAAAGATCACCCGGGAAGAGCGATAGTTAAAGTTAAGCCGGGCCCGCTGGGAGGTAAGAAACGCGGGTTTGGAACCGGTGGTCTCGAGCGTGCCATAGCCGTCGCGGAGTTCGGTCCGTGTCCGGAGCTGTCCTGTCAGCGTCAGCTGAGCACGGGAGGACAGGGAAAGGCCTGATAAAATGAGGATACTCATCACTTTTGAGAGTTGGTGCTGATACATAAGACTTGTCGTTTTGGTTACAGGAAGTTCAAATGGCAGCAACCGGGATGGATGGCAATCGGAGACAGTTGGCAGCGAAACAATATATTAAAATATAATTAATTTAATATCAAAACATCAACACTCGAAAAAAATACTATAATTATATTATCTATGTAATAAAAATAAGGAAATAAATCAAATTTTGCTCTACTCGGATGCAATTATATTATATATTTATTTTATCAATATAATATAATTAAGGCTTATCACATCGAATTTGCGTTTATAAAACTAATTTGCGTGATATACGCATCAAGCTTAATAGATGAAGAAGAAAAACAACAACTGCGACCTGAAGAGCTGTTTTCTTTGCCAGCGGTGTTTGCCCGAATGGCTGCCCGCAGTACAAGCGGAACGGAAGAATCTGCATTTTAAGAAGGGGGAGCTGATCTTCCGGGAGGGAGAAGAAGTAAAGGGTATTTACTTTGTGTACAGCGGGACGGTGAAGGTTCATAAGAAATGGGGGACGGAAAAAGAGCTGATCATACGTTTTGCCCAAAAGGGAGACATATTCGGCCATAGGGGTCTCGGCCAGGAACATCATTATCCTATTTCTGCGACAGCTGTCGAACCGGTCAGTGCCTGTTACGTCAACCTGGAATTTTTTCAGACATCCCTCAAAGTGAACCAGGAATTCATGTATGGTCTGCTGCTTTTTTTTGCCGACGAATTACAGGAGTCGGAGCGCAAGATGCGCAACCTGGCGCATATGCAGGTGAAGGGAAGAGTTGCCCAGGCATTATTAAGCCTGGAGGAAAAATTTGGACGTTCACCGGAAGGTCATATCGGCATTACGCTGAGCCGCCAGGACCTGGCGTCCCTCGTGGGCGCCACCTATGAGACTGTGTTCCGAATCATCAACGAGCTCGCGCAGGAAGAGCTGATCGGGCTCGATGCAAAGAATATCACCATAATCGATGCCGTCAAATTAACCGATTACACAAAAGAATAACAAAGGACCTCATCCCCTTCTCCAAGGTCTCCGCTGGCGGCAGGGTGCAGAACAAGGGTATTGGCTTGTCTGCCAAGACGGATATCACCCGAGCCATTGATGGTGACGGGTGTGAGCCGGGCCGGAGCGCCAGACAGGTGTGCGGGAAAGAATTCATCCAGCGGCGTTCGTTTCTTTCTGGGTTCTCCCATTGGCAGCCCCTGCGGTTCGGGAGCCGGAAGGCCAAAACAGACCTGTAAATAGGGTTGTATAAGCAGGATGGTGTTGACGAGGCAGGAAAAGGGATTACCTGGCAGGGCAAAGATCATGGAGTTGCGCGGCTCAGGGGCGGAAGAGGAGGCGCCGGCATAAATACCACACCAGGTGGGCTTGCCCGGACGGATCGCCATTTTGTGAAACAATTTTTTTACCCCCAGGTCTTCGAGTACGCCGGGTACATAGTCTGCATCCCCGGCGGAAACGCCGCCGCAGAGGATCACGATATCACTTGGCAGGGTCGGGCCGGGTGACTGCGCGGCGCCGGCGACGGATGCCGGACTGCCCGCCAGGGCCTGCTCCAGGTGCTGGCGCAACAATACCTGGTCATCGGGCACATGCGCAATGGCCGCCAGGCCGATGCCTTCTTTTTTTAAAGCTGCTTCGATCAGCCAGCGATTGCTGTTGCGGATCTGCACGGCGCTGATCGCCGCTTCTACGGGCACAACTTCATTGCCTGTGGTCAATAGCGTTATCCGGGGCAACCTCTCCACCTTCACTTTTGTCCTGCCAAGGGTAGCCAGCAGACCCATGACGGCGGGTTCGCAGCGGCAATTACGATCGATAACGACAGCCCCGGCACGGAGGTCTTCGCCGCGGCGGGCAATGTTCTGGAAGAGCCGCCAGGGAAATGCCGGGTTGGCGGGAGCCGGCAATGTACCGGCCGGCAGCGGGTCGGACAACTTGTCTTTTAAGATCATTGCCGTCGGACCTTCTTCAATGTCCTCCCTTCGGATGATAATGTCGGCTGATTCCGGTACGGCTGCACCGGTCATGATCTTATAACATTCTCCTTCACTGAGCATATGGACCGGGTTATCACCGGCAAAAACCGTTTCTGCGATAGTAAATTTTCGAATGCCCGTCTCAAGGTCATTGTAGCGCAGCGCATATCCATCCATGGTAGCCCGGGGAAATGGAGGATAGTCCCGGTCGGCATAGACCGGTTCCGCAAGTACGCGGCCAAAGGCTTCCCCGAGCGGGACCTCTTCGTGGCCAAAGGAATGGGCCTGTTGCAGAACAAGCTGCTGTGCCTGGCGATAGTCGATCAATGTCCACCTCCCTTCATCATTTTACGGGCATGAAATACTGCGGGTAAAATAGCTTCGAGCGATTCTCTTGCGCCGTCGCTGCTGCCGGGCAGGGTTACGACCAGGGTATGAGCGATAGAACCCGCTACTCCCCTGCTCATCATGGCCATCGGCGTACGTTGCTGCCCAAAAGCCCGCATCGCCTCGGCTATACCGTCGGCATCCCGTTCGAGCAGTTCCTGTACGGCGCTGACCGTATTGTCGCGGGGACCAAGACCTGTGCCGCCGGTTGTGAAGATGAACTGGACGTCCTCCTTCACCCATTCTTTTATCTGTGACTGGATCTCTTCCTTGTTGTCTGCGACAACAACATAGTGCTTCACCCAGGCGTTGACCGCCTCCAGCATTTCCTTTATCAGCTTGCCGCTTCTGTCTTCCCGCTGTCCCGCGGCTGTGGAGTCGGAGCAGACCAGGACGGCGCAGGTCGGCGGTGTCGAAAAATATTTTTCCCGGTCACTTTTTCCGCCTTTCTTTTCGAGCAGCCGGATATGACCTATCTCAAGGACCTTATCCACCGGCTTGAGCATATCATAGATCTCCAGCGCCGCGATGGAAACGCCTGTAAGGATCTCCATTTCGATGCCTGTGCGGCCGATGGACCGGGCTTCGCCTTTTATAACTATGCCTGTTCTTCCGGCGATGCCTTCGCCAAAAAGACCGGTATGCAATTCTTTGTCGAGGAACTCGAATTCCATTTCCATGCCATCGATGGCAACGGGATGGCAATGGGGCAGCAATTGCGGGGTCGCCTTGGCGCCGAGAAAACCCGCAGCGCGGGCTACGTCGAAAAGATTGCCTTTTGGAAGCTGTTCATTCCGGATGAGCTCTATCGTCGCGGCGGAGCAGAAGAGGATGCCTGCGGCCCGGGCGGTACGCAGACTGATTTGTTTATGAGTTATGTCGCGCATTCATGAATTATTCTGCTGAAAGATACGACGAAAGACTTATTGAGAAGAAATGCCCACATACACTTTATCCCCCTTTACCTTCACCGGATAGGTCCGGATCCTGTAATCATCACCGCTGAGACATTCACCGGTGAGCAGGGAAAAGGTCTTTTTATGAAAAGGGCAGGCGACCTTCGGTTCGCAGGTCTCGCCTGTGCTGCCGGTCATACCCCTGGCAAGAGCCATCTGTTGTTTGTGCGGACAACGGTTTTGGGTGGCAAACCATTCGTCGCGACGATCGAAGCGGAAGATGGCGATCTGCTCTCCGTCCATCAGGACGCAGGCGCCACCGTCTTTAGGAATGTCGTCGATATGGCAGGCCAGCTGCCATTTCAGGTTTTGGATCGGCTCTTTTGTATCAGTCTGTGTTAGCGTTTGCATTGGTTGAAATTTTGCTGGTTAGACTACCATTCCTGCGCCTTCACCTGGCCGCGGAGCGGGTCGAATTCGAGTTCGGGGTCTTTTTTTCGCGGGGCGTTGACAAAGTGCACAAAACGTTTGCGGAGCTCGGGGTTGTCCACTACTTCCTTCCATTCACAGGTATAGGCGTCGACAAGAGATTGCATTTCATTTTCCCAGGTCTCGCCCATGCCAAGGCTGTCATTGACGATCACATTTTTCAAATAGCTCATCCCGCCCTCCATTTTATTCAGCCAGGTGGCAGTGCGTGTCAATGCGTCTGCGGTACGGATGTAAAACATCAGGAAGCGGTCGAGATATTTCACACAGGTCTCCTTGTCGATGTCGACGGCCAGCAGCTGTGCGTGCTGAGGTTTCGAGCCGCCGTTGCCGCAGACAAAGAGGTTCCAGCCTTTTTCGGTAGCGATGATCCCGAAGTCCTTGCTTTGCGCCTCGGCACATTCGCGGATACAGCCGCTGACGCCGCCTTTTAATTTATGCGGTGCACGGATACCCCGATAGCGATGCTCGATCTCGATGGCGAAGGAAACGCTGTCATGCAGGCCGAACCGGCACCAGGTGCTGCCCACACAGCTTTTGACGGTACGAAGGGCTTTGCCGTAAGCGTGACCGCTTTCGAAGCCCGCATCGATCAGCTCCTCCCAGATAGCCGGCAGGTCGCTGACATGGGCGCCAAACAGGTCGATACGCTGTCCACCCGTGATCTTTGTATAGAGCTTGTATTTCTTTGCCACTTTTCCCAGCACGATGAGCTTGTCCGGGGTGATCTCTCCTCCGGGGATCCGGGGGACAACCGAGTAGCTGCCGCCTTTCTGAATATTGGCGAGATAACGGTCATTGCTATCCTGGATGGTGGCCTGCCTGACGATGGTCTCATTCCAGCAGCTGGCCAGGATACTGGCCACCACGGGCTTACAGACCTCACAACCATCGCCCTTACCCCATTTCGTCAGGGTGTCATCATAGGTCCTTATGTTATGCAGCCTGACCAGGTCGAACAGCTCCTGCCGCGAATGACTGAAGTGTTCGCAGATCACGTTGCGCACGTACTGGCCATTGGCTTTCCGGGTAGCCGTGATAAGATCTTTTACCAGGGGGATACAACCTCCGCAGCCAGTGCCGGCGCCGGTACATTTCTTCATAGCCTCGACGGAGGTCGCGTCTTTTTCCGTCACGGCCTGGCAGATCGCAGCCTTTGTGACGGACTCACAGCTACAGATAAGGGCTTCATCAGGCAGCCCCATCACTCCGGCAGTCTCGCTGCCCCCGCCCCTGCTGCCAAGAATAAGATCTTCGGGATCGGGAGGCAGCACGAGCCTGTTGTTGACGGTCTGTAACAGGATGTTGTAGGCAGCCGTATCGCCAATGAGGACGCCGCCAAGCAGGTATTTCCCATCCGTGCTGATGTTGATCCTTTTGTATACACCTTTATGGCGATCTTCAAATACGATGGTACGGCAATCGGGCTCGGCCGCAAAAGGATCTCCAAAGCTGGCGACGTCCTGACCGATGAGCTTGAGCTTTGTGCTCATATCAAAACCGGGGAAGGATTTGTTACCTCCCGTCAGGTTGGTCACCACAACGTCCGCCATTTCATAACCCGGCGCCACCAGGCCATAGATCATGCCGTGGAGAAGAGCACATTCCCCGATGGCATAAATATTCTTATCGCTGGTCTGAAGACGATCGTTGACCACTATCCCGCCCCTGGTCCCGACCTGTAATCCCGCCAGTCTTGCCAGCTCATCACGGGGGCGGATACCTGCCGATATCACAAGCATGTCTACCGGGAGACGGGTCTCATCGGCAAATTGAAGGGCTTCCACTTTGTCTTTGCCTTCGATGGCCAGGGTCGATTTGTTAAGGTGCAGCTCCAAACCCAGCTTCTTCAGGCTTGATTCGAGCATGTGGCTGCCGGCGCTGTCTATCTGCCGGGGCATGAGACGGGTCGCGAATTCGATGACATGGGTCTGAGGGATGCCGAGATCGAGCAATGCCTTGGCAGCCTCCAGTCCAAGCAGGCCGCCGCCCATCACGGCCCCGCTTACGACACGGGGAGCATAGGCCCTGATCTTTTCCAGGTCTTCGATGGTGCGATAAACAAAGACGCCCTCTTTTTCGATACCGCTAATGTCGGGAACAAAGGCGGAGGAGCCGGTGGCAAGCACCAGGATGTCATACTGTACAATGGCTCCTTTGTTGGAATGGACAAGCTTCTGTTCGCGGTCGATCTCCCGGATGGGATCCCCGAGATGAAGCACGATCTCTTCCTCTTCGAACCAGCCTGTCATGGGAAGGCTGAGATCGGCAGCCGTCTTGCCACTAAAAAACTCGCTGAGATGTACCCGGTCGTAGGCCGGATGGACTTCCTCTCCAAAAAGAACGATCCGGAATAAACCCGATGCCTTTAGCCGGGCGCAGAAACGATGTCCGACCATTCCATTGCCCACCACCACTACTACAGGTCTGGCAGTATTGTTCATGATACTGATTTTTAAGGGTGAAGGCAGCAATCGAAGACGTATTAATAATATTACTATGTAATACTATTACACAATTATACAAAAAATTTATCTTTAAAATATAATTTATATAATAAAATATGCTGGAAGTTTTAATTTTTTAACCTACTTTGTATTACATAATCGAATACAAATAATTACTATATGAAAATCATTTCATCTTATACAGCGGAATTGATCCTTGTCGGCGCCGGCCCCGGTGACCCTGAGCTGATCACGGTAAAGGCCTGGCGAACTTTGCAGGAGGCGGATGTCATCCTTTATGATCACCTGGCCAATATCGCCCTGCTGGACCTGGCCCCGCAGGGCTGTGAGAAGGTTTATGTAGGGAAAGAGCCTTATGGTACGGCTACCAGCCAGGAGAGGATCCACCAGCTGATCCGGGAAAAAGCATCGAAAGGGGGAAAGATCATCCGGTTGAAGGGAGGTGATCCGTTCATCTTTGGGAGGGGATTCGAAGAGCTGCTGTTTGCCCGGGAGTTGGGGCTGCGGGTCTCCTATATACCCGGTATTTCCAGTATGCAGGCTTCGGGATTATCGGATATTCCGCTGACCCATCGCGCTATGAGCGAGAGTATCTGGATCGTCACCGGGACAAAAAAGGACGGCTCCTTATCGGAGGATCTCCGTCAGGCGATGAAAACCAGGGCCACGGTAGTCATTTATATGGGGATGCGGCAGCTGACGCAGATAAGCCGTCTTTACCTGTCGGAGGGATTGGGGCATAAACCTGCAGCCATCATACAACATGCTTCACTTCCGGAGGAACGAATGGCAGTTGGAACGGCCGCCGACCTGCCGGAGCTGGCAGCGGGCCACGGGCTCTCGCATCCGGCAATCATTATCATCGGGGATGTGGTCGCTTTTGCGGCAAAAAAAGAAGGTTACAGGAACAACCCCTTTGATAAGGAATCGTCTGTAACCCTCAGCCTGCCCGAAAATGAGCAGAATATATTATGGGCGAAAACCCGGGCTATTATTTAAACTTCTTAGCGTCTTCGAGGAACTTAGCCAGGCCAAGATCCGTCAGCGGGTGCTTCAGGAGGCCCAGAATAGGTTCAAGCGGAGAAGTAACAACATTTGCGCCGGCCTCCGCGCACTTTACAATATGCAAAGGGCTGCGGATGGAAGCTGCGAGAATTTCAGTTTCATACCCCTGGATATTATAGATCTCGGCGATCTGCGCGATCAGCTCAACGCCATCCCAGTTGCTGTCATCGATGCGGCCGATGAAAGGAGATACATAGTTTGCGCCTGCTTTTGCAGCCAGGATAGCCTGACCCGCAGAGAAAACTAATGTACAGTTGGTCTTGATCCCGTTGTCGGAAAACCATTTCAATGCCTTGATACCTTCTTTGATCATCGGAACCTTCACCACGATATTGGGGTGAATAGCATGCAGTTTCTTCCCTTCTTCGATGATCTCATTGAATGTTACAGATACCACTTCCGCGCTAACATCACCGTCCACCAGTTCTGCGATCGTCTTATAATGGTTGGTAACCGCTGCCTCTCCCGAGATACCCACTTTCGCCATCAGCGAGGGATTGGTTGTCACACCATCTAAAATTCCTAAGTCGTTTGCTTCTTTAATTTGTGCCAGGTCGGCTGTGTCAATGAAGAATTTCATAAAATTATTGCTTTATTCTTTGTTCAATAAAGATACTAATTAATAAACAATACAGCAGAGAGAATCAGTAGAATAAGAGCTCTGGTAACCAGGGGGTGGGAAATAAAAAATGGCAAAAGTTACTTATATCGCACCGCTACGACCACCTACCGTTGCTGCCTTCCGGCCCTGGCGGGGTTCAGCGGGAGCTGGTCGTATAAGACTTTTGCCGGCACAAAGATAAGAGGTTGAGTGCAAATAAAAATTAAATAATTTATATTTTCTCTTGTACAAATCACAGTTTCTTATTCTGTGAGTTGAAGCGGGCGATCCCGACCAACTCATCCGCCCTGGCGCCGAGTGCACGGTAATACACGAGGATGGTATAGTCGTTCTCTGTCTCGACGTGATTGCCTTCCGTCAGTGAAAAAGAGGGTTTTAGTTCTGCATCTCCCTTTTCGACCGTAACATACATATAGTTGTAAAATCCCTGTTTCAGGAAAAAGCTTCGCTCATAGCGGCCCTTGTCCTGGTTGAACGTCATACGACTGGAATCGTCCAGCGATCCGCCGGTAAATTTTCCCAGTACATAAACGTCCTTATTGGGATAGGGACTGTTGCCGGGTGGGACATAGCTGAACAGTACGGTAGCATAGTCTGTCTGGTACAGCGTGTTGAGGCTTTCCGTGGTCTGAAGAAAGTAGTTCCCGTTGTAGTCCTTATAGAAATAATAATCTATATGTGCACGTTCCGCATCCGGATGGACATTTATAAATGCGCCAGTCTTCCCATAAGTGGCAGACTGGACCCTGTCGCTCTGGTATCGAAAGCTTTGCAGGTCGAGCCAGCGCCATTCCATTCCTCCTTCGAATACGATGTCATTGTCATTGTTGTATTCGAGATTGTTGTTCGAGTAGAAGGTGGGTTTGAGTCCGCGCATAGCATTGTCCCAGCGATAGTTCTGCAACACCACCACTTTTATCTGGTCCAGCGGGTTGTTGGGATTGACGGCAGCAGTATTGACGCGGAACGTGATACGCTGATGCGTACGGGCGATCTCATAGTTCAATGGCTGAAGCAGCTGGCTCTGGATGGTCGCTTTTGCATCGGTGACGAGGAACCGGCGGGTGAAAGCCAGCTTCGAGGTATCTCCATCCAAAAAAACCTTCAGCAGGTAGTTGCCGGAATGGATGGGGATGCAATTAGGATCCGGCAAAACTGCCTGGTAGTGTGTGTATTTTGTCAGGGCCACTGACGAGAGCTGATAATTATCTATCCGGACCTGGCTGAAGCCCTTGATATAGTCGAATTCGCTGACGATTGCCGGGGTCCAGTCTTCGTTGCACAGCTGTATGGTATAGTAATAGCTTTTTACATTCCCTTCGATGTCGTCGAAATGCAGCTCCAGCTGATCGCTGCTGCCCAGGCGGAGGATCGGATAGCCGAGCTGGTTACCAGCCATAAAGAGCTGGGGGGTACGGATGACCGGGGAGTAGACGAAGTCAGGGTTTTGAGCCCGGGTAGTACTGGCGGAAGCAAGGGTAATGAGCAAGACGAAGAGGCAACGATTCATGGGAAATGAATTAATATTTTTTGGGTCCGTGTCCAATCCCAATATTAGCTATTTTTTAATTTGCGCCAAAGGTATAGCTAAATATGTACCTTTGGCGCAAACCCATAATGATGGGCCTTCGGCCATTGGACCGAGGTCCAATTTTGATAATGAACGTAGCAGCCTTTATAGCCCGGCGCATCGCATTTAACCGGCAGCGATCATTTTCCCGATTTATCATCCGCCTCGCGATCGCAGCGACTGTGATCAGTGTCGCGGCAATGCTGGTGACCCTGGCTTTTACCAATGGTTTCCAGTATGCGGTAGGTCAGAAAGTGTTCAACCTCTGGGGGCATATCCAGGTGCAGCATTTCCCTCCAGGCGGCGGTCCGCTGGCCGAAGAGCTGCCCATCGAAAAAAGCGATACGGTCGTCCGGATCCTCCGCAGGAATAAAGATATCCGAACAGTCCAGGCCTATGCCACGAAGAATGCCGTCATCCGCGGCAAAGAAGGGATCGAGTATGTCCTTTTAAAAGGAGTGGAGCGGGATTATGATTTTGGAAATCTGCAAAGCTTTCTGAAAAGCGGTCGCTGGCCCCGTTTTACCGACAGTGGCTACAGCAATGAGATAGCCCTTTCTTCGTATACGGCCGACCAGTTGAAACTAAAACCCGGCGACAGGGTACTGGTCTATTTTATCCAGGCCGAAGGCCAGCCCCGGGTACGGCCTGTCATTGTCACCGGTATTTTCAAAACAGGCATCGAAGACTACGACAAGATCATTGCTATCGGAGATCTCAAGCTGATCCAGCGGCTCAACAACTGGAATGAGAACGAGATCGGCGGGTATGAGCTTTTTACGACCGATTATCGCAATGCCGATCGCGTCGATAGCGTTGTCTTTTCCCAGTTACCACAAACCTGGGGCAGCCGCACTACGGTAGAGACCACTCCCAATATTTTCCAGTGGCTGGACCTGCAGAATACTACAATAGTCCTGGTGCTGATCATCATGATCGTAGTGGCTACGCTCAACCTGGTGACCTGCCTGATCATTCTTGTGCTGGAGCGCACCCGCATGATCGGCATCCTGAAGGCCGTGGGCACACCCAATCTATCCATCCAACGGATTTTTCTTTACCAGGGATCCTATATCACGGTATTTGGGCTCGTGCTTGGGAATATCGCCGGACTGCTGATCTGCTGGCTCCAGGACCGTTACGGTTTTGTACGCCTGCGCGAGGAAGCCTATTTTATTTCCAAAGCTGTCGTGAAGATCGAATGGTGGCATATCGTACTGGTGAATGCCGGCACCTTTGTCATTTGCTTTCTTGTTCTGATGATCCCGACGATCGTGGTGCGCCGCATGCAGCCGGCAAGGGCTATCCAGTTCAGGTAGCGACCTCGCGGAAAAGGGTACAGCGATCCGGAGGCAACAACAGCGATCCGGCTTCAAACGGCAAGGTGAGACAGAATGATCCCCGCCGCTACCGCCGCATTCAGTGACTCCGCCTGCCCCACCCTGGGAATGGTGATCCGGTTTGTCGCATGTTCCAGCAGGGCCGGACGAATGCCTTTGGATTCATTTCCGATGACGATCCATCCCCTGCTGATGCGCTCCACCTTATACAATTCTTTTCCTTCCAGCACAGCGGCATAAACGGGCAGACCGGGATAACGCGGCAGGATATCCTCCGGGTTGGCATAAACAACGGGAACACGACTGATGCTGCCCATTGTCGACTGGACAGCTTTGGCATTAAAAACATCGGCGCTGTCAGCGGTGCAAAGTACCCGATGAATGCCGAACCAGTCCGCGATGCGGACGATCGTTCCGAGGTTACCCGGGTCCTGGATGCCGTCCAGCACCAGGCTAAGCCCGGCGCCAAAGTCCGGCGGAGGAAAGGACGGTTTTTCAAAGACCGCCAACACCTGGTTGGGAGTGGCGAGGCCCGAAAGACGTTCCAACTCCGAGGCGCTGACCTCGACCAGCGCCGGGCGAACCGCGGCGGATGGGGCATGAGGAGACCCGGGTAAGTGGTTAGAGCCCGCGCCGGTCCATCCTTTCAGCGCATATAGCTGACGCAGATGCATACCGGGGGCCTGAAGCAGCTCCCCCACGATCTTGGGTCCTTCGACCACAAAAACCCCTTCTTCATCCCGGAATTTTTTATGGCCTAAACTTTGAATATATTTGACCTGTGATTTTGTTATCATTTCTCTTCGTTTATATCCAAAAAGTTAAAAATAGAAGTGGGTTTCTTTAATCAGGTAATTTCACAGCGCCGGCAATTTACTGTATCTTTTTTCAAACCCGTATACTTACTGTCTGTCATCCTCGTCTCCATCCTTTTTTCCTGTACCACCGCGAGAAAATTCCAACCGAACCAGCCCTTTGTATTTGCTACGAATATGAAGGTTGAAGGCAATTTGCCAAAATCAGAAAAAATTGACCTGTCTGCCAAGTTGTCCAACCAATTGGATGACAGCCTGCGCACACAGGTCCGTTCCATCCTCGGTCTTTTTAACACGGTGATGTATCCGCCGGTATTCGACACGGCCAACGTCAGGCGCAGTATCGGTTATATGGTCGCCCTGCTGAATGCGACCGGTTATTATAATCCCATCATCAAGGATACGATCCGGCGGGACACGGTCCATATCCACCATTGGTTCAGTCATACCCGAAGTATCCAGTACCGGGTGAGCATCGATTTCACGGTCTTCCCCGGTAAACAGGTAAAACTGGATTCCATCGGGTATCATTTATCTACTCCTGCCCTGCAGGCCCTGGCCATGCAGAGCCTGCCGCAGTCGCTGCTGAAGAAAGGCAAACCCTATTCCAAACAGGTATTGTCTTCGGAGCTGGATCGCCTGGTGGCCCTGTTCCGGAACAATGGATATTATAGTTTTTCCAAGGACGATCTCTTCATTGAAAAAGACACGGTAGTCTCGGCCCTGATCGATCCGAACCTCGATCCCTTCCAGCAGGCCGCCTTACTCGACGAGTTGAGAAAGAAAAGGGAACATCCTACCATCAATGTCGTTATCCAGCAGCGTCCTGTCCGGGATTCCACGCATTTACAGAAATATACTATCGGCCGCGTGACGGTCTACCCCGACCTGCCCCTCATCCTCGAAGACACCGTTACCGTCAGTAATATCGATACCAGCACCGCGCGGGGGATCAGCATCATCACCCGGTCCGACAAGTTCAAGCCTTCTATAATCAGCAACAATATTCATGTCCGGCCGGGGCGCCTCTACAAAGAAGAGAATGTGACCAGGACGATCAACCGGTTCAACCTGATGGGCGCCTGGCAGCAGGCCACTATCGCGTTCACCCCTTCGGATAGCGCGGATTCCATACTGGATGCAACCCTGCGGCTCTACCCTGCCAAAAAACAATATCTCACCGCGGACCTGGAAGCAAGCCGGAATACCAATGATATCGTCACTACCTCGAATCTCTTCGGGATGAATGTCAACTTCGGGCTGCGAAACCGGAATACCTTCAAACAATCGGTGCTGACGTCTACAAACCTGCGGGGAGGCATCGAGCTGGGCTCCGACTTTATCCAGACTACGCAGGCCAGCATTTCGCATACCATCTCCTTTCCCCGGCTGCTGCCGGAGAATCAGATCCTCCGGAAACTATTCGGCAGATCGGATAGCCTCCGCACCGTTATCAATCTCAATGCCTCCTACATCGACAGGCGTCAGTTCTTTACCGTCCGGTCAGCCAATGCCTCATTCGGCTGGGAATGGACAAAAAAGAATAGATCCTTTCTTTGGCGGCCGTTCAATATCGAGTATACCAAACTGGACAAGACAGACAGTTTCCAGCGTTATCTCAACGAGATCCCTTCGCTCAACCTGGCTTTTAAAAGCGGGCTCGTACTAAGCCAGCAGTTCGTTTACAAGTCCATCAAGAAACACGAGAACCGGACCAATTTCCTTACGCTCAGCGCAGAGTCCAGTGGAGCGCTGGCAGGATTTATCCGGCAGCTGGACGAAGGCGATCTCTGGCGTTTCATCAAGGGGGAGATCGACTTCCGGCATCACATCGACTTCCGGCGAACGCAGCTGGCCTTCCATGCCTATGGCGGAGCCGGTCTTGCTTATGGCCGGGAGGGCAACGGATGGGAACAGACCTTGCCCTTCTACAAGGCGTTTTTTGCCGGCGGCCCCAACAGCATGCGGGGCTGGCAGGTGCGTCAGCTGGGTCTCGGCTCCTCCAAATTCTATGATACGGCAAAGGGCGGTCAGCTCGACCGCTTTGGTGACATACAGCTGGAAGGCAATGTCGAATATCGTTTCCCGCTTGGCACCGTATTCGGGGTAAAATTCCTCAGCGCATTATACGTCGACGCCGGTAATATCTGGGACCGTTACCCGATCGATCGCACCCCGGAACAACAGGGGAGTGATTTTCAGCTCGACCGTTTCTATAAGGAGATCGCCGTCGACGCCGGCACTGGTCTGCGGGTGGATTTCGACTGGTTCCTCATCCGGCTGGACTGGGCTTATAAGCTAAAAGACCCGCAGCGGGTGCATGACAGCGAGCAGTGGTTTAAAGACCTGAAGCTCTTCAGAGGCCAGTTCCAGCTGGGCATTGGTTATCCGTTCTGATCTTTTATTGCCGCCTTCGCACCACCCCCTTCGAACATACTTTCTATCCAGGCTTCAGCTGCCTCTATGCTCATCGCATCTTCCACTTTAAACTCCCCGATCCGGCTACGACGAAGACTGCTCAGATAGCCATTGCAGCCCAGGGCCGCGCCGAGGTCATTGGCCAGGCTTCGGATATAGGTCCCCGTTGTACACACG
The DNA here is from genome assembly GCA_035492595.1 of Puia sp. Taxonomy (GTDB): domain Bacteria; phylum Bacteroidota; class Bacteroidia; order Chitinophagales; family Chitinophagaceae; genus Puia. The sequence continues at coordinate 25,501 of DATJJA010000228.1, forward strand.
ACCCGGAAGGTCAGGACGGGCAGCTGGAAACCGGTGATGGCAAATTCCTTTATAGTAATGGGCCGGGGTTCGAGCTTGACCTCTTTCCCTTTCCGGGCCAGCTCATAAACTCTCTGGCCGTTGACTTTTATCGCGGAATGGATGGGAGGCGTCTGCAGGATCGGGCCGGTGAAGGATCTGGCAATGGTAGCGGCAACCAGCTCATTGGTTACAAAGGAATAGTCCCTGAACTGTTCGGGTTCACTTTCGAGATCATAGGTCGGGGTCAGGGCGCCGAGGGTAATGGTACCGGTGTACTCTTTTTCCCGGGCCATATAATCGTTGATCTTTTTGGTGTATTTGCCCGTGCAGAGGATGAGAAGGCCGGTGGCAAGGGGATCGAGGGTTCCGGCGTGGCCGACCTTTTTTGTCCTTACCTGGCGGCGCAATCGGCGCACGACGTCAAAAGAGGTCCAGTCGATCGGCTTGTCGATGAGCAATACCTGTCCCTGGTCGAAGATGTTTGCACTTGGTGTTTGGTTAATATCTAATTTCTTGTTTATCATGCAATTATTATTTTTTTAGAATTTATTTCTCATCCAAGAAAATAATTCTCAAAAAAGAATAAAATTCTGTATTTTTGTAAACGATACAAAATTATAATAAAATGAAGGAGGAGAATTAAATAATATGATTTTAAAAGCACTGAGCAATGGTTGTTTTTTCATTAGGCACTATTCATGAGTTTGCAAGAGAGTACCCCCCTTCGACAGGTCCGTTAAACGATTGGTATAGTAAGACAAAAAAAGCTAATTGGAGTAATTTTACAGAGATAAAGCAGGTTTTTAATTCCTGCGATTCCATTGGCAAAGATCGATTTGTATTCAATATTGGGGGAAATAATTATCGATTAATAGCGGTAATTCATTTTAACATACGTACTGTCTACATACGTGGAATTATGACCCACAAAGAATATGACAGACTTAATAAAGACGGAACATTAACAACGATATAGAATAAAGTTCTCAGAAATAAAGTTATGAAAGTAACAAATAGACATGAATACTTTTTGGCAATGGCGGAGATCGAAGCCCTTGTCAATAAAGGCTCAGAAAATTTAACGCCGGTTGAAGAAGCACATTACGGCAAACTGGCTGAAGCTGTAGAGGCATGGGAAATGAAGGAATTTCCTATGCCTTTCAGCCCCAGCGTCAGAGATATTCTTCTGTATATAATGCGCCAACAGTCACTTACACAAACGGCGATCGCCAAGGTATTGGATATTTCCAATTCCGCTCTTTCAGAGATACTAAGCGGCAAGAAGAAGCCTAATCTCGATTTGGCTAAACAATTGCACAATAAGTTTCATATTGATGGCAATTTGATACTTGAAAGCCTATAAGGTTTAAATCGCCAACCTAGCCTTTATCTCAAGGTATTTATTGACCGTCTGAACAGTCAGGTTTTCCGGAGGTGTGAGGATCGTAAGAATGCCATGCTGATTCAATTCCTTTACGATCAACCTTTTCTCGTAGGCGAATTTTTCAGCAATGGTCTTTTCATAGACCGCTTCGACGTCTTCGGCCTGTTTTTCCTGCAGCTCATGCAAACCGGTATTCTCGAAGAAGACGACCAGCACCAGGTGATTCTTCGCAATGGCGCGGATATAAGGCATTTGTCTTTGTAAGCCGGACAGCGACTCAAAATTGGTAAACAATACGATCAGGCTGCGTTGGGTGATACGGGTGCGGACCATCGCATAGACCTTTTCATAATCCGTCTCCTGGTAACGGGTCTGCTGGTTATAGAGGATCTCCAGGATGCGGCTCATTTGCATGGATTTACGGCCTGCCGGCAGAAACGTTCCGATCTGGTCGGCAAAGGTCAGGATGCCGGCTTTATCCTGGCGGATCAGGGCCACACGGGATAATACCAGGGTCGCATTGATGGCATAGTCGAGCAGGCTCATGCCGTCGAAGGGCATTTTCATGACCCTGCCCTTGTCGATAAGACAGTAGACCTGCTGGCTTTTTTCATCGGTGAAATTGTTGACCATCAGCTGACCGCCTTTGCGTGCCGTCGCCTTCCAGTTGAGGCTGCGGATGTCATCCCCTGTAACATATTCCTTTATCTGCTCGAACTCCAGACTATGCCCCAGCTTGCGGATGCGTTTGTTACCCGCTTCGGCCAGGTTGTTCGCCCCCGCTAATAATTCGAACTGTCTCAGGGCCTGGTAGGAAGGCAGGACGCGGACCGTCGCCTCTGCATCCAGGATCTTACGGCGGATCAGCAGACGGAAAGGACTTTTGATAAATACATTGATGGCATGGAAGAGATATTCTCCCCGCTCCGTTGGGCGCACGCTATAGTCCAGTTGCCGGCCTTCTCCCCCTTTCAGGTTTACAAAGAGGGAAAAGTTTCGCTCCTGGAACTGGTCCGGCAACTCATCGATGATGCGCAGACCTACCGGGAAGGGGTAGAGATTGCTGACCGCCAGCCTCACCGGGTTGCCATCGCCGTTGCTTAGCCGATCGGATATTTCCCGGGTTACGGATACGGGTTGGCGGCGCGAGAACAGAATGATATAATCAAGGACCGACACTACGATCAGGAAGAGCAGCAGGATCTGGGAGATCGTGAAAAGAAAGGGCAGCCCATAGGAAAAGACAAATAAAAAGACGACCGTCACGAACGCCCAGTAGAAGCGTCGTGAGAAGAACAGGGATCTGAACAGTGTTTTAATAAATCGTATGAGCATGTGTAATTGGATTCAGGCCCGGCGCCACTATTATCTTGGTACTTCGATCCCTTTTATGATCTCTTCGATAACCTCATCGGCCGAAGCGCCCTCCATTTCCTTTTCCGGTGTCAGGACGATGCGATGACGGAGGACGGCGGGGACGACATAAACGATGTCCTCGGGTGTCACAAAATCCCGGCCCCGCATAGCCGCCACTGCCTTGCTCCCATTGAGCACCCCGATGGAAGCACGGGGAGAAGCGCCGAGGTAGATGGCTTTGTGATTCCGGGTCGCTCCTACGATGCCCGTTATGAAACGGATGAGCTTTTCTTCCACGTGTAAGCCGCGCACCTTATCGCGCAGGGATTCGATCCGGTCGGCCGTCAGCACGGATCCTACCATTTCGATGCGTTGCTGCCCCTTCATTTGATGATGGTTGGAAACGATATGGAATTCCTGTTCCTGGCTGGGATACTGGACGTTGATCTTGAACAGGAAACGGTCCAGCTGTGCTTCCGGCAGATGATAGGTACCTTCCTGCTCGATGGGGTTTTGTGTGGCGACCACCATGAACGGGGGCTGCAGGTGCCAGGTCTGGCCGTCGACGGTGATCTGCCTTTCCTCCATTACTTCGAAGAGTGCCGACTGGGTCTTGGCCGGGGCCCGGTTGATCTCGTCTATCAGTATGATATTGCTAAAGATAGGACCGGGTTTGAACTGGAAATTACTCTCCCGGGGGTTGAACACGGAAGTACCGATGACATCGCTGGGCATCAGATCAGGAGTGAACTGGATCCGGGAAAAACCAACGGAAATGGCCCTGCTAAGGAGCTTGGCCGTTAGAGTCTTGGCAACCCCGGGAACGCCCTCGATCAGGATGTGGCCATCTGCCAGGATACCCGCCAGTAACAATTCTATCATGGTTTCCTGGCCGACGATGACCTTGCCGATCTCCGCCTTCAACTCTTGTACGGACTGCTGCAGATCTTCCAGGTCGGTCCTTTGTTCGAATAAATTTTCTTCCATGTTGTTTATACTGATTTATAAAATGCTTCGAGTTGACGATGAAAATCCAGCAGTTCCTCATCCGGCACATAAGCCTTGTCGGGCAGTCTCTGCATATACTCTACAAGCTGCGTAAGCGGCTCTTTCGGATAACCGGTCCGGTAGGAAAGCCGGTCTATAAAGTCATCGTCCATGTTTGTCGACGCCATGTGATAACGGGTCCGTACCTGGTCCAGGAAATGGGCTGTCATCTTCGTAGCCAGATTGTGGTTGTCCCGCCGCTGAAAATACAACCGGCCGATGGTACGGACAAAATCCACAGAAGTATTCCGCAGGGGGCTGATCAGGGGGACCATCCGCTGCCTTCTTTTGGAATCGAACAGGTAAATAAATGCAAGCAGGGCCAGGAGCAGCCAGAATGCCCAGGCCAGGGGCTGATTGCCATTCTTGTCCTTGTAACCCAAGATATATTGCAAAGACGAGAAATCCCTGTCGCCATACCGGAAATAGTCATCCCACATTACCTCTCCGACCGTACCCGGCAGATTGGACAGGGCATGTTCATAGTAGGCCCTGTTGTTCTTATACAGCAGGAAAAAATTGGAAAAGGCAAGCGGGGCCAGCTGCAGATAGATGGTTCCGCCGCTTTTATAGGTGAGCTTTATAAAATCGGGCCGGTCGCGCGAATCCCTTCCCATGACTACCGCATATTGGGAGTCGAGGGAAGTGACCCAGTTGTCGTAGGCATCTCCCGGGTAAGCAAAGGACTGATAGCCGGATTTTTCAGGCTCCAGCAGATTTAGCCGCAGGCTATCCGGTTCAAACCCCTGGTCAAGTCCCCGTCCAGCTTTCAAGCCCAAGGTATGCAGCAGGGTATCCGCGACATGATGCGCAGAAATGAAGACATGATTGCCTTCGCCCACAAAATTCAGCAGCGCGGTGACCTCAGAGGGTTTGGGATCCATGCTGCTGACAATAATGATATATGCTTTTTTACCTTCTCCCGTCCGGAAGGTAGTTGGGGAACTCTTGTTGACCGAGATGGCAGCATTGGGAAAAAGATAGGGCAGGCCATCATAGGCAAGTTCCGTACCATAAGGTATCTTGTCTTTTCGCCAAAGGGTGATGCGGCGGTTCAGCTCTTTCGACTGTTTGACGGTACAGGAAGAAAAACAAACCGACAGCAGCAGCAAAAGCAGCATGTGCCTCCTGAAATAAAGGAACGTGGATGGAGCCGGACGGTGTTGGTGGATGCGGCTCATGCGGGGACTGTTTTAAAAAAGTCCTCAAAATATTGATGCAGCCGGCTGAACTGTGTCTCTCCCAATGGGAATTCTCCATACCACACCTTATCATAGATGCCGGTCAGGTTGCGGAAGGAAGCCTCCCAGGAAGAGCCTTTTAACTGAAGCAGGTATTCCTGGTTGGTGGCGTCCCGGTGCCATTGGATCAATCCCTTTTCATTCAGCAGTGTCAGTGATATCAGGTAAAGGTACCGGGTGGCCTGCCGGTAATCCCGGACCTGGATAAAATGTTGCAGCTGCCGGCCAAGGTCCTCTCCCATTTCTTCCCCGGGGGATTCGGGTCCTGAAGGACCATTTTTCTTTTTTCCTGAACGGTAAAAGAGCCGGACATTGTTCTCTTTCATGATGCGGATGATCGCATAGATCAACAGGGCTCCCAGTAAAATATACAAGGTGTACACAAAACCTCTGCTGGTCAGAAATTGCAATACGGCCAGGAGGAACCGGTGGTCCTCGGGTTTTTCCCGCTCTTTACGCCAGTAAGAGGGGTCATTGGCATAGGCAAGCGCAGGGTCTTTTTTCCAGCGCTGTACCAGTGTGTCCGGTAAGGTGCGCAGAGCAAATATATTACCCTCATCGGCTGCCACTGTTGTATCAGAGCCATTTGCAGCGGTGGTGACAGTCGTATCTACGCCGCCGGGGATATTGTCCTGGCAGAGTGCAGTCTTCCCCAGGCACAGGAACAGCGGCAGCAAAAGGTATGCTATACGGGACGAGATACTCACAATTCAGGGGTTGGCAGGGATCTCATTTTTTTCTCCACTTGTATGGGATAAACGACGAAATACCAGATGACAAAAAACAGCGAGGCTGCCAGGATGAAAATACTCAACCAGACAGGCATCGAAGAATAGCGGGTGACAAAGCCTTCCAGGAAAGCTGCAACCACAAAGATCGGAACCAGCCCGATCATCATCTTTACGCCATCCTTGCCTCCTTTCTTCAGCGAATAAAGCCGGCCATGGGTACCGGGGAAGAGGATGCTGTTCCCAAGGACCAGCCCTGCGGCTCCGGCGATGATGATAGAAGAGATCTCCAGTGTCCCGTGGATCCAGATGACGAGGATGGACTTCCAGCCCAGTCCGCGGGCAAAGAAATAATATTGGAATGACCCAAGCATGACACCATTGGTAAATAAGTTCCAGATGGTGCCAAAGGAAAGGAAGATCCCGCCTACAAAAACCATGAACGAGACCTTGATATTGTTGACCGCTATCCGGAAGAACATGCTCAGCTGGTTATCACTTTTATAGACGCCGAACGGATCGCCTTTGGCGATGTTGTCCTCCGTCATATCCACATATTCATCGCCGAGAACACCTCTGACAAAGGTTTCGTCGTGAGCGGCCGAAAATGCGGCCATGAGGGCAAACAGGATAAAAATAATAAATGAGTAGAGAACCTGCCGGTGATGTCTGCGCACGACGAGCGGGAGCTCCGTTCTCCAGAAAGTGACGATGCGGGAAGTTTCCTCCTTCTTATTACGATAGATCCCCAGGTAGATGCGAGAGGCCAGCCCATTTAAATACTGGGTGACCCTGCTATGCGGATAAAATGTTTTGGAATATCCCAGGTCATTCACTAATTCCGTGAACCGGGTGGCCATTTCATCAGGATTGTCGGTAGACTCATATTGATACCCCTTCCACTTATCAATATTTTTTTTAATAAAGAGACCTTCTCTCACAGGAATAATTTAGCATTATATTTGACTGGTTGGAACCGGACAGAGTCCGGCTGGCCGCGCCTATAAATATAAGTAGTAAACTCGAATAATTATAATCCACTGGTATCCTTATGCTCCAGGTTAAATTAGACACCGGTTTCAATATCGAGATCGATTTTAAAATAGCCCCTTTTTCCAAGAGGGCGATGGCGAAGATCATCGACTACGCGATAATACTTGCGTATATCCTGCTGGGCAGCTGGGCGATAAGGTCGGCCATCGGAGAATCCTGGTTCAGAAGCTCGGCGCTGGTCACCCTGTTCGGCCTGCCGCCATTCCTTTACCAGCTGCTGAGCGAGATCTTCCTCAATGGTCAGAGCTTTGGAAAAAAGATAATGCGCATCAAGGTCATTTCAGCTGACGGAGGGCAGCCTTCCATCAGCCAATACCTGATCCGGTGGTTATTCCTGGTCATTGATATACCCTCGTTCTGGATTATCCTGGCGCTTGCCTTTCAGCTGATACCCTGGTGGTCGTTCATCTTTATCTTTGCCGGGCTGATCTGTTTTATCGTGACGCCCTATTCCCAGCGCATCGGCGACCTGGTTGCGGGAACGATCCTTATTGAAACGAAAGACCGGACCTCCTGGGAAGATACCGTGTTCACTGAAGTGGAAGAAGATTATCATCCCCGATATCCAAAAGTGATGCAGCTGACCGATAAGGATATCAATACCCTGAAAGGGATCATCAATACCGTGAGCAAGACCCGGGATTATGATCTTTCGATGCGGATCGCCGAAAGGATCCGGTCGAAGCTGGATATTCCGAGTGACCAGGACTCCCTGGACTTTTTACAGACCCTGCTGAAGGATTATAATTATTATTCGACGCGATAGGGCTTATTTTGCAGCCGCAGCCATAGAGGCAGCAGCAAGATCGAACTGCACCCATACGGAAAGTATTCCCATCACAACGACAAGGATCATTCCGCAGAGAAACCACTGGTTGTACCGGAGAAGGGAGCTAAAAGACTGATTATAAGTCTCGCTGTCTGAAGCCTCCAACCCCTTGGTCATTTTACGCGCAAAACGTAAATAGACAAACAACTGGCCAGCAAAGATTATACTATAGATCAATGTATTCCAGGTGCTTAGTTTGAGTTCCAGATAATAGGGTAAAAATTTTCGGTACCTCTCCGGATTAGAATAGGTAGCATGGATAATGCCTGCAGTAATAAACAATAAAATGTAAAAAAATCCGAGGCCAACGATCCACTTTGTCAACGCAAATGTCCTTTTTGCTTCGGAGAGTTTTTCCGGATCGACCACTACGCCAAATAATTCTTCATTAGATTCTTCCATAGAGGGCCAAAATAAAAAGAATAGTTGGGGTTTCCTATATCCCTGTACCCGTCCCGGCATGCATGAGCCTGGCCTGGAGAATGATCCCCAATAAAGACAACGCGAAGAAACAAAGACATACGATCATCAGCATCCCTACAAAACGATAAAAGGAACGCATGTTCTTAAAGGACCGGTTCAGCTGTTCCTGATCGTTATCCCGCAGCGCCACCTGCATTTTGGAAGCAAATTTATACAGGTAAAGACAGGGGAAGAAGTTCAGCAGCGACAGACCGGCATAAGCAAAGGTGATCAGGGTTTTAAAGAGAAGGGAAAAGGACTGGCTCCCCAGGGAGGTGAATGTTTCGGAGAGTGTGCCCACGAACAAAGCTATCGTCATAAAGCAGGCGCAAAATATAAATCCCACAAAGGCCAGGAATTTAGCCCAGCGGGCAGCATCCAGCAGATATCCGTGTGCTGTGGCGTCAATCGAAAGCTCGAATAGACCGGTGGAAGGAGGCGCATTCGTTTCCATACAGATATGAATATAAAAAAAATAATGGTTCCCTGCAGTGGAACCACTATTTTTTAGCTGATAATTAATTTAATATGCCCGGGCGAACAGTACCCGCTGGCTGCTGGGCTGACCCGTCAGGATACATTTTCCTTCTTCGGCCGGGTTATCCAGCGGAATGCAGCGGATGGTTGCCTTAGTGCGTTCCTTAATGGCATCTTCTGTGGCCGCCGTTCCGTCCCAGTGGGCCAATATAAAACCGCCTTTTTCATCGAGCAGTCTTTCGAACTCCTCCATAGTATCGGCCTTTGTGATATGAGAATCCCGATAGGCTTTTGCCTTGTTATACATGGATTGCTGAATATCGGAAAGCAGGGTCTTGACATAATCCGGCAGACCATCCAGGGAAACCGTCTTTTTTTCTTTCGTGTCGCGGCGGGCGACCTCCACGCTGTTGCTGTCAAGGTCACGCAGTCCCATCGCGATACGCACAGGGACGCCTTTTAATTCATATTCCGCGAATTTGAAGCCGGGGCGCGAGTTGTCATTGTCGTCAAATTTGACGCTGATGCCTGCGGCTTTAAAGAGACCCGCCAGTTCCCTGCCTTTTGCATCGAGCTCTTCCTTCCTGTCAGCCCCTTTATAGATGGGAACGATGACCACCTGCGTAGGAGCGATGCGGGGCGGCAGGATCAGTCCGTCGTCATCGCTATGCGCCATGACAAGCCCCCCGATCAGACGGGTGCTGACACCCCAGCTGGTAGCCCATACATATTCCAGCTGATTGTTCTTATCGGAGAATTTTACTTCAAAGGCTTTGGCGAAGTTCTGCCCGAGGAAATGGGAAGTCCCGGCCTGAAGAGCCTTTCCGTCCTGCATCAGCGCCTCGATGCAATAGGTGTCTACGGCGCCGGCAAAACGTTCGTTGGGCGTTTTGACTCCTTTTATCACTGGCAGAGCCATCCATTCTTCCGCAAATTCGGCATAGATGTCCAGCATCTGTCTTGTTTCAGCGATGGCTTCAACGGCGGTAGCATGGGCTGTATGCCCTTCCTGCCAGAGGAATTCGGTAGTCCGCAGGAAAAGACGGGTGCGCATCTCCCATCTAACCACATTGGCCCATTGATTTATCAGGAGCGGCAAGTCTCGATAACTGCGGATCCAGTCCTTGTAGGTATTCCAGATGATGGTTTCGCTGGTGGGGCGAACGATCAGCTCTTCCTCAAGTTTGGCCGAAGGGTCCACCACTACCCCACCTCCGTTGGGATCGTTCATCAGCCGGTAGTGTGTCACCACAGCGCATTCCTTGGCAAAACCTTCCACATGGGCGGCTTCCCTGCTTAAAAAGCTCTTGGGAATGAAGAGAGGGAAATAGGCATTCACGTGCCCCGTGTCCTTGAACATCTTATCCAGCTGATCGCGCATTTTCTCCCAAAGGGCAAAGCCATAGGGTTTGATAACCATACATCCTTTGACCTCCGAGTGATCGGCCAATCCACCCTTGATGACCAGGTCGTTATACCATTGAGAATAATCTTCGCTGCGACTCTTGATTTCTTTGCTCATGAGTTTAAATAAGAGATAATTTTAAATTAATCGGCTTTTAACAATAAAATCGCAAAAATCCCTAATAAGGCATGTTATTTATTGTAACTTTACTTTAACACAAGGAGGGGCAAATTTAGCAACTTCGAAGTGAAAATAAATAATAAACTCGCCATGACACGAGGCTTGCCGACTGCATGGCACCGATAAATAAATAATAAACTCGCCATGACACGCCTATATACCCTGCTGACCTTTGCAGTCGTACTCGTGATAGCGATGAGCAGTTGCTCGTCCTCGCGCAATACTCAAAACACCGACGATATTTACTATTCTTCCGGTAGCAATAAGACAGCAACAAGAGCATCCTCAAAAAATAATGACGAATATTACAGCACAGCGCCCAGCGATAACTATATCCGTATGAAGGCGCAGGACCCGGATCGCTGGTCTTATTTCGATGACTACAGCAATTACGATTCGTACTATGCTCCCGCCAGCAGCTGGGGCCTTTCCGCAGGATATGGATTTGGATATCCCAGCTACGGGTTTGGCTATGGTCTGGGATTCGGATACGGCTTAGGCTTCTGGGACCCATACTTTGCCTTTAACAGTTACTACATGTGGAACAGCTGGTATAATCCTTATTTCTATAATCCGTATTATGGCGGCGGCGTGATCGTCAGCCATGGTATGGCTCCGTCCGGCGTCTATTCGCACCTCCGTCCTTTCAGCTCGGTAGCATATCGCAACGGGCTGACCCGGACCTCGACCGGCTCTAATGTTTCCACCCGCAGCGGCAATCGTTTCTACCGTCCCGGTATGAGTACGACATCTACCTACAACTCTGCCCTGAACGGTCAGAGTACAAGGCAGGTCAACAACAACAACAGTTTCTATCGCCCCGGTAGCAATAACAACAATACTTACAGGCCCGCATTTCAGCCCAGCAGCCAGCCGGTCCGCAGCTATACCCCCTCGGGTGGCGGTGGAGGAGGCGGTGGCTTTGGCAGACCTGGCCGTCACTAAGCTTATGATTGCTTGAGACCGGGGGATCGGTGAGTCCCCCTGATTTCCCCTATTTTTACGGTGCTAACTAACCAATATGAAAAAGTACTTCCCACTTTTAGGGCTAATCCTATGCCTGCAGGCAAAAGCACAGTTACCCGAGGACGCGCTGCGTGCTTCCTGGACGACACCGTCCGGCACGGCCCGGCAACAAGCTATCGGAGGCGCCATGGGCTCTCTGGGCGGCGATCTTAGCGCAGGTTTCATCAATCCCGCAGGCCTCGGCCTTTACAAGACAAGCGAATTCGTTCTCACCCCCGGCTGGGCTTTCCTGAAGGATAAAAGTTCCTACCTGGGCGCCGATCGATCAGGGCAATCCGCCAACAATTTCAATCTCGGCGCAAGCGGGGCCGTCTTTTCATTCCAGGGCCGGGATCCGGGAGTAACCAATGCTTTTGCCATTGCCGTCAACCGGACAGCCAATTTCAACAGGCAGGTCTCCTACCAGGGGCAGAATGATTACAGCTCTTTTTCCGAACAATACGCAGAAGAATTTGCCGCATCCAACTATAGCATCAACGACGCCATCGGAAGTCCATATGTCTCCTATGGGACAAGGATGGCCCTCTGGACTTACCTGGTCGATACGGCCACGATCAACGGAACTACACAGATAATAACGCAGCCCCAGCTGGCTGGAAAGGTGCTGCAACAAAACAACCTGCGAAGCAAAGGCGGGATCACGGAGATAGACCTTTCGCTGGCCAGCAGCCAGCATGACAAATGGTATATCGGGGGCAGCCTTGGTATTCCCATCCTCAACTATACGCGCTACCAGACCTATACCGAATCGGATATCAGCGGTACTCCAAATGAGTTCGGATCCTTTACCTATAGCGAGACCTATACTACCAGCGGCTGGGGGATCAATGGCAAACTGGGAGTGATCTATCGCCCGGCCAATGCCTTTCGTATCGGACTGGCCATTCATACTCCCAGTCTTATCGGGCTGTCGGACCATATCAGCGCCAGCATGACCACCCGGCTGGAAAACCCCGATCAGACGATCAGCATCAGCTCGGATTCGCTGGACCGGGTCACGGGTCTAAGTCCTTCACCCAATTCATTCAAATATGATCTTTATACGCCCTGGCATTTTTTGCTGAGCGGCTCGTATATCTTCGGCAGCGGGCAACAGGAAGCCAAACAGCAAAAAGGCTTTATCACCGCCGACCTAGAGTATATCACCACGGGTAGTCCGCATTATGGCGCCCCGTCCAATGACGATGGCAGTGATGGCGACAACAGCTATTATAATGCGGTGAACCAGGCCATCCGGAATTCCTACAAAGGCAGCTTCAGCGCCCGGCTGGGAGGTGAGATAAAGCTCAACACGTTTATGGTGCGGGCAGGCGGCGCCTATTATACCAGCCCGTATGAAGGACAGGGGCTGAAGGCGGACCGCGCGATGCTCAGCGCAGGGGTGGGATATCGCAATAAGGGATATTTTGTGGATCTCACTTATGTACTGGCATTCAACCGCGATATCGATGTCCCTTATCGGCTGTCGGATAAAGCGAATACTTATGCCGCCTTGAAAGAAACGGGGGGAATGGTGTTGCTGACGACGGGAATCAAGTTCTAGCGGAAAGTTTTTGACGGAAAATTTTTAGCCTGGCGAAGGTTATTTTTTGGCAACTATAAATACCATTACCGCCATAGCGATGCCTATGACCCAATAGACAATTTTGATCTCGTTGCTCAGCTTGTCGTGAGTCATTTGGATCTTGCTTTCGAGATGCTTCAATTCTGATATCACTTCTTTCATATCGTTATTGATTTTGACATCAATTAACTGCAACATTGCTTTTTTTTGGTCCGTGGGCAGAGAAATATGCTCTAAACCATCGCTTACTTCTGATATATTCATTTTTTCGAATTACTTATTAATTCGAGCCCACCAACTGGTACAAATATACAAAATAAGTGCAAAATAATAAGCTCAACCCAGGTGATAAACACCTGGTGTTCGGGGCCTGGCCGCGGGTGCTGTCAATGCACCATCTCTTTTACAATAGGCTCCATCAGGCGGGCCCAGATCTCATATTCCTTTCCTGAAAAATGCAGCCCATCTGCGGCTATGAGCGTGGGATCGGCGAAAGCTTTGCGGCTTTCAGTCGTCACGTCCAGCCAGTTGACCCTATAGGTCATCGACAGCTGACGCCCGATCGAGTTGAACGAATCGATCGATCTGGCGATGGCTGCGGCATTACCCGTTGACTGGCCAAAAGGAGTCACCGAATAATCCGGAATGGATAAGACCAGCACATGAGCAGGCTGATTTCCTGCCAGGGCAATGGATCTTTGTAATAAGATAGAAAACTGTGTGCTGTATTCCTCCGGGCTGCGACCCTGGAACTGATTGTTGACACCGATCAACAGCGTGACAGCCTGGTAGGGGCCGAAAGCCAAGGAGCCTGGGGGAGCCGGGCCGGAAGTCCCGGAGTTGGAAAGGTCAGCCAGATCAAGCGCATCGAGCAGGTTGCCCGTTGTCCAGCCGGTGGTGGCTATGATCTGCGGCTCTTCGAAACAAATATGTTCATTTGAACAAAGCTTTTTGACAAGTTGCTGAGGGTAGCGATCCGTTGCAGCTACCGACTGGCCGATGGTATAGGAGTCGCCCAGCGCCAGCATAAACAGGCGGGTGGTGTCGGCGCGCGGCGTCGAAGCAGAACCAGGAACAGATGTGTCGGCGCGCGGCGTCGAAGCAGAACCAGGAACAGTCGTGTCGGCGCGGGAGCCGGAGGCTGCAGCGGTTTCTGTCATCAGGCTGCTTTTTTGGCAGGCCAGATGCGGGGAAACGCCCCATAACAGGGAAGTTACCATGAGTCCTAATATGAGCTTAACCGGGAACAAAGAAGGGGTTTTATGCCCTATTTACGAGACGGGAGAAGGCCTGGATTGCGGAAAACAGCAAGGATTGGGCATGTGGCAAAAGAAAGGGCCTCGTCTGAGACGAGGCCCTTTACCATTATAATGGAAGATCTTAGTAGTCCATTCCGCCCATTCCGGGTGCGCCACCAGGATGAGCATGAGCTTCTTCTTTCTTAGGCTTGTCTGCGATGACACACTCAGTGGTCAGCAACATGCCGGCGATGGAAGCTGCATTTTCGAGGGCGATGCGGCTAACCTTTGTAGGGTCGATAACACCAGCCTTCAGGAGATTTTCGAATACTTCAGTGCGTGCATTGAAGCCGAAGTCACCTTTGCCTTCCTTCACTTTCTGAACGATGATGCTGCCTTCGAGACCGCTGTTGGCAACGATCTGACGGAGAGGTTCTTCGAGAGCGCGTTTCACGATGGCGATACCTGTGGTTTCGTCTTCGTTGAGGCCTTTCAGCTTTTCGAGGGATTCGACGGCGCGGATGTACGCGATGCCACCACCGGGAACGATGCCTTCCTCAACGGCAGCGCGGGTTGCATGCAGAGCGTCATCAACACGATCCTTCTTTTCCTTCATTTCGATCTCGGTAGCAGCGCCGATATACAATACTGCTACACCGCCGCTGAGCTTGGCGAGACGTTCCTGTAATTTTTCCTTATCGTAATCGGAAGTAGTAGATTCGATCTGAGCCTTGATCTGGTTGACGCGGGCTGCGATATCCTCTTTCTTGCCTTTACCGCCAACGACAGTTGTATTGTCCTTATCGATAGTTACGGAAGCTGCTGTACCAAGATAGCTGAGGTCAGCGCCTTCCAGCTTGTAACCCTGTTCTTCGCTGATAACGATACCCTTTGTGAGGATAGCGATGTCCTGGAGCATTTCCTTGCGGCGATCGCCAAAGCCGGGAGCCTTGACAGCTGCCACTTTGATGGTGCCACGCAGCTTGTTCACTACGAGGGTAGCCAGCGCTTCACCTTCGAGGTCCTCAGCGATGATCAGCAGGGGACGGCCACTCTGCGCAACCTTCTCGAGGATCTGCAGAATATCCTTCATGGCAGAGATCTTCTTGTCATAGATGAGGATATAAGGGTTCTGCAGTTCTGCTTCCATTTTTTCGCTGTTGGTCACGAAATAAGGAGAGATATAACCGCGATCGAACTGCATACCTTCAACTACGTCAACCGTAGTGTCGGTGCCTTTTGCTTCTTCAACCGTGATAACACCTTCTTTACCGACCTTGCCAAAAGCCTGGGCGATGAGCTTGCCGATGGTGCCGTCATTGTTTGCAGAAATAGAAGCAACCTGTTCGATCTTGTTCTTATCATTGCCGATAGTCTGGGACTGAGTGCCCAGGTTGGCTACAACCTTTTCAACAGCCTTGTCGATGCCACGTTTCAGATCCATAGGATTTGCACCGGCAGCAACGTTCTTCAGACCTTCGCCGATGATCGCCTGAGCCAGTACAGTTGCAGTAGTCGTTCCGTCACCAGCGATGTCAGCTGTCTTGGAAGCAACTTCTTTTACCATCTGGGCGCCCATGTTCTCGATGGGGTCTTCCAGTTCGATCTCTTTTGCTACAGTAACACCATCCTTTGTAACGGAAGGAGCACCGAATTTCTTTTCGAGTACAACATTGCGGCCTTTAGGACCGAGGGTCACCTTTACGGCGTTGGCCAGGGTATCAACACCCTTTTTCATTCTGTTACGAGCTTCGATATCGAAGAAAATTTGTTTTGCCATAGTTATTTTATTTGTTTCCGGGTCTAGCAGCCCGAAAAAGTACGCAGTTTATTAATGGGTGATTATACAATTGCTAAAATGTCAGATTCCCGCATGATCAGGAAATCGTCCCCTTCGATCTGGATCTCAGTACCGGCATATTTGCCATACAATACCGTATCTCCAACTTTTACAGTTACCGGCTCGTCTTTCTTGCCGGGACCAGCGGCTACTACCGTACCACGTTGAGGCTTCTCTTTCGCTGTATCGGGGATGATGATACCACCGGCGGTTTTTTCTTCAGCAGGAGCTGGCTTCACAATTACCCTGTCAGATAAGGGGGTAACGCTTAACTTTTTGGCCATAGTTGTATTGATTTGTTTTTGTTGATGGATTATTAACCCTGCATGTACCCGCAGGTTTGCAAAGCTACACGAATTTTGTACCAAACCGGGAGCTAATGTCAATTTTTCAGCTTTCAACAGCTTGTTTGTCAGCTACAAAAAAAGAAAGGGCAGAACAAATGTCCTGCCCACTCGGTTGCAAAAAGCTGACAATCAATTATGTACGCTGCACCACAGTAGTTTCCAGCGTATAAAGAAGCGCTCCCACCCTACCGATGATCGCGTCAGAAAGTCCATTCTTTTTTGCGGAAGCGGCTACGTCGGTGACAAATGCATCGAAGTCCGCATTGGTGGCAGTCCCATTCATCCGGGGATTACCGGTGGGGTTGTGTGCGTCGTGCATGTTGAGACCCGTGTAGGTAAAGTCTTTCGCTCCCGTCGCTACACAAAGAAAGTCTGTCAGGTTTTTGCTCAGCTCCTGGAATCCGCTGAGATTGCCCATTCCTACTTCGGACAGCAGTGTCTTGAAATACCCATTGATCTTTGCATCTCCTGCGATGATGAAGATGGCGCTGTCGACCACCGTACGAAGGCCAAGGCGACCTTTTTCGATCGTTTTCCCCGCATTGGCCGGATCGTTGACCATCGTCGTTCCGCCCAGGGTGTCATAAAAGGTTGCCGTCGTTGGCGAGTTGTGGCTTTTGCTGCAGGACTGTGTCGCTGCTAAAAGAAAACCCAATCCCAGAAAAGCGGTAAGAAGTGTTGTCTGTTTCAAGTTCATGTCTGTTTGTTTAAATTAGAATATATTTTTTATAAATGCGTAGACCTTATAGGATAGAGAAGTCTTTGCAACGGGGCAGCCCCCTTTCATTTCTTCGGGGGTAGGTATATTGCGTTGTACGGTATAGGGCATTTCCCTTTTGAGATCGGCGACGATCCGGTTCGCAGTATTCCGGACAGGTGCAAAAGAGAAGATAGCGATGTCCGACTGAGGATTGACCAGCACGTGGTCGACTCCTTTTTGCCGGTAAAGCCAGGCGGTTATCTTATCGGCATCGGTCTGATCGATATCCTGTTTGATGTCGATGCGGACCATGACCCGGGTCGAGGCATCGACGCGGGGCCGGGTTACCGCATAAATATGAACAGCCAGCACGATGACACCCAATACAAATACACCAAGTACTGTAAGGGCAATTCTTTTCCATGTCCTTTTTTGCATAAAAAAAGATTACTAATGTGTTAAAATAGTTGATG
This sequence comes from Puia sp., assembly GCA_035492595.1. Taxonomy (GTDB): domain Bacteria; phylum Bacteroidota; class Bacteroidia; order Chitinophagales; family Chitinophagaceae; genus Puia. The sequence continues at coordinate 42,872 of DATJJA010000228.1, forward strand.
ATTAACGGGAGCCCCTGGGGAAATACAGCTTAAAACAGGCTTGCACATAAAGAGATACGACAATACAATGACACTGGATTTCGGGTTTTGAGAATAATCTAATTAAATGCCTATATTTGCAGCCGCTAAATAAGCTCTTATATTATAATGATCAGCAGAAGAAATATCCGGGTAAAAGTGATGCAGACGCTTTATACGCTGGACGCGCAGGAACAAACTCTGAAGCCAGGCGACCCCGTAAGAATTCTGCAAAGGCATTTCGATCAGTCCAGGCAGCTTTTAACCTATCTCATTTATTTTATTACAGAAATAGCGCGGTATGCGGAAACCGATTCACAGAAACGGTCATCCAAGCATCTTCCCAGCGAACAGGACCTTAATGTGAACATTAAGCTGGCGGGGAACGAATACCTCTGGAAGATAATTGAAGATAATTCCTGGAAAAAAGCGGTGGAGACGGACAAACCTCATCTGCAGGATAATAAGGAGCTGATCCGCCGGCTCTACCTGGAGCTGGTCCCCAGGGAAGAGTACCAGGCCTATATTACCGCTGAAGGTCGGGACAAGCGCAAGGAAAAGGAGATGCTGGAATACATCTTTTCCGAGATGATGCTGCCTAACGAGCTGTTTCTCGCGCACATCGAAGAGCTCTTCACCAACTGGGACGATGACGGGGAGATGATCGTGCAGATCCTGATGGGTTATCTTGCCAAGCCGGGTTCGGTCGATTTCCAGCAGATCATCAGCAAGGATAAACTGGATTTCGCAAAGGGCCTTCTGACGACGGTGATCGATAAGAAGGAAGTGATAATGGAGATGATAAAGCCCAAACTAAAGAACTGGGACCCTGAACGTATCGCCACCCTCGATATGATCCTGATGCAGATGGGAGTGGTTGAATTCCTGTATTTCGAGACTATCCCTCCAAAGGTGACCATTAATGAATATATCGACCTGGCAAAGGAATACAGTACTCCTCAAAGCGGCCAGTTTGTCAATGGCATCCTGGATAATATCCACAAAGAGCTGGTAAAGGACGAGAAAATGCACAAGATCAATTTCAAGGCAAATTAGTAGGTTTGCAAAAATATGAATCCGATGCGTCACCTGCTTTTTGCAACTCTTGTGGTCAGCCTCATCGCCGCCGGATGTAACAGCGGGGCAAAAAAGGACAAGGCCGTCATCAACGCAGCCCTGACCGATACAGCCCGGTATACAACGATCGAATGGCTGGATTCCTCGCGGGATTTTGGCAAGATCCCGGAGGGACAAAAGCTGGATGTGGCCTTCCGTTTCCGGAATACGGGTACTACCCCGCTGGTTATCGGCCAGGTACGGCCCAGCTGTGGCTGTACGATAGCCGAACAGCCGCAGGAGCCTATTGCGCCGGGTAACGAAGGACAGATAAAGGCCGTGTTTAACAGCGAAGGCCGGAGCGGGGTCAATCACAAAACCTTATTCGTGACCGCCAATACCAAGGGCAGGCAGGATTATTCCCTGCAATTTGTGGTAGAAGTAGAGAAGAAAGCGTCATAAATCTCAATTCAAACAATAACAATACGACAATGATTCAGTCCTCATTATTTGTACTTTTACAAGCTGGTGGCGGCGGTGTCCCGCAAATGCTGCTGCTGGGCGGTATGATCCTGGTATTCTGGTTATTTATGATCCGTCCCCAGGCTAAAAAAGCCAAGCTGGCCAAGAAGTTCCAGGAAGAGATGCAAAAGGGAGATAAGATCGTCACCATCGCCGGCATTCATGGCAAGATCAATAAGGTCAATGAAGATGGTACCACGGTAGACATCGAGACCAGCCCCGGCAGCTATCTGAAGATCGAGAAGAGCGCCATTTCGATAGAATGGACACAGGCTCTGAACAAGCCGGTAACAGCAGCCGCAGACAAGAAATAGTCACTTATTTATAATTAAAGCCCGGGAGTCTAAAGCAGTTTAGGGCCGGGCTTTTGTCATTATCATACCTATGTACAGAGTAGGATTGACAGGCGGCATCGGCTCGGGGAAGAGCACCATCGCGGCGATCTTCCAGGTCCTGGGTATTCCCGTTTCCTTTGCCGACCAGGAAGCCAGAAGGGTCATGAACGAGGACCCTGAGCTTCGTGCGGCAATAATCGAAAAATTCGGGGCAGCCGCCTATGCCGGCGGGGTTCTGAACCGGAAATACCTGGCTGGTCAGGTTTTTAATGATCCGGCAAAACTGGAGGTCCTGAATTCCCTTGTCCATCCGGCGACCATCCGGGAAGGGCGGAAATGGATCCAGGAGCTGGGCGACCGTTACCCCTACGCTGTCCGGGAAGCAGCAATTCTTTTCGAGACCAGCGCCGCCGCTCACCTTGACTTTATCATTGGAGTATATGCCCCTGCTACGATACGGATCCACCGCACCATGCAGCGCGATAGCATCACGCGGGAAGACGTATTACAGCGAATGAAGAACCAGATCGATGAAGAGATAAAAATGCGGCTCTGCGATGCCGTTATTATAAATGACGATCAGCATGCGGTGCTGCCGCAGGTGCTGGAGCTGCACCAGCGGCTACTGCAGGAAGCAAAAAAAAGCCGGTCTTAGGACCGGCTTTTTTATTTAAAGGTGTTGTGCGCTATTTTATGCAGGGTGTTGTGCGCTATTTCAATTTCGCCAGCGCCTCTTTGATCCGGCCCCAGGCCTTTTCAATATTAGGCATGCTGTTCGCAAAAGAGAACCGTACGCAAGCGGGCTCGCCAAAGGCATCTCCCATCACGGAAGAGACGTGTGCGTTGTTGAGCAGGTACATGCTAAAGTCCGCGGAATTGCCGATCGTAGTCGTCCCGTCGGATTTACCATAGTAATAAGATACATCAGGAAAAATGTAGAAGGCGCCTTCCGGTTCGAAACATTTCAGACCAGGGATCCCTTTCACCAGTTCCAGCGTTCGTGTCCGGCGGGCTGTAAATTCCTTCACCATTTCAATGGAAGGGGCCAGATCTGCCGTCAGGGCTACTACAGCGGATTTCTGGGCGATCGAGTTAGTACCGCTGGTGAACTGTCCCTGTAATTTTTCGCAGGCCTTGGCGATCTCAGGGTTGGCGGCGATGTACCCCAGACGCCATCCCGTCATGGCAAATCCCTTGCTAAGACCGTTGATGATGACCACCCGGTCCTTCAGGTCGCTGAACTGCGCAATACTTTCATTCTTTCCTACGAAATTGATGTATTCATAGATCTCATCGGAAAGGATGGTGACTTCAGGGTGTTTACGGAAAACCTCTGCCAGGCTTTCCAGCTCTTTCCTGCTGTAAACGGCCCCGGAAGGGTTACAGGGAGAAGAGAACAGGAAGACCTTTGTTTTCGGCGTGATGGCCTTTTCCAGCTGGGCGGGAGTGATCTTGAACCCGCTTTCGAGGGAGCAATGCACCTCTACGACCTTGCCGCGGGCAATCTTCACCAGTTCGGAGTAGGTCACCCAGTAAGGCGTGGGGATGATCACCTCATCGCCTTCATCTACCAGGGCGAGGATAACATTGGCCAGGCTTTGCTTGGCGCCGGTGCTGACGACAATATTCTCCGGCTTGTAATCCAGGTTATTATCACGTTTGAATTTGACGCAAACGGCTTCACGGAGGTCGGCATAACCCGCTACGGGGGTATAATGGCTCCAGTTATCATCGATAGCTTTTTTTGCGGCATCCTTGATGTGCTCAGGAGTGTCAAAATCGGGCTCTCCGAGGCTCAGATCAATAACGTCGATACCTTTCGCTCTCAATTCACGGCCGAGCTTGGCCATTTTCAAGGTTTCCGGCTCGCTAAAGCGGGAAAGAATAGAAGATAATTGCATAGTTTGATAAAATTCGGCGGCGCAAAGATAGGAAAATCACCGGAATAGAAGATCGGCGGGATTAAATCAATTCTAAAACCTATATTTGCCGTTCTAAAAAAAACAAACGAAACTTCCAATGAGAGCACTGGTAAGTATTTTTGCTGCTTTATTGATCATTATCTCCCTGTACCAGCTTTCCTTCACCTGGTTCGTCAACAAGCACGAATCGGCCATGGAAGCGAAGGCGAAGACCCAAGTGCACAGGCTGTATCCTGAAACGGCCGCCCAAAAATATCCTGGCAACAAAGAGGCTCAGGCCCTTTACCAGGACACCCTCGATCAGACACTTAACACGAGGAAGAAAAAATTGTTGGATAGCACAAAAGAAACCAAGATCACCTGGTGGGGTACTACTTACCAGAAATCAAAGGAGAGCGAGCTGCTCCTTGGTCTGGATCTGCAGGGCGGGATCAGCGTCACGCTGGATGTCGCGCTGGATGGACTGATCAAAGGTCTCGCCAACAACTCCCGGGATGCCAACCTGCTAAAGGCCCTCGAAGGTGCTCAGCAAAAAAAACTTACCCAGGCCGGGAATCTTATCGATCTGTTCGCCCAATCCTATAAGGAAGTAAATCCTACCGGCAAGCTGGCTCCTCTTTTCTCCAATAGCAATCGCAACAAAATAAAATACGACGCTTCCGATGACGCGGTGATCGGCTACCTGCACGAGCAGGCCAGCGCCGCGATGAAGCAGACCTACCAGGTATTGCAGAAACGTATCGACCAGTTCGGGGTAGCTCAGCCATCCATCAGCCTGGACGAAAACCGCGGCATCATTTCCGTGGAACTCGCCGGCGCTACAGATCCCGAGCGCGTGCGCAAATACTTGCAGTCTACTGCCAACCTCCAGTTCTGGGAAGTTTATAATGTAGGCGAGCTGTTCCAGCCACTGCAAAATGCCGACAAGGCTCTTCAGAACTATCTCAATGGCGTAAAAACAGATACCACAGCGACCGGCGACAGCACAGCTGCTGCCAAAAAAGATACCGGCGTCCTCGCACAGAATCAAAATCCCCTGTTCCGCCTGATGCCTCCCATCCAGCCGCAGCAGGACCCCAAGACGGGCCAGCCCCAATATGCCTCAGCCATTGCCCGTGCGATGCTGAAGGATACCGGTACGATCAATGATTATCTAAGCCTGCCAATCGTTCGCAACAACTTCCCCCAGGATCTAAAATTCCTTTGGGGCAAACAGCTGACGGATGATGACGGCAAACCTCTCCCCTTCCTCGAGCTCTACGCTATCCGGACAATACCCGGCAGCGAAAAAGCCAGGATCGAAGGCGAATCGATCGAGAACGCCAGCCAGGATTTTGATCCCAATACAAGTGAAGTTATCGTAGAAATGAGCATGAACAAGCAGGGCGCAAAAGCCTGGGCTGACATGACTACCAAGAATACAGGCAAGCCGATAGCCATCGTACTGGATGACATCGTCTATTCCGCTCCCTTCGTCAACGAACCTATTACCGGCGGTCAATCCCGCATCACCATGGGCAGGGGCCGCAATTCCCAGCAAAGCATCACAGAAGCGCAGGATCTGGCAAATATTCTGAAGTCTGGTAAGCTGGACGCCCCGGCCAAGATCGTACAGGAACAGGTGGTAGGTCCGACCCTCGGCCGCGAAGCCGTACACGGTGGTACCATGGCCTTTATGATCTCCTTCCTGGTCATCTTCGCGCTGATGCTGGTATATTATAATACCGGCGGATGGGTTGCCAATATCGCCCTTATTCTCAACCTGCTCTTCACCATTGGCGTACTTAGCTCGCTGCATGCGACCCTCACTGCGCCCGGTATTGCCGGTCTGGTACTGACCATTGGTATGGCGGTGGACACCAACGTTATCATTTTCGAGCGTATCAAAGAAGAGCTGACCCGCGGCAAGAGCTACCAGCTGGCGGTGAAAGACGGATATCACCGAAGCCTCGCTCCGGTCCTGGATGCGCACGTCACTACCCTGCTTACGGCCCTTATCCTTTTCTATTTCGGATTGGGTCCCGTGCTTGGCTTTGCCACTACTCAGATCCTGGGTATCCTTTTATCCCTGTTCTGCGGTATCCTGGTATCCAGGCTGGTCACGAACTTCTATACCAACAAGAATCGTCACTTCAATTACTTTACGCCCCTCTCCCGCCGCATCTTCAAACATGCCGCCTTCAAGTTCATCGAATACCGGAAGGTTGCGTACGGTATCTCTGTCGTGGTGCTGATACTGGGTGTCGCCTCTTTCTTCCATGGCTTCAAGGAAGGTGTGGAGTTCAGCGGGGGCCGCAGCTATGTGGTCAACTTCCACAAGCCGGTCCAAACGGAAGTTGTAAAAGCTGCGATCGAAAAAGTACAAACCGGAACAACCCCCGAGATCAAGACTTATGGCGGGAATGAGCAGCTGGAGATCACTACCGATTACCTGATCAAACAGACAGGCAGCAATACCGATTCTCTGGTGCTGAAGAGCACCTATGAAGGCGTGAAGTCCTTCCTGCCTGAAGGCACGACCTTTAACGAATTTATTTCGAACAAATTCCTGCAGCAGACCAAGAAAGTAGAGCCGACCATTTCCGATGACCTGAAAGCAGGGGCTTTCAAAGCCACCATCTTCGCCATGGTCGCCATCTTCATTTATATCCTGATCCGGTTCAGAGACTGGCGTTACTCCCTGGGAACGATCATCTCCCTGCTCCACGACGTGTTCGTGACGCTGGCAGTATTCTCCTTCCTGCATGAGGTAGTGCCTTTCCCACTGGAAATAGACCAGCACTTTATTGCGGCTGTGCTGACGGTGATAGGTTTCTCGATGAACGATACCGTTATCGTATTCGACCGTATCCGTGAGAATAGCCATCTGATGCGGAACGCCAGCAACGGCGAGATCATCAACAAGTCGGTCAATGACACGCTGAGCCGTACGATCATGACCTCTCTGACAGTGTTCCTGACCCTTCTCATCCTCTTCCTGGTAGGTGGTGAAGTAACCCGTGGTTTTGCTTTTGCGATGCTGATCGGGGTTGTCACCGGTACCTACTCTTCGATCTTCGTTGCCGCTCCGTTCCTGGTGGACTTTGCCAAAGGCAAACCACTTCGCAAGGAAACAGAGCCAGGCAAGGCCGGAGCAGAGAAGCCAAAGGTTGTTGCAAACGCTAAATAAAAAACTGGATATAAATAAAAAACCCGGAGCCAGCTCCGGGTTTTTTATTTATTGGTAATGGACTAGTGATGCACTGGGTGTGGACGTCCCGGATGATGCACGACATGACGATGATGCACTACGTGATGCTTCTTGTGATGCACCACTTTACGATGATGAGCGACCGGGTGATGGGTCTGGGCCATAGAGGCGGCTGTCATGGAAAGCAGAACGACAACCAGTAATAACAGTTTTTTCATGATGATCATTTTAATTCGGTATGCAAGCAAATAAAATGCCTGGATGGTAGAAACTAAGGCTTGGCAGGCTTATTCTCCTTATAACGTTTGTCAGGAGTACCATCCTTCTTCAAATGCTGAGGAGGCGTCTTTGCAGCATCCTTGTTCGCCTTGTAACGCATGTCGGGAGTACCATCAGCCTTTTTGGGTCCGGCGGCAGGAGTAGCAGAAGCCGCAGGTGCGGCAGCGGCAGTCTTTGTCGCTTTGGGTTTCTTTACAGTCGTTGCGGCGGGAGCCTGTGCAAAGCTGAATCCGGCAAAAGCAAGCAATAGATTGACAATCAGGACAAATCTTTTCATAAACCGGTGTTTTCTTGTGATTTAATTAAAAAATGCTACCGTGAATTTATCGATTACCCGGCTTTAACGAAAATTTCTTTTTCTTATTGCTGTATTAACAACTAGTTGTACATTAGAAAGATAACAGATATTTGCATTATCTCTTAACCAGCACTTAACCAGATTCCTGGCTGGATAAGACCAAAGCATAGCAATTTTGCATCCATGCGTTCATCAACCTTAAAATGGATCGTTCTCTCCGCCACCTTCCTGGCAGCCATCGTGGTGACGGTCCAGCTTTACTGGTTAAAGAAGGTCTATTCCTTTGAGCAAAGACAGTTCAATCTCAACGTGGTAAAAAGTATCCGCGGGCTATTTGAAGACCTGGAAATGAATGACGCGCCCGGAACGAACCTCCAGCAGCTGATCAACAAACCCGACAACAACGACAATTATTTCATATTTAAAGCGGATACGATCCCTTCCAAGGATAGTCTCGTGTATTATATCCAGGATGAGTTCGCTGATTTCGGCGTCCTGACGGACTGCAAGCTCGGCGCGTATAATGCGTCAAAGAAGCAATACGTCTATGAGGAGTTCATTGCGGCACCTGCTTCCCGGTATGCGGGGGTCAAGCCGGTTACTATGGAGCTGCCCGTTTTCAATGACGAGTCCGACCATATCCTGTTGTATTTCCCGCACCGGCATGAATATATCCTGGAACAGATGGATTTCTGGATCGTGAGTACGGTAGTCCTGTTCATTGCGCTGATAGGACTGGCCGCCAGTCTCTTTTATTTCTACCGGCAGAAATTCCTGTCGGAGATCCAAAAGGATTTTGTCAACAATTTCACGCACGAGTTCAAGACACCGCTGGCCGTCATGAAGATCGCTTCGGATGTCCTTGCGCAGGATTCCATTACCCAGCAGCCGGACCGGCTGGAGCGGTATGCGACCATTATCAAGAATCAGACGGAACATCTCCAGGGACAGGTCGAACGATTGCTGCGCACCGCTTCCATCGAAACAAAAAACCTGCCTATCCGGAAGGAGGACATCGATGCGCATCAGCTGATCGAGCAGGCGCTTGGGAAGGTACAACCCCTGATAGAACAGAAACGGGCCCGCGTGGAAGTAAAGATGGAAGAGAACAATGCAAGGGTACATGCCGACAAGGCCCACCTGGAGCTGGCGGTGGTCAATCTGCTCGAGAACGCTCTCAAGTATTCGGTGGAACCACATATCGTGGTCGAGACAGGGCAACTGGAAGATGATTTTTTTATTTCTGTCAAGGACAATGGCGTGGGCATTGAAAAACAATACCTAAAAAATATTTTCAAGAAATTCTACCGGGTGCCTACCGGGGATATTCACAATGTAAAGGGGTTCGGACTGGGCCTCGATTTTGTCAAGCGGATCATCGATGCACACAAGGGAAAGATCAAGGTCAACAGCCTTCCCGGCATCGGTACCGAATTTAGATTATTTATCCCCCTCAACTAATGTCTATGCAACAAGCAGGAAAAACAAAAGTGCTATTGGCTGAAGACGATCTCTCGCTGGGATATGTCATTAAAGACAATTTGATCGACGCGGGTTATGAAGTAGTATTATGTCCCGACGGACAGGCGGCCATCGACAAGTTTGACAAAAATGAGTTTGGCATCTGTCTGCTGGATGTGATGATGCCCAACAAAGATGGCTTTGCCGTAGCCCGCAAGATCAGACAGCAGAGTGATATGGTGCCCATTCTGTTCCTTACTGCCCGGTCGATGGAAGAAGACAAGATAAAGGGCTTTCAGAGCGGCGCCGACGATTATATCACCAAACCTTTCAGCATCCAGGAGCTGCTGATGCGGATGGAAGTGTTCCTGAGAAGGACCCGTAAGATGCATTCTGAAAAGTCACAGACCTTTACTATCGGGCAGCTGAATTTTTCGTACACCGATCTGAAGCTCACTATCGGATCCGAAACCTTCAACCTGACGCAGAAGGAAGCCGACCTTTTAAAGTTCCTTTGCGAACATTCCAACCGCATCCTGAAAAGAGAAGAGGTATTGCTCAATGTCTGGGGAAAGGACGACTATTTTCTCGGCAGAAGCATGGATGTATTCATCACCAAGCTGAGAAAATATTTCAAAGCAGACCCGCAGGTGAACCTGGAGACAATACATGGGGTTGGTTTTCGTTTTAATACACCACAGGAATGAAATTACGATCATATATAGGCCGGCAGCTCCTTCTCGGGATCATCGCCCTGCAGATACTGAACCTCAGTGTTGGCAGCCCGACGTCTCTTGATGTCTCTACCTATGATTATTCGTATACCTATAACAAGACCTATGATCCGACCGAATCGGCCGTAGAATTCATCGTCGAGATGAGTTATGGCCAGCAGCCGGGTTTTAGCTACAATCTGCATGAGGACGCGGGTAAGAGCCCGACCAAGAGTTTTCACTGGAAGACCGATCTCCAGAAGACCGTAATTGAGCCTGCTTTTATTCCTGCTGTTCGCAGACCTCATATGATCCTTCCTGCCCCAAGGGTCATCTCTCATCCGCAGGATACGTTTTCCCCACCGCCCGAAGAAGCCATCGCATGATCATTCACCGGACGGCTGATCATTCCCACCGGCTTTCCAACGATTAAGTCTTTTACGCTTGTTTGCCATCTATGCCTCACCCGGTATGTCCCGGCAGGGGTCATCATATTGGCAAAGAATAGTATATTTAATAAATTGCCCGAATAAGCGTTTATAAAGACTTAACCCCTGATTAACATATAAATAAAATAGTTTTGCACACTAAAAACCCAATAGTAAGACCCATGCAAAGAAAGTGGCTTTTCCTGTTCGTCGGCTTTTGCTTCGGTAGTATACTCGCCCTGGCTCAACCCCAGGTCGATACTTTACGTCTGCCTCTGCCCTCAGCCGAAAAGATGTTCCTGGACAGCAATCTGCAACTATTGGCTCAGCGATATAATATTGATGCCAATCAGGCCCTGGTCATCCAGGCCCGCCTCTGGCCCAATCCCAATTTCAGCATTGGCCATACCCTGTATTCCGGTACGCTAAACAAGTTCTTTCCTGTCGGACGCGGTGAGGACGAGACAACGGTGGGACTTTCCCAATTGATATTACTGGCAGGCAAGCGCAACAAGCAGGTCAAGATCGCCATGGAGAACGTTCACCTGACCGAATACCAGTTCTTCGACCTGCTGCGTACGCTGAAGTATACGCTTCGTACAGATTTTTATCATATCTATTATTTGCGGCAGTCCGCCAGGGTCTATGACGAAGAGATAAAGGCCCTCACCCAGGTAGTACAGGCTTTCTCCGAGCAGCAGGGGAAGGGATATATCTCGGAAAAAGAGGTCATCCGTATCAAGGCGCAGCTGTATAACTTTCAAAGCGAGTACAGCGACCTGATCAACCAGATCAACGATACGGAAAGCGAGCTGCGGCTGGTACTCCAGGTAAAGCCCAGCTTATTTATCGATCCCGTGACCGACTCTGTGGCTTTGAGCCGGCTCGATCCCACACAGTTCCCGCTGACCACACTGATGGATTCGGCATATCACAACCGGACCGATCTCGCGATAGCCCGTACGAATACAAAGATCAGCCAGTTGAATTACAACTATCAAAAGGCTTTGGCCGTACCCGACCTTTCCCTGTCGCTGGGTTATGACGAAGCGGGTAGCTTTTTGTATAACTACTATGGTGTAGGAGCTTCGATCGACCTGCCTTTTTTCAATCGCAACCAGGGGAATATAAAGTCTGCAAAAGCGCAGATCGCCGGTGCACAGGTCACACAACGTTTCACGCAGGCTACGGTCGAGGAGAATGTAGCTACCTCGCTGCAAAAAGCTTTTGCTCAGCAAAAGCTTTACCAGAGCATCGATCCGAAGTTCTACCTCGACTTTCAGCGGCTGCTGCACGAAGTGCTCAGCAATTATCAGAAGCGGAATATCGGTCTGCTCGACTTCCTGGATTTTTATGATTCCTATAAACAGAATACGCTGCAGCAAAATACGATACAGTTCAACAGGGTCAGCGCATTCGAAGATATCAACTATTATACAGGAACGAATTTCTTTAATTAATCACCCTACTGCTTACATCCATTACACTGATCAATCATATTAATATGCAAAAGATCTATAAACAAATTAGCCCGCTTGTTTCTCTTGTCTTCATCGGAAGCCTGATGCTCCAGGCCTGCGGCTCATCCGAATCAAAGCCGGCTCCTGAAAAGGAAAAGTTCGCCATCCCCGATACAGTCATGCGGACCTTACGGGTGGATACCGTCACTACTTCCCAGCTGATCAATGCCATTACCCTCACCGGTAAGGTTGGTTCCAATGAAGAGAATGTAGTGCCCGTCAACGCACTGGTCACGGGTAATATTTCGGACGTAAAGGTGGCGCTGGGTGACTATGTAAATGCCGGCCAGGTACTGGCGATCATCCGGAGCTCGGAAATGGCCGGATATGGCAATGACCTGATCAATGCAGAGTCCAACCTGCGTCTCTCTGAGACCAACCTCCAGAAGACAAAGGACCTTTATAAGAGCGGTCTTGCATCCATGACAGATTCGCTCAATGCGGAAGTAGCCGTACAACAGGCAAAGTCCGAGCTTAACAGGGTACACCAGGTCCTGAAGATCAATGGCGGCAGCACCCAGGGCGAGTTCGTGATCAAGGCGCCTATCAGCGGCTTTATCGTACAGAAGACAGCTATCAACAATATGGCTATCCGGAGCGACAACAGCACATCGCTGTTCACTATTTCCGATCTGAAGAATGTCTGGATCCAGGCCAATGTGTATGAATCCAATATCAGCCTGATCAAGCAGGGTGAGAACGTCGATGTAACGACACTCGCCTACCCCGGCAGGATCTTCAAAGGAAAGATCGATAAGGTGATGAATGTACTCGATCCTACCAGTAAGGTTATGAAGGTGCGCGTTGTGCTGCCCAACCCGGAGTATCTGCTGAAGCCGGAAATGTATGCCAGCATCACCGTATCTGACAAAGAGAACAAACAATGCCTGAGCATTCCGTCCCAAGCGCTCATATTTGACCACAGCCAGTATTATGTGCTGGTGTATAACAGTAAGACGGACGTAAAAATTACTCCTGTACAAGTGATCAATACCGTTGGAGACAGAACATACCTGGCTTCGGGCGTAAATGACGGCGACAAGGTCATTTCCTCCCAGGCTATTCTGATCTACAACGCATTGAACAGCTAAAGCCGATAATAACTACCTAACCGATCTAGCGAAATCTTCTGACAGACCTAACGAAACCCGTCTGACCTGGCGGGACTGCCACGTATTACATAATTTTTAAACTTAAAGAAGATGAATAAGCTTCTTAGGGCTATTATTGCCTTTTCGTTAAAGAACCGGTACTTCATAATATTTTGTGCCGTGTTATTGCTGGTGTCCGGTGTGCTCACTTTCCGGAGCATGCCCATCGAGGCCTTTCCGGACGTCACGAATACGGAGATCAGCATAATCACACAATGGCCCGGCCGCAGCGCCGAGGAGATAGAGAAGTTCATTACTATCCCCATCGAGATCGCCATGAATCCGGTCCAACAGAAGATCAGCCTCCGGTCGACCAGCATCTTCGGGCTTTCGTATGTCAAGCTGATCTTCGATGATGGGGTCATGGACAGGGATGCCCGGTTGCAGGTGAATTCATTACTTGCCAATGTGACTCTGCCGCAAGGCATACAGCCGCAGGTCCAGCCGCCTACCGGCCCCACGGGAGAGATCTTCCGCTATACCCTGAAAAGCAGCATCCGCGATGACCGCGAGCTGAAGACCATGCAGGACTGGGTCATCGACCGTCAGCTGCGGGCCGTACCTGGTGTTGCCGATATCGTCAGCTTCGGCGGACGCGTCAAGACCTACGAGATCAAGGTCGATCCAAGCAAGATCACCAACCTGGGGATAACGCCCCTTGACGTCTATTCGGCCATTCAAAAAAGCAATATCAATATCGGCGGAGATTTTATCGTTCGCAATAACCAGGCCTATGTCGTAAGAGGCATCGGGCTCCTGAATGATATCAACGAGATCAGGAACATCATCGTCACCAATACCAATGATATACCGGTGCTGGTGAAGGATGTGGCGGACGTGGAGATCTCCAATCTGCCAAGACTGGGTCATGTGGGACGCGCCGATCACGTCGACTCAGCGGGTACCTCCGCGGCGTCCCCGGCCGGGCATGCGGCCGTCGAAGACCAGGATGATGTGGTCGAGGCTATTATCATTATGCGCAAAGGAATGAACCCCACCGACGTGGTGCAGGCGGTAAAGAAAAAGATAGACAAGCTGAATGACCAGGTATTACCAAAGGACACAAAGATCATCCCTTATTATGACCGGGAGAACCTCATTCACTACGCCACACATACCGTATTGCATAACCTGATCGAAGGCATTTTGCTGGTCACGCTCCTGGTGTCTCTGTTCATGTTCAACTGGCGGACGACGCTGATCGTGTCCATCATCATTCCCCTGGCGCTGCTGTTCGCCTTTATCTGTCTGCACCTGATGGGGATGAGCGCCAATTTGCTGTCACTCGGCGCCGTAGACTTCGGGATCATCATCGATGGCGCCGTGGTCATGGTGGAAGGCCTGTTCGTGATCCTCGACCACCAGGCGCGGGAGGTTGGGATGGAACGTTTTAACAAGATGGCCAAGATGGGACTGATCAAGAAGAACGGCACGCAGCTGGGGAAGGCCATCTTCTTTGCCAAGCTGATCATCATCACCGGTCTGCTGCCCATCTTTGCCTTTCAGAAAGTGGAAGGAAAGCTGTTCTCTCCCCTGGCCTATACTCTTGGGTTTGCGTTACTGGGTGCATTGATCACGACCCTCACTTTAGTTCCTGTGCTGATCAATATGCTGCTCCGGAAGAATGTCCATGAAAAGCATAATCCCATTGTCCATTTCCTGACGGCAATGATGGTGAAAGGTTTTACCTTTCATTGGAAGCACAAAAAGACGACGATCACCGTAGCCTTCCTGATCATCGGCGCGGGCTTTTATGCCTTTACCTTACTGGGCACGGAATTCCTCCCTGAGCTGGACGAAGGAGCCATCTGGCTGCGCGCTCAGCTTCCCTACAGCGCCTCCCTGGAACAGTCCGTTCAGACAGCCCGGCAGGTCCGTAAGATCATTATGGAATTTCCCCAGGTGAAGACCATCGCCTCGCAGACAGGAAGACCCGATGACGGCACCGACGTAACGGGTTTTTACAACAACGAATTTGATATCATCCTTTATCCGCGGGAAGAATGGAATCCGAAGATCAGCAAGGACGAGCTCATCGACTCCATGCATAAGCGACTGGCCGGTCTGCCGGGCGTGGACCTCAATTTCTCACAGCCGATCAGCGATAATATCGAGGAAGCGGTATCGGGGGTAAAAGGTTCCATTTGTATGAAGATCTTTGGCGACAGCCTTGATTATATGGAGGGTAAGGTTACTCAGGCCTATGAGGCTTTGAGAGATGTAAAGGGCATCGAAGATCTGGGTGTGATCAAGAATATCGGTCAGCCGGAGCTGGACATCGATCTGGATCAGCAACGGATGGCCTTGTACGGGGTTCAGACAGCAGACGCCAATGCCGTCATCGAGATGGCCATCGGCGGAAAGGCAGCCACGACCCTTTATGAAGGTATCAAGCAATTCGATATCCGCGTACGTTATCCGGAAGCCTACCGGGGGACAATAGACGACATCGGCAATTTGCTGGTGCCTTCGCAGAATGGCTCGAAAGTACCCGTCAGGGAGATCGCAAGCATTCATCAAAAGACTGGCCCCTGTCTTATCTTCCGGGACGATAACGAACGATATTCGGCCCTGAAGTTCTCCGTCCGGGGCAGGGATATGGGCAGCACCATCGCCGAGGCCCAGGAAAAGGTCAATAAGGCTGTACACCTGCAAAAAGGGTATAACATGGTATGGCAGGGCGATTTTGAGAACCAGCAGCGTGCCACCCACCGGCTGGAGCAGGTAGTGCCGATCAGCCTCCTGCTGATCTTCATCCTCTTATTCGTGATGTTCGGCAACCTGAAAGACGCAGGGCTGGTCTTCCTCAATGTGCCTTTCGCGATCGTGGGCGGGGTCATCGCGCTGCATCTCACAGGGACCAATTTCAGCATTTCCGCCGGTATCGGGTTCATCGCCCTCTTTGGCATCTGTATCCAGGATGGGGTACTGCTGATCACGGTCTTCAAGCAAAACCTGGAACACATGCACAACCAAAGTCACACCCTGTATACGGCGATCAAGCTGGGGGTCAGCTCCCGGATAAGACCGGTGATGATGACGGCCCTGATGGCGGCGATCGGCTTGTTCCCGGCAGCCATCTCCCATGGCATCGGCTCGGAAAGCAGCCGGCCCCTGGCCCGGGTGGTTATTGGAGGCATCCTTTGCGCCATGATCTTTTCCCTGCTGGTCTTTCCGCTGATCTTTGCATGGGCTTACCGCAATGTGGACAGGAAGCATCAGGGTGAGATCGAATAATAAGTAAGAAAAATAGCGCCTTCGGGCGCTTTTTTTATACTTTAGCTCATGCAATTGAAAAAATATTGCCTGTCACTGGTTTTCTTTTCGCTGTGCCTTTCCCTTTCGGCACAGGAATTTTTCAGACCGTCAACAACATATAACCCTGGCCGTGTCACTGGCACTATCATCGTAGAATCAGCCATTGGCACGGCCATTACGATCGGACTGAACTTTCTTTGGTATAAGAAGTTCGCCCATGGCAAATTCCACTATTTCAACGACAATAATGAATGGCTGAATGTCGACAAGGTAGGGCATGCCACCACCGCCTATAACATCGCGGCCATCCAGAGCGATGTCTTGCACTGGGGTGGTGTTCGGCCGGGAACGGCTGCCCTGGTCGGCACCGCTACGGCCCTGGGCTTTATGACCATGATCGAGCTGCTGGACGGTCACTCCGAGAAATGGGGATTCTCAAAAGGCGATATGCTGGCCAACCTGGCCGGCTGTCTGCTTTTCGAAGGGCAGCAGCTGATGTGGGGACAGCAACGCATCAGCCTGAAATATTCCTATCACGGAACGATCTTCCCGTCCTATCACCCGGCCGAGCTGGGCAGCAATCTCCCGCAGCGCATGTTAAAGGATTATAATGGCCAAAGCTATTGGCTCTCCTTTAATATCGCTTCCTTTTTACCGGCCTCCAGCAATTTTCCCCGATGGCTCAACGTTTCTGCCGGGTATGGGGCTGAGGGCATGATCGGGGCCGTAAAGAACCCGACGGAGATAAATGGCAAGCCCATACCGGCTTTCCGGCGTTACCGGCAGTTCTATCTTTCCTTTGATACGGACCTCTATCGGCTCGATGGGGTTTCACCGCTGGCATCTACCTTGTTGAAAGTCAATCGAACAGTAAAGACCCCGGCGCCTGCGCTGGAGTGGAACGAAGTAGATGGGATGAAATTCCATTTTTTTTACTATTGATTTGTTAATCAGCCAAGTGAGTTAACTACCGCTTAACTTTTCGTTAACTTGCCGACCATAATTTTACCGGATGAACAAAGTGCTCAAAGGCATTCTGGCCTTCTCTCTTAAAAATAAATATTTCATCTTCTTTGCGACGGCTCTGCTGGTAGTTTACGGGATCATTACATTCAAGAATATGCCCATCGAGGCTTTTCCTGACGTAACCAATACCGAGATCACCATCATCACCCAATGGCCCGGCCGCAGCGCCGAAGAGGTGGAGAAATTCGTTACCATACCGATCGAGCTTTCGATGAATCCGGTTCAGAAGAAGACCAGTCTCCGCAGTACGAGTATCTTCGGTCTGTCGGTCGTGAAGCTGATCTTCGAAGACGAGGTCCAGGATACTTATGCCCGCCAGCAGGTCAACAACCTGTTGCACAACGCCGATCTGCCGGACAATGTGGACCCTGACGTACAGCCGCCCACCGGCCCGACGGGGGAAGTATACCGGTATACGCTGGAAAGCAATTTCCGCGATACCCGCGAGTTGAAAACTTTACAGGACTGGGTGGTAGACCGCGAGCTGCGCAGTGTGCCGGGAGTGGCAGATGTCGTCAGCTTTGGGGGAGAGGTAAAGACCTATGAGATACAGGTCAACCCGCAGGTGCTGAACAACCTGGGGATCACTCCGCTGGACGTTTATAATGCAGTTGGCAAGAGCAATATCAATATCGGCGGCGACATCATTAAAAAGAATTCCCAGGCATATGTCGTCAGGGGAATCGGTCTGCTGAACGATATCAACGAGATCAAGAACATCATCGTCGAGGATAACAACGGTATCCCTGTCCTTGTAAAAGATGTGGCGGAGGTGAAGATCTCCAACCTGCCCCGTCTTGGTGAAGTGGGCCGGACGGATGCCATCGATTCTCCCGGCCAGGCCCGTCAGTACAAAAATAACCCGGATGCCGTGGAAGGCATCGTTCTGATGAGAAAGGGTGAGAACCCCGACCATGTGATCCAGGGGTTGAAAGCTGAAGTAGAGAAGCTGAACGACCGGATCTTACCGGCGGATACAAAGCTAAAGCCATTCTATAATCGCGAGGACCTGATCAAGTATGCTACGCACACCGTACTGCATAATTTGATTGAAGGTATTCTGCTCGTGACCCTCATCGTATCGCTTTTCATGTTCAACTGGCGCACGACGCTGATCGTGTCCATTATCATCCCGCTGTCCCTGTTGTTCTCTTTCATCTGTCTCAACTATATGGGCATGTCGGCGAACCTGCTGTCATTGGGAGCCATTGACTTCGGGATCATCATCGATGGCGCCGTGGTCATGGTGGAAGGACTGTTCGTACTGCTGGATAAGAAAGCGCATGAGTTGGGGATGGAACGGTTCAACCGCCTGTCCAAGCTGGGTATGATCCGCAAAAGAGGAGCCGAGCTGGGCAAGGCCATCTTCTTTACCAAGCTGATCATCATCACTGCTCTGTTACCCATTTTCTCTTTCCAAAAGGTAGAAGGCAAGCTATTCTCTCCGCTGGCCTATACACTTGGCTTCGCCCTGCTGGGCGCCCTGATCTTTACGCTGACGCTGGTACCGGTGTTATGTAATGTATTGCTGCGCAAAAATGTAAAAGAGAAACATAACCCGATCGTCCATTTTATTACGGGTGGTGTCATGAATGGCTTCCGTTTTGTTTTCAAGCATAAAAAGGCCTCTTTGATCATCTCGGCCATCGCCATCGTAGCCGGTCTTTATGCCTTCCGTTTCCTCGGCTCGGAATTCCTCCCGGAGCTGAACGAAGGATCTATCTGGGTGAGGGCTACCCTACCCTATAGCATATCGCTGGATACGTCCATGTCGAAGGCGCAGCAGATGCGGGCCATCATGATCAAATTCCCCCAGGTGCGCCGGATCATGTCCCAAACGGGACGGCCGGATGATGGTACCGATGTAGCCGGCTTTTATAACAACGAATTTGGTGTACAGCTGTATCCCCAGGAAGAATGGAATCCAAAGATCACCAAAGAAGAGCTCATCGACACCATGACAAGGGCGCTGGCGGTCATTCCCGGCGCCGACCTCAACTTCTCCCAGCCTATTATGGATAATGTGGAAGAAGCCGTATCCGGTGTAAAAGGCTCTATCTGCGTCAAGATCTACGGCGATTCCCTCGATTATATGGAGCAGCAGTCAGACAAAGTAAACGGGGTGCTAAAAAAGATCCAGGGTATCGAGGACCTTGGGGTCATCCGCAATATCGGTCAGCCCGAACTGGACATCGACCTGGACCAGAGTAAAATGGCGCTGTATGGAGTGCAAACGGCAGATGCCAATGCGGTGATAGAAATGGCCATCGGCGGTAAGGCCGTCTCACAGCTGTATGAAGGCATCCGCAAGTTTGATATTCGCATACGCTTCCCCGAGCAGTTCCGCACCACGCAGGACGACATCGGTAATTTGCTGGTGCCGACACAAACGGGCTCTAAAGTTCCTATCCGCGAGATCGCCACTATAACACAGAAGACCGGTCCCTGTCTCATCTTCCGGGACGACAACCGGCGTTATTCGGCTGTCAAGTTCTCGGTCCGCGGCAGGGATATGGGCAGCGCTATCGCAGAAGCACAGCAGAAGGTTGATCAGGCTGTCCAGTTGAAGAAAGGCTACAGCATGGTCTGGCAGGGTGACTTCGAGAACCAGCAGCGTGCGACCAAGCGCCTTGGGCAGGTCGTTCCGATCAGTCTTTTGCTGATCTTCCTGTTGTTGTTCGTCATGTTCGGTAACCTGAAGGATGCCGGGCTGGTCTTCCTCAATGTGCCTACCGCCGTCGTAGGCGGTATCCTTGCACTGCTGATCACGGGCACCAACTTCAGCATCTCTGCGGGTATCGGCTTCATTGCGTTGTTTGGCATCTGTATCCTGGAAGGGGTACTGCTGATCACCGCCTTCAAACACAACCTGGAGATGATCAGGCATAGCGAAAGCCCCTTGTATTCGTCTATCAAGCTTGGCGTAAACGAGCTGATCCGGCCCGTTATGATGACGGCCCTGATGGCGACCATCGGTCTGCTTCCGGCGGCTATCTCCACTGGTATCGGCTCGGAAAGCAGCCGGCCGCTGGCGCGGGTGGTCATTGGGGGGTTGATCTGCGCGACGATATTCTCGCTGCTGATCTTCCCGGTGGTCTTCTTCCTGGCCTATCGAAAGGTGGATACGCTACATCAAAAAGAAGATGATAAGTCTTGATCAAATAATAAACGCGGCATAAGCCGCGTTTTTACTTTTCACTATATTTGACCTATGGACTCCAATCTGATCTTTATTGCCGTAATTTTTGCTTTGCTGGTTGCCGGTACGCTGGTTTTTCTCTTTTTAAAACAGCGAAAGGAGCTGAAGCTGGCGCAGCAGAATGCTCCTGCTAATGACAGTGGCGCTTCCCGTCAGCTGCAGCTGCAGGCCTATGAACGCCTTCTCCTGCTGACAGACCGAATAGCCTTACCCAACCTTGTCCAGCGACTCAATACGCCGGGTCTCAGCGCCCGGGAGATGCAATCCCTGCTGACACAGAGTATCCGCCAGGAATTCGAGCACAATGTCACCCAGCAAATGTATGTGACCCCTGAAGCTTGGGATGCAGTCCGTAATTTCAAGGATCAGAATCTGCTGATCATTAATCAAATTGGATCTTTCCTCCCGGAAGAGGCCAGCAGCAATGATCTCAACAAGGCCCTGCTGGAGCTGCTTATGCAAAATCCAAAGGCATCCCTGCAGGACATCGTTTCGGAGGCACTGGCCTTTGAAGCAAAGAAATTGATGTAGATTTGCCGCGACATCAGGAAAAATAACCCCCAAATCTGACCAGACCTATGTTGCGATCTTATCTTGTGATGCTGGGCATCCTTCTTTTCAGCGCCTGTAGTAAACCGAATGATCCGACTCCACCTCCTACTCCGCCAGTGACCCCACCTGTGACTCCACCGGTGACCCCGCCGACGGTCACCATAGATTCGTCCGGCTCTAAGTTCATCAATACAGGCATCAACGCTTTTTTATGGGATATTTGGTTCACCGACAGTCTGCATGGTTTTGTGACCGGGACCGATTCCATGCTTTATCGTTCGGCTGACGGCGGACTGACCTGGACCCCGGCTATATCCACGAAGAGCGATCTGCAGTGTTTTTATTTTTTAAATGCCAAACAGGGGTTTGTTGCGGGAATCCTGAATTTCGGCTATACATTGGACGGAGGGCAAACCTGGACTATCAAAAAGATACAGGGTACGCTGATAGACACTGTCTCCAGGAATTCGTACCCCTGGCCTAATCTTCAATTTGTATCCGGCAGTACCGGGTATCTCACCACAGGTAAAGGGCTTTACATGACCGCTGACACCGGCACCACCTGGACTATTGTAAATACAAACCCGGTAATTGCCGAGTATTTTATCAATTCTTATACTGGCTTTGCGTTTTATTCCAACAATAATTCGATCGCTAAAACTACAGATGGGGGAACGACGTGGCAGCCTGCTGTGTCTTCTTCTTCGGGCAACAACTATAGTCCTGCTCTGGGCTTACTTCAATTTACCGATGATAAGCACGGTTGGTATCTTTCCGGAATCGCCATGTCAGGGACAGTGGATGGGGGGCAAAGCTGGCAGCTTCTTCAAAATTTTCAGGGCGATGGTGGTTATGCTGATTTTCAAATGCTTTCGAACCAGGTTGGTTACATCTGCGGCAAAACCATTAAAAAGACGACAGACGGTGGACAAAGCTGGAAGACCATAGTTGACCCAGGTAAAACAACCAGTTCGATCTACCTGCTTGATGCCAATCATGGATGGGCATGCGGACTAAATGGTCTTGTGGTAAAATTCAACGGTCAAAAATAATTTTTTCTTTTAGTACAGGAACTGCCTGCTCGTATTCACTCCATTTTTTGATAATGTCAGGACATAAACGCCGTGTGGATAATTCCCAGCGCTGAGCTGCGCCGTCTGATCACCCGCAGGAGCGTTGATGACCTGGTGGTAGAGAGCCCTGCCATCGGGAGAAAATATGCTCAGCTGGTAGCTGCCGGCTTCGCCGATGGACAGCTGTGTTTTGACAGAACCGCCCCCGGCCACCACGCTGCGGATAGTGGTGAGAGCCGCTCCCTTTTGTACCAGGTTTACAACAGTGATGCCAGAGCGAAGAATAGTTCCGTCGGGCTGTTGGGCTGCCACGCGGTAGAAAACTCTTGCAACGGCCGGAGCGCCGGCATCTGTGTATTGGAAGAAGGTTCCGTCAGCGGTATTGCTGATGAGACTATTGATCGTGGTAAAGCTGATATCATCGACCGAACGTTCGATATTGTATGTTGTACCGGCCTCAAAACCCTGCGCCTGGTATTGGA
The DNA here is from genome assembly GCA_035492595.1 of Puia sp. Classification (GTDB taxonomy): domain Bacteria; phylum Bacteroidota; class Bacteroidia; order Chitinophagales; family Chitinophagaceae; genus Puia. Next base: position 65,355 of record DATJJA010000228.1, read on the forward strand.
GGCTGATGACATTGGCGCCAGCGTCGCTGCTGCCGTTGCCGTTGGCCTTTGCAAATAGCTCCAGCGACTGTACGGCGAGCACTCCGGAGATAGCCTGTCCCTGGATGCTGATATTGTCGGCTACCAGTCGGCTGTTGCCGCCGGAGTTGATGGTTGTATTATATCCATATAAACGAAAGGTAACGGCGGATGAGAGCGTTTGAAAAGCGGCGGGTAACGTCACCGTGAACGTAGCATAATTATAGGTCAAACTATTGGTGGAGAGGTTGGCCGTATATCCGTCGAGACTGGAACGGAGTATCCAGTTGTTGGGACCCGCCCCTTGCGGAGTACCGGTATTACTGCGACGGATTACCATTGTCACGGTATTGAGCACCAGGTAATAACCTGTATTAGGGCTGACTGAAAATTGAAGATATGCATTCGGGTCGATCGCGCCGGTGGGCCATCCGTCCTGTCCATAAAATTCACCGCCGCCATTAAAGGCGTTGCTGACGATAGAAGATCCCAGGGAGACGTTTGGCGCCGTAATATTAGATCCTGCGGCGGCGGCCAGGGACGAGTTGAAATTCCAGTTGGCGGCTGTCTGGGCTTCCGCGGCTGTTACAGGCAACAAAGCCACCAGGGCCAGGGTAAGGGTCTTTAGGGCTATCAGGGATGACGGATTAATAGTTTTCATACATACAGGTGTTGCCAATGGAAAGCAATTGGTTTGCCTGAATTTTAAAGGATTGGGATTCAGTTATTTGTGCAACATTAAGGCATTGCCCAAATTCCCAATCAAGGAATTGATTCCAGTTTCGGGTCATAAACAGGTATATGGAATTATTAAGGAGATGCATCCAAGGGAAAACTACTTTTATGAGCTATCGTCTTTTCAATCGTTCACTTTTTGTGTCAACGCTGGTGGTTGGTGGTTTGGCCTTGTTTTCAGCAGCCGGCTGTTATAAGGCTGATCTTAAGGCGGAGCCGGCAATTACGGCCCGGGTTTCAGACGCCGCAGCATCTGATCCTATATTCGGTGGCTGTGGTCCTGATGCCGAATATAAAGGCGGCACTGCTGCCTGGCTGCAATTCCTCAATGCCAACTGTAAGTATCCTGATGAAGCGGTAGATCAGGAGGTCCAGGGCATTGTCAAGGTTCAGTTCGTTGTAGAAAAGGATGGAACGGTGAGTCATGTCGAGGCACTAAGCGGTCCGCAAATCCTGCAAAAGGAAGCGATACGCGTGATCGCAGCCAGTGGACAGTGGGAGCCGTCGACACTCAACGGACGTAAAGTAAGGTCCTATAAGATACAACCCATCGTTTTCAGGCTGGAACAGGGTTAAGCCTGCGGCTGTGCAGGCTGTACCGTCTTATCCAGCTCCTGGGAGATATTGAGCAGGAGCTGGCTACTGGTCTGTAGTTTGGCGACCAGCTCTTCGATCTGCCGGTCTTTCGCCGCCAGCTGCTGCAGGAGCGATTCATCCTGCACCGTGGGCGCAGTTTCGATCCGTTGGTCCGCTGTCAGCGGGGCTGTAGTCGTTGCAGGCGCCCGGCCGGCGAGCAGATCCTCGTATTTCTTTTCGACCCTGGCTACTTGTTCTTTCAATTGTTCGATCCGTTGATCTGCCATGTCGCGGTATTGTTCATACTTTTCCTTCATCCAAAGGATGCCCTTGTACATATTTTCAATGGCGTCCGCCGGCGCAATGGTCTCCCGTTCTTCTTCGGGTACAGGCTCCGCCCCTTCCCCTGCGTCCAGACCTGATCCTGCCGCAAGCATCGGCAGCGTGGCCGCACGCTTCATCGCGGCGATGAGGATCTCAGGGGCAGCCGACAGGTCAAGCCCTTGCATCGACAGCGCCATCTCATCCTGTGTCTTTCGCCTCCTGCGATAATGCAGCCAGGTCGTGACCAGCATAGCGACGATAAACATCGGCACAGATATCCATAAAAGAATGCGCAGGAATTGCCCAAATTCATACAGGTTAACCAGGAGTAAAAGCATGATCGAGAGTTTAAAGTAAAATTTCTCTCAATATTGAAAGACAGGCAATTATGTTTAGAAAACTGGTTTTCGCGATTTCGATGGTCCGGGTGGAGGCAATATAAAAGTGCAATATTCACGCCAAAAAAGCAATTATTGACCGATGGTGGAAGAGGATAATTGCCGTCCACGTAAATCCGATGTTTCGGGAGGGATTTTAGCACAAATTTGGTACTCCATCATCTATTAAACTATGTCAATCATGAATGCCAGTAAAAAATTGATCGCTTGCGCCGCGTTACTGATCGCGCTGTTTTCCGCTTCATCTACGTTCGCCCAGGGTGGTCGTATGATGGATACAGCTGCAATGCGGCAGCGTATGGAAGCCCGGATACAAAAAATGAAGGATGATCTGAAACTGACCCCCGTACAGGCGGACTCCATGAGAGCTATTTCCGTGGACCAGCAGAGTAAAATGCGGGAAATTTTCATGGATCAGTCTATGAGCAGAGAAGACAAGATGGCCAAGATGCAGCCAATGCGCGAAGCTGCCAACAAAAGGATCGAAGCTGTCCTCGGGGCCGATCTGTTCAAGAAATACCAGGATTGGGAAGCAGCCAATCGTCCGCAGCGTGGCGGAGGCGGCGGAAACTAATTTGAAAGCTGAAATAAAAAAAATGCCGTGGATGACCACGGCATTTTTTTTATGCTTCTATAGTTATGATTTCTTTTGTTCCTTCACCCAGTTGTCCCGGAGCGTAGTGGTCCGGTTAAAAACCAGCTTTTCTTCCGAGCTATCCTTATCCAGGTAGAAATAGCCTTTCCGGAGGAATTGATAGTACTCGCTGAATTTAGCCTTTGCCAGTGCCGGTTCGCCATAAACGACGCCCAGTACCTGCAGGGAATCCGGGTTGATATAATCCTTAAAGTCCCCTTCTTCGCTGGAAGGGTCTTCCACCCGGAACAGGCGGTCATAGAGCCGTGCTTCCGCGGTGATAGCATGTTTGATGCTAACCCAGTGGATGGTGGCCTGCACCTTCATATTGGACTGCGTCCCGCCGCTTTTGCTTTCGGGCAGATACGTGCAGCGCAGCTCCGTGATCTTTCCGGTCTCATCCTTAACGACCTCATCACACTGGATGATATAGGCGCTCTTGAGCCGAACCTTCTGCCCCGGCGACAAACGGAAGAATTTCTTTGGCGGGTTCTCCATGAAATCTTCCTGTTCGATATAGAGCTCCCGGCTAAAGGGCACCTGGCGGTGGGTTGTCTCCGGGTTCTCCGGATTGTCCTCGCTGCTGAGCCATTCTTCGTCCTGGTCGAAATTGGTAATAACGATCTTCAACGGATCGAATACAACCATCCGCCGCAGGGCTATCTTATTGAGATGATCCCGAACACAAAACTCCAGCAGGGATACATCGATGAGATTGTCCCGTTTCTGCACGCCTATCTTCTCGGCGAAGTTGCGGATGCTCTCCGGTGTATATCCCCGGCGGCGAAGACCTGATATGGTCGGCATCCGCGGGTCATCCCAGCCGGTGACATATCCTTCGCTGACCAGCTGCTTCAGCTTGCGCTTGCTCATCACGGTATAAGTGAGGTTCAGGCGGGCAAACTCATATTGATGAGAGGGGAAGATCTCCAGCTTGTCGATGAACCATTCATATAAAGGACGATGCGGCACAAATTCCATGGTACAGACCGAATGCGTGATCTTTTCGATGGAGTCACTCTGGCCATGCGCAAAATCATACATCGGGTAGATACACCAGCTGTCACCGGTACGGTGATGATGGGCATGCTTGATCCTGTACATGATGGGATCTCTCAACAGCATGTTGGGCGAGCTCATATCTACTTTTGCCCGCAGCACTTTTTCGCCATCCTTGTATTTCCCGGCCCGCATATCCCGGAACAGCTGCAGATTCTCTTCCACGCTGCGGCTGCGGTAAGGACTGTCCTGACCCGGTGTCGTAGGCGTTCCCTTGAGCTGGGCGATCTGCTCCGAGGTGCTGTCATCGACATACGCAAGACCTTTTTGGATCAGCGTTTCGGCAAATTTGTATAGTTGTTCGAAATAATCGGATGCATATAATTCATTCTCCCATTCAAAGCCCAGCCAGCGGATATCATCCTTGATGCTGTCCACATATTCGGTATCTTCCGTTACGGGGTTGGTGTCGTCAAAACGGAGGTTGGTCTTGCCGCCGTATTTCTGTGCCAGCCCGAAATTGAGAACAATGGATTTGGAATGGCCTATGTGCAGGTAGCCATTGGGTTCGGGAGGGAAGCGGGTCAGGATAGATTTGTATCTACCGGCCGCAATATCCTCTTCGACAATCTCTTCCAGGAAATTCAGGGACTTTTCTTCTTCTTTTTTGATCTCCGTCATAAATGATCATGTTGAACCAGCGAATTTAGCGATTCTGAGGCAGGTAGCCAAAGGATCAGCCCCTTTTCCCGAACAGCAGGCTGCCGATGCGGACCATCGTACTGCCTTCTGCCACAGCCAGTTGATAGTCGCCACTCATACCCATGGAAAGAATGGGGGGAGGGCTGCCCGGAGCGGGCAGGTCCGATTGCGCCGGAGGGGCCGATGCCGCAAAATATTTATCAAATAACCGGTGGAGAGACCGGAATTCAGCAAGAATAGATTCCGGGTTGTTGGAAAAAGAGGCCATTCCCATCAGCCCACGCACACGGACGTTTGCAAACTCATCCGGGGCCGCCCGCACAGTCTGCAGCAGCTCTTCCAGCTCAACGACGTCCAGCCCGAATTTGGTCTCTTCCCGCGCGATATAGACCTGTAAGAGCACGTCTACTATCCTGCCGGCCTTTGCCGCCTGCTTGTGGATCTCTTTCAGCAGGCTCAGGCTATCCACGCCATGGATCAAATGAACAAAGCCAATAATATACTTGACCTTATTGGACTGAAGATGTCCTATGAAATGCCAGCGGATATCGGATGGCAGCCGGGGTTGCTTGTCGACCAGTTCCTGCACATAGTTCTCCCCGAAATCCCTTTGCCCCTCGGCATACAATGCTAAAATATCTTCAGCAGGTTTAGTCTTTGAGACAGCCACTAAAACCGCTTGCCCTTCGAGACTTGCCTTTACATCCAAATAAGCATCCTTGTTTATCGGCACGTTAAATAGGTTTAACGCGAAGATACCTACATGGATGGTAATAGACGGTAATCATCGCAAAGCAAATTGATTTAATTTTGCGCCCGAGACTTTTTACGAGACCCCAACTGGACGGAGTCCAGTGAACAGACATTAATGGAATTGGGCAGAAAATTATTTTGCAGGTCATTTTTTGCCCAATTTAACACATGTAGAAATATGACACCCAGAAACAGCCGCAGCCTCACTATAAGTACATTTTTTCTTTTAGCATTCTTTCTCTCCCCCTTCTTCAGCATAGCCCAGAACAAAACTTCCCTCACGGGGAAGGTCATCGACGGTCAGACCAGGCAGCCTATTCATGCTGCGACGGTCCTCCTGCTTCACAAGGATTCGACGGTTGCGGCCGAAGTGGTTAGCAAGCCCGATGGGAGCTTTACACTCAACGGTCTGCCGGAAACAGTTTCAAAACTCCAGATCAGCGTCGTTGGCTATCAGCCTTTTTCCCAGACCATTCCCGGTGGTCACCGGACGATGGGCGTCCCCGTCAGCATGGGAGTCATCCAGCTGAAACCGTTACCGGTTCAAATGCAGACGGTGACCGTTGTTGGAACCCGGAACCTGCTAAAGACAGAGATAGACAAGAAGGTATTCAATGTAAGCAATAGCCTGGCCAGTAAGGGCGGAACGGCCCAGGACGCCCTCCGCCAGGTGCCCACGCTCAGCGTCGACGCCTCCGGGAACATCAGTCTGCGGAACGGCTCTCCTACCATCCTCCTGGATGGCAAACGTACGCAGCTGACACTGGACCAGATCCCGGCGGACCAGATCCAGAGCATCGAGGTCATGCCCAATCCTTCGGCGAAATATGATGCACAGGGTAATCATGGAATTGTCAACATCGTTCTGAAGAAGAACCGTAAGCCAGGCATGAACGGCTCGGTCACGGGAGTATGGAGCACGCTCCATGAGACCTATGAATTCCTGAACCTCAACGCCTACAAGAACAAATGGAATTTCACGTTCAATTATATGGGACATGGGCACCGGTCCGTTTCCAATACAACGACGACGCTGGATGATATCGCATCGAAAACGACGACGGTTCAGCACGGTCACGCCGTCATGACCGGACCTTTCCAGATGTTCAAGGCCGGCGCGGATTACTTCATGAACCCTCACAATTCCTTTAGCCTTTCCGGGAATATTGGTTTTGGTCATCACCCTACCAGCGGCACGCAGAACACCGCTTACCAGGACGGCGCCGGGACGATCGATTCCAGCGGTCAGAGAAGCTCCTATGAAAGCGATCGCTTTGTTTTCACCCACTCCAATTTTGACTATACCCATTCTTTTTCAAAGACCAATGAAAAGCTGTCGGCCAGTGCTGCTCTCGAAACTTATCATGGTACTGACAATGGCAGATATGCCATGCAGTATTTCGACAAAGGCGCCACACCGCTTGGCGACCCGTACCGGCAGCAATTCTCGGGTTTTGGAGATGCCCGTAACCTGACCCTGCAAACCGACTATACCGATCCGTTCAAAGACGGCAATGCCAAACTGGAGACAGGTATCAAGACTATCCTGCACCACAATCACAGCTTCAACGATTTCCGGAATGAGGCCGGGCAAAATTATGTGGCAGATTCTTCGGCCAGCTACAACTATCAGTATGATGACAACACGTATGCAGCCTATGCCAGCTATAGCGATCAGTTCGGAAAGTTCAGCTATATGGCCGGTCTGCGCCTGGAGAAGTACGATTATACGGGGCGTTTGCTGGACGACAATAGCGGATTCGGGTTCCACCAAACCGGGCTTTACCCCAGCCTTTATCTCACCGAAAAAACGGGAGACAACAGTGATGTTCACCTCAATTATTCCCGGAGGGTCAACCGGCCGCAGTGGTGGCAGATCACACCGGAGACAAATTATTCCAATCCGCAGAATCCCCAGGTGGGCAATCCGCATATCCGGCCGGAGAATACCAACCTCGTCGAGCTGGCTTACAATAACCAGTTTGGGTCAAGTATCGGTTTGAATACGACCTTGTATGTGAAGAACACCCTAAGCCCGATGATGTCCTATAATATTCCCTTGTCAAAGGATACATTGCTCAGCACGTTCGAGAATGGCAGGAGCATCAACACTTATGGCGCAGAGATCATCTTCAAGCTGCCCGTGACACAATGGTGGAATGCCACAACAAATTTCAACCTTTACGAGACGGATATCAATGCCGATAACTTGTCTCAGGGACTTTCCAATTCCGGCTTTAGCTGGTTTGCCAAGCTCAATTCAGACGTGAAGCTGTTGAAATCCTATACCTTCCAGCTGACCGGCAACTACAATGCTGCAAATGTGGTCGCCCAGGGAAAGATACTGGCTTCCGGCGGGATGGACATCGCTATCAAAAGGGATTTCCTGAAGAATAATGCGGCTACGCTGGTGCTTAGCCTGTCGGATGTTTTCAATACGCAGCAGACCCGCGTCGACACCTATTCACAGGGACTCTTCTTCCAGGAGTCTATCAACAAGCCGGAGACCAGGGTGCTGAAGATCAACTTCACCTATAGTTTCGGGAAGGAGCTGAATGGCAAGCGGCACAAGGCTACTTCAGAATCGAACGGCTGATCACGATGCGCTGCACTTCGCTGGTGCCTTCGTAGATCTGCGTGATCTTTGCATCCCGCATCAGTCGTTCCACATGGTATTCCTTAACATATCCGTATCCGCCGTGGACCTGGACTGCTTCGGTGGTGGTCCACATGGCTGTTTCCGAAGAAAAGACTTTTGCCATGGAAGAGCTGAGGGCAAAATCCTGGTGCTGGTCCTTCTCCCAGGCAGCGCGAAGACAAAGCAGACGGGAGGCCTCGATGCGGGTAGCCATATCCGCCAGCTTGAACTGGATGGCCTGGTGCTGCATGAGCTCTTTTCCAAACGCCTTCCTCTCTTTGGAGTAATTCAGCGCCAGCTCGTATGCTCCGCTGGCAATGCCCAACGCCTGGGAAGCAATCCCGATACGGCCTCCGGACAACACCCTCATGGCGAACTTAAAACCAAAGCCGTCTTCCCCGATACGATTCTCTTTGGGCACCTTTACATCGTTGAACAGGATGCTATGGGTATCGCTGCCCCGGATACCCAGCTTATTTTCCTTAGCGCCTACGACTACTCCCGGGGAATTTTTTTCTACGATAAAGGCGTTGATGCCATGATGTCCTTTTGCAGGATCTGTCTGGGCGATGACGAGATAAACGGAAGCGGAGTTGCCATTGGTTATCCAGTTCTTTGTTCCATTCAGCAGGTAGTGATCGCCCTTGTCTTCCGCGGTCGTACGCTGGGAAGTGGCATCGCTTCCGGCCTCGGGTTCGCTTAACAGAAATGCTCCGATATAGAGCTCTCCATCCTTGCTTCCTCTCGCAAGCGGAGTAAGATATTTTTCCTTTTGTTCATGAGTGCCGTAAGTGTCCAGCCCCCAGCACACCAGGCTATTGTTGACGCTCATACAGACGCTGACGCTGGCGTCTATCTTACTGATCTCTTCCATTGCCAGCACATAGCTGACCGTATCCATTCCTGAACCGCCATAGGCAGGATCTACCATCATGCCCATAAAACCAAGTTCTGCCAGCTTGAGGATCTGTTCTTTTGGAAATTTCTGGTGTTCGTCCCTTTCTATGACCCCTGGCAGGCATTCGTTGCGGGCGAAGTCGCGGGCGGCCTTTTGAATCATCAGATGTTCTTCGGATAACTGAAAATGCATATGGGCAACAATTTTGCCCAAAAATAATAGAAACTATTTTATGAAACTAACATTTGTTAGTTTTTTTACATTGAAACGGACTATTGCGGAAAGAGGTAGCGTTGGTGTGTACGGAAGGAAGGAGGTAACAGAGGTAGCAGAGTATTGAAAGGCAGCCGGGGTATACCGGAGGCATATTAAATGGGCAGGGCGCTGGCTTTTGCGTGGAGCAAACCGATCACCGTTTTGAAAATAACGATGAATAGTCCGGCTTCCTCTTCGGTAAAGTTGCTGCCTTCTCCTTCATCCCCGTCTTCGCTGTAGATGGTCGCTGCGGCAAACTGCAGGAGATCCGGCTGGCAAAAGGCATCCATGATAGCCATAGCGTCAGCTTCGTCGAAGCCATCATTGAAGACTTCTTCCATTTCGTCAAATTCTTCGTTGAATGCCTTTTCGAATTCGGGCTCTGTAATGGCGGCAATCCCGGGGGTCAGCTCCCGGAAGCTAAGCAGGATAATGGTCAGCACATAGGCTACGTCTTCCCTGGCATCGGGTTCCTGCAGCTCGCGGCTTTCTCCCAGGACATAACCAACTATTGCCGGCTGATCTTTGGCAAAGGCGTCCCAGACTTTGCTGATCTGGTCTTCGTCCATGCGCTGGATCCGGTCATTTATAAGATCGATCACCTGATCGGTAATTTGTACCATCCGTAATTTTCTTTCAAACCTACGTTAATTTGTATTGCGGCAAAAACCTAACTTGCACTTTATGTCAAGGAATTATTCCCAAAAGGCAAAGATCGCCGTTTCTGTATCCTCGGAAGTAGGCCGTCTCCGGCGGGTCCTGGTGCACAGCCCTGACAGCGGGCTTGGCAAAGTAGTGCCCTCCAAGGCCCAGGACTGGCTCTTCGAAGACATTGTCCATCTGGATACTATACGTCGGAAGGAATATGATTTCTATACGAAGATCCTGCTGTATTTCCTGGACCCGGAAAAGATCCGCGGCAAGCTGACCGAGGTCGACGACGAAAAGAACAAACGGGCTTTTTATAAACCCGGTGATGACCGCTTTTTCCGGTCGGACAAGGTTGTCGAACTGCAGTGGCTGCTCAGTGACATCCTGACCGATGATTCCATAAAGTCAAAACTGGTAGCCTCGGTATGCGCCATCGAAGCCTGCTCCTACGATACGCAGCTGCAACTCCAGGAGCTGGACCCGGTACAGCTGGCCAAGACTTTTATCAGCGGTTCGTTGAGTGAAGAGCAAATGCTTTTCGCCCCCATCCCAAACTTTATCTTTACCCGGGATATCGGCATTGTCATTAACAATTATGTGCTGCTCAACAAGCCGGCCAAAAAGGCACGTACACGGGAAGCGCTTCTGGCCAAATATATCTTCTTCAATCATCCCCTGTTCGAAGAGTACCAGGAAAAGATCATAGAGTTGGCGGACACCCATCACCACTTCCTTCTGCCAAGGGAAGGCGATGACCGCAAGGTGACGCTGGAAGGCGGGGATGTGATGGTCGTCTGTAAAGACCACCTGCTGATCGGCATCAGCGAGCGGACCTCCAGCGAGGCAGCCCATCAGGCTATCAAAGTGTTGTTTGAAAAAAACGTTGTCAAAAAGATCACCATTATCCGTATCCCCAAGAAAAGGGATTATATGCATATCGACACCATCTTCACACAGGTACGGCGCAATGTCTGGATACTTTTGGGTACGTTTTCGAAAAAGGCCATGAAACATGAAGATGAGGACGAAGTACAGCGGATACTGGACAACAGCAAAAAAGAAGACAAGCTAAGGATCCTCCAGTTCCGGAAGAAGGACCCGGGCAATCCTGAATATTTTGACAACCTCGAAGACCTGCTTACCGACATCAGCAAAAATGACCTGGAATGCACGGAGAAAGTAAAATTCATTTACTCCGGCAATAATGAATTCCCCTTCGATGCGAGGGAGCAGTGGACGGATTCCTGCAACCTGCTGGCCCTGAAGGAAGGGGTCGTCCTGGGTTACGATCGCAATGACAAAACGGTAGAGGCATTCCGGGCGAACGGCTTTAACGTCATCCATGCCGGAGCGTTGATCCAGGACATAGAAGAAGGCAGGGTCGACCCGGATTCGCTGGAAAACACCGTGATCCTGATGCCTTCTGCTGAGCTGTCGCGCGCCCGGGGAGGGTTTCACTGTATGAGCATGCCGCTGCACCGCGATGAGCTGTAAGCCGCAAATCAATTAGCCCGCACCGCACTACGACCCGCGATTATCTTAAATTCAATGTATGCAAACCACTTCTCACCTTCTCATGATACGACCGGTAAACTTCAGCTTCAATGCTGAAACTGCCGTCAACAATGCTTTTCAATCCGCTGCTACCAATGATAATGATGCCCAGAAAAAGGCATTGGAGGAGTTCGAAGGCTTTGCGGCCCTTCTGAAAAATAATGGCGTAGACGTTACGGTCATCGACGATACCCCCGCCCCCTATACGCCCGACTCTATTTTTCCAAACAACTGGGTTTCCTTCCATGGCGATGGAACGGTCTGTCTCTATCCCATGTATGCTCAAAATCGCAGATTGGAGCGTAAGCCGGAAGTGCTTCAACAAGTCTCCCGGAAATTTGACATCCAGGCCACGCTTGACTTCAGCGGTTACGAAGAACAGGGGCTTTTCCTCGAAGGGACAGGCAGCATGGTACTCGACCGCGACCAAAAAATAGCCTATGCCGGTCTTTCGCCGCGTACAGACCAGTCGGTACTTCTCGACTTTTGCAACAAGATGGGCTATACCCCGACAGCGTTCACGGCTGTGGATGGAAAGGGTGCGCCGATCTATCATACCAATGTAGTGATGTGCGTTGCAGACCGTTATGTCGTAGTTTGCCTCTCTTCGATACCCGACGCGGCCGAACGGGAAAGCCTGATCGCTACGATCCGTAAAAGTGGGAAAGACATCGTCGATATCAGTCTGTCACAGCTGAATCATTTCGCCGGGAATATGCTCCAGGTTCAGAATGACAAGGGAGAGAAATTGCTGGTGATGTCCTCGCAGGCTTACTCTTCGCTTGAACTCGAACAGATCAGCCGGCTGACCAGTTTCAATCGCATCCTGCACGCGCCATTGACGACCATCGAGACCAATGGCGGGGGAAGCGCGAGGTGTATGCTGGCCGAGATCTTTCTTGAGCCAAAGTAAGCCTCCTGAGCCAGGTAGCCTTCTGAGCCGAAGCAGCCGCTTGAGCCAGGTAGCCTTCTGAGGCGAAGCAGCCGCCTGAGCCAGGTAGCCTTCTGAGCCGAAATAGCCTTCTGAGCCAGTAGCCGGTCATCATCTAGCCGGTCAGTATATTTGCAGCTGCTTAAAACAAGGTCAGCGGCGGCGGTTCTATCGTCAGTCGTGGCGGCTTCAGGGAAGTGCCGCAGATGGCATTGAAACGCTCGACAGCATGTTTCTCCAGATCCGGCGCCAGCAGTTCATTGTGATTGTGAACGATGAAATAGATCTCCTTCAACCCTTTGTCCATCCATGATCTCAACCGGTGCGCCCAGGCTTCGATACGCGGAAAGTCAGTGGGATGAAGACTGTTGCCGACCCAGCGAATAAAGACCACAGGGGCTGTCAGCCGCATATGCAGCACGTCCCGGCGGCCGGCCGTGTCGGTGATGACGGTACCGATATTGTTTTCCATCATGATCCTGAAAGTCCCGGCGGCGCTGCCGTTGAACCAATCTTTCTGACGGAGCTCCACACAAAGGCGGAAGTCCCCGGGCAGGCTGCGCAGGTAATCCTGTAAGAGAGCGGCCCTGTCAGGACCAAAGTTTTCCGATAGCTGCAGGAAAGAAGTTCCCAGCCTGTCCCCAAACTCCGAAATGTGATCGATAAACTGCGTCGTCTCCACTTCAGCATTTCTCAGCTGGAGCCGGTGGCTGATCGATTCTGACATTTTGGGACAAAAACGGAAACCCTCATCCGCAAGTGATGCCCATCGCCGGATCACCTCTTTTGGCTGAAGACTATAAAACAAAGTGTTTAATTCGATGCAATTGAATTGTTTGACATAATGAGCCAGAAAATCTTTTTGCCTGGTTCCTTTTGGATATACTTTACCCACCCAATCGGTTCGTCCCCATTGCGTGCAACCTACGTAAAGCCGGACGGGTTGCGGCCTCTGTGAGCCAGGTCGCGCCTTTTCTTCGCCGGGCCGTTGCTCCAGGGCGCCAAGCTGCTGCCAGAGCAGCTCATTCATAGGATCATCAGGCGGCAACGAAAAGTCGATTTCTTCAATATGTTCTGTTCTTCCAAATTCCATAATAAAGATAGTTTAGCAATAAAGGCGGACATGAATAAAACAATAAGCTTCTGCAATTTGCGTCTTGTTTCGTTTCAAATCCTTACTTTTGGGACTTCGACCGGGTAGACCCGGCATTCAAATATGTTTAAGGTAGAAAATTTTCAATAACCTAAGCCTTTGATTAAAGCTTTTTTAAATTTCAAATCTTAAGAACAGGACCCCAGATGGAAAGCAAAGTCACAAAAATTGGCGTACTCACTTCCGGCGGCGACGCTCCGGGAATGAATGCAGCCATCCGTGCCGTTGTTCGTACCGGTATTTATTATGGAATGGAGGTATTTGGTATCATGCGAGGTTATGCTGGAATGATCGAGAACGATATTGTCCCCATGCACTCCAGAAGTGTTGCAAATATTATCCAGCGGGGCGGAACGATCCTCAAGACGGCCCGTTGCAAGGAATTTTTTGAATATGAAGGCCGCAAAAAGGCCTATAACAACCTGAAAAAGCTGGGTATCAATGGACTGGTGATCATCGGGGGAGACGGTTCTTTCCGCGGTGCGCACAAACTCAGCGATGAATTTGATATCCCCTGTATCGGTCTTCCCGGTACTATCGATAAAGACATTGCCGGAACGGATTTTACCATTGGTTTCGATACGGCCGTCAATACGGCGGTGGAAGCCATCGACAAGATCCGGGATACGGCAGATGCCCACGACCGGCTGTTCATCATCGAGGTAATGGGCAGGGACGCGGGTTACATTGCGCTGCACAGCGGCATCGCCACCGGTGCGGAAAACATCCTGATCCCCGAACGGAAGACGGACATTGAAGAGCTGGTCAGCTCCCTCCTGGAGAAGGAAAGGCGGAAAAAGCTGGTGAATATCATCGTCGTAGCCGAAGGCGACAGAGGCGCCGAAGACGTTGCCCTGATCATCAAGGAGCGTGTGCCGGCAGCAGACACGCGGGTCTGCGTACTTGGGCATATCCAGCGCGGCGGGGCGCCCAGCTGTATGGACAGGCTTATTGCCAGCCGGATGGGCTATTCGGCCGTCGAAAGTCTAATGGAAGGTCGTCACAATGTCATGATCGGCATCGTGAATAATAAAATGCATTACACTCCGCTGGAAAAAGCCGTAAAAGCCAAACAAAAGATCAGCGAAGACTGGCTGAAAATCGTAAAAATATTAGCGTCCTAAAAAATTAGCATCCAAAAAATCCACCGTCAATGTCAAAGAATTTATCGAAGTACCTGTACCAGGATATGGACAAAGAAGCAGGCATTCAGCACACTTTTCACAAGACCAAGATCGTCGCTACAGTAGGACCGGCCTGTGACACATACGATAAATTACTCGAGCTGGTGAAAGCAGGTGTCAATGTCTTCCGGCTCAACTTCTCTCACGGGGATCATGAAAGCAAGGCAAAGATCATCGAGCATATCCGGAACATCAATATTACCGAGCCTTATAATATCTCCATCCTTGGTGATCTGCAGGGCCCCAAGCTGAGGGTCGGCGAGATCAAGGACGGAGGATTGCCCATTGCTCCCGGTGATATCCTTACGTTCACGTCAAAGGAAAAGGTCGTCGGTACAAAGGAAAGGATCTATGTCTCCTATCCTAACCTTCATCATGATGTACAGGTAGGCAATAAGATCCTTATCGATGATGGCAAGCTCGAAGTAGTGGTCGTCAATATAACAGCCGAGGGCGACGTAAAAGTAGCTGTTACCTATGGAGGTGTGCTGCTTCCTAAAAAAGGCGTTAATCTCCCGGACACAAAGATCTCCCTGCCGGCCATGACTGAAAAGGACATCATCGACCTGGAATTTATCATCGAACAGAAGCTGGACTGGGTAGCCCTGTCCTTTGTCCGTAAGGTCGAAGATATCATCGACCTGAAACGCCGGTTGTCCGAAAAGAACAGCCAGACCAAGGTCATTGCCAAGATAGAAATGCCGTCCGCGCTGGACGATCTTCGGAATATAGTTCTTGAATCCGATGCGGTAATGGTTGCCCGCGGAGACCTCGGTGTCGAGCTGCCTGTTGAAAAAGTGCCGGCCGCGCAAAGAGAGATCATTCGTAAATGTATCCATCGTGGAAAACCCGTCATCGTTGCCACGCAGATGATGGAAAGCATGATCGACCGGGTCAAGCCCAACCGGAGTGAGATCACCGACGTTGCCAATGCAGTTCTGGAAGGAGCCGACGCCGTCATGCTGAGTGCTGAAACAGCTACCGGAAATCACCCCGCCCTGGTCGTCGAGACCATGCGTAAGATCATCCTGGAAGTAGAGCGTACCGAATACCGGTATAACCGCGAGGAAGACCTGGTGCCGCAGCCTCACTCGCCTTCCTTCCTCAGCGATGCCATTTGTTATAATGCCTGTAAGCTTGCTAAGGACGCCAACGCAGATGCCCTGGTCGGTATGACACAGAGTGGTTATACGGCCTTTGTCCTGTCGAGCTATCGCCCCAGGTCTCCGCTGTATATCTTCTCCAAGGAAAAAAGCCTTATCAACCAGCTGAGCCTTAGCTGGGGAGTGCGGGCCTTCCATTATGCCGAAGAGGAAAGCATGGATGATATCATCCATGATCAGCATGCCATCCTTAAAGAAAGAGGATTCGTAAAAGCAGGAGATGTTGTAGTAAATACAGGCAGTCTGCCGATCCAGGAACACCTGGCTACCAATATGCTAAAGATCACAAAGCTGCAATAGCCGCAAATGAAATAAGCGAAGAGGCCTTAGCTGCTCAATGCCGTTAAGGCCTCTTTTATTTTTTTGATCTCTTCTTCTCCTGCTTCTGTAAACGACTGTTCTTCTTTCATCCCCACATTGACAAAGTCCATGGCGCTGGCCTGTTTGAGACGCGCCGATGTATGAAATTCGACGGCGCCCGTCGACTCCGCCAGCTGGACGATATTGGAGGCACGTACACCGGAGCCCGGCATGATAATAATGCGGTCATCCGCCTCCCGCACCAGCTGGTCGATAAGTGAGGCTCCTTCTGTCGCTGTTGGCCGTTGCCCCGAAGTAAGGATCCGCTCGCAGCCCAGCGAAATGATATCTTCCAGGGCTTCAAAAGGATTGGCGGCCCAGTCGAAGGCCCGGTGAAAAGTGACACCAAGCGGATATGCCGCTTCGATCAGTCGTCGGATACGTTCTTTGTCGACCGATCCGTCTGTCAGCAGGATCCCGATCACGACCCCGTCACATCCTACCTGTTTGCAATATTCGATATCCCTTACCATCACGCTGAACTCCTCTTCTGTATACAGGAAATCCCCTCCACGCGGCCGGATGATGGGATAGAGTGGTATTTTCAGATTCTCCCGGGCCGTGCGGATCAGACCGGCGGAAGGAGTGGTGCCGCCTTCTTCGGGGCTGGCGCAAAGCTCTATTCTGTCAGCGCCTGATTGCTGGGCAATGAGGGCCGATGTCAGATTGAAAGCGCAGATCTCGAGACGATAGTCCATTTTAAAAATAACTTTTTACTTCAACCATTTTCTCCTCCACATTGTTCTTTAGTGCATAATTAAAACCCTTCTGGATGGCATAAGCTCCGGTCTCTCCTTTTTTATTCAGCGCGATAAAAGCTACCTGTATGTCTTTTGCCTTTTCTTTTTTGATACGGACGATCCTCTCCACCGCCGCCTTACAAGCCTGTTCCGGGGACATGCCCTGACGCATATATTCCACTACGGTGTGAGAGCCGCAGATACGGATCACGTCCTCACCCTGGCCGGTGGCCGTGACGGCGCCGACTTCGTTGTCGACAAAAAGTCCGGCTCCGATGATGGGAGAGTCGCCCAGGCGTCCCCGCATTTTAAAGCCCATGCCGCTTGTGGTACAGCTGCCGCTGAGGTTGCCGGAAGCATCCATTGCCACCATCCCGATGGTATCGTGGTTCCACTCGCCATTGGGGAGGCGCGCGGGAGCTGCGAGGACGGTATTGGCGCCGGCGACTGTGGTGCTGGCCGTGCTGGCCCCGATGTCACCGGCCGCCGCTGATGGGCCGCTCTTCGTGTTCTCAATATTAATAATAGGTTTGTACTCCGACTTTTTCAGCCATTGTTCGTATGCTTTTTTTGCATCATCGGAAAGCTGCTGAGGCTCCAGTGGAAAACCTTCGGCCACTGCAAACTCCTGTGCGCCGCTTCCCACCAGCATCACATGCGGGGTCTTTTCCATTACCCGGCGGGCGACGGAAATCGGATGTTTTATGCGTTCGAGAAAGGCTACGCTGCCGCAGTTCCACTGGTGATCCATGATGCTGGCGTCGAGGGTCACAAAACCGTCACGGTCCGGGTTGGCGCCCAATCCCACACAGCAGTTCATTTCAGATTCGGTGACTTTTACTCCTGCCTCTACAGCATCCAGCGCTGCGCCATTACGGCCGAGTACTTCCCAGGCGCCCTTATTGGCGGCCAGGCCGGTGTCCCAGGTTGAGATGACGACAGGATGACTGGTGACAACCACGGGCTCCGTATGCAATGAGCCAGGGGCTGCCGGCGATGCCGTTGCAGCAGCGGACGCGGGCGCCGCTACTAATTTTTTAGCAAGTAACAACCCAAACGAACCCAGGGCGGAGGAATACAGGAATTTTCTACGAGTGGACATAATCTATAAGAAGTTTTGGCTTACTTTGGTTTTCATAAAAACTAAAATTAACGGATAAAATGAGAAAACTTCTTTTTTCGCTGCTTTTTTCAGCCGGCAGCCTGGCCGGCATTAGTCAGGGCACCAGCCAGGATAGCGCCTGGATCAGAGAAAATTATTATAAGATAGAACAGTATATCCCCATGCGGGACGGTATAAAGTTGTTTACCTCTATTTATATCCCAAAAGATACTACCGAACAGCACCCCATCCTGATGACGCGCACGCCCTATTCCTGTGCGCCCTATGGCGCCGATAAATGGAAGAATTTTACAGCTGGGTATCTCCGTTATTACCTGAGAGAAGGATATATAATGGTCACACAGGACGTTCGCGGCCGCTGGATGTCAGAAGGCCAGTTCGTCGATGTCCGGCCTTTTAACAAGGATAAGAAAACCAGCGCCGATGTCGACGAAGCCAGTGATACCTACGACGCCATCGACTGGATGGTCAAACACCTGCCGCATAACAATGGTAAGGTAGGCGTATTCGGTATTTCCTACCCCGGTTTCTATTCCACAATGGCGGCGGCAAGCGGTCACCCTGCCCTCAAGGCCGTCAGCCCGCAGGCTCCCGTGACGGATTGGTTCATGGGGGATGACTTCCACCACAACGGCGCCTTTTTCCAGATGGATGGATGGGCCTTTTATTCCTCCTTTGGCAAACCCCGGCCCCAGCCTACGACCATCGGGCCTTCCGGCTTTGACTACTACACGAAAGACAACTACAAATGGTACCTGGAGACAGGAGCTATAAAAAATATCCTGAAGCTGGCCGGTGATTCCATTGCCTTCTGGAAGGAAATGTATCAGCATCCAAACCGTGACGCCTGGTGGCAGGCGCGCAACGCACGTGTCTCCATGTATGACGTAAAACCGGCTATGCTGGTCGTTGGCGGCAATTTCGATGCGGAAGATAATTATGGCGCATGGAATCTCTTCAAAGCCATCCGGTCCCAAAGTCCGGCTACCAACAGTCATTTGGTCATGGGTCCCTGGTATCACGGGCAATGGGCATCGCTCGACGGCACACACCTGGGAAATGTCCAGTTCGGTTCGAATACCTCCTTCTGGTATGAAAATAATATCGAGATCCCCTTCTTCAATTATTACCTGAAGGGCAAAGGCACCGAACCCAAACTTCCGGCCGCCACCATCTTTTTCAGCGGCGCCAACGAATGGAAGCAGTTCTCACAATGGCCTCCTGCGGATAAAGAAGATGAGACGATCTATCTGCAGACTGGCGGAGGTCTGTCTGAGACCGCGCCTTCCAAAAAGAGCGACTTCAGCGAATACATCAGCGATCCGGCCCATCCTGTTCCCTATACGGAAGATGTACATTTTTACCGTACGCGGGAATATATGACCGACGACCAGCGTTTCGCCTCGCGTCGCCCGGACGTGCTGACCTTCCAGACGCCTGAATTCACAAAAGACTTTACGCTTGCCGGCTCTGTCATCGCCGATCTGCAGGTCAGCCTTAGCAGCACAGATGCAGACTTCGTCGTAAAGGTCATCGACGTCTTTCCAGACGATTTCAGCTATGAGCCGGAAGCAAAGGGCCCGGCCCGTGGTCACGATCTGCCAAAGACCTACCCGATGGGCGGATACCAGATGCTGGTGCATGGGGAAGTCATGCGAGGTCGTTTCCGCGAGAGCTTTGAAAAACCCGTTGCCTTCAAACCCGGTAAAGTTGAGAATGTCAAATTCGCTGTGGCGGATGTGGCGCATACTTTTAAGAAGGGCCACCGGCTGATGATCCAGATCCAGAGTTCCTGGTTCCCGCTGGTGGATCGTAATCCGCAGAAGTTGGTGGACATTTATACGGCAGACGACAGCGATTTTACGAAGGAGACGATCCGTGTCTATCATGACAGCGAGCACCCGTCAAAGATCATTCTGCCGGTGTTAAAATAATATACTATGCGACTTATTCTATTGCTTGTCCTTCTTTCGCCGTTCTGGTGCTGCTGCCAGGATCGAAGAGGTGCAGACCCCGACTACGTAAAGAACAACTACGACAAACAGGAGGCCTATATCCCTATGCGGGATGGGAAAAAACTGTATACCGCCATTTACGTCCCAAAGGATAAGGACCACTCCTATCCTTTCCTGATGGAACGGACGCCCTATTCATCGGGTCCATATGGGGACACGCTATACAAACGATCCATTGGTCCCAGCGGAGCCCTGATGAAGGAGAAATATATCTTCGTATACCAGGATGTCCGCGGCCGCTACATGAGCGAAGGGGATTTCGAGGAAATGACACCCGCAAGAGACAGGAAAGCGGGTCAGAGCCGGGAGGCCGCGGGTGGTGCAACGTTAACCGATGAAAGTTCCGATACCTGGGACACCATCGACTGGCTGCTGAAGAATATAAAGAACAACAATGGCCGCGTGGGCCTCTGGGGTATCTCCTATCCCGGCTTTTATGCTTCGGCCTCCCTGCCGGATGCGCATCCTGCCATAAAAGCCGTCTCGCCGCAAGCACCCGTGACGGATGAGTTCATCGGGGACGATGCCAATCACAACGGCGCCTTTTTCCTGCTGGACAATTTCGACTTTGACAATTTCTTCGACGTGAAACGGCCGACGCCTGTAAAGAACTACAGCGGCAATATCTTCAATGTAAATATCCAGAACGCCTACGAGTTCTTCCTGCAGCTTGGGCCGTTGAAGAATACAAATAAGCCGGAGTATTTTAATCACAAGGGAAAGATCTGGGATGAATACCTGGGGCATTCGACCTATGACGCCTATTGGCAGGCACGGAATATCCGCACGCATCTGAAGAAAATCAAACCAGCGGTGCTGGTCGTAGGCGGCTGGTTTGATGCGGAAGACATGTTCGGGGCGCTGCGAACCTATGAAGCCATCGAAACGCAGTCGCCAGGCAATGACAACCACCTGATCATGGGGCCCTGGACGCATGGGGCATGGGCCGGAGGAGGCTGGAATAAATTCGGCCCGCTGGACTTCGGGATGAATGTCAACGAGCACTACCACGAGATAGAAACAAAGTTCTTTAATCACTATCTGAAAGACTCCGCAGCCGCCGCACTCGCGGAAGCAACGGTCTTCGAAACGGGAACCAACCAATGGAAGGAATATCCGGCATGGCCGCCGGCATCAGCCAGACCCGTACGATTCACCCTGAAGGAAAAGGGAGGGCTGGCCTATACAAAGCCTGGCGGTCCCCGGGTGACAGCCAGCGGGTATGACGAATATGTCAGCGATCCGGCCAACCCCGTCCCCTATATCGACGGCGTCCGCGGCGGACGTGACAACCAATACATCGTTACCGACCAGCGCTTCGCCGCAGCGCGGCCGGATGTGCTGACTTACCAGACGGAGCCATTGGACTCGCCGCTGACCGTCACGGGCCGGCTAAAGGCCGATATCTTTTTATCTTCGACGGGTACGGATGCCGACCTCGTGGTCAAGCTGATCGATGTGTTGCCCGGCAAAGAGGACGGAATCTCCACTCCACAGGACCCGGCCGGCTATCAGCGCCTGGTCAGGGCGGAAGTCTTCCGGTGCAAGTTTCGTAACAGTTGGGAAAAACCCGAAGCCCTTGTGCCGGGCAAGGTAACGGA
Source organism: Puia sp. (assembly GCA_035492595.1). Classification (GTDB taxonomy): domain Bacteria; phylum Bacteroidota; class Bacteroidia; order Chitinophagales; family Chitinophagaceae; genus Puia. The sequence goes on from DATJJA010000228.1 coordinate 86,760, forward strand.
AATAAAATACGACATGAATGAGATCGCTCATACCTTTAAAAAGGGCCACCGGATCATGGTCCAGGTGCAAAGCAGCTGGTTCCCGCTGGTCGATCGCAATCCCCAGACTTTTGTAAACATTCCAACCTGCAGCGAATCGGATTTTCAGAAGGCGACGATCCGGATCTATCACGACGGCGCACATCCTTCCTCGGTCGTGCTGCCTGTGCTGCAATAACACCTATATTCGTAATATGAGCAAACACTTACTATTTCTGCTGCTGCTGCTGATACTCTGGACAGCCGGCATATTTGCGCAGGACCCGCCGGTTGCTATTATTCCCCAGCCCGTAAGCACCCAATGGGGGAACGGCAACTTTCCGATCACTGCCGGAACGATCATCGTTGCGGACGAATCGGAAAAGCCGACAGTCGATTTCTTCAACGGGTATCTTCAGCGGATCTATGGGATGAAGCTGCATGTGCAACGTTCGGGTGGCGTGGGTTCTATCCATTTTGAAACAAAGAGCCCGTCCTCACCCAAAGAAGGCCGGTATGAGCTGCGCGTGACAAACGGCGGCATTACCATCACCGGCGATACCCATGAAGGAACCTTTTATGGCATGCAGACCCTTATCCAGCTGCTGCCGGTGAGTCCGTTTGCGGCGGGCGCTGCAGGTCCTGTCATCCATCCCGAAGCTGCAGGTCTGTCGATCCCTGTTGTAAACATCGAAGACTATCCTCGTTTCGGCTATCGCGGGCTGCACCTGGACGTCGGCCGTCATTTCTTCCCGGTTGATTTTGTCAAACGCTATATTGATTATATCGCCCTGCACAAGATGAACTACTTCCACTGGCACCTGACGGAAGACCAGGGGTGGCGGATAGAGATCAAAAAGTACCCTCTTTTGACGGAGGTCGGCTCCTGCCGGAGCGGGACGATCATCGGGCATAATCCGGGTACGGGCGATGACAGCATCCCGCATTGCGGTTATTATACGCAGGAAGAGATCAAAGACGTCATAAAATATGCCGCCGACAGGTATATCACGATTATCCCCGAGATCGAGCTCCCCGGGCATGCCTCTGCCGCCCTGACCGCATATCCTTCGCTGGGTTGTACGGGCGGTCCCTATCATGTTCAACATCGCTGGGGAGTGTTCAAAGAAGTGTACTGCGCCGGCAACGACAGCGTGTTCAATTTCCTCCAGGATGTCCTGGATGAGGTGATCGCCTTGTTTCCGGGAAAATACATCCATATCGGTGGTGACGAATGCCCGAAGGACAGCTGGAAGGTCTGTCCCAAATGCCAGCAGCGTATGAAGACCCTTGGGCTGAAAGACGAAGAGCAGCTGCAGAGCTACTTTGTACAGCGTATTGAGAAATACATCAATTCAAAAGGCCGGCAGATCATCGGCTGGGATGAGATCCTCGAAGGAGGTATTGCACCCAACGCCACGATCATGAGCTGGCGCGGCGAAAAGGGCGGTATCGAGGCAGCGAAACAACATCACCAGGCGATAATGACACCCGGAGATTATGTCTATTTCGATCACTCGCAGACTCGTAATGACGACTCTCTTACCATCGGGGGATATGTGCCGCTGGAAAAAGTATATACATACGAACCCATTCCATCGGCCCTGTCCGCGGACGAAGCAAAATATGTCTGGGGCGCTCAGGCCAATCTCTGGACGGAATATATGACCAATCCATCGAAAGTGGAATACATGCTCTTTCCCCGGCTCAGCGCTCTCTCGGAAGTCTTATGGAGTCCGAAAGAAACCCGCAACTGGAAAGATTTTCAGCATCGCCTGGCCACTCAGTATAAACGGTATACACTCTGGCACACCAACGACTACTCCGTCTATTTCCAGCCGGCCGACACCCAGGTCCAGCAAAAGCTGGCTACCTGGCAGGATTATAAGTTCGGGCTCATGATGCATTGGGGGACGTATAGTCAATGGGGCGTCGTAGAGAGCTGGAGCATCTGTCCGGAAGACGAAGGATGGACGGTGAGGCGCGGCCCATATGCGGCCAGCTATACCGGTTATGTCCAGGCCTACCAGGATCTTCAGAAGACCTTTAATCCTGTCAGCTTCGACCCGGCCAAATGGGCGGCGGCGGCGAAGGACGCAGGTATGAAATACGTAGTATTTACTACCAAACACCACGATGGTTTCTGTATGTTCGACACGAAGCAGACGGATTATAAGATCACATCGGCATCCTGCCCGTTCTCGACCAATCCCAGGAGTAATGTGGTAAAGGAAGTATTCGACGCATTTCGCAAACAGGATTTCCTCATCGGCGCCTATTTCTCAAAACCCGACTGGCATAGCGACAACTATTGGTGGTCCTATTTTCCACCCAGGGACAGGAATGTCAACTATGACCCGGCCCGTTATCCCGATCGCTGGAAAGCCTTTAAAGACTATACGTATAACCAGATCGAAGAGCTGATGACGGGTTATGGCCGTCTGGACCTGCTCTGGCTCGATGGCGGCTGGGTGCGGCCGTTGTCCACCGTCAACACTTCGATAGACTGGCAGCGTGGTATCCGGTATGACCAGGATGTCGACATGCCAAAGATAGCGGCCATGGCGCGTAGCCATCAGCCTGGTCTTATCGTTGTGGATCGCAGCGTGCCCGGAGAATATGAGAACTATACCACTCCCGAGCAGCAGGTACCGGAGCATCCTATGGATGATCCCTGGGAGACCTGTATGACGATGGGCAATTCCTGGAGCTACGTGCCGAATGATCATTATAAATCCACCACTACGCTGGTGCAGCTGCTGGTAAAGATAGTGTCGCGCGGGGGGAACTTTTTGCTGAATATCGGTCCTTCACCGGAAGGCGATCTTGCCGATACGGCCTATCTCCGGCTAAAGGAAATAGGAGCCTGGCTGAAGATCAACGGGGAAGGTATTTATAATAGCCGGCCCATACGGCCTTATTCTTCAGAGAATGTTTATCTGACACAGTCGAAGGACAGCGCTAATGTCTATGCATTCTTTTTGGCCGGGGCCAAAGATGTGGTGTTGCCGGCCGAGGTAGCGATCGACCGTTATACGGCAAAGCCCAAAACAAAAGTCGTGCTGCTGGGCGTCAAAGGGATTTTAAAATGGAAGCAGGAGGGAAAGAAGATGGTCATCCTGGTGCCGCCGGCCTTGCAGGGCAAGGTTGTCGGGGAACATGCGGTAGCGTTTAAGATCACAACATAAAA
>DATJJA010000229.1:0-8300 GCA_035492595.1 Puia sp.
TATCACATTGCCGCAGATCATCAATGGTCTGCTGGGCGGGTGGATCGTCAAACATATTTACGGCGGACAACCCATTTATTCGATCGTCCTTGCCGGTTTCAGCCTGATAGCGGCGGCCATATCCGTCCTCTTCGTTTATGACGGCGGAGCCATACGCATGCAGCAGGAGAAGGCCGGCTTTTATGCCGGACAGCAATCTTAAATAAATGTTCATGAGGAGATCCATATTTTTAGCCGGCCTGCTCCTGAGCGGCCTTGTCATAGCTGCGCAAAACTCTGCCACCCCAGCCACGGTCGCGGCAAACCCAGCCACTCCAACCACGGTCACGGCAATCGCGGCAAACCCAACCACTTCAGCCACGGTCGCAGCTACCGCGCGGGACCTAAAAGTCTACCCCACCAACTGGTGGACAGGCATGAAGCACTCATCGCTTCAAATCATGGTTCACGCTCCGGGCGTTGGCAATGATGCTAGTGTGAGCGTCGTCTACCCCGGAGTGAAGCTAACAGAGTTCCATCGTGTCAGCAATCCCAATTATCTTTTTATCCGGCTGCAGCTTTCCGCAGCAGTCCAGCCCGGCTCCGTGCCCATTCGCATAACCCACAAACAAGGCCCCACAAATGTTCTCTCATATCCTATCCTGGCGCGCCGAAGCGGGAAAGGCACAGTCTATGCCCAAGGCGTGACATCGGCAGACTTCATCTATTTCCTGATGCCGGACCGTTTCAGCAATGGCGACCCGGGAAACGACATCATCCCTCAAATGCGCGATCAGTCTCTCAACCGGGATTCTATTTTCCTGCGTCATGGAGGCGACCTGCAGGGCGTCATCAACCATCTCGATTATTTACAGAGCCTGGGCGTAACGACCCTATGGATGACGCCGGTACTGGTCAATGACATGCCGGACCGGACGGAGCATGGCTATGCATTCACCGATCATTATACTATCGAGCCAAGGCTCGGAGGCGCGCCCCTGTACAAAAAACTTTCCGACGAACTCCACCGGCGGGGGATGAAGCTTATCCAGGACGCCGTCTACAATCACGTCGGACTTTATCATATTTTTATACAGGACCTTCCGGAAAAGTCCTGGCTGCATCAGTGGCCGAAATATACCCAAACTAACTATCGGGATCAACCGCTGCTGGACCCGCATGCCAGCGACATCGATAGGAAACTCAGCAGCGACGGCTGGTTCACCCCCCAGATGCCCGACCTGAACCAGGATAATCCCGATCTGGCGGAGTTCCTCATCCAGCATGCCCTTTGGTGCGTGGAGACCTTTGGCGTAGATGGCTGGCGCATCGACACCTATATCTACAACGACCTGGCCTTTATGAACCGCTGCAATAAGGCGCTGCTCGATGAGTATCCGCGCATGACCTTATTCGGCGAAGCATGGGTACATGGAACGGCCAACCAGGCTTATTTTACCCGCAATCACCTGGATCTGCCCTATAAGAGCAATCTGCCCGGCGTAGTAGACTTCCAATGTAATTTCAGCGGCATCGTCCCGGCGGTAAAAGATACCACGGGAGCAGGGGTGTTCGAGCTATACAATACCCTGAGCAATGATTTCCTCTATGAAGACCCGACCCGTAATGTCGTCTTCCTTGACAATCACGACATGAGCCGTTTCTTCTCCCAGACAGGAGAGGACATCGCTGCGCAGAAGATGGGCTTGTCCTGGCTGCTGACGACAAGGGGTATCCCACAGCTGTATTATGGAACAGAGATCCTGATGAAAGGGATCTCCAATCCCGACGGATGGGTCCGCCTCGATTTTCCCGGAGGCTGGCCCGGCGACCGTAAGAACGCTTTTACAGGAGAAGGCCTGACAACCGATGAGCTATCGGTTCAGCGAATGGTGCAAACCCTCGGTCAGTTCCGCCACAAGTCTTCCGCATTGCAAACAGGAAAGTTGATGCAGTATTCGCCGGACAGAGGATTGTATGTCTATTTCAGGTACGATGTAAAGCAGACGATCATCTGTGCTATGAATACGGAAAATGCCCCCATAAAGCTGGACTTTGGCCGCTATGCGCAACGGACAGAAGGTTTCACGGAAGGGGTGGACGTGCTGACAGGCCGGAAATATCCTTTAGGCCAGCCGGCGGATCTGCCGGGACGCACCATGTGGGTGCTGGAATTACGGCGCTGAGCAAGTATCTGCTAAAGTCAATGCTGATCACTGCGGCGCTGAAGCCGGCGCCGATCATAATAAAGCCGTTCGCATAAATCGTTGCCCTTCTTTCCCCCAGTCCTTCAATCCCCGCCGGATAGTCTCCGTCAAACTGCTGTTGTCCGTCTTCTTTCCTTTTACCGGCGGCGCCAGCTGGCTGTCCGTGACAGGGATCGCTTCCACCCTGGTGGCAAACCAGGAGACATGCTCATGCGGCAGCGAGATACCCAGGATCATACCGGGTAATCCGGAAAAAGACTCAGGGCCGCCCGAGGTAAGGATCTCGTCGGTATAAAAGGCGACGACATAGATGGAGTCCATGATGATGGCATTGGCCCGGCGGCAGGAAAAGCCGGCGATGTTGCGGGTCTCGGTAGTGATCTTCCATTTTATCTTACGAAGGCTGTCCTGCACCAGGAAAAGATCCTCGAAGATGTTCTTCTGGCTGATGCCTTTTGCATTGTCCAGGTCGGAATAAATAATATTGCTCTGGGCCGGCGCCTGGACCATAAACAGGCTGTTGTCCTTATCATTGCTTTCCCTGCCCGGCCGGTAAAGACATTTGCTGCGATTGAACAGCAGGTCAAAATAGGCTGTCTTGAAATGCGTGGTCGTTTTTTTCTGCAGCTCGCTCCATTCTCCCTCGTCATCCTTGCTGATCTGCGCATACACATTGGTGCTTCTCTCATATTCGATCTTTCCCTGCGAAATAAAGACAGTATTGTTTTGCGCGCTGGCGGAGCCGGCAGCGGCAAGAAAGGTGAGAAGTATAAGAAGTCGTGACATAGGAATAATTTTATACTGTTCGTTAATTCCGCGCCGGTGCGGGCGTCCCTGGTTTGGTAAAGTTCCAGACAAGGGAGAACATAAAATAACGTTTGATCGTACTATAGGTGTTCTGCGAAATAAAGTTACTGTTAACCGTCCGGTTAAAACCGACATTCTGGTTTAAAAGATCGTTACCGGAAGCCTTCAGAAGCAAGGCGTCGTTCTTCAGAAATTTCCTGCCCAGCCAGGCATTGAGCAAAACGACATTGTTGTTGTTGTCAAAAACGGATGTTTTTTGCCGGAGGTTGATATCCGCATCCGCATGGACCTGGAATTTAAAGGGCAGGAATACATCGGTCGACGGCTGAATAGAGTACGTCCAGTAATGAGTGGTGACGCCGGTATTGATGGTCGACCGGCTCTGGGTATAGGTGGCGGAATAGCGAACGCTGAATTCGTATTTCTTCTCCTTTGATGTCCAGATCCCATTCCCCAGTGAGTATATCTGGCTGCGCGTCGAATTTGCCAGGTTATTGACAACGCTGACATTCGTATTGTCCGTGACATTGCCATAAAAGTCAAAATTGATATTTGGCTTATGCCATTTGAAACTATACCCGCCGTAGGCAGAGATGGCATGATTCCCGCTCACATTGACATACTGCGAGACCCGCTTGCCAACAGAGTCCACACTCACGCTATTGCCAATGGCATTCCGGGTGAAATTGTAGGAGGCGCTGATCCAGATCCCCCTGTCCGTAAGGATCTTATAGTCGTTGAAGAACAACTGCATGCGATTGACGAATGAGGGCTTCAGACCCGGGTTGCCGATGGTGATATTCAAGGGGTCCTCATTGGTAAGTATGGGCTGGATCTGCTGCACCTGCGGCTGGACAGTGTTCCCGGAATAAAAGAAATTCAGCCGCCGCATATTGGTAAAGAAATATGTTGCGGAAGCATTGGGATACCAGTTGACAAAACGCCGTTTGAGCGACGTGTCGGCATGCAGATCGTCCTGTGAGAAGTTGGTAAACCCGACATCGCTGCCGGTGGTGAGACGAAGTTTCTTTTTGACAAGACTATAGCTCAGACCCGCTTTTTGTGAAAAGACATTGTAACGATAGTCATTACTGTACAGGGAATCGAGATCGCTGTATTTTCCACCCGTCTTATTAAAGGAATTACGATCGGAATGGCTGTTATTGACGGAGATCCCATAGTTGACGGAGAGAAAGGATACCCTGGACAGCGGCTCGGTATAGGTGATCCGTGAATCGAACAGCGTGGTCTGGGTATGATAGTTCTTGTACTGGTCGGTCAGGGAATCCGAAAACAGGGTTCCTCCGTCATAAAGGCGGGTATCGGAGTTGAGGAAGCCGTTGGAAGTATTGTCGGTGTAGTTCTCTCTCAGATTGACAGAAATAGTCCTTCCTTTCTTTGGCAGTTTCTTACGCCAGAGCAAATTGCTGTTGACGACACGGTTGTCCCCGCTGGTGCTGGTCGTCCGATCGTTCTGATTGACGAGACTGCTGTCGCTGGCCAGGGCTTCCGAATGAAAGATATTGTTGGTCGTCTTATGATCCGTGCCGCCGTCGGCCATGATCTTCAGGGAAGAGGTGCTATCGAATTTATATTCATAGGCGCCGCCAAAGCTGTGACGGATGATCTGGTTCCTGAAACTTTGACGCTGGTTATTATAGTACAGTGTGTCCGGCAGGATGAATTGCGAATTGGTGGTGCTGGTGCCATTGACATCCAGCTGCATATACTTATAATTACCGTTGAGGGACTGGTTGTCATCGTTCCACTTGTTGTTGTAGTGGAGTCCTCCCGTCCTTACAGATGGAAAACCCTGACCTTCGTATTGACCGGACCAGCTGTCCAGGTCATCCCGCATGCCTCCCTGGATAGAAATAAATCCGGTGTTTTCGTCCACATCCGCATTGGCGAGGAAACTTTGCCCGTAATTATCCCGTTCGTTCCAGGTAAGCCCCGTCTTGCCGGTGTTTGAGATAATGCCGTAAGCGGCGAGCTTTTCCTTGTTCCGGAAGTAATTGGCCATTAGCTGATAGTCATGATATCCATCCGTGCCCACTCCTGCCGTGGCCCGTCCGAAATAGCCGTTCTTTTTCCCGTCCTTTAGCTTGAGGTTGATCGTCTTGTCGCGTTTGCCGTCGTCGATGCCCGTAAAGGTGGCCTGGTCGCTCTTCTTGTCATAAAGCTGTACTTTATCGACCATGTCCGCTCTCAGGTTCTGGGTGACAAGGGTAGGGTCGTCCCCAAAGAATTCTTCCCCGTCGACCAGCACTTTTTTTACGGCTTCACCCTGGGCGGTGATCTTCCCGTTCTTGTCGACCTGGATACCGGGTAATTTCTTTAAAAGGTCTTCCACGGTGGCATTGGGCTGGGTTCGGAAGCTGTCGGCATTGAACTCCGTCGTGTCTCCTTTCATCCGGATGGCGCCCCGGTTGCCGCTGACAACCACTTCCTGGAGAAGTTTGGATTTCAGCACCATCCCGATGGTTGGAAGGGTGATGGTTCCCGTATCCTTTATATTGAGATCGTCCACATAGTCCGCATAGGCAGGGTAGGTGACCATAAACAGGTAATGTCCAGGGGGAATGTTCCGCAGGGTGAAACGACCGCTCGCATCGGTACGGGTATGCTGGATCAGGATAGAATCGGAAGGGCGAAGCAGGAGAACGGAACCATTGTTCAAATTCCTTTTTTCTGCTGTATCGGAGACTGTACCGGTGATGTGGGACGACTGCGCCAGGCAGGTCACAGAGAGAACCAGCCATAGGAATAAGGAGGCGGTCAGCTTTGGCATAGGAATTTAAATGGTTAAGGTGCCCCAAATTAATTTCAAAACTAGCGAATTGCAAAAGCGATCCCTTAAATTTACGTTAAAGACAAAGGCGCAGTTATGGATATACCTATCGGTCAGAAATATGAAGAGACGCATTTTGTGGATTCGACAAAACGGGTATGGAACTATTCGCTCTTTACGGAAGAGGATATCCGCAATTTTCAAAACGGAACACATTATCGGTTATATAATCTGTTCGGAAGTCACCGGGTCACCGTCCTGGGGACAGAAGGGTATTATTTTGCCGTATGGGCGCCCAATGCAACGGCGGTGAGCGTGATCGGCAACTTCAACAACTGGACACCGGATGTCCATCCGCTCTTTGTCCGGCTGGAGCGTTCGGGCATCTGGGAAGGGTTCATTCCCCATATCCCAACCGGCGAATCCTATAAGTACCACATCCATGGCTACAACGGAGGTACGCTGGATAAAGGTGACCCCTATGCGTATTTCTGGGAAATGCGGCCGAGAACGGCCTCCATCACCTGGGAACTGGATTATCCCTGGAAGGATGACTCATGGATGAGCAGCCGGAAGGGATCAAATTCTCTGGAAGCGCCGTGGAGCATCTACGAGGTACATTTAGCCAGCTGGATGCGGCCTGATAAGAACGACGAGGAACGATACAATTCCTACGATCAGATCCGGGAGCTGCTGGTGCCGTATGTGAAGAAGATGGGCTTTACCCATGTAGAGCTGATGCCGGTGATGGAACATCCTTTCGATGGCAGCTGGGGGTACCAGGGAACCGGGTATTATGCGCCGACCTCCCGTTTTGGCGATCCGCAGGGCTTTATGTCGCTGGTAGAGGCTTTCCACCGGGAGGGCATCGGAGTGCTCCTGGATTGGGTGCCGTCGCATTTTCCCTATGACTATCATGGTCTTTACCTGTTCGACGGGGCAAATACCTATGAATATGCCGACATGCGGAAAGGATTTCATCCCGACTGGAACAGCTATATCTTCAACTATAAGAGGGGAGAGGTAAAGTCCTTTTTGATCAGCAATGCCCGCTACTGGCTGGATAAATATCATATCGACGGGATGCGGGTGGATGCTGTCAGCTCGATGCTGAAGCTGAATTATTCCCGGGAGGAAGGTGAATGGGAACCCAACGAACATGGCGGAGACGGCAATCTCGAGGCGATAGCATTTATCAAGGACTTAAATGAAACGGTTTACCGCGATTTCCCTGACGTCCAAACGATTGCAGAAGAAGCAACCGACTGGCCCGGAGTAAGCCGGCCGACCTTTGCGGGCGGACTGGGCTTTGGGATGAAATGGATGATGGGATGGATGCATGATACCCTGGACTTCTTCAAGCTGGACCCTATCTACCGCAAGGACTGGCAGGACAAGTTCACCTTTAGCATGATGTATTATTATGATGAGAACTTTGTGCTGCCCCTCAGTCACGATGAAGTGGTACACGGCAAGTCACCGATGATCTACAAGATGCCGGGCGATGACTGGCAGAAGTTTGCCAACCTGCGGTTGATGTACAGTTATATGATGACGCATCCCGGCGGGAAGCTTCTGTTCATGGGCGATGAGTTCGGTTCGACCACCGAATGGAACTACAAGACCGAGCTGCCCTGGGGTTTGCTGCAGTTCGATTCGCATCGCCTCTTACAGGATTGTGTAAGGGATCTCAATCTTTTGTTGCGCAGCGAGCCGGCACTGTTCGAGAACCAGTTCAATCAATATGGCTTTGAGTGGGTGGACCTGCAGCACAGGGCCGAGAGTGTGGCGGTCTATCGCCGGAAGGCAAAGGACTCGCTGAAGGATGTATTGGTGATTTTGAATTTTACGCCGGTGGTGCGAAGGGATTGGAAGGTCTATACCTGGGGGAAGGCGGAATGGAAGGAGATCTTTAATAGCGATGATAAAAAATATTGGGGCACCGGGGATACGAATAATCCCGACGTGCCGGTAAGGCTCGTCGATGAGAGTGATGAGATTTATGAGTTGACGGTTCACCTGCCGCCGCTGGGGGCGGTAGTGTTGAGATAGCTGCCTTGACCTTAATTTTTATAGCCTTCGGGCATAACCGAGCGCAGCGTTCCCGAGCGCAGCGAAGGGAATGAACGAGAAAAGGCAAGGGACGAAGCCTTTTCGAAGTTCCTACGAACGAGGTGGAGGGTAACCGAGTGCAACGAAGGTTACGACCGAGGCGGACCGTGGCGAAGCAGGTCCGACGAAGGCCTAAGCAGCTCCGCCGAAGTTCTCTACGCCGCTGTTAGACAACTAAAGGCGGGCATAGCTACATTCTTTCGGGCACACGGATACCGAGCAATGCCAGGGCCGAGCGCAGGATCGTCGATGTCAGCTGCGCAAGTTGAAGCCGCAGGGCTTTCTTTTCGGGCGTTTCGGCGTTGGCGATGGAATGCAGGTTGTAGAATGAGTTGAACGTCTGGGCCAGTTCGAAAGCATAGTTGGAGATAAGCGATGGGCTCATTTCGTCGCCGGCTAATGTT
>DATJJA010000230.1:0-6231 GCA_035492595.1 Puia sp.
GTCTTCGTTCCCCGATGATCGTTTCCCCGAAGAATACGGGACGGGCGCCGACCTTCTTAAAAATATCGATCTCCCCTGCATCATTGAACATCCCGATCTTTTTTTGCCCCGCCGATTCTGTCGGGCTTTCATAACAACGCAGTTCAAAAAGGCGAGGCTTTCTTTCCGGCACCTCCATCTGCGGCATGTGTACGAATGCTTTCAGCAGGGAGCTTTCTATCCGCTGATAAGCGGGACTCGTGGCCAATGCCGCTAAGTAGGCTTCCCCGGCTTTCAGATAGACCTCGTCATGTGCCAGTTTCGCATTGATCTCGGTAAAAGATCCTATGGAATCGAACGGGATAAGCAGGAACAGCCGAGTTATACCCTGCGGCTGCGACTCGGTAAATACGCCGACGTTCCGGATACCAGCCCGGTTGAGGGCCGGCAGATAAGCCTGCTCCATATAGCTTCCGGTCAGCTGCAGCTGGCTCTCATTGGCAAACAAATAGGTCCGAAGCTCGTACCATTGCTGTTTTTTACTGCTTTCATCTTTCATAATGGTATTTTCAAACGGGAAGGCTCCGCCAAGCAGGGAGCCGGAGAGGATCGTCGATTGAACGAATTTGCGTCTGTCCATGGATTAAAGGTAAGTAACTATCCAATAATTTTGTATGTTTAGCCAATCAACAACTAACTATGCGTAAACTCTCTCTACGGCTTTTGATCCTACTCACCCTGTTCCCGTCACGGGGTCTTTTTGCACAGGACAGCATTGTCCTGAAAGACATCGCCTGGGACAAAGATGCCCCCGCAGGCATGAACGAGCTCTTCATCCCATCCGAGGGATCGCTGCTGGCAGGCTTTATTTACAAGGCCAATGGAGCGCAAAAACACCCTACCTTATTGCTCTTGCACGGCTACCCGGGGAATGAACGCAACCTCGACCTTGCACAGGTTGTCAGGGCGCATGGCTGGAATGTCATTTATTTTGACTACCGCGGCTCATGGGGCAGCCAGGGGCAGTTCTCCTTTAAAAACTGCGTCCGGGATGTGGCGAGCGTAGTCGCATACTGCAAAAAATACCAGGATTCTTTACATATCGACACTTCAAACATAGTCCTGTTCGGGCATAGCATGGGAGGCTGGATCTGTCTCAAGGCCCTGCAGGAATTACCCGGGATAAAAAAGGGGTTTGCCTTGTCGACCTGGAATATCCACAACGATGTAAAGGAATTTAAGACGGAAGAGGAACTCTATGCCAAAATGAACGCAAAATTCGGGAAGGGCTATTTTGTACTGAACACTCCGGACAAACAGATATACGCCGCTGTTTTAAAAGACCCCAATTACTTTATTCTCGAAAAAGGATCAAAGATACTGGCAAACAAGCAGATCATCATGCTTGACGAACATACCCGGAACAAGGACCTGGCGGCTGCGCTGAAAGACGATAATAAAGTTTATTTCAATTACGAGGTCTGGCCCACAGATCATCCCTTTACCAATAAAAGGGTAGCGCTGATGAAGATGGTACTGGCCTTTCTTGATAGATAAGAAATTAAAAAGACCCGCCTGGCAGCGGGTCCTTTTAAGAAAAGTTAACCGGATTAGTATAAAGGATTTTGCCCGATGCCCGGGTTTACGAGCACTTCATCATTAGGGATGGGGAAGATAAAATTCCTCGTCGTACCCGGAGTGACCGTAACACTCTTGATGATGGCGTTGGTTGCATCCTGGGCCTGGGGTTTTACAAAGGTCCTTTGAAGACGATAGAGGTCCCAGAACCGGTAACCTTCGAAGGCCAGTTCTTTTTCCCTTTCATTGAGGATGTCCTCCAATACCTGGTCGCCGGAAGAAGCATAACCGGTAAAAGATGGGTCTCTTTTCTGGGCTACCATGTTCAGGTATTTAAGGGCGTTGACATCATCGCTGGTATTGTGGTAGGCCTCCGCCAGGATCAGCAGGACTTCTGCATACCGGACGATCTTTACGTCATCATAGTTGACGACATCGATGGGATACTTGGTGACATAATAAGCCGTGCCCAGCTGACCCGTACGGGCGATCGGATTATAAAGATTTTTACGGGTATCGGTGGCGGCATAACTGTCATACAGCGTTTTTGTCGCCAGGATATCGCCATAACTTCCTACCGGCTTGGGGACATACAGGTTTGCCAGTGTACCGTCTGAGACATTGTTGTTGGCATCAGAAGTGACCTCAAACATGGTTTCAACCTTATCTGTACGGGGGCTGGTACCCGCCCAGTAACCGACCACGCCGGTGCTGGCCACCAGGGAGAAACCGCTGTTTTGCGCTACGTCAAGGGCTGCGGCCTTTGCATTCGCCCAGTCTCCCATATGCTGGTATACACGGGCCAGCAGACCCTGGATGGTATATTTCGTGACAAAGGAAGAATTCATTACCCGGGACTGGCCGGTAGCCGGGAACTTCATCGTAGAACCCTGGTCGAATTTCGTCAGGGAAAGAGCCTTATTCAGATCGGCAAGCACCTGCGTGTAGACAGCGCCGATATTGTTGCGCGTTGGTTTGGCCAGCTGATCGAATTTCAGAACGATCGGGACGCCGGCGCCATTCGCACCCGCCGCATAAGGCATCGCAAAATTCCGCACCAGATCGAAAAGGATCATTCCCCGCAGGGCATACGCTTCTGCATACATCTCGCTGATATTATCCGAAGAAACCGGAACATTCGAGTTAATGATGAAGTTGGCGTTCTTGATACCCGCATATGCATTCTGCCAGACCGCGCTGGGATAGGTGTTGGTCTTATCCATATCGTAATTGTTAAAACCCAGGTAACGACCCGAATTGGAAGAAGACAAAAAACAATCATCGGACATCAGGTCTCCTTTTACGGCATAAGTGCGTCCGTAAAAATCCGTGGCGCGCAGAGAGGAGTATAGTCCAAGCAGCGCTGTATACATGCTGGGCTCGTCTGTCACTGCAGTGGAGGCTGGTACCGAATTGTAAGGAACCTGATCCAGAAATTTTTTACTGCAGGAAGGTGCCATCAACGCCGTAACCAGCGCCAAAGTTACAACCCTGTATTTCATCGATATTATTATATGTTTCATTGCTTGTTTCAATTTATCTGTTGATCAATCTTAGAATGTTATGTTTAAACCTGCCGTAAATGATTTTGACAGCAATATTTCCTGGTTGTTCATACCCAGGACACCTTGTTCAGGATCGCTGACCATATCCTTATCATAGGTTTTTCTCCACAGGTTGCTTCCCCTGACATAGATGTTGAGGGCGCTGATCCGCATGGCTTGCATCAGGCTTTTGCTGGTTACTCTGTAACCCAGCTGTACATTCCGAAGACGGATATAGTCACCTTTGTAAAGAAGCCTGTCCGATCCGGAGCCGGAGTTAGCGGTTGAATTATAAACGTATTTTGGCACGTCGGTAACATCGCCTTTCTTCTGCCAGCGTTTCAGATTCTCTGTATACTTTCCGCGGGTAGCGTAGGTACCGTCCAGGAAGTACTGCGCATATCCTTCCTGGAAATAATTCCCATAGTTATAGTAGAAGTCAAAAGCAAGGGAGATCCCTTTGAAGGTTACTGTGCTTCCGAGAGCGCCGAAATACTTGGGATCGGCTTGTTTACCGACCAGGAAGAGGGCTGCTACCGCACGGTTGTTAGTAGTCGTTTTCTTCGTGCTGTCCGTATACCAGGAAGGAGTGCCGTCATCCGGGTTTACACCGGCCCATCCTCTCGTATAGAACGAATAAATACTATTTCCTTTTCTCAGCAGAAAACTGCTGCTCTGGGGATTGGCCTGGTCGCCAGCCGGCAGTTTGGTGACCATGTTTTTGTTGTGAGAAAGATTAAAATTGACTTCCCATACAAAGTCCCTTGTCTGGACAGGGATAACGTTAAGCGTCAGCTCATATCCTTTGTTCTCCAGGTCGCCGACATTGTTGATAAAACCGGTAAAACCAGTGGTCCTCGAGATCTGCTGGGACAAAAGAGCATCCTTTGTAACACGTTTGTAATAGTCCGCAGTTATATTGATCCTGCTTTTCAGGAAACTGACATCGATGCCCACATCCGTTTGCTTGCTCTTTTCCCAGGTGAGATTAGGATTTCCGATGTTGTCGAACCGGCCGCCCGCAACACCGTTATAGTTGTAACCATAACCATAGGTCTGCCGCCAGGTATAGTTGCCGATCTCGGCATTCCCGTTGTTGCCATAGCTACCCCTTATCTTCAGATTGGAGACTACAGGCAGTATGTTTTCAAAGAAAGCTTCGTTGCTGATATTCCAGGCAACCCCGACGGAAGCAAAGGTCCCCCAGCGCTGGTTGCTGCTGAACCTGGAGCTGGCATCCCTTCTGATACTCCCGTACAGGCTGTACCTATCCCCGTAGCCCACGGTGGCGCTGGCGAAATACCCTTGAAAAGTATAGTTGGAGCCGGACACCTTTCCGTTTGTGGAAGTGGCGCCGTTAGTGGAAAGGTATAGATCTGAGTTAGGAGGGAAGCCTGTGACATCACCCGCCTGCTGAAAGTAGTTGTTCTTGATGGATTCATACCCGGCCTTCGCATCGACATAGAACTTTTTATCGGTATTGATATCGTAATGATAATCGAGCTGATTGGTCCAGTCCCAGAGGAAGTTACGGGTATAATAGGAGATCCCTTCCCCGGAAGAACCGGATGCATCGCCATGGAAGGGGTTGTTGTACTGATACTCTTCATCCGTGGCATACTGAAGCCCCATCGTGGTGGTAAACTTGAGCCCTTCCAGGATCTTATAGTTCACCGATTGATTTGCCAGGCCCTGGAAAGCTTTTAGCCATCTTTTATCATGCGCGGCAATATACAACGGGTTGTAATGCGAAGGGAAGCCATAGTTGTTACCAGTGGCGATATTCAGGGTACCGTCCGCATTAAAGGGGTTTTGGGTAGGACGTAGGGTAGTAGCTACATAATTGGGGTTGCCGAAATAACCTCCGCCGCCGGATGTGCCGCTGGAAGCCAGCGCAGAGTTCTGTACTACATTTCCACCCGTGATCTTTGTTGTCAGCGTCAGCCGGTCATTAGCCGTATACGTGATCTTCATATCACCGGTGACCCTTTGCAGATCGGTCCCGATGGTTGTACCCTGTTGCTTGAAGTACCCTCCGGACAGAAAATATTTGATCTTGCTTTCACCACCCGAAACGCTGAGGTTATACTGCTGCTGCGTTGCTTTGCGAGTAATGAGTCCCAGCCAGTCGGTATCGATATTAGTCGTATCTCCGTAAGAATGCAGCGTACTGGTGATAGACGCATCCGTAAAAGTGCCGGCATTAACCATCCCTTCCCTCAGCAGCATGAGCCAGTTATCCTTGCGCAGAGGTCTTCCTTCAGCCGGAGGCAGGATAGACCTGTTCTGACCGACTTCCGTGTCGAAACGGAACTGTGCCTTGCCCTGTTTGCCGCTTTTCGTGGTGATCACGATGACACCGTTGGCGCCCCGTGAACCATAGATAGCAGTTGCAGCCGCGTCTTTCAGTACGGTAATGCTTTCGATGTCGTTGGCATTCATCGTCGCCAGGACATTGGTGCTGGGGTTGATATTAAAGCTGCCGGAGCCGCTCGTCGTGACCCCATTACCGTTCGCCAGATCTCCCCCGTTGATCTGAACCCCATCCACGACATACAGCGGTTGAGCGCCGCCGTAAGTGAAGCTGCCGACGCCCCTGATACGGATAGCCTGGGCAGCACCCGGCTGACCCGTAGTGGCTGTAGACTGCAGACCCGCGGAGGCGCCCTGCAGCATCTGGTCGACGGAAGTAAAAGGCCTGTTCTCCAGCTTGTCGCCGCTGACCTTCGCGATAGAGGAGGTATTGGCGGATTTCTTCTGCGTTCCATATCCGACTACGACTACCTCATCCAGCTTGTTATTGGTGGGGCTGAGGGTAAAGTTGATGACCCCCTTGTCGCCAATGGATAGCTCGACAGATTGAAAATTGATGGCCGAAACAACAAGGGTCCTGGCCGAGGAAGGAACAGATAAGGAAAAAGTACCATCTGAATTAGCGCTGGCTCCAAAAAGAGTCTTATTGCTCTTAACAAGAATGGTGGCATTAGGAAGAGGTGCGCCTTTGTCGTCAGTGATTTTACCGGTTACGGTCCGGTTTTGGGCTAATAACTGGGTGATGGACACGCAGATACATGCCATCAACAACAGGATTTTTCTCATGTGCGTAGTAGTTGGTTTTGGTTCCGAAAAT
>DATJJA010000231.1:0-25023 GCA_035492595.1 Puia sp.
GGGTTCCAGGTGCCGTGGGTGGTGCCTTTGTCGAAGCCGTCGAACCAGCCGGGTTCAGGGATCAGCAGGATCTGGCCGCTGCGTTTGCGGTTGAAGCCATTGATCACCATTTCCCGGATCGGATGAGGGAGCAGGGCTGCGTCGGGATTGGCCATGTCGACGATGTACTGGAGGCCGGTTTGGTGTTGGAGGTAAGCGAGCGAGGCTTTTTTTAGTGAGTCAAGGGACAGGCCTGTCTGCCGGATCTTTGTGAGGTTGAAGTTGACATAGTAGTTGGTACCGGATATAACGAGGTCGTTTATTTTGTAGATGGAGCTGAGCGTGTCGTTGAGTCCTTTTATAATATCGCGGATGCCGGAGATGCCGGCGGGGATCTGGTGTGCTTTAAGGAAGTTGACTGCATGCGAAGCGCCGTGATCTGCGGTGAGGAAGACGGTGTAATTGCCCTTACCGATCCTGCTGTCGAGGTAGCTGAAGAAGTCGGCCAGGTCTTTATCGAGCCGTAAGTAAACATCTTCCACTTCTATTGAGTTGGGGCCGAATTTGTGGCCGACATAATCTGTCGATGCGCAGTTGATGGTCAGGAAATCCGTGACATCGCGCTGGCCGAGTGAGTAGCCTTCGACGGCTGCCTTTGCGAAGTCGAGGGTCAGGGTATTGCCGAAGGGACTGCTGCGGATATTGTCGTGGTCTTCTTTGTAATATTTTGCTATATCGTGTGGGAAGACGGGTGCTGATTCTCCTTTGAATGCGCCTTCCCAGGGCGTGGAATCGGCTGTGCTTTGAAGATAGGTGCCGATAGGATACAAGGTATTCCAGCCCCCGGCTACCAATTTCTCCGGTTCATTCAGGTTATTAAACCGGGTAACCCAGGCGGGTAGTTCCTTCATGTACCAGGTGCTGGTGCTGAAGACTCCTTTTACGTCATCAAACCAGAAGGCGCCGGTAGGGGTATGTCCGGCCGGAAGGATGGATGCCCTGTCTTTGAGCGAGACGCCTACCACGCGTGACCGGAAGTTGGTAGCCAGCATCAGCTCGTCGGTGATGGTGGAAGAGAGGAGGTTTTTGGGGGACATGTTGCCAGCGGGGCTTGTCCCGCCAACGGGCTGGACATTGTCGTCGTTTACACAATAGATGTCCTTACCCGAAGCCTGATCGATCCAGTCATTGCCGGCAATGCCGTCAATAGAGGGAACCGAACCGGTAAAGATAGTGGTATGTCCTACGGCGGTGTAAGAAGGCAGGTGGCTGATATAGGTGTCCTCGCAGCTAAAGCCTTCGTTGAGCAGTCTGCGGAAGCCACTGGTGCCATAGCGATCGGAGTAACGGTAGAGATAGTCCCAGCGCATCTGGTCGACGACGATACCGATCACGAGTCTGGGACGGGGGGGCGTGGAAGGTTTTGCGGACGGGACCGCTGCGGATCCTGTTGCAGACTGCATTGAAGCGGGGGGAGAGGAGTGTTTTGCTGTGGGCTGGGCTTGTATCGAAGCCGGCGATTGGATCAGAAATACCGACATCAACAGGGTTACGATGATTCGACCTCTCATAAATGTAGAATTAAGATTTTTTGCAGGAGGCGAAGGTAGGGAAAATGCGGTAAAAAAGGGCCGCAGGGAAGATCGGGGAATTTTGTTATTTTCAATGTTCATTCTCCAAAAAACCGTTTATTATGCTTCGCCGAAACTACTTTTTATTATTACCATTTATCATAATAGGATTGGCCGCCTTTAACGCCGGGCCTACCCCAGAGAAGAGGGAGTGGGTCTCTCTTTTTAACGGGAAGGACCTATCGGGGTGGGATACTTACCTGGGCCTGCCTACCGACAGCAGCGGGAGCCAGCAGGGCGAGGAGCCTTTAGGGCTGAATAACGACCCGCAGCATGTGTTTACCGTTGTCAAAGATGGCCGGGAGAAAGTCATCCGGATCTCAGGGCAGGAGGTGGGCGCCCTTACGTCAAGAAAGGAATTCGGGAATTATCATCTGCAATTGCTGTTTCGCTGGGGGAAGTTCAGCTGGGGAAACAAAAAGGGTAAGAAGAAAGATAGCGGTCTGCTTTATCATTCTGTAGGACCATATGGGGCAGACTATGGGGCCTGGATGCGCAGCCATGAGTTTCAGATACAGGAAGGGGATTGCGGGGATTATTGGGGTTGCGCCGGGGCGATTGCAGCTGTGCCGGCGGTAAAGCTGACCGACAGCGAATATGTCTATGATCCTGCCGGAGCCCTATATGCTTTTCGCGCTGACAATAACATCGGCCGGCATTGTATCAAGGGCTCGGATGCCGAGCGGCCTTCAGGGGAATGGAATACGCTTGACCTGTATTGTCATGGAGATACCAGTGTACACGTGGTCAATGGTAAGGTGATGATGGTGCTGTATCGTTTGGGGCAGGTGCGGCTGGGAGGGATCGAGCACACGCAATTGACGCTGCCCGGGGTAGAAAGCGGGCAGGAGGAACTGGGTCAGGTTGCCGCCCTTACGAAGGGGAAGCTGCAATTGCAGTCGGAGGGGGCGGAAGTTTATTATAAGCGCATCCGGATACAAGGGATCGAACGGATCCCGGCGGAGCTGATTGGGCAGGGGAGGCCAGGTAAGTAGATAGGAAAATAATTTAATTTGCCTTATGCAGGATTATAAAAAAGATGCCGCCAAAGAAGCGCTAAAATTTGTAAAACCCGGAATGACTGTAGGTCTTGGGGCCGGGTCGACCATGGGACATATCGTTAAATTTATTAAGGAGGATGTTAGCCTGTTCGGTTCGCTGACGATGGTGACGTCCTCTTTTGTTACGCGTCAGTTAATGTTGAGCGAGGGGTTTAGGGTTGTGGAGGCGGGATGGCTGTCTTCGCTGGACCTTTATTTTGATGGCTGTGATCAGTTTGACTGGCGGCTGAGCGCGCTGAAGAGCGGGGGCGGGGTGCATGTGTCCGAGAAGGTACTGGCTGCGATGGCGGCTGAGTTTGTGCTGGTGGGGGATTCGTCCAAGAAGGTGGACCGGCTGGATGCGAAGTATCCGTTGGTGGTGGAGGTGCTACCGGAGGCGTTGGGGTATGTGTCTTTTTGCATGAAGAAGTTTTTTAATCCTTCGCGGTCGGAGTTAAGGATGGCTGGTCCTGTGAAGGATGGGGCTGTGGTGACGGAGCGGGGGAATTATTTGATCGACAACTGGTTTGCGACATTTCCTGAACCGGCTATGCTGAATGACAGGGTTAAGAGCATTGCGGGGATATTGGAGCATTCTTTGTTTTTTAATATGGCTCATAGGGCGGTGATTGCGGGTCCGCAGGGCATTGAAATTTGCAGCAAGCCATGAAGACAGTATTGATATTGGGAGCTAATTCGGATGTGGCGAAGGAGGCTATGATAATATATGTGCAGCGTGGGTATAGGGTTATTGCCGCGTCGCGAAGCGTGGAGGAGCTCCGCGTTTTTGCGGCGAAGAAGGGGATACGGGTGAGCGGGGGGGATGACCTGCCGGTTGGAGTGATGATCCGGCATTGGGATGCGACGGATTTTGCTTCGCATGCCGGTTTTTATGCATCGCTGCCTGTGAAGCCGAATATTGTGGTATATGCCGCGGGTTTCCAGGTTACGAATGAGGAGGCCCTGGTGAGTTGGGAGGGAACATACCGGATGATGAATGTGCTATATGCGGGAGCGGTGAGTATGCTCAATATCATCGCGATGGATGCGGCGAATGAGGGATTGGAGCGGATCATCGGGTTGTCATCGTTGTCGGGTGTCCGTGGGCGTAAGAGTAATTTTGTATATGGGAGTACGAAGGCTGCCTTTACTACTTACCTCGCGGGGCTGAGGCAGTATTTGTCACATCGTGGAGTGGTTGTGAATGCAGTGATCGCGGGTTATATAAGAAGTAAGATGACGGCTGGGCTGGACCTGCCGGAAAGTCTGCTGATGGAGCCGAAATTTATTGCGAGGAAGATAGTGGGAGCGGGGAATGGGTTTACGATCGTGCCGGGGAGGAAGTGGAAAATTATATATCAGATATTGAGGCTATTGCCGGAGGGGCTTGTGGCGAGGTTGCCTTGAATTTTGCGGCGAGATTGCCTTGAGGTTTGCGGCGAGATTGCCTTGAGGTTTGAGGTTGGTAGGGGTTGGGTTGATCAGTGGATGGGCTGAGCGGCGTCGGGGGAGCCGGCGGTGATGGATAGCTTACCGCTGCGTTTGCCGGCGATGAGGATGAGCAGGGCGGCAAGGGAGGAGATGGCCATGATGGTTATCATCGGATTTGCGGTGCCGTTGCTAAAGGCGCCGATGCCTACTGCGGCCAGTGCGCCGACACCCATCTGGAGGGCGCCGAGGAGGGCTGAAGCGCTGCCGGCGTTTTTGGAGAAGGGGGCAAGGGAGAGGGCGGCTGCGTTGGGATTGGTAAAGCCAAGACAGGCGAGGAAAAGGAAGATAAAGAAGATGGTATGGGGGAGGCCGTACCAGCCGGCGAGATTACCGGCGAGGAAGAGAGCTGCCACTATGACCTGGGCGGAGAGTGCGACCCAGATGATCTGCTCACTACTATATTTTTTCAGGAGCAGGCTGTTGAACTGGCTCAGACCTATAAAGGCGATGGACAGGAAGGCGAAGATCCAGCCATAGGTCTTTTTGTCGACGTGAAAGATATCCATGAACACGATGGGCGACCCGGAGACATAGGCAAAGAGTCCGGCAAAGGCGAGAGCTTCCACCAGCACATAGACGAGAAACTGGGGTTCGCGGATGACGGAGATAAAGTTGTTGATGATGGGCCTGGGTTTCAGGGAAAAATTCTTGTCGGCCGGGTAGCTTTCCGGGAGGAAGAAGATCGTCAGCAGGGTGATGAGCGAACCCAGGATCAGCAGGACGAGGAAGATGATACGCCAGCCGAAATTGACAACGATATAGGCCCCGGCGGTGGGGGCGATCATCGGCGATGCGCCAAGGACCAGGAGGAGCAGGGAAAAGACCTTTGCGCTTTCCTTTGGCTGGAACAGGTCGCGAACCATGGCCATGGCTGCAACCTGTGCGGCGCAGGAGCCCACAGCCTGAACGAACCGGAGAATGATGAGGGAGTGGATATCCTTTGCCAGCATACAGAATATGGTGGCCGCCAGATAGAGGGCCAGGCCGACGTAGAGAGGCTTTTTCCGGCCATAGCGGTCCAGTAGGGGGCCGTATAGCAGCTGCCCGAGTGAAATGCCGATGAAATAGCTGGAAAGGGAAAGGGCCACCGTTGCTGAGGACGTATGGAGGCTTTTGGCTATGTCTTCGAAGCCAGGCAGGTACATGTCTATCGAAAATGGTCCGAGGGCGGTGAGCGATCCTAAGATGAGAATATAGGTGAGATAGGTCTTTCTGGTCATTGACACTGCAAATTTATGATAATTGAGTAAATATTGGAGGTTGATGTAAAGTTCTATCTTTGCAAAAACGCAAAAACATGAGTCTTGCAGATAAATTGTTCAATATGAAGAATGAGAAGGCCAGTGCCAATCTTAAGGCGGGGCAGGATTTTTTGGAAGCCAATAAGACAAAGCCGGGTGTTGTCGCCCTGGCAAGCGGGCTTCAATATGAGATCATCACGGAAGGTAGTGGTGCGAAACCGCTTGCCAGCAATAAGGTTACCTGTCACTACCATGGTACGCTGATCGACGGGACGGTCTTTGATAGCTCTGTCAAGCGCGGTCAGCCGGCTACATTTCCGCTGAATGCGGTGATAAAGGGCTGGACAGAGGGTTTGCAACTGATGCCGACCGGTAGTAAATGGAGATTCTTTATCCCACCGCATCTGGGTTATGGGGACAGGCAGGTTGGCGGGCAGATCGGTCCCAACAGCACCCTCGTATTCGAGGTGGAATTGTTAGGGATCAGCTAGGACCCGTGATACCGGCGACGCTGAGCCCGGTGGTTATCCGTGGTATCGGGTGTGGGATCGCGGCTTACGCCTGCATCGCGTCATATACAATTACTTTTTCCCATAGGTGGCCGTAGTTCTTAATGAACTCGAGGTGTACAGGATGCTGCTGATAGGTGGCCTGTCCCTGTACGTCATTAAAGAACATGAGCTCGGATACGGCCCAGCTGGTATCCACTACGTCTCTTTTTTCGGTGCTGGCAAGAATTCCGACGTGTAATTCTTTTACGGTCTCTATTTTGGCGAGGGTTTTTACTCCTTCCACGAGCTTGTCCCGGTCGGCTGTGGAGCTGGGGTTCTTCAGCCAGAAGAAGACGTGATGGACCAATGGAGGTCGTTGCTGAGGGGCGGGGTTGGTAACGGTTGTGCCGGCTTTGGCTGCGATGGTGCCTGCTGCAAGGCCTGCGGCAGCGCCAATGAATTTTCTTCTATTGGATGACTTCATACATGTAATTTGAGGAGCCAAGATAAGGGAGTTTACTCATTTCAGGAGGATTGTCCCAATCCCGGAAAATAAAATTGCTGCTTAACCGTTTTAGTAATTGGTAATCAGTGTTTTGTAGGTTGGCATTTGCCTTGATCAAGGAATAACACCTATACAATCCAGTTGCTATGGTCAAGAGTATCTACATCCAAGTACTAATTCTCCTGATGGCCTTTTCCGGGCAGGCCCAGGTAGTCAGTCAGTTTACCTGGGATAGTAATCCTGTTACAAATGCTGTTGTCGGTCCCAATGCTACCGGTTATAGTGGTTCTGCCATTTCGGTTTCGGGCGGTGTCGGTGGGACGAATGGGTTGGCGCCGAATGGTCAGAATATCAATATGACGATGGCCGGGTCTACGTTCAACAGTATGCCTGGGGTAGATATCAGCGTAGATTTTGCAAGGCGGGAGAACGGGGCCAGCTTTTTTACGCTGGGGAATTTTGATTTTGGCATTGCTACCGGTGCTATATATGTGAAGTTTACGGTGAATATAGGTGGTACGATCACGGCGATGAACAGCAATGCGGGGTTTGTCGCTCCTAATGACGGAGCTTTTCACACTTATCGTTTTGTATACAATAATACTACCGGGATAGGTACGTTGTCGCTGGATGGTGTAACGAAGGCTACTTATACGATAGCTGCCGGATCTCCATTGGTCTGGGGCAGCGGGAATGCTACTATTGGTTCGGCTATGGATGGGGGCGGGTCGTCGACTTTGCCTGAGCTGGATAACCTGATCATACAGAATCCGCCTATTGTATTAGCGCTGGAACTGGAATCTTTTGATGCTGTAGCTGCGGGGTCTTGGAATCGGCTCAGCTGGTCGATGGCCGGCGGGATGGATGTTTCGGAGTTTGTCATTGAGCGGAGTGCGGATGGAGTGAATTATAGAGTTATTGGAGCGGTAGCGGGTTCGGGTTCTGTCGCGGGTGGATATTCATTTACGGATGCGAGTCCTGCGGCCAGGAATTTTTATAGAATAAAGATGGTGAGTGCGGATGGGTCGAGTGCCTATTCATCGATCAGGAAGATTGGGGGTGTTGTTGCTGCTGTGAGCTGCTGGCCCAATCCGACGGTGAATGTTGTGAACGTGAAGGTTAGTGGTACGGAGCCGGTGGGATATACGCTGTTTGGGCTTGACGGGAAGGTGATACAGACCGGAAGGATCGTTGGCGGGCAGGCGAGTCTGGATGTTTCGCGTGTGCCGAAAGGGGTGATGATCATTAGAGTGGAAAATGAGACGTATAAGATAGCCAAGTTATAGGGACTGTTTTATGATCTGCAGAATTTTTGGGACGCCATCGTTCCTGTAATAGTGAATGCCGGTGGCATCGAAAGACGAATGCAGTCTTTGCACGGAAGGGGATGAGATCTGCCATCCCAGCGGCAATACCGGTTCATACCATTTCCCATCGTTGTATTCTACACAGGAGCCGGTGATCCAGACCGAGTTGTAGCCGGCGTGAAAACCGCCGCCAATGGTATCGGCCGAATACCGCTGCTGGAGGGTTCTGTCGGCTTCTATTGCATTGCCTGAGATGCCGCTGTTGATGATGCCGACCAGGGGGCTGATGGGTTCCCATCGATTGGAGACCAGCTTTCGTTCGTCGCGGATGAAATTGGGGTTGTTGGTGATCGAAATGAAATAAAAATGTACTTTCCTCATCAGGCTATCCATTTCCGAAAGCGGATGAGTCTTCTTCTCTTTTTGCATTTCCTTACTGAGGCTGATAAAGATCTCTTCCGAGGTGGAGGCACCGGAATTGTCTTTGGCGCCGCCATCCATAAAGTGATAACCCGGCCCCATTTTACCTGAGGGGCTGATGAAGGGGAAGCGGGCGCTCAGGAAGGCGCCGGTCAGGAGGGACAGGTCCTGTATCGGCTGGTCACCGCGATGGGCATTGATGGAGTCCAGCCGGGAGCGGATGAAGATAGAGCCGGGGAAATCGGCTTTATTCAGTACGACGGGAGCGCAGATGCCTTTCTGGCCGTTGTCGACGTTGAGCGTATTGGAGAATAACAGCGGCACTTCGTAGCGGGCGGGATTTGACCTGCTTGAATCCCATAAGGCGTCAAAGGGAATGGACAGGTCGAGGTCCAGCGTCTTTTTTCCGAAGCCTTCCCAGATCCTGGTCTGGACGGCGATGCGATCGCTCCAGCTATGCTGCGCCGTTATGGATGCCCAGATATCCCTGCCGAACATAGCACCCAGCGTGGGGGTGAGGAAGTCATGGTCATAAAAGCCGGTGAAGTGATCGAGCGTATACCCGCTGCTGTCGAGGTGACGGGCGCGATAGGCGCACTGAACGGCAGAACCTACGGTGCCGCCGGAAGCGCCGGAGAAGGAAAAGGTATAGTGTTCGAAACCTTTGTTGCCGGTGGCGATGAGTGAAGAGTCAAGCCAGGTGACAACGAGGTTGGTGAAGGCGGCGGCTTTTATGCCTCCCCCATAGCTGTTGACGAGGAACACGGGATAGGAGGAAGACTTATTGATCTCGTCCTTTCTTTTTAACAGCCATTGTTTGAAATAGTCTTCCAGTTGGGCGGGCTGCTGCTTTGCTTTCGTTTCCCTGGTTTGTACGGAATGATAATCGTTGTCGACAGAAATAGAAATAGTGACGGCGATGATGATAAAGAAAAGCACAAAATTGGTCTTTCTCCAGAGGCTGATGCGGATGAGGATAGTGAGCAAGAGGATGTAGGTAATTATCCCTGAGAGGAGGACGGGGAGGCTCAGGAAATTGCAGTCCAGGGCAAGGATGGCTTGCGGGAAGACATTGAAGAGAATAAAACCTATGGAGAGGAGCAGTGCGGCGATGACGATGGGAGTGCCGATCCGGCTGCCTGCGAGGCCTTCTTTATAGATGCAGGTTCTGATACTGACGAAGACCAGGAAGGCAAGGGCCAGGAAGACGAGATGCCAGAACAGAAAGATCAGGGAATGCGGGGTATTGCTGGAGCCCTGGATGGCGGTGAGCCGGATGATCGATGGGATGCCTATGGCGAGGAGGAAGAGGGTCAGGAAGGCGATGTATTTACTTTTCTTTGGTCCCTGTTTTTGTTGGAGCCTTATGTAGGTCTTCTCTATAACGTTGTGCTTGATCAGCGCAAAGAAAATGCTCAATAATCCGATCAGCCATAGGGGTGCAGGAAAGAAATCCAGCATCGAGGGCATGCGGATGACCTGGAGGGCGTTGACGATGGCCACGGCCGGGATGATAATTGTTGCGGCGCCGAGGAAGCGGGATGCTTTTTTCTCTTGTCTTTCTTCTTCAGGTTCGGAGATGGGCAGCTCTTTAAAGGGGAAGACAGGTCTCAACGCGGCGTTTTCGAAGAAGAGTTTGGCGAGCCACCAGTTGAGGAAGGCGGCGACGGAGACCACGGTCATGAAGAGGAAGACACCCTGATCGGAAGAATTTATATTGACAAGCAGATCCTGTCCCTGGTCCATCATCCAGATGGGGAGGGAGAAAAAGGCGAGTCCTATGAGCAGGACGCGGTAGCGGAAGATCTGGAATGTTTTATTGCGGATGTAGCCCGAGAGGGCGAAGAGGCCGTTGTCGCGGATGATGAGGGTCAGGGGAATGTAGAGACCTATCAAGAATATGAGGATGATGAATTTGGACCAGGCGGCGACTTTTGTTATAGTGGTGGTGGCGGCTCCGGCGGACTGGGTGTTGTTGAGGCCGTCGTTGACGAAATGGAGCAGGCCTATGTTCTCGATACAGTCGAGAATACCTGCGAGCAGGACAAGGCCGATAAGCAGGCGGGTGAACCAGTGGTCTTTTTGTTTGATGCGGTCCTGGAGGGCGATGACAATGATGATGCCCAGGAGGGTATAGAGCAGAATAAAGAGATAATCCAATTTGACGTCGAAGCGGGCTTTATGGAGGCGATTGATCGGCTGAGGGACAAGCTGGCACATGGTAACGGAGGTACGATCCAGGGTATCTGTTTTCCAGGACTGGATGATGGCGGTGTCGCGCTGGTAGCTGCCCCCTAATTCGAGGGATACGATGCCCTGTGGGGCGGTATCATTTTGCAGATAGGTTTTGTCTTTGAGCTGGATAAAAGCGACAATAAAGGCCCCCACCAGCACGGGCCAGAATAGAATATGGAAATAGCGCATGGGCTAAAGTGCGGATATTTTTTAGTATCCGCAATACCACTTTCAGGTTATGACGGTTGCGGCGGACTATTTGCTCACCCGGACCTCGAAACTATCCTGAAGACAGCTGTTGGAATCTTTTACGGTATAGGTCTTTGTGGCGGAGGGCTTCACCTCGATGCTGCGCCCGGTCTCCTTGCTGCTGTTCCATTGGTAGGGGTGGCCCTGGTCGTTGGGGAAGGAAGCGGTCAGCGTGACGGACTGGCCTTTCTTTATGTTAAGGACATGTCTTTGATTGACGTTCTTAAACACGGTGAAGTGGTCTTTTATCTCGCCGTCGGTGCAGATCCATTTCCAGTCGAGGCGACTTCCTTCTATCTCGAGCATACCTGCGCCGCCGTGAGTCGCATCGGAGTAGGGCAATGCGTCATGGGGCCAGGATGTTTGTTTTCCGCCGAGCTGGCCTGCCGATCCGCTGACGATGTACATCGTGCCGGTGTAACCGCTGGCGGAATCTTTCAGATAGGGGCAGGAGTTGGAGCTGGTATCGTAGCGGCCGGAGGAATTGCTGACGTTGTGCCAGGGGGCGAAGGTCGTCTCCATACCGTAATGTCCTTTCAGGAGTCGGGAACGTTCGTAGTCGTGGCTGTGTCCGCAGATGATGAGGTCGACTCCGTAGCGTTCGAGGATCTGGATGAAGTTCTCGCGGATATGGACCAGTTCCTTTTCATGGTCCGAGTTGTGGGAGCCCATGGTATAGGGCGGGTGATGCCAGTAGGCGATGACCCAGCCTTTGTGGGCGTTGGCTTCCAGGTCTTTTTTGATCCACTGGACCTGTGGTCCGAGGGTATCATAGATCCGGTAGCGGTCTTCTTCGATGCCGTATGAGTCGAGGGAAAGAAAATGCGTATTACCGATGTCGAAAGAATAAAAGGCCGGATTATGGGAAGCGATTCCGCCGGCTTCTCCGTCGATGGGCATGGTGAAGTTCTGGAAATAGGCTACCTGGTGAGTATGCTGTACTTTTTCTTCTGTCGAATCACCATCATAATAATCGTGGTTGCCCGGGCTGGGGTAGAGCGGGTATTTTGGCAGCAGGTTGTCCTTATAGACATTGAAGAAATTGGACTGGAATTCTGCGTCACGTCCGGTAGAGTAGGCATTGTCGCCGAGGAGGATCCAGGCGTTGAGGTAATTGTTGCCAAGATATTTTATAAGGGCGTCGCGGACGGAGCGCTGGTTGACCGAATTGTTTCCGCAGTCGCCTACGGCTGCGATGCGATAGAGGGTCTCTTTGCCTGGCTCGGGATTGGCCACCGGGACAGGGAGGGTCATGAAATAGTTATCCGCGCTGCCCTGCAGGGTATCCTTGAATGAGCCAATGGTATAATAATATTTTGTATTGGGTTGGAGCCCTTCGAGCTTCACCTTGTGTTCGGTGACGAGGACGGAGTCTTTGGAGTTGCGGTCGAGCAATTGGCGGTCGGTCCCGAAGTGTACGATGCCGCGGGTTAGCACGTCGGTGCGCCAGCGGATGACGATGCTGTTTGTGGTTGCTGCCTGGAGATAGGGGCCGCGGAGCAGGGTGGCTTTGATGTGGCTGACGGGGCGCTGTGCGTGTGCGGCGAAAGCGAAGAGGAGGAACGATAGAAGGAGGGTGAAATTCTTTTGCATGGTATATTATTGTGGCTTAACCGGCGGCGAAATTACTTAGTGTATGTTATGTCAACGTTAAGCCCTGAATTTAGGCTATCCGTCAACGTATGTATGAAAAGGATAATGTTGTTCATTTCTTGGGTTGATAAATGAAGCGGCATGGGGGATAAGGTTTGGTCGGGTACATTCAGGCCGAGGCCTGCGCCGCCGCCTTTGTTGTAGAAGTCGAGGACGGTTTCGAGGCTGTGGAAGGCGCCGTTGTGCATGTAGGGGCCGGTTTGGGCGGAGTTGCGTACGGTCGGCGTTTTGAAGGCGCCTTTGTAGAATGGGAAGGGGTATATTTTATAGCGGCCCTGGTCGGGGCTGAGCTGGAGGCTGGTTTTGGCGATTGAGCTGGTTTGGGTGACGGGTGATTGGGCAGCTTTGCTGGTTTGGGTGACGGGCGATCGGGCAGTTTTGCAGGTTTGGGTGGCAGGTGATTGGGCAGCTTTGCTGGTTTGGGTGCCAGTTAGCGTTGTGCTAAAGTTGTCGGTTTGGGTCGTGCCGAGGACTTCAAATTCGGTTTGGGTGTAATAGGGTGGGATGAGGCCGTTGAAAAGCGGTATGAAATGGCAGGTGGCGCATTGCGCCTTGCCCATGAATAAGTTGGCTCCGGCTTTTTCTCTTTCGGTGAGGGTTGTTTTGCCGCGGAGGTATTGGTCAAAGCGGGAATTCATTGGGTGGAGGCTGCGGACGTAGGCTGCGAGGGCGGTGATGGTTTTTTCGATGCCGCCGTGTTTTGTGAGGGAGGCGGTGTCGGCATTGATTTCTTTTGCATCGTTCAGGACGGCGCGGATCTGGTCTTCGAGGGTTCGGGCGCGGCCGTCCCAAAATTGATTGTATTGAAAGCCGCTGTATAGAAGGGTTGGGGCGTTGCGGTCGAGGTGGTTGTGGCCATCGAAGGCGAGACTGGAGGGGAGGCCGTCGGTAAATGATCTTTTAGGGTCGTGGCAGGAGGCGCAGCTTTTTTTGTTGTCGGTGGAGAGGGAGGGATCGGAGAAGAGCTGGTTGCCGAGGATTATGAGCGATGATGCCGGCCCGCTAGCAGTGGTTGTACCTGCGGATGCTTCAGAGGTCGTCGGAAGGGCTCCGGGTGCGGGCAGGATGGCATCGAAGCTAAAGATGTCGCCGGCTGCATAGTTGAGAGCTTTGCTGGTGTTGAGTTCAAGGCCTTTTTCACGGATGAAGCCATTGAGCTGGCGTTGGAGGGGAAGGGCCGCGTCCTTTAGAAAGGAGAGGCGGTCGAAGGTATCGAAGGGCTGATCGTCTTTGAGCAGGGATATAGTTTTGTGGAGAAAGTATTGGAGGCTATCGGCCGGACTATTGCCATGCCTGGCATCTTGCGGATTATGGAGCCTGTCTTCTTGCGTAATATGGAGCCTGTCTTCCTGCGGATTATGCAGCCTGTCTTCCTGCATATAGGGTTGGAGGGATTGGGAGAGGGCTTCCAATGCGGCCCGGGATTCGCGGATGCCGGTTTTTAGCAGCGGGGCTTCATAACCGGTGATGTCGAGGGCTATGATGCGAATGAGTTCGAGGCGAAGGCTTTCCAGCAATTGCTGGTCGCTGGCTTTGAAGCCGTAAAGCAGGGCGGGGAGATCGGAGGCGGAGCTTTCGATGGCCTTTGCCTGGTCCAGCAAATTTTTTTGGTCGGGGTGAGTTTCATAGAGCAGGGATTCGATGACCTGGAGGCCGATGGGGGATTGGTATTCCATGTCGGGCTCTTCTGCTTCGAATTTTGGAGGCCGGTTATAGATGGTCGAGCTGCTGCGGAAGAAGTATTCGAGGAAGGCTTCTATTTTTTTGTATTGGCAGCGGCAGTCGATGAGTTGCTGGCGGGCGAAGGCTGGTGATGGTACCGGGGTTTCGAGGGTTTTGCGCAGCTGCGTGCAGCTGGCGGCGAAGCTGCGGGATTGCGTGGTGAAATAGTCCATAGCGGACTGGACGCCGGGGGATGTTGAGGCTTCCCGGGGCGCTGCGGCGAGGCGGGCTGCAGGGGTGATCGGGCGCGGGATGGCCGTAGGGGTGGTCAGGCGCGGGAAGCCCGCAGGGGTAATCAGGCGCGGGATGGCCGCAAAACCTACACAACCCAGGAAGATTATGAATAGACGCATGTAGCGGCCAAAGGTATTACACTATAAAAGAATTTAGATTACCTTTCTGTAAACGATTTTTCATGAGAAAACTAATTGCGGCCATGCTTTTTCTTTGCGTGCTTTGGGTTAGCACGCCCTCTGTTTCTGCCCAGACCATTATTTCGGGGCCTTTATCCGATAAGGCTGTTGATCCGGCCCGGCTTGCGCGTATCGACACATTGGTAAATGACTATATCGCTAAGGGGTTTGTCAATGGCGTCGTGACGCTGGTGGTACATGACGGGCATGTGGTACAGTACAAGGGATATGGTTTTTCGGATAAAGAAGCAAAAAAGCTAATGCATCAGGACGACCTTTTCCGGATAGCTTCCCAGACAAAGGCGATCGTCAGCGTCGGGTTAATGGAGCTGTTCGAGGAAGGGAAGTTCTATCTCGATGAGCCGATAGCGGATTTTTTGCCGGCTTTTCGCGAGCCGAAGGTACTGGACAACTTAAATATGGCCGACACTACCTATACCACGGTGCCTGCCAAACGGGGGATCACCATCCGGGATCTGTTGACGCATACTTCGGGGATCGACTATCCTGGTATTGGCAGCCCCAGGATGAAGGCGATCTATGCAAAAGCGGGGATACCATCGGGGCTTGGGGTTGCAGACTACGACCTAAAGGAAAGAATGGAGGCGCTGGCCGGGCTGCCGCTGATCAATCAGCCCGGTGAGAAATGGACCTATAGTCTTAGTGTGGATGTTTTGGGTTGCCTGGTGGAAGTCATTAGCGGGATGAACCTGGAGCAGTACCTGACGGAGCGTTTGTTTCGTCCATTGGGTATGAAGGATACCTACTTTAATGTGCCCTCGGCTAAAGCGGCTCGCCTGGTCACTGTCTATACGGAGGATACTGCGCATCATATTATACGCTGGACTAAAGCGCGTACGGGGATAGATCCGGATTATCCGTTGACGAAAAAGCGTTATTTTTCCGGTGGGGCCGGTCTTACCTCTACCGCCTGGGACTATGCTGTTTTTTTGCAGATGCTATTGAATGGCGGGAAGTACAATGGCGTTCGTATTCTTTCGCCGCGCACGGTGGAGCTGATGACCAGTGGGCAGCTGGGCTTTTTGTATAATGGGAGCGATAATTTCGGACTGGGTTTTGGGCTTACCAGTGAGCGATCGGCGGCGCGGGAGGTTCGTAATGAAGGTACTTTTTCGTGGGGTGGGTTTTTCGGGACAACCTATTGGGCTGATCCCAAAGCTCACCTGGTGTGCCTGGTGATGACGCAGCAGACGCCGAACAGTCATTCCGAATTGGAGAGGAAGATAGAGCAGGTTATTTATCAGAGTTTTATTAATTAGGACAACCAAATTTGCCTGTCAATTGTTCCAACACAGCATGGCACTATTTCCACAGTTTGGCAAAACACCGGCAGGTGAGCGTCAGCAACGTATCGAGAAATCACCTAACTACAGGGATGGCAGCTTTCAGAATCTTGTGCTGACGGAGATGAGTCTGAAGGATGTTTCTGTCGTGAAGGTTCTTTGGGAATTTGTTCGTAAGCCTCGCAATACGGCGCCGTCGCGGCCTATTCCTTCCGTACATACTGATCTGCGGGCTTTGCCGGGGGATCAGGTATCTATAGTGTGGTTTGGGCATTCTTCGTATCTGATGAAGATCGGGAAGGTCCATATTTTGGTGGATCCGGTCTTTAGCGGGAATGCTGCGCCGTTCCGGATATTTGCAAAGGCTTTTCGCGGTACGGACAGTTATGATGTGGACAAGCTGCCTGATAAGATAGATATCGTGTTACTGACGCACGATCACTATGATCATTTGGATTATAAGACTATTATAAAGCTCGGGTCCAGGGCGGTGCATTTTTATACTTCGCTTGGGGTTGGGTCGCATCTTGAGTCGTGGGGGATCGCGGGGGAGAAGATAACAGAACTGGATTGGTGGGAGGATACCGGGATTGCGGCGGATGGGAGGCCGGTTGTTGCGGCGGCGGAGACTAATGAGGGTGGGGGTGGAGCTGGTGTCGTTGGGGAGTGGGGGAGGCTTACTGCCACGCCTGCGCGGCATTTTTCGGGGAGAAGCACGAAGAGAAATAAGACGCTTTGGTCCTCTTTTGTTTTGAAGACGGAGGGGCATTCTTTCTTTTTGGGGGGAGATTCGGGGTATGGGGAACATTTTAAGGAGATCGGGAACCGGTTTGGACCTTTTGATCTTGGGGTATTGGAATGCGGGCAATATGGGAAGTACTGGCCGCATATCCATATGTTCCCGGAGCAGGTGGTGCAGGCGGCACAGGAATTGAAAGTGAAGAAGGTGCTGCCGGTGCACTGGGGTAAGTTTTCGCTGGCGCTTCATCCGTGGAATGAGCCTATTAAATTGATGACGGCGGCGGCGGTAAAGGCGGGGCAGCATTTTACGACTCCGTTGATCGGGCAGCCGATTTTGCTGAATCATCATTATCCGAGTAGTGATTGGTGGGATTTTGAGTAAGGTGGGCGAGTAGTGATTGGTGGGACTTTGAGTAGGGGGGCGAGCAGAAATTAGTGGGATTTTGAGTAGGGCGACGAGTAGTAATTAGTGGGATTTCGAATAAAATACTTGTCATATGGAAAAGAAATATATCGTTCGGCTACTGGATCTAAAACAAGTGACACATAATGTGAAGCGCTTTCGGTTTGAGAAGCCGGAGGGCTATCATTTCAATCCTGGTCAGGCCACGGATGTTTGTGTGAATAAGGCTGGCTGGGAGGAGGAGAAAAGGCCTTTTACCTTTACCTGTCTGGCTGACGATCCGTACCTGGAGTTTACGATCAAACGGTATCCCGATCATCATGGTGTAACAGACCAGCTGCATCAGCTGGAGGTGGGGGATGAATTGATCCTGCATGACGTTTGGGGCGCGATCGAATATAAAGGCCCGGGCTGTTTTATTGCGGGGGGCGCGGGGATCACTCCTTTTCTGGCTATTTTGAGACAGCTGCGAAGGGCGGGCGAGAGTCAGGGGAATGTGCTGTATTTCTCCAATAAGGCGGCGGAGGATGTCATCGTGGAAGAGGAACTGCGTGGGATATTGGGGGATGATGCGCATTTTATTTTAAGCAGGGAAGAGAAGGCGGGGTATGAGCATGGGCATATCGACGAGGGGTTTTTGAAGAAGCATGTCAGCGATTTTAAGCAGCCTTTTTATGTGTGCGGGCCGGACAAGATGATCGCCGATGTAAATGGTCTGCTGACGGGGTTGGGGGCTTCGGCCGAGTCGCTGGTGTTTGAGAAGTAGTAACGCGTGGCCGATAAGATTATGAAAAGGATAAAAAAGCGTGTTTTCATTTGCGGCGGATATAGAGGCGGCCAGCATGGAACTGGCCGCCTGTTGAAGTTATTTCCGGGAATATTTGATCTCCATGTTCTTGAATTCTTTTCCGTTGGTATAGGAGTACATTTCCATGAGCTGGGTATTGTCGTCGATCAATTTAAAGACTTCGCGGACTTTTACGTCACCGCCGGCGGTGGGGTCTACCATGGTGCCGGTGAAATTGATGGTTTTGCTGGCTGCGTCCCAGGTGCCGGTGAGGTACATCATGCCGGTACCCATATTGTCGATCCAGGAGGTTACGAATAATTTTTTAGCGTTGTCATACCCGAGGTAGCCGATCCCTTCGAAGGGGGCGCCCATAAAATTCCCTGTATTTTTTGTCTGGAGATAGCGGCCACCGAGGATCATCTCGTTGGTGGATTCGCCGACCGATTTTACTGGGGCTGCGCCGGGCTGCATCCACATGGTAATGTCTCCCTTCCATGAGCCGACGGTTTTGGCCAGCATCTGGTGGATCTCGCCGGGGGTGGAATAAGCCATCATGGCTTTCATGTCGGCGTCACTCTGTGCAGCGGCGGAGAGGGTGCTGAAGATAATGACAGCGGATAGCATAGCATACGTTAGCCTTTTCATAAAAAACGTGTTGGTTTCGTAAAAGATACGAAAAAGTTATTAAAAGTTGAAATTAGAGCTGATACGCAGGCCTACGGAGGATACGTCAGGGTGATCGAGGTAAGTGAAGCGTTTGACGAGGTCAAGGCGGAAAATGGAAAAGATATTGTAGATGCCGACGCTGGCTTCTGCGTATGGTTTTGCTCCCAGGGTATAGGTTGACGTGAGACCGTCGGTCAGCGGGAACTTCATTTGATTTGGGTTGACATTGGGGTTGTTCTCGTTGCGCAGGCCGCCATAAAGGATCTTGGCACCGATGACCTCTCTCAGCCGAAGGCGTTTCAGCCCCGGGATCTTATTCAGGAAGAAGCCATTGAAGAAATGGTCTGCATTGATGCTTGCGTAGTGATCGCTGGCAAACTCCCCCACGTTCATCAGGTTATATGCCCGCAGGCTATAAAAATAGGAAGGGTTGCCGGGGTGGATGATCAGCAGCGGGAAAGGCAGGTTACCCCCGAGATAGCCGGCGTCGAAATATACATCCGTAAATCCAAGCGGCGCGAGGTAACAGCGTTTGTACACATTGAGATGCAGCGCGTCGGAATTATACTGGCCGCCGTATAGTCCTTTTATACCCCGGGTATATTGCAGGGTTACGATGGGGTATTTGTTGATGACGTTGACGCGGGCTGCCTTGTTTTGAAAGAATTGTTCATGGGGCGCCCATCGCAGGGTCGCGGATACTTCACCGGTAGTGATCTTCCTGATCGTATCGGCCTGGTCGGTGACCGGTTTGTAAATATACAAGAGTGTGCCGGTGGGACTTTGTTCCCAGTATTTTGTTCCCAGCGTAAAGGTCAGGTGGTTGCCGGACTCATGTACGTATGAAACGCGAGCTATATGATTGTACAGCCATTTGGAATTGTCGCCGTGACTGAAGGAGGTGAAGAAATTGCTTGTCGAAGCAAAGGCGTTCTCTGCGCCGAGGGTTTTGGCATCGTACTGATAGCTGGCCTGTACATAATGAAGCGGGAAGGTATAAATAGACTTGTTGTTGAACGCGTAGGAGAGGCTTCCGAAATATTTCCAGCGTTTGTCTTTTTGGCCATAGGCCACATAGGACTCGCCGAAATAGCGGGTACTTAGTTTAACATTGGTGCGTCCGCCGAAACGCAGGCGTTGGCCTTCGATGGGATTGAAGGTATAAAAATTACCGATGGGGCCGATATCGACTTTGCCGGCCGACTTATAGCCGGCTGTAAAGACCGTGATATAATCCATCAGTCTGCGGTACGACTTCATCTTTACGAGGCTGTCGGTATTGGCATAGGTCCGGGCTTCTGTTTTGCTCAGGGGGGTAAGCCGGTTGTCGACCCAGAAACTGTCTGTTTGTCCTTCGGCTTTTACTGATGTGTCGATGGTTTGTCCTTTAAAGAGAGAATCGGGTAAGGCGTTGTTCTGGACGCTGTTGACGGTGATGATGCGTTCGCCGACGACGCCCGGGGTTCTTGGAAAGGGGCTGAAGGTGGCGATGACATCGGAGCTGGCGAGATGATAGCGGTTGTTGGGGCCCTTCTCGAAATCCTGCCTGACGTTGAGGTCGCGTATATAATTAAGATTAATATGTTTGCTCACTCCCAGTTCTACTCTCCGGATGGCGTAATTGCCGTCGAGTGTGATGTATAGTGTGCCGCGGAAAAGAAGATCTTCCGGATTGCGGGGTGTAAAATACAGATGTACCAGCTTTTCGCCGTTCTCTACGACTGTGTCACGAATAAAATACATATAAAAAGTGGGTGCCAGCTCAGCTACCGGGCTCACGAATTGCATGGTGAAGGCCGTGATCGTATTATTATAAATATTAACGTCTTCGTATAGCCGGTTGAGGATGGTGCTGATCCCTCTCATGTCGATGTATTCGCCATAATCGACTCCCTTTCGGCCGAGGATGATCTTTTTGTTCTTTTCCGGCTGTTTGCGATAATAATTCTGGGAGAATACTTCTTCGATATAAACAGGGACGAGGGACTTACCCGGGACAATAACAGTATCCCGATTCTCGAACATAAAGTGATATCGTTTCAGCAACTTGTTATCGACGATGATGGGCGGGGCTTTGTCCAGCAGCAGGCGGGTCTTCTCGTACTGCTCATAGGAGGTATAATCATCGGCTCCGGGGCCGTTGATGTCTTTATGGGCTATTACCTCGCGGATGAGTTCTACTGCGGGGTTGTTCCTGTTCCGGTAATGTGCCTTTCTACGGGTAGTGACGACGACGTCCTTTAGTGTCGAATAGGATTTGGAGAGAAGGATGGTCATACTCGTGTCGGGAATGCCGACGGTCTGTGAAATATAGCCGGAAGTGCTGATGGTGAGGCGCATGGCGTTGGCGTTGACGCGGATGGTGAATTTGCCTTGTGCGTCGGTCAGGACGCCGTGATTACTGTTTTGGACCCGGACGCTGACATTGGGTAATACTGTATGGGAAAGCGAATCCTCAACGACCCCGGTGATCGTCCTTGTCTGGCCAATGCCGGTTGTCCAGATGATACCGGCGAGGAGGAGTAGAATGATCTGTTTTAAGCTGGGAATCAGGTTTCTATATTTTATTACGCACGGATGTAAGAAAGGCAATATACTAATAAAAAGCTAACTTTATTATTAAAGAGAAAAGAGGATCTTATGATCGAATACAGGATTTCTACGGATAAAAATGAATTGAATTTGGGGTTTATTCATGCCTTTTTGTCGAAGGAAGCGTATTGGTGTCAGGGGATACCGTTGGAGACGGTGAAGCGGTCGGTTGAGAATTCGCTTTGCTTTGGAGTTTACCAGGGTAATGAGCAGGTCGGGTTTGCAAGGGTTATCACCGACTACGCAACCATTGCTTATTTAGGGGATGTTTTTATTGTTTCGGCGCATCGGGGGAAGGGGCTTTCGAAGAGAATGATGGAGACGATAATGGGGTATCCTGCATTACAGGGGTTGAGGAGGTGGATTTTGCTGACCGGGGATGCGCATGACTTGTACAGGCAGTTTGGGTGGGAGAGCGTTAAGAATCCGGAGAAGTGGATGGAGGTGGTGGATAGTGAGGTTTATAAGCGATGAGCTAACGCGGGGGCGCGGACCCGGGCGATTCTTGACAAATTGCAGGCATGAAAATACTATTTGCGTTTTTTATGAGTATCGCTGTGGTTACAGCTGGTGCACAGCAGCCTAAGCTGGATCTGCAAGCTCACCGGGGTGGCCGGGGGCTGATGCCGGAGAATACTATTGCCGCGATGCTGCATGCGATCGATCTGGGGATCCGTACGCTGGAGCTTGACTGTGTCATCTCTGCCGACGGGAAGGTAGTGGTGTCGCATGATCTGTATATGTCTTCGGACTTTATGGTGAAGCCTGACGGAAGCGAGATCGATACGGCTGAGCAGAAGAGCTATATTCTGTACAGGATGCCTTATGACAGTATCCGCCGGTATCCGGAGGGCGTGAAGAAGCACATGGGATTTCCGGATCAGAAGATGGTCAGGACCTATAAACCGCTGCTGGTTGATCTTATCGATAGTGTAGAGGCCTATGTCCGGCTGCATCATCTGAATCCAGTGTATTATAATATGGAGACCAAGTGCGGACCTGAGGGGGACGATGTTTTGCATCCGGCGCCGGAGCGTTTCGTGGCTTTGCTGATGGGGGTAGTGAAGGACAAGGGGATCGGTTCGCGGGTCACGATACAATCTTTTGATCCGCGTACGCTGCGGATCGTGCATAGGGACTATCCTTCACAGGTGACGGCGTATCTTGTTGAAAGGGGAGGGTTTGGAAAAAATATTGAAGGGCTGGGTTTTACGCCGACTATTTACAGTCCTGCTTTTCAGCTGGTGGACGCGGAACTGATCGAGGAGGCGCGTGCGGCAAAAGTAGCTGTGCTGCCCTGGACGGTGAACAGGCCGGAGGACATGAAGCGCATGGCTGCGTTGGGGGTAGATGGGATGATCTCGGATTATCCCGACAGGTTGATATTACTTTTTGGAAGGTATCAGTGATCGTGTGCGCCTGCGACCGGGTGTAGAGGACCTGATAGTGCGCACCTGCGATCGGGCTAGGGGAACTG
This sequence comes from Puia sp., assembly GCA_035492595.1. Classification (GTDB taxonomy): domain Bacteria; phylum Bacteroidota; class Bacteroidia; order Chitinophagales; family Chitinophagaceae; genus Puia. Next base: position 22,351 of record DATJJA010000231.1, read on the forward strand.
TCTATTTTTTCTTTGGCGCGACGACGGCGCCGTTGAAACTGATCGGCTGCCGGTTGGTACTGATCACTTGCAGGGAAGCGTAACCGGTGGATGAGATAGTCAGTGTCATTTGTTGAACGTCGCTGTAGTCTTTTGGTTTGATAAGAACGCTCCAGCCATCTTTTTTACCTGGTGTCAGGGTATAATCAAAATTTTTGGAGGTGAACTGAATGCCGCCCTTAGACGGGTCCATCGGGGCTGAGTATGCGCGGCCAAAATAAGGCAGGTCGCTGACAATGGTTTCTTTAGTGACTTTGAGGTCATAGTCGGTGGTCAGCTGGCGGACGCGGCCGCCCATTGGGGAGGCTGATTGGGCTTTGAAGATGTAATTCTGTGATTCCACCATGTTTTTTATCGCAGCTAGTTTGGCTGCTTTCTTATCTTCGGTCCCGGATTGGGCGGAGGTGACAAAGGGGGTCAAAAAGATCAGTAGTGCGAATATACCTTTCATGGCTTTGATTATTGTATTATAAATTTAAGTAATTACTCTGGACGTGGGAAAAAGGATTTTATCGTTAGGAACCGGATTGCTCTTTTCTATTTTGTGGGCTTCGGCTTCGGCTGCGACGAAGATAGCGCTTCGGGCTGCGCAGCCTTTTGTTATCTGTGTTCTCCGGTTCTTCCTGGCCGGAATGATCATGTTACTGATCAGTCATTTGATCCTGCGCAAACGGCTGCCGCAGGGAAAGGAATGGGGGCAGATCGCGTTGTATGGATTGCTGACCAATAGTATCTACCTGGGGTTGTTCGTACTGGCTATGCAGCAGGTCTCGCCGGGGTTGGGGACTTTAGGCGTTGCAACTAACCCTGTCTTTATAAACATATTATCGGCTATCTTTTTACGGGAGCGGCTGCGGGCTGCTACATTGCTGAGTCTGGTGCTGTGTGCGGCGGGAGTTGTGCTGGCGGCCTGGCCTTTGTTGCGCAATAGTACGGCTACTCCTGCGGGTCTGTTGATCCTGCTTGCCGGAATGGTGGCTTATTCCATCGGCGTCTTTTATTTTTCGCGGGTACAATGGAATGGGCTGCATCTGCTGACCATTAATGGCTGGCAGGTGTTGATGGGGGGAGTGTTCCTGCTGCCGCTGGCGATGTTTACCTATCACCCTGTGTTGAATGTGTGGAATAGTTCTTCCATCGGGGGCATATTGTGGCTGGCGGTCCCGGTGTCTATCGGGGCGGTGCAGCTGTGGTTGTATTTGTTGAGAGAGGATGCTGCGAGGGCGTCGTTCTGGCTTTTTCTTTGCCCGGTATTTGGTTTTTTGATCGCCAGTGTGGTGACGCATGAGCCTATTACGGCGTATACGATCGGCGGAATGGCGCTGGTTATTTTTGGCATCTGGTGGCAGCGTTCGAAGGCGCCGAAGGTGATGGTTGAATGAGTAGTTTTGGTACATTTATATATGGGTAAGACTGATTATGATGCGGTGGTTGTCGGCTCGGGTCCGAATGGGCTGGCGGCGGCTATAACGCTGCAGCGGGCGGGGCTGTCCGTTCTGTTACTGGAGGGCAGCGGGACGATTGGCGGCGGGTTGCGTTCGGCAGAGCTGACCTTGCCCGGATATATCCATGATATATGTTCGGCTGTTCATCCGCTTGCTGCGGGTTCTCCCTTTTTTAATACGCTGCCTTTGCGGGAGCATGGTCTGGAATATCTCTATCCGGCGGTGGCGGCGGCTCATCCGTTGGATGATGGATCGGCTGCTTTGCTGGCTGGTTCTGTGGAGGACGTTGCGGCGAGGCTGGGCCGGGATGGAAAAGCATATACCGATCTGATGGGTCCCCTGGTGCAGGACTGGCCATTGCTGGTACCTGAGATATTGGGGCCGCTGGGGCTACCTGCTCATCCGCTGGCGCTGGCGCGTTTTGGACTGAAGGGGCTGACGGCTTCGACCTCGTTGGCGCGGCGATTCGAGACCGCTGCTGCGAGGGCTTTGCTGGCTGGGATGGCGGCCCATTCCATACAGCCGCTGAGTAACCTGGCGACTTCGGCTTTTGCGCTGGTACTCATGGCGGCGGGGCATGTGAAAGGGTGGCCGGTACCGCGGGGAGGGTCTGTGTCTATTGCGAATGCGCTGGCTTCTTGTTTTTTATCGATGGGTGGGAAGATCGAGACGGGGATGTATGTCCGGTCATTGGCGCAGCTGCCCTCTTCGCGGGCGTTGCTGTTCGACCTGACGCCGCGGCAGCTGTTGCAGCTGGGTGGGCATCGCTGGTCGTCCTTATATCAATGGCAGCTGGAAAGGTATCGGTATGGGATGGGCGTATTCAAGATCGACTGGGCGCTGGAGGAGCGGATCCCTTTTACGGATGCGGGTTGCCGTGAGGCGGGGACGGTTCATATCGGCGGAACGCTGGAGGAGATAGTGGATGGGGAGGCGGTAACGGCAGCTGGCGGGCATCCGGAGCGTCCTTTTGTGTTGCTGGCGCAGCAGAGTATTGTCGATCCGTCGCGGGCTCCGCAGGGGAAACATACGGCCTGGGCGTATTGTCATGTGCCGAATGGGTCGGTGCTGGACCGGACGGAGGTGATCGAGCGGCAGGTGGAGCGGTTTGCGCCGGGATTCAGGGAGAGGATACTGGCGCGGCACGTATTGAATACGGCTCAGCTGGAGGAATATAATCCGAACTATG
>DATJJA010000232.1:0-24667 GCA_035492595.1 Puia sp.
CAGTCCTTGTAACATTCCACGTCCGGCGTTAGACCTTCATGTGTGAAAACCAGATCCGTCATCCCGTTATTTTCATGCAGATCAAAGATCAATCGGGTGTCAGCCCATTCCCTTTTATCGGAATACCAGGGCATGTTACAATCAGTGACCAGCCAGACAACTCTCTTACCGGGAATCAATTCTGTAACGGTAAAGTTGAAGAAAGACTCCCCACCCATCTTTATTACAAACTTATCCCCTTTCTTTTCAGAGCTTCCCGTAAAGGTCACGCCCCACCACTCCGGTATATTGCTGATCTTTTTCATCGCCTCGCCGGCACTAATTTTTGCAGAAATACTGCTGCTAAAATCATTGTTTCCCATTTTATTTGCTTTTTATGCAAAGATCGGCCGGGGGAAACAGTATGTATTGTACAAATCGGAACTCAGCTCGTATAATGTTTTGTGGCGAGCTCGTTGATGCTGTTTTGAAGGTCGGTGGGGGTGCAGCCGGTGAACCGTTTAAAGGCCCTTAGAAAATGGGATTGGTCGTAGTAATAGTAATAGATCTGATCTTTTAAGCTTTGCAATGGGGCGCCGGTTGAATACACTTCGTAAAACTGTTTGAACCGGACTATTTCACAAAGGTTCTTAGGCCCGGTACCCAAATGTTCCGAAAATTTCCGATGAAGCCATCGCGAACTATAACCGGTTTCCTTTTCAAGCTCCGCCACGCTGATCAGACCCCTCGACTCAGATATCCGGTTGATGCAATGATCGTAAAGGGTGTCCGGAGCGGATTTATCAAGACGCCTGATCAGAAAACTTTGCAGGGTCCGCAATTTCAGATCTACTGTGCCTGCCTCAGCAAGCCGCGACTGAAGCTCCTCTGCACTATTGCCGATCAGGTCCGCCGTCTCCACTATTTGATTCCTGACCTCCCCGTACGATAAATGAAATAAACGATAGACCCCAAGAGGATTGAATTCGATGATTATGGTACCGGTCTGCGCATCTTCCTGCGGGTCCAGCATGACAGGGGTGTCGATCAGGCCCGTTAGGCTTAGCTTGTTCTCCCGTTGAGTGAACGTCTTGCCATCGATATGGGCCACGATACCGTTCCGATAGGTCAGCGTTAATTTGAAGTTTGCATTCGGCACGATCAGCTTTCTATCCATGGCGGGAAGACGACCACTGCTTTCGAAGACGCACATTTTCGCGACGTACGGGCGCAGTAGTGGATGAGGTATGACCGGCTTGAATCGGAACGCTGTCATTTGATTCGCAAAGTATTAATGCTCTTTTAAAGGTACAAAAAATGAAAAGACTTAAGAAATCGATAAGACTTCCGAAGAAACGTATAAACGGGCCCCCAAAAGACGGCTGACCTTTGCAGTATAACATTATATATTTTGCAATGAAAAAGACAGTATTTATTACCGGTGCATCCTCCGGATTTGGCAAAGAAACTGCCCGTTTGTTCCGCGAAAAGGACTGGAACGTTGTAGCCACCATGCGTTCACCGGAAAAAGAACAGGACCTGACCGGTTTGCCCGGCGTACTGGTGACAAAACTCGATGTGACTGATAAAACCACCATCACATCCGCTGTCACAAAGGCGCTGGATGCTTTTGGACAGATCGACGTTCTCGTCAACAACGCCGGATACGGTGCCCTCGGCGTCCTGGAGGCTGCCTCCGACGAAGAGATCCGACGGCAGATGGAGGTCAACCTCTTCGGACTGATCGCCGTCACCAAAGCCGTTCTGCCCGGTATGCGGGATCAACGCTCAGGGGTCATCGTCAATGTATCTTCCATGGGCGGAAGGATCACCTTCCCCTTTTCAACCTTGTACCACGCTACTAAATACGCCGTGGAAGGATTGACCGAATCACTGCAATACGAGCTCGCTCCCTTCGGCATCCGCACCAGGATCATCGAACCAGGCGGCTATAAGACGGAATTTGCCGGCCGGTCACTAAGTGCCTTTGGAGCAGGAAACCTGGCCGACTACCAGCAACCCTGGGACCGTTTCACCGCGAAGCTCGCGCAATGGAGTTTTAGCGAAAATATCCGGGAGGTAGCAGAAGCGATCTACCAGGCAGCCACCAGCAAGTCCGACCAGATGCGCTACCCTGTGGGACAAGATGCCCTACAAATGTTACAGCTCCGCCAGCAGACAGATGACGCGGCCTTCCAAAAGATGATGGCCGAACAGACCGGCTTATCGTAAATTTGCAACAGTTATGAAAAAAGAACAATTTGTCGAGATGGAGTCGATCGGGGAACTGCACGATTTTGTGCAATTTCCCCGACCGAAACATCCGCTCGTCAGCGTGATCGACCACACCGATTTTTACGCCCGGGGGCCCAGGGAAGCCACCCGGTACCGGTTCGGGTTTTATACCATTTCGGCCAAGAAATTCGATGGGCTGATGTACTATGGCAAAAGTCATTATGACTTCAGTGACGGATCGATGGTGTTTACCGCCCCCGGGCAGATCGTCGGTACAGGTCCCGACATACGGGTAGACGAAGGATGGGTTTTGCTCGTCCATCCCGATCTGCTGTACGGGACGCCGCTCGGAAAGAAAATGCAGGAGTACAGCTTCTTCCATTATGAGGCCAATGAGGCGCTGCATATTTCCGAAGAGGAGAATGCGCTGATCAAAGATTGTCTCCGGAAGATCCAACGGGAATACCAGGGCTCCATCGATAAGCATACCCAGGGTTTGATCGTCAGCAACATCGAATTGCTGCTTAATTACTGCAACCGTTTTTACGACCGGCAATTCTACACCCGTACCAGGGTCAACTCGGATCTGATCCAACGGTTCGAAGCCCTTCTGAAGGAATACTTCGGTCAGCCCACACTGATCGAGGCAGGACTGCCGCCAGTCACATTCTTTGCGTCGAAGCTCAACCTGTCCCCGACCTACTTATCCGACTTGCTGCAGAAGGCAACCGGCAAAAGCACCCTCGAACACATTCACCTGGAACTGGTCGACCGGGCCAAGACGCTCCTCTGGGGGACGGAACATTCGATCAGCGAGATTGCCTACGAACTGGGTTTTGAACATCCCTCCCATTTCACAAAGATCTTCAAGTCGAAGACCGGCAAGTCACCTACCGAATACCGCAGCCAGACCTAATGGTTACAACAACTGCATATCAGCTTTTCCGCCGCGAACCCTTTCTGTCCGGAATATTTTTGTCATCAACAGCGAACTGTTGTTCTTTTTTTATCCCTAATTTCCGTATCCTGGCGTTAAGCGTGGACACATGGATGCCCAATAATTCCGCCGCACCACCTTTCCCGAATATTTTCCCATTGCATTTTTTCAATACATACAGGATATGATCCCGTTCATTTTCCTCAATGGTCTTTATGTATTGTTCTTCCGTTCCTATACCTTTTTCCTGCCTGCCAACCGATGGAAGATGCATTTCCCTGATCACTTTCCCATTGGTCAGCAGGATCGCCCGCTCTATCTGATGTTCCAGCTCCCGGACATTTCCAGGCCAGGAATAGGCCATCAGCTCCTGCATGGCTTTCTGGGAGATCGACTCCACTTGCTTGCCGGCATTCCTCGCATAACGGGCTATAAAATGCGAAACCAGGGCGGGAATATCCTGTTTCCGGTCCCGAAGCGGCGGCATCACTATCGGAAACACGTCAAGGCGAAAATACAGGTCGCTCCTGAAACGACCTTCTCTGACCTCTTTTTGAAGGTCTCTGTTGGTGGCGGCAATTATCCGCACATCCACCTTGATCGTAGCCTTGCCGCCCACCCGCTCGATCTCCCTCTCCTGTATGGCCCGAAGAAGCTTGACCTGCAAGTCCAGTGGCATTTCTCCAATCTCATCGAGGAACAGGGTACCGGCATTCGCCAGCTCGAATTTTCCGATCCTTCGCTCCGTAGCACCGGTAAAGCTGCCGCGTTCATGACCAAAAAGTTCGCTTTCGATGAGATTGGCAGGCAGAGCCGCACAATTCACCTTTACCATGAGCTTTTCCTTCCGGGACGAAGCATCGTGGATAGCCCTTGCGATCAGCTCCTTTCCTGTCCCGCTTTCCCCCAGCAAGAGTACCGTGCTATTACTAAATGCAACCTGTCCGATCATCCGGTAGACATTTTGCATCTCGGGGCCTGAACCAATTATTTCACCGTGATTGTGACTCGTTTCGATCTGTTCCTGGAGATACAAATTCTCTTCTTCCAGCTGTTGTTTGTACCGATCGATCTCCGCCAGCTGCTGTTCGATCTTTTGATTGGCCAGGGCATTCGCCAGGGCGATGGCCAGCTGGGCCGAAATGCCATTCAGCATCCTGTCAGGGATCTGGTAAGGCTGTATCCAGAGAATACCCATGTCTTCTTTGGCCACCCTGAGCCGGACACCCATAATATTCTCAGCCCCCGCTGACCGCCAGAAAGAGGCGCTCGGAAAGGAGTATTTTCCCTGCTCAACGATCTCGGCTATATTGAAGATCAGAGGTTCTTCCGACTGAAGAACAGCGCCGGTCAGCGAACCACGGATCGGCATCTCAGACCCTACAAGGATCTCAAATCCTGCATCTGTCGGGTCTTCCGTCGGCAGCTCATGAAGAAAATACCGGAATGTTCTATCGTCATAGTTTGGGATCGTGATCAGGTATTCCCTGATGAGCAAAAGGTCCCTGAAGTATAACTTGATGATGGCGGCAAGACCTTTCGCATCCCTCGCCGTGGCCAGGTCATTACTGAATGACAGGAGAACCGCCTTTTCTTTTTCCCTCTTTTCAATACCTTCGTTTGCTATGATATTTGAAACCGCGGTAGACACCTGCGCGGCAATCCCTTTCAGGAGACTGAGCTGATTGCTGTCAAAGCCGTTTTTCCCGTCGGCAAACAGGAGCAGAAAACCAATAGGCTGCCCCTTTACCCTTAACGCAACGACCACCATTTCTTTCATTCCCATGTCATGATTGACCGTTACATAACCCGGCACGCCGGCCGACTTTGATAACTCATCAAGGTCGAACACGATAGGTTCTTCCACGCTGATCGCTCTATCCACGATACCGTCATCGACGGGAAAATCGACTTTTCTGTATTGGTCGTATTCAGGATGCGCTTTGCTTTTTGACTGGGGGTCCAGGATGAAGGAGGAATAGGTATTCCGGCCCTGGTCGATGATACCGATCGCACTGTGGGTAAAAGAGAACAATTTTTTCAGCCGGCTGTTGATCACCTGGAGCAGATCATTCTTATCCCTTACATGAGAAATATCACTCCCCAGCGACAGCAGGATCGACTTTTCATGATCCTTTCTTTCGATCTCTTCATTGCTGGAAATGTTGGCTACAGCGGTGGACAAATGCGACGCGATCACTTCCAATAAAGTAAGATGATGTTTGGTAAATGTATTCTTTTTATCAGATGCCAGGTACAGCACGCCAAAATCTTTGTTGCCGTCCCGCAGGGCGATCCCCACGGATTCGATCAACCCGGTCTTGAAACCGAACTCAACATAGTCGGGAACCTGTTGCCTGCCGATGATCTCATCCCAGTCCCAGACGATGGGCCCCTGTGATTTTAGGGCTACATCAAAAATGCCATCATTGGGAGGGTATAACTGCGTGACTATATCGTCATAGTCCGGATGCGAGAATCTTGCCTCATCCACATCGGTCAGAAAAATTCTTTGAAACCCGGTCGGCTCATCGACAACCCCTATGGCGGCATCCGTGTAAGGAATGATGCTCCGCAAATGCCGGCGCAATGTCTGCAGGAGATCCTGTTTTTTCCGCACCTGGGCGATCTCCCTGCTGATCAGCAGGAACACCTCTTTTTCCTTATTCTGCACCATGATCTCCTCATTGGACAAAATGTTGATCAGGGCTATGGATACCAGGTCCGCCACCTGCCGGACGAGCTGGAGATGGTGTTTGCCAAACGTGTTCTCATGTGTGGAAGACAAGGACAACAAACCTATTATTTCCGACCCGGAAACCAGCACCACATTCAGGGATTGTTTGACGCCATTCGAGCGCATGAGCTTCACTCTTCCGACCTCCTGGTATTTCGCCGGCAGTTGATCGATGTTTACTAATAAGGCGCCCTGCTGACTCAACGCCCTGTCCGTCATTCCATCATCGATAGGCATTGACTGGTTGATCAGGCTGGTATAATTCGAATAGATATTATATCGCTCATTGACAGCGATAAGATAAGGAGCGACAGTCTCCTGCTCCCGGTCGAACAGGTAGACAAAAACCCCTTCGCTGCCAAACAGCGGCCCCAGCTTATCCAGCAGGATCTGCGTCAGCTGCATTTTGTCCCTTGAGGAGGCAATGTCCCTGTTCAGAGATAATAATACATCCCGCTCGATCAGGGATTCCTGCAGCGACATATTTTCCAAAAATGTATTTAGCGGAACGAGTAACCTGGCGGCGACCTTGTTATCCTGGATAACAGGTAGATCGAATTCACCGGTACGGTCGGTATGAAATTTGACCACGGCCCTGCGTCCATCAGACAGACCTAAAGGGATATATAAATGCTCCACATATCCGAAGTCCTTCAACCCGCCTGTATCAGGAAATCGATCCCGCCAGTACGCCGTGGATCTCACCTGAACGGTCTCATAAGTACAAATGATCCGTATCAGTTCGGGGGGATTTACCAGGCAGGATGTTATATAGTACCAGTCGCGTTCATCACCTGAAAATGTTATTTCGGTAACGGCCCAACGATCGTCATCCACAACATAAATTTCCCAATCCAGAAAATGAAAGTGGTTAGCTAACTCGTGAAAGAGGGCATGGAACAATGGAGCACTTGCCGATTCCATAGTGCGACCTATTGAGTGACTAATCAGAATTACGTGACCTTTACCCTTATAGTAATTTAACCAAATATGAGCACTAAATCAAACAATTATTCAAATATGAATAGAGTTTTTACACTAAGGATCAATTAGATATCTGATTTTCAATAATATATTTATTGGTATAAAAGTTGAAAATACAGGGTATGGCAAGCGTCACATGGGTCATCAATAAGGAAGAGTCTTCCATTCATTTCAGGATCCGACAATATGAGGTTAGTATGGTAAATGGAGTTTATTCGAAAATTGAAGGAATGTTGGAGGCAGATGGAAATTGGCAGATACAGGCCCTGGTCCTGAACGTGCAAGCAGATTCGATTGATACCTTCAGCAAGGAAAGAGACCGGTACATTCGATCAGAGCGGGTCTGCAATGTTGCAAAATTCCCCTTTATCACTTTTTACTCCACCGCTGTGAGGGCCATCGGAACCGGTGGAAAGTTTGAAGTAAAAGGGAATTTGTCAGTCAGGGATCTTACCCGGCCTGTTTATCTCGATGTACAGCTGAAAAACAGGGTCAGAGTGGACGATACGCTGGTGCGGATGGACCTGGAATGGTTTGGGTCCATCAGCCGAAAATCGTTCTGCCTGCCCGCGGACACAAGGACGACTGACGCTTGTGGGGCTCTGGAGGATGAAGTATCGTTACACGGAAGGATTTTCGTGGATCGTATGCTCGATGAGAAAGGAATAGTTCAATGGCCGACTCAGAGATCTGGTAGCATGGAATAAGATATAATCCCTGGAAAACAGAGCGTTGATCGCGGACGGGAAGCCACTTCCTGTTTCCCGGCCCCCATTTGGGAGGTATATTGCTCAGGCAGACTAAGGTATTGAAACCTATTGAAAAACCACCCGATGGATTGAAAGCCCGCCCGATGCATGGATCGGTCGGGCTTTATTTATTTCGCCACGCTCAAAATTCAGTAAATTACAGTAGGATCCGCCGCACGCATCGGGTCCCAGGAGGTATACCATGAGACAACGGATCATATTCTCCTCCCTATGCATTCTCCTTCCGCTGCTGCCACAGGCACAAACCGTAATTTCCCTGAGGATCAACGGCACCATCAACCCGGTCACGGCAGACTATATCCACCGGGGCATCGAAAAGGCACAGAACGCACACGCCGAATGCCTGCTGATCGAACTCAACACCCCGGGCGGACTGCTGAAATCCACCCGTGTCATCGTGGGCAATCTGCTGGAAAGCCCCGTACCCATCGTCGTTTTTGTCTCTCCTTCCGGCGCACAGGCCGGCTCAGCAGGCGTTTTCATCACGCTCTCCGCTAACATCGCCGCCATGGCCCCGGCAACCAACCTGGGAGCAGCTCACCCCGTCTCAGGCGGTCCGCAGGAACAGCCCGATACGGTCATGAATGAAAAGATCACCAATGACGCCGCGGCCTTCATCCGGTCCATCGCCGACAAACGACACCGTAACATCCAATGGGCCGAAAACGCCGTCCGCAAGAGCGTCTCCGTCTCCGAGAACGAGGCGCTGACAGGAAAGATCATCGATCTCATCGCCCGTGACAAAGACGACCTCCTTGAAAAAATAAATGGTCAAACCGTCGAAACAGTCGCCGGCTCCCGAACCCTCCGCACAAAAGGCGCACACATCGACCACATGGACATGGGCTTCGCGGAAAAGATCCTCAACATCATCAGCGATCCCACCATCGCCTATCTCCTGATGATGCTGGGCATGTACGGTCTCCTGTTCGAACTATACAGCCCCGGCGCGATCTTCCCGGGGATCGTAGGCGTCATCGCGCTGCTGCTTGCCCTATATTCCCTGCACATGATGCCGGTAAACTATGCCGGCCTCGCCCTGATCATCTTCGGCGTGATCCTCTTCCTCCTCGAAATAAAAATAGCAAGTCACGGTTTGCTGGCCATCGGCGGCGCCGTCTCACTCCTGTTGGGATCCCTGATGCTGATCCGGACAACCTCCACACTCGAATTCGTCCGCATATCCCGGACCGCGATATATACAACCGTCGCCCTTTCCATCCTGTTTTTCCTCGGCATCCTGGGACTCGGGCTGAAAGCCCAGCGCCTCAAACCAGTCACCGGGGCAGAAGGACTCATCGGTCAGACAGGCATATCGCTCGAACCTCTTGCCCCCGTGGGCACGGTACAGCTGCACAGTGAGATCTGGCGCGCCATAACCGTAGGCGGCGATATCGGGAAAGGTGAAAAAGTAGAGGTCGTTGGGCTGGACAACCTTACGTTACGCGTTAAATCAAAAGCGGGGTAACCCGAGATCTATATGGAAAAAGTTCCGGTGATAACCGTCCTCATCATCCTCTTTGCGCTGCTGATACTGGTCAACGCGATCCGCATCTTACGTGAATACGAGCGGGGCGTGGTCTTCCGGCTGGGACGCCTGATAGCCATCAAAGGCCCGGGGCTGATCCTCCTGATTCCCATCGTAGACAAAATGGTAAAGGTCAGTCTGCGCACACTGGTATTGGATGTGCCGCCCCAGGACGTGATCACCCAGGACAATGTCTCCATCAAGGTAAATGCCGTGGTCTATTTTCGCGTGATCCAGCCGCAAAAATCGATCGTGGAAGTAGAGAACTATCTCATGGCCACCTCCCAGCTCTCCCAGACAACCCTTCGCAGCGTCCTTGGCCAGTCCGATCTCGACGACCTGCTCTCCCAGCGCGATAAGATCAACCAGAAACTACAGCAGATCATCGATGCACATACCGAACCCTGGGGAATAAAAGTGTCCAACGTCGAAGTAAAACAGATCGACCTCCCCCAGGAAATGCAACGGGCCATGGCAAAACAGGCCGAAGCGGAACGCGAACGCCGTTCGAAGGTCATCGCCGCGGAAGGCGAATACCAGGCATCCCAACGCCTGGCCGATGCCGCAAAGATCCTCAACGAACAACCCAGCGCCATCACTCTCCGTTATCTCCAAACCCTCCGGGAGATCGCTACGGAAAAGAACTCGACTACAATTTTCCCCGTCCCGATCGACCTGTTAAAACCATTCCTCGAACCCCGGAAGGATCATTCACCACCGGCTAATCCCTAAGATATCCAAACTAATTATTTGGAGTGCGAATTAAGACTGGCAATAATATTTCCAGCGACGATCCTTCCCTGCTTCAATCCGGCATCTATTGAAGGCTGATAGTGAATTCCACCATAGAACCTCGAATCACCCGCATCCACGGCAATAGCCCGGAATGTCTTGAAAGTACGGGTCGGGAACCCAAGATAGTCCCAGGTATGATCTGTGAAAGATCCTGTATTTCCGTAAATGGACGTCAACGCTTCTGCAGCCGATGCTGAAACGACGGAATGCGCGGACGAATATTCCGGGTGTGCCGGTGTAGGAATATAAGACAGCCAGGCGGTATCTCCGATCACCTTCCTGATATATGTCACAGGCCTCACCAGGTTATACTTGTATTTGGTCGTTATCACACTGTTATTCGCATCGGCTAAACAAATACCCACCAGAGCAAAGGTCATTGCCGCTTTATCGAGATGGCTATGCGTTTGCCGGACCACCTGCTGGACAATGCTCATCCAGTGACCCGGTGTGGTCACGCCGGGCACATCCCTCCAGAATACCGCCCGGTTTTTCTGATCGGTGGTCAGGGTCTTTGATGCAGTGTACACATCATTGACCATATGATAAAAAGCAGAGTTGGGGTCTTCGGAATAGGCAAGGGGTGGAGGCGGTTGTGAATTATCTCCGCTGCCTTTGATAATAAGACGGTCATTCTTCCAAAAAGGGCCAACAGCAGCTGCAAAAGCAGGCGGAGTACGTTCCCAAAGTCCCGGACCGACGGGCGGGGTATAAGGAAGTACATTATTCTCATTATAACCATCGGCTTGCGACCATTGATAGACGGCATCTGCGATGGATTTACCAAAAGCAATGGATCGGTCAGCTACCTCGTTGGGCAGCGAACTGAACGTTGTTCTTATTGCGTTTTCGAGAGAATCGATCGCAGCAATATCAGCCGCACCCGAATTGACACTTGTAAAGAAGCTTCTGTTGAATTGAGCCAAAGAAGCATTTACGCTCAAAGGCCAGTAATAACTCTTATGCCACTCTGTTACCGGCAAATCCGAAAGCCCATTGTATTTATTCTTCCAGGAATCCTTCCCGGGGTCGATCGATTCATAGGCGCAAATCCCGGAATATGCGAACGGTCGCGCAAAGGCGCCGTTGGAAATGCCCTTCGCATTTGTAAATAACCTGATCTCCAGCGTAAACCATTTATCAATAACATCGGACGAAAAGAGGGAGGGACTTACACTATTCGGAAAACCATGCTCCGTTTTCCTGCAACCTGTAACGCAAACGATCATGATGCCAAGGCACATCAAACACTTTCTCATAAAATGACTTTTTTGAGTTGAATAAATAATGAGACCTGTAGCTTGGAGATAGCACCTTTGAACGGGTATACGCAGCGGAAAAAACCAGTAGTTGTCCAGAGCGGAAAAAGTAGTAGTGGTCCAGAACAGTAGTAGTTGTCCAGAACTTAGGGGAGTAAATGCGCAAGCGAATATCCCGATTATTCGCATATCAACCAAATATAATATGAACAGTGCCCGCAACCTTGATCCATACCCTGTCACACTGCATTCCCTTGCCTCCGCTAATCACTTTCCTTGCCTACCTTTGCTTTCATGGTGGCCTATGAGCAAAAAGTGATGCATGAATTACGGCGGTGGCAACAGAAGATGCTGCGCAAACCCGGCTACTTCAACAGGCTGTCAAAAGCCTTGCAGGACAAGCTCAACAGCTGGATCCCGGAAAAAGTGCATAGAGCAATTACAGAGACGATCAAACAAATGATCCGCGGTGTATTGTTCGGCGCCCGGTGGACGACTGGCAAAAAGGAAACCGCAAGCCTGGAAGAAACCGATCGGGCAGCGGAAGACAAAATAAAATTCTACCAGACCACGGCAGCAGCAGAAGGGGCCATAACAGGGGCGGGAGGCATACTCCTGGGCCTAGCCGACTTTCCACTGCTCATAGCGATCAAAATAAAATTACTCTTCGAGATCGCCTCGATCTATGGTCATTCAGTGGCCGATTACAAAGAACGTGTCTATCTATTGCACATTTTCCAATTGGCGTTCTCCAGCGCACAACACAGGAGAAAGGTATTTCTAAACATGCAGAACTGGAAAGATACCTCCACCAACCTCCCCGAAGATATTCACCAGTTTGACTGGCGCAGCCTTCAGCAGGAATACCGTGACTATATCGATCTTGCAAAATTAGCTCAGCTGATCCCTGTTATCGGGGCGCCCGTCGGTGCAGTTGTCAATTACAGGCTTATTAAAAAGCTGGGGCACACCGCCATCAAGTGCTACCACATGCGCTGGGCAGAGACGCATATTACCCCATAACCTGCCCAGCATTCCATTACCTGACCACCACCCTCACCTCACCCCCTGCCGCCACCGGCACCTCCACATAAGAGACCACATGCCCCCACTTGTCCCGCTCCTGCATCATCTTCATCCTCTTCTCTCCCACCCTTGCCAGCTCATGTTCACCCGCAAAACAGGCCCGCCACACGATCCCCCGGCTCCCGGTATTGGAAAGTACCGTCGTCCACGTCCCCTTATGCCGTACAGACAACACCGTCCCCAGCACCGGCAGCTCCGTCACCCATACTTCTCCGTTAGAGCGCGTCCGATGGAACGATGTCACCGTCCGCGTACCAGGCACTACATCAATGCCCATCAGCCCCATCACCACTCCCTGCACTACCCCGAAAGAAACCTCCGGATACTCCCTTCGCGAAGTGCCCGGGTTCGCCAGGTAAAGGATGGTATTACGCCCCAGATTCCAATAGCCCTCCCGGTAAAACAAATAAGACAGGTAAGATGTATTTTCAATATTCCAGGTTTTCGACGCCAGATGCTCTATCGTCCGCCGGACACGCGCCGTATCCTGCAGCGCATCGAACCACAACAGGAAGGTCTCTCCCTCCCCCATTCCGAAATGACCGTCATTGCTGTACCAGGTGTTGTAACGTCCCACCGTATCGTTCCACCAGTCTGCTTCGAGACGCAACCTATACCGCTCCGCCTGCCTTGTATATTCCTCAGCCGCAGCAGTCTGACCCCGGTGACGCAAAACAGCAGCATACGTCATCAGCCCCCGGTACAGGGCCGCCACCAGGTCCACCCCCATCTTGATATTAGGGATGCCCTCAGAATAAGAGGGCAAACCCCGGCATCGGTCAAAAGCATCATCGACATTGAAGGGTCTCGGCGCATTCGGATGCTCCGGCCTCGTCAGCAAAGAATCCGCATC
Organism: Puia sp.; assembly: GCA_035492595.1. Taxonomy (GTDB): domain Bacteria; phylum Bacteroidota; class Bacteroidia; order Chitinophagales; family Chitinophagaceae; genus Puia. The sequence goes on from DATJJA010000232.1 coordinate 13,164, forward strand.
CAGCACCCAGCTCTCAATATAAGGCCCCACCGTCTTCTCCTGGAAGTTCCTGAATACCGCATCGCCAATATAACTGCTGTCACCGGTCCACGCCGCCAGCCGCCAGGTCGCCGAAAGAACATCGAAATTCGCATTCAGATTATACCAGAACTCCCTGTCACTGCGATAATCCTCCGGCGCCGGAACACCCATCCTGTTCATTTCCCAATACGAACACCAATTTTTGGACTCGGATATATTCCGCGCAAATAAGGTCAGCATATTCCTGTTCTCCGCATCCAGACCAAGGATAGCCCCTCCCACCGCCTGATGCGACACATCCCGCATACAAAAAGCATCTCTCGGCGGCAGCGCCGACTCATACCACGGCCCCACCGGGTCCTCCGGCCTTCCTTTGTAATGAAGCGCCTGCTCCTTCGCCCAGCCAAACGCCCGCACCAGCGCAGTATCCGATGAACCAAATCGTACGCCCTGCCCGGACGCTCCAACTGCCATCCCCAACACTCCACCCCCGTGCCGGGGCGCTCCACCACCTTGCCCGGACGCTCCAACCCCCACCGCCACGCACGCGGCAACCATTATCCATTTAAACATAATTGCTATATATATCACGAAATAAAAAGAGGCGACACCAGCGAGGACAAAAAGTAGAACTCTTTTTTTTAATCCACAAAATTTCATGGCGAAAAAATTTTCCCGCTCCATCCTCGTCCCGCAGCTCCGCAGCCCGCTTCACCTCCGCCCCGCAGCTCTGCAACCCGCTTCGCAATAAATTTGTACCTTCCCCGCAACAGATAACAAATACCTTGACACCCATTCTCGCTTTAATAATAATAGCCCTCGCAGCCCTCAGTATCGCCTTCTACAAAAAGCCGCTGAAGAAGATCCAACTACCGGATGGCTATAAGGAGCTATTGACAAAACATGTCTCCTTCTATCGCTCGCTCGATGAAACTGGAAAAACCCGCTTCGAGACCAAGCTGAAAGAATTTTTGGGCTACGTCCGCATCACCGGCGTCGACACCCCCATAGATGACCTGGACCGGCTCCTGGTAGCATCCAGCGCCGTCATACCGATCTTCGGCTTTCCCGAATGGCGCTATTACAATCTGAGGGATGTATGGCTCTACTCCAATACTTTCAACGCCGATGACTATTCCACAAAAGGAAAGGGAAGGGACGTCCTGGGAATGGTGGGCGATGGCCCGATGCAAATGTTGATGACCTTATCAAAACCGGCACTGCACCAGGGTTTTGACGAAACTTCCGGCAAGGAGAACACCGGCATCCACGAATTCGTACACCTGCTGGATAAAGAAGATGGCGCCGTGGACGGACTGCCCGAAGCCCTGCTGAAAAAACAATACAGCCTCCCCTGGCTGAAACTCATGGCAGACAATATTGCCGCCATAAAGGCCGGCAGATCAGACATTGATATCTATGGCTCCAAAAACAAGGCGGAATTCCTGGCCGTTGCAGCCGAATACTTCTTCGAACAACCAGGACTGTTTAAGCAACGACACCCTGAACTATATGAGCTTATGACACAGATCTTTCATCAGCATCCTCCGGGAAATCTGCCCGTGAAGAAGTAATTTTCCGCAAAACCCAAAAGCGTCTTCCAAAAACCAACATTGATATTTGAATTTCCACCCACTCACCGGTATCCCGCCGCCTGCAGCTCGAACAATTCCGCATACCGCCCGCCAGCCTCCAGTAATTCCTCATGGCTGCCTAATTCAGTCACATGCCCGTCTGCGACCACCGCAATCCGATCGGCAATGCGAACCGTCGAAAACCGATGAGAGATCACGATCCCGATACGCCCTTTCAAATTTTCCTTCAGCTCGGCAAAGATCGAAGCCTCGGCCTCGGGATCGAGAGAGGACGTGGGCTCGTCCAGTATCCAGATATCAGCATTCCTGTACATGATGCGCGCCAGGGCAAGACGCTGCCACTCGCCGCCCGAAAGATCATGCCCCCCTTCGAATAACCGGCCTACCTTCGAATCGAGACCATTCGGCAGTTTCTTTACCAGCCATTCGCTATGCGAATCTCTGAGAGCCTTGGCAACCTGTTCTTCCCTGGCTTCTTTATACGGCCAGCCCATCACGATATTTTCCCTCACCGAAAGCTCATAGGTCGCATAATCCTGGAACAGCACGCCGATCCGGCTTCGCAGCTGTTCAGGGTCCATCTCCTTTATATCGATGCCTCCGATGCGGATAGAACCTTTTTGCGGATCATAAAATCGCAGCAGCAATTTGACCAGCGTGCTTTTTCCCGCGCCGTTCTCACCGACAAGCGCAAGAAGCTCACCGCTCCGGATCTGAAGATTGAGATCCTCGACAGCAACTCCTGATCCCCCGGGGTAAGAGAAGCCAACCTGGTCGAATTCGATGCTGCCGATCTTGCCCGGAGGAATACTACGCGGATGCGGCGGTACCGACACCAGCGGACCGATCGACAGAAAAGAGAAATAATCCTCGAGAAAGGCCGTATGCTGATCGACCGCCACAAAAGTGCTGGTGATCTGCCCCAAGGTTCCGGAAACAGCAGTGAACGCACCGATCACCAGTACGACGCCACCCGGACTGATGGCGCCCGAAATACCGCGCAACGCCACGAAGACATAGGCAAGACCAAGGATGGTGCCCGCGACGATCCCGCTTAGCATGTAGATGCGTTTACTCGACGCGAAGATCTGCTCCCGCTGCCGGAAAAGGTCCTCGGATAGCTTGCGATATCTTCCAAGCAGATAGTCACCCAGAACAAAGGCCCTGATCTCTTTAATAGTGCGGGACTGTACGAACATGTCCCCGATATACTGCCGCTCTCTTTCTTCCGGCGTCTCTTTGTAATAGTATTTATATAATTTAGCCGTGACACGGCTTTCGATAGCCAGCGACAGGAAAGAGGCGGCCAAAGCCAGGACAACCAGCAACCAGTGAAGACTCGCAAGAAGCCCGGCCATCAGCACGATCGTTACAATATTACCGGACAGCCCCAGCACCGACCAGGTGAGATCACCCGGCCGCCAGGACACATCACGTTTGGCGCGGGCGAGGCGGTCGTACCAGTCGGAATTGTCGAAATGCCCCATGTCGATCGTCGCAGCCTTGGCCAGCAGCCGGCGTTCGGCCTCCAGTTCCACCCGACGCACATACAGGTTCCTGCTATAACCAATATAGGCGCCCAGCGCCCTTTGTATCACAATGGTCACCCACAGGCCAATGATGATCGGAAGGATTGCCTGAAATGTGGTCGAACGCTGGTGCGCTTCGGCGATCTTATTGACAAGCACCGCGCTCAGATAGACCGATATCGGAGGCATAATGGCATTGAACATACCCAGCAGGGTGAAGCGGATCAATAGACGCGGAGAAGCAGCCCAGGCAAGCTCCATGCCTTGCTGCAGATTTTTTCTTACCCTGTGGATGCGATTACCCGGTTTCAAGAATTGATGCCGATTTATGGTCCCGGGAAATTAGGCAAAAAATTTTACACCCGGCAAACCAAAGCCCCCCCTGACTTTACATCCCGCAAACCAAAGCCCCCCTGACAAAGTCAGGAGGGCTTTTCTGTGTAGCAGTGCTAATCTGTTCGCCGAAGCAAACACACCAAATATTTTACTGTCAACGTGTTACAAATCTTTAGGCGGCCAGTTGACTGTTCGAGATACAGAACGCCGCATTCCTGCCGTTTTCGAAACTGATGCTGCCTCCCAACCTTTCAGCCACATGCTGCACCTGCCTGTAGTCACTGGAAATAGCATGACGAAAATAAGTGCCCACATCCTTTATCCGGATCATCATACAGTCATCCATAGAAATGCCTTCTATATGGATACACTCGTTATGCGTACTTTGAATGGCCCCATTGATCAGGCTCCAAAGTACATAAGCCAGCATATTCTCGTCGGCCCCGATGTACAGATCACGGGGAACTTCGTTCAGGACAAGACTATGACGTTTTACCGTTAATGGCAACAAGCTTTCCACTAGCTCAGAGACAAGCCTGTGCAGCGACACCGTGGTATTCATAAAATTGAATTTTCAATGTAATAAATAAGAATACAAGCTTTATAGGGTACGGACCAGTTTAGCAGTTTCAATGAGTACGGCAATTCTAATTCGACTTTCAGAGGTAATTCAAAAATATTTTATATCTGCTAAATCGATTGTAGCAAAATAACGACATCGCAAAAAAAATGCTCATGCGGTTACCCACGGCACTGTATATGACTAACAATCAATCAGTTAAGAGATATTGAAAAAATAAGTAATTTTAGAGGCCTTGTCCGCCTAATATCTAACAAGAGTCAAAAATAGTTATGGAAACAAATAGGATATTAATAGCCGACGACCATACAATAGTCAGATCAGGCATCAAACTGATCATTCAGGAACTTCTCCCATTTACGGTTATTGATGAAGCCTCTAATGGGGACGATGTAATTTCCTGGGTAAAAAAATACAACTATGAGCTGATCGTTTTGGATATCAATATGCCCGGTACGGATTCTATCACCCTGGTCACTAATCTGTTTGCCTACAGAGAGCATTGCAGGATCCTTATTTACAGTATGAATTCGGAAGAACTATATGCAAAAAGATTTATCAAGCTCGGAGTTCTGGGATACCTTAATAAGGAATCAAATGCCGAAGAAATTAAAAGAGCAATTACTTGCGTATTACGTGGAGAGCTCTATATCAGCAGGAAGATAAGAAAAGATCTTACCGAAGAGATGCATTCAAAAAAAGGAGGGGGCAATCCTTTTGAAAAGCTTTCGGACAGGGAGATCCAGACGGTTAAATATTTATTGCATGGTTATTCGCTGCTGGAAATAAAAAAAATCCTGAACGTTCATTCCTCCACAGTCGGAACATATAAGACAAGAATATTCGAAAAGCTGAAAATAAGGACTGTTCGTGACCTGGACGAACTGGCCAAAATGTACCAGGTCGAGATCTCTAAACTTTGAAGCTGACCACAACCGTCGTGCCTCTCGCCGGCGCTGAATCAATTTCCACTTCGCCATTCAACTTTCGCGCCAGCTCCATAATGAACCGGTATCCAAAGGTAGGTCCCGGCGTTCTTGTCTCTTTTTCATCGAAAGACCTCAACTCCTCTATCTTTGAAGCAGTCATCCCCTGGCCGGTATCCTTCACCTGTATCTTGATATCCCCATTCTTTTGCCACGCACTGACACCGATACTTCCGGAGCCGGTATATTTGACGGCATTATCAACCAGGTTCCGCACAACAATGGCAAGCATGTTCCTGTCTGAGATCAGGACCAGCCCGGATGGAATATCCCAATAAAAGTTTAATCCCTTACGGAGGGCAATGCTTTCGTAAATAACCGTAGTCTCTTTTATAAAATCGACCAATTCAATATTCTCTCTCTCTATCGAAAACCCTTGCCTCTGACTATCATACCAGATGAGAAAATCAGTACTGAACTGGCAGAGCCTGTTACTGGAATCTTTTAACAAAAAGAACAGTTCGTCCAATTCCCGTTCGTTGAACTTATGAAAATTCTTATGCAAATGGTCGATCAGAAGAGCTTGCGAAAACATCGGACTGCGCATATCATGCATGATCACCGAAAGAAGTCTCTCTTTTATTCTTGTACTTTGCTCCAGTTCATAAGTCCTTTCATCAACCTTCATCTGCAGCCGCAAATTCTGCCGCAGGAGTATTCTGGTCCTTAGCTTGTACAGAAAGATCAGCAGACCAGCGGCCACCAACGCCAGCAAGGTGAAAAAGATCCAGTGATTATACCAATGAGGCCGCACCTTGAAAGCAATCGTCATATGTGTAAAACGATTTTCAGCATCCCCATTATGCTTTCTGACCAAAAGCTCATACTGCCCATGCGGCAACCTGTTGATCGTGATCCTGCCATCCCTGTTTACAGGATACCATTTCCCCCCGTTGGAATCGAGAGTATATTCGAGCTTTAAATTTTCTTCCAACCCAAAGAAAGGAGTAGTGACATCTACGATCAACCGGTGAAAATCGGGCTTTATCGTATGTATCTTCCGGTAATCCAGCCTCATCGAATCAACGAAAAGATCATCCACAAAAATTTCCCTGTCAGGCATCTCGGGTTGCATCTTGCGGGGATTAAAATACACGATCCCATCAAGGGACGGGAAGTAAAAATTGCCGTCCTCGTCTGTCTGCGACGCAGGGTTACACCCCCCATTGAACTCGTTGGTATTAAACCCGGATGATTTATCGATATAATAATAATACAAGCCATTGTTCCTGCCTACGGCAAAATCATCCAAATCCTTTTTCCAGGTCCTGAACAATCCATGGTTGGTGCTGATCCAAAAAAAACCTGAGTCATCTTCCAAAAAAGTATGGGCAGTGGACAGGTAATTCTGCGCATCCACCGGCAACGCAATGAACTTCCCCTTATGATACTTAAAATATCCATTTCCGTAGGTAGCTACCCAAATGCTGCTGTCCTTTGCCTTATAAAAATTTCGGGCATATACATGAGGCAGGACAGCCTTCTCCCCGACACTATTCTTGGCTATATCATAAAAGTAGATCCCATCCCTGCAGGCTATCCAAATTATCGTCGGCGATACTTCCGTGATCGATTCGATATTGTGATTGATGAACGGACGATGATTCTTAAAGACATATTGCAGTTTTCCACCCTCTATTTTTAACAGGGAAGTAAGCGTGCTGATCCAGATAGTATGCCGGGCATCTTCAATGATACAGCTTATATAGGAGTCCAGCTGAGGGCTGTCCACGGCTAATACCCTGGAAAAATTACTGTCATAAATATGCAGTTGCTTATCCCTGCTTACCCAGATGGATCTGTCCCTTGCCTTATAGATACAATTTCCATCGGGCCTCAGCTCCTTCCTGAATAAAACATGATCTTTCTCATTGCTTTTGTCCAGGATCCCACTGCCCGTAAGGATATTTTTGTTGGGAAGTAAAAGAATGGCCTTAAAAGCATTATCAAGCCGATCGGGAGAGTTAAAGGTCACCGCCTTGAATAATCTCTTGGTAACGATAAAAAAACCAGTAGTGACGGTCGCAATAAAAAGCCGCTGGTTCTTCTTGTCGAACAAAAAAGAAGTAGCGATCAGCTGATCCAGGATCTTCAGGTCCGGAAAAATAAGTTCAGCCCTCAACACATCATTGTGAAGGCTTAATTCATAAATATCATTCTGATTCCTGAATATCACTTGATCCCCCCCGGGGCGGCCGATAATCAATTTCTGCCCGGACCCGGAAAGAGCCGTCTTTAGCAGGGCGGATATCGCTTTATCCACCTGTATCTTTTTCTCTCTGCCTTGTTTGAAACAATGCCATTCGCCTCTTTCAGTGAAAACACAAAATATTCCTTGAAGACCGAAAACATACTCAACCTCATCCTTAATTCCGACCGTCAATTTCTTCACCTCCACAGATGCATTGTTGAGGTAATACCAATCGCTGCGGCTGTCCCGGACAACCATTTCATTATCATTCAGGATCAGATACGTCACGGAGGAACAAAGACCATTAAGGAACACAGTATCTATCCCATCCCTGGCCTTTGCATAATAGTCGAACAAAGGAGTACAATCAAAAATACCCTTTGAATTGATATGGAGGAACTTGTGGGGAATACGCGTTCTGAGGGTGTCGATAACTACCTTATAATCCGGCCCTACTTTATAAATTTCAGCTGGATCAAAGGAGGAACCCAGCAATACTTCCTTTTGCGACGATTCGGCGATCACCCAAAAACGGTTGTTTCGTATCGCAGGTGTATTTGACTTGTCGTATATTCTGAATCGCCGGCCGTCAAATCTGGCAAGCCCATTCTGCGTGGTTATCCACAGGAAATTATTTTTATCCAGTAACAAAGCGGTAGCGCTGTTTTGAGGCAGACCGTTCTCGCTATTATATTGTTTTATATCATAATTGTTCCTGTCCGCAGGAGAGAGATCGCTCTTGCCGTTCTGAGCCTTTATGCATTCGACACCTATTCCCCAAAAACAGAATAGGAATAAGAATTTTATCCTCATAAGTTAGCCGGAAAACTATTGTAGTAAATTTACTACAAATTCGCAATAAACCCTTACTATTTCTTCAAAGCATCCCGCCATAAACCGCCAGTCACATAAGAACACTGCGCAACCTCAACACCATACTGCACGACCTCAACACCACACCGCCCATCCCCTCACTCGCGCCGCCCATCAACCGACGCGCTGCCGACATACCTCTTTTCGTAACTTGTCTCATGCTAAAAAACTACTGCATCGTCGCCTGGCGCAGCATAACAAAAAACAAACTCTTCTCCTTCATCAACATCGCAGGCCTCTCCATCGGTCTGACGGGCTGCATGCTCATCCTCCTATACATCCACCACGAGATATCCTACGATAAGCATCTCCCTGGCGGCAACCGTATCTACCAGGTGGGCGGCATCTTCGTCACCGACGGCAAGGAAGACCGTTTTCCCTGCTCACCTGCCATCACCGCAGCCAATCTGCAAACCGACTTCCCCGAAATAAGCCAAACCGCGCGCATGCTCACCTTCAGCTTCTTCGGCGAATACAAGACCCTGCTCCAGTCCACCCGGGCCGACGGCACCCTCAACAGCTTCTACGAACAAAAAGGCAGCGCCGCCGACAACAGCTTCCTCACCCTCTTTGGCTATCGATTCATGGAAGGCGATGTACAGACCGCCCTGACCCAACCCAATACCGTCGTCATCTCGGCCTCGCTCGCCAGAACCCTTTACGGAACAGCGCCCGCCGTGAACAAAACCCTTCGCATCAACAGCAGCCTCAACGGCGTCCATGACTGCCGGATCACCGGCGTCTTCCAGCCTGTCGAAGGTCCTACCCATGCAGACCCCGAGTTTATTATGTCCTTCAACGGCGGCAGCATCGAACAACGGATGAAAAAGGACGGCACCAACATGGCCTTCGATAACATGTACACCACCTACGTCCTGCTAAAACCCGGCGCCGATGCCAAAAAGCTCGAAGCGAAATTTCCAGCCTTCATCGAAAAATATGCCGGGAAAGACCTCCGGGAAGCCGGCTTCTGGCGCAAGGACTTCCTGCTGCCCGTCGCTGACATCCACCTCCACGCCGATATGATGGAAATGACAGCCGGAGGTAACCCAACCTACCTTTATATCCTCGGGTCCGTGGCGGTCCTCATCCTCCTGCTCGCCTGCATCAATTTCATGAACTTGTCCACCGCCCACTCGCACCGGCGTTCTGCCGAGGTCGGCGTCCGCAAAGTGCTGGGTGCCCAAAGAAGCGCCCTCGTCGGTCAGTTCCTTGGGGAATCCCTGATGATGGCTTTCATCGCCTTCATCCTTGCCCTCGGCCTCTGCGGACTCATCATGCCGATCTTCCAAAAGCTTGCAGGACAATCACTGTCGGTAAACTTCTCCTCCGCAGCAAAGACCATTGCCTTCTTTGCCGCCCTCGTCGGACTCACGGGCCTGGTCGCCGGAAGTTATCCGGCCTTCTACCTGTCCTCCTTTAACCCCGTAGCCGTCCTCAAAGGGCGCTTTACCAGCTCATTTGCCGCCCCTTCACTGCGTAACAACCTGGTAGTCTTTCAATTCGTCATCTCTGTCACACTGATCATCGTCACCCTCGTCATTAATGATCAATTACACTTTCTCCAAAAAGCCGATCTGGGCTTCGCCAAAGATCAGCAGATCGTAATCCCACTGCAAAGCGCACAGGCCCGCACCCTCTACCGGTCCCTTAAAACCGAATGGCAAACCGATCACCGCATACTCTCCGTCGGCGCAGGAGCATATTATCCAGGCATTGTCAATGCCAGCGACGACAATTTTCATAAAAAAGGCCAAAGCGTCAGCGCAGGACAAAGGCTGCGTATCAACCACGTGGACGAAGACTTCCTGAAGACCCTCGACATACAGATCGTCGCCGGCCGCCTGTTTGACTTCGACCATATCGCCACCGACACCCTCCGCCATGTCATAATAAATGAAGAAGCCGTAAGAAAAGTAGGCTTCGCCTCCCCACAGGCGGCTCTCGGGCAGAAACTCATTAGCACCTACAAAGGGGAAACCAACGAAGACGAAATCATAGGCGTGGTCAGGGACTTTCATTACGAAAGCCTCCATGCATCCATCACCCCTTTTATCTTCTATCTCAATAATACGAACTCTTACCACTATGCCATCGTCCACGCCGCCAATGCCAATATCGATAAGGTGGTCACTACCCTCCAAACTGTCTGGCACAAACAAAATCCGGGCGAACCATTCACCTACAGCTTCCTTGACGACGACTTCCAAAAAAACTATTCCGCCGACCGGCGCCTTTCCGGCATCATCAACGGCTTCACTACCATTGCCATCCTGATCTCCTGCCTAGGACTCTTCGGCCTCACCTCCTTCAGCACCGACCAGCGTCGCAGGGAGATCGGCATCCGAAAAATTCTTGGCGCGAGTGTCTCCACTCTCGTTGTCCTTCTGTCGAAAGGGTTCCTACGCCTGGTGTTCGTCGCCCTTATCATTGCAATGCCCATTGCATATTGGATCATGCATCGCTGGCTCCACGAATTCTCCGGCCAGGTCCCCATCGGCTGGCCCGTATTCGCCGGTACGGCCGGACTCGTTATGACCATCGCCTGCGCCACCATTAGTCTGCAGGTCATCCGCGCCGCCCTGAGCAATCCGGTTAATATTCTGAAGGATGAATAATGCTCACCGTCCGGTTACCATCACCATGACTCCGGGATAGTTCGCCCGTCAGCTTAACTCCCCTGATGCTGTAGGAACAAGCCTGACCCTTTCAAACCTCACCATTCCTTCTGCCCGCCTCACGGCCCGATTAGTCCAACTCACGACTTACCTCTTGACTCACTTCATCACAAACAATAATTTTAACATCAAAACCCAATCCCCCTTACATAGAAAATGCAATCGACTATCAATATGGCAAAGAATACCCCAAACAACCGGCACCAACATCCTCCGGGCAACCGGCACCAACACCCTCAAAACAGCCGTCGCCGCTTCTTAGGCCTCGCAGCCACCGCCCTGGCCGCCGCAGCCGGACTCGGCATGATCAGCTTAGCTGGATCACAACCCGGCAAAAAAGACTCAGCCGGCGCCACCTCCGGCAGCCCCCGCTCCGCCAGCGCTCCGCAGCCCGACCTCCCCGACTCCGGCGCAGCCCCCACCTCCGACAACGTACTCAACTCCCTCAAGAACGCCAAGGCCTGGATCAATACCGAACCCATCTCCGCAACCACCCTCGCCGGTAAGATCGCACTGATCGACTTTTGCACCTACAGCTGCATCAATTGGCTGCGCACCCTACCTTATATCCGCGCCTGGAGCGAAAAATACAAGGACCAGGGACTGGTGGTGATCGGCATACATACCCCCGAGTTCGAATTCGAAAACAACCTGGAAAATGTCCGCCCCGCCCTCAAAACAATGAAAGTGGATTACCCCATCGCAATCGACAACG
>DATJJA010000233.1:0-47880 GCA_035492595.1 Puia sp.
TGTTGTAAAAAGGAAGGATATGACAAAAGCAGAAAGAACCAAACAGTTCATAATCGAGAGTTCGGCCCCTATTTTTAACACGAAGGGGATTGCGGCTACGGCGATGAGCGATATTATGGAGGCTACCAAATTATCAAAGGGGAGTCTTTATGTTCATTTTGACAACAAGGATGTTCTTGCCAGTGCGGCAGTGGATCACAATATGGATCTTCTCAGCAAAAAGGTGATGGCTGCTGTCGGTCAGCAGAAAGGGGCGAAAGCCAGGTTGTTTGCCTATATAGATGTCTTTATCGATCCGATGAATCCTCCTGTTATGGGGGGATGTCCGATGATGAACTTTGGGACCGAAGCGGATGATACCAATGTGCCAGTCAGGAAAAAGGTCAGTGAAGTGATCGAAAGAAGCCAGGACACCATCGTGCAGCTGATAAAAGCGGGGATCAGCGAAGGGGTTTTCAGACCCGACTGGAATTATAAGGATTTTGCGACGATGATGTTTGCTACCATTGAAGGGGGTGTGGTGATCAGCAGGATCGCGGGGAATAATAGTAAAATGAAGGTCATAGCCCGTACTCTTAAGCAGATGATAAACGAACAGTCAATTTAAGGAGTAAATTTTTTTTGTGCAAAAAAAGACCGATCGGTCAAATTTAAAATAAGTTTATGAAAAAGCAAAAGGTCTGGTTTATTACCGGCGCATCAAAAGGTTTTGGATTCGAGATCGTGAAGGCTACTCTTGCGGCGGGCGACAAGGTAGTGGGTACTGTCAGAAGCAATGCCGAAAGGCTTGAGTCGGCGTTGGCCGGTGGTGAAACGCTGGTGGTCACACTGGATGTGACAAAAGAAGAGGAAGTAAAAAAAGGGGTAGAGAAAGCCATCGCCCGTTTTGGCCGGATCGATGTCCTGGTCAATAATGCGGGGTACGGTTTGCTTGGTGCGACGGAGGAGGTCACCGATGAAGAAGTGAAAAAACAATATGATACCAACGTATTTGGCCTGCTGAATGTCACAAGGACGATACTGCCGCATATGCGAAGCCAGCATTCCGGTCATATCATCAATATCTCTTCGCTTTTCGGTTATCTGGCATCGTCACCGGGTTTTGGTCTTTACGGGTCTACCAAGTTTGCGGTAGAAGGCATCTCCGAGGGGCTTGCGCTGGAAGTAAAGCCGCTTGGCATTCATGTTACATCCGCGGCTCCCGGCTTTTTCAGGACCAATTTTGCTTCCACCGAATCCTACCAGTCATCGCGAATTGTCCTTGACGCTTACAAGGATACGGTTGGAACTGTCAGGGGGTTCATCAGTCATTTCGATGGCAATCAGCCCGGTGACCCTGCTAAGCTTGCCCAGCTTATTGTGAGGGTTGCCAACACGGAGAATCCTCCGTTGCATCTGCCTATCGGGAAGGATGCGATAGATTCCTTTAGAAAGAAGACGGAACAGATGACAAAAGAGGTTGACGAATGGGAGGCGTTGTCCGTGGGGACGGGATATGAGGTGAAATGATCGTCATGAAGATCAAACGATAATTTTTCTTATCTTTTCGGCTAATGAATATCGGGAAATATAAAGGGCTGGCTTTTTTTGCAATAGTCTTTCTGATGTGCTCGTGCCACAATATCGAGCGAAAGAATGGTCAACCGGTAGGCGGTTCAGGGTTATGGGATATAAGTGACAGTACGGTTCGAATTCATACATATAACAGGAATGGACTAGCGGATTCGACGCTCGAGATATGGTACGATCTTCAGCATGGAAGGAAGAATTTATCTGTAAATACGCTTGTTACGCGGATATTCGATGACAAAGGGAAATTAATCGAAGAAAGGAATTTTGGTTACTTAAAAAAGTCGGGCACCTGGGAACTCGATGGCAGGACGGTCCAAAAGTATGACCTCAGGGGGAATATCGTGCTTCACGTAGAGACGGACATAAAGAATTCGAAAAGCAGACTATCCAGGCTTGTTAAAAGTGTCTATGATCAAAAAAATAAGGAGGTTCTGCGCTTTGAATTAAGACGGAGAATTGAACTGGAGCCTGATTGGAATATTGACAGCGCACTGGCTCATGCTGATGATGATCTGAAAAGCGTTGATTATGATACAGTTATAGTTTCATTTACGTACGATAGAGAGGGGAATCTCCTGACGCAATCATATGGCAGGCCGGCTGAGAGTATGGTGACCACAACCTATTCGCATGGAGTGAGGGAAGCTGATTTTTGCCTCGATGCCGAAGGTGATACCACTGTTATTTACCGATATGAGCGGGAGGGTGATCTTGTCCGAAAAGTCAGGAAGATTCCGGGATCACGCCTAAATTCCGAAATGGATACCAGCTGGTATAAAGGAGACAAGATCGTCAAAAGGGTAGACTATGATCATAAAATGCACACCAGGCAGTTACAGATGTATTGGTATGACGGGAAAGGGAACGAAATTGGAAGAGCCAGGTACAGGTAGTCGGATGTCGAGCCCCATTTTTGCATGTCAGCCATGATCGCATAATTGATTGGCCGCGTTCGGAACGCCTGTATGTATTCCGGGTGATGTATCAGAATACAGAGGCGTCCGGGTGGACGTCAGCCGAGTCAAAGGCTTTTTGGTAGCTCTCTTTGGCGGCGGCGGCTTCGGCGGATCTTTGCTGTGCGAGAAGACTTTGATAAAGGCCCAGCAGGGACCAGCCGTTGCCGGGATTTCTATCGAGGTCCTGCCGGTAGACCTGTTCCGCTTCATGAGCCTTGTTCATTTTTAATAAGTACATACCCAGGTATTGTCTTGCCGGGATCATCCATTGCTGGGGCTCGCGGTAGATCAGTGCATCGTCGGCCGCCACGGCGCTGTTGAAGGCGGTGATAGCTGCGTCGTGCCGCCCTTCTGCAAAGAGTATTTCTGCTATTAGAATGTCAGCGGCTACTTTACCGCATTCAGCCGGCTTATTGAAGGGCATCATCCGGATATTTAAAAGATCGTCCGAAAGGTTGGCTTCGAGCTTGTCGAGATCAGACTTTGCTGCCGACAGATCTTTATGCCGTACATTGGCCATTCCGCGGGCGAAATGATCGAACACCTGTGCATATTTCCATTGTTGGCTGGGGGCGCTGGCCTGCAGGATCTCATCCCACCTGCCGAGTCTTACCAATGCTACTGTCGGTATCATATAGTTCCATTGCGCATAGGGGTCCTGTTCAAATGCTTCTCCGTGCGCGACCACCTTATCCCGCAGACGCTGGTAAATGGGCAAACCGTTCCTGTACATTCCTGCATTCATTGCGCAAAAGGCCTGGACAGCGAATACATGGACATTTTCAAATTTCCGGATCTGTAACATCGGCGCCAGGGAGTCTTCAATATTGGACGCCGTATTGGACTGTTCGTTGACGATGACGCCTTTTGAGAATAGTCCGTTCCGCTGGTACATATGCGTCGCCATATGGACCATATGTCCTACGCCGGGCATATCGTCCTTTAACCGGTCCGCGCCCGCGAGCGCGAGGGATGGATTGGCAGAGGCTTCGGTGAGATGAATATAATAATGCATGGCGGCGGGGTGATCGGGGTCGTTCTTCAGGATCGTTTCACATAGAGTCACCAACTCAGGCGTCCATTGTTTCGGACTGCGGTCTGTATTGTAGAAATCCCATTTATGTTCGAGCATCACCGCATCTATATACAATGCTTTTATGTCGTTGTCTCCGGAATATTCCTTTACCAGCCCGGACATCGCATTGGCATAGGCCCTGTCGAGTTCAGGACGATCTGCATTGGTGGTGTCAGATGAATATCTTTTCTGCATGGCGTCTATCAGGCGCTGTTCCTTTTCGGTTGCGTTGTCCCTGTGTCTGTTCATTGCGGCAAGCGCAGCGGGAACTCCGCTTTTCATTTTGTAGACGTACGCATTGAAATAAGGTCCCATCGAGAGGGCCTGTCCCCAATAGGCCATAGCGGAGGAAGAATCAAACTGCGCCGCCTCTTTAAAGGAAGCCAGCGCCTCGTTCAAATGGTAGCTGTAATAAAAGTTGATACCCTGATTGAAATAGAATTGTGCGCTGTCCTGCCGGGTGTTGATGGTATATGTGTGTTTGCCCAGACCCGGGAGAGGAGGAATGAATTTGCCATTATTGTCCGGCCTGCCGTCCGATAACGGAGGGGCGCAGCCGATGACGGCCTCTGTTGCGGGAAGACGCCATTTTCCTGGTTTTGCGCGGAAGCCGGTGCCCAGGCTGAGGGCAACCAGGATAAGGATGGAAAGGGTGAAATATCTCATTTGAGGGTTGGTATTTTGAGCCCGGTTCATAGAAAAGATAATAATAATATGTTTAATGGCCAAAAATATTGAGGCATGTAGGATAAAGATTTTTTGGCGCAATTATTTAATAGTCGGATTCGGGAAAATGTAGGTAAGTTAGACCTACATTTTAAATTTATTTATCATGACTATCCAGGAAGTTGCTGCCAAATTGGTAGACTATTGCAAGAAGGGCGATTTTGAAGGCGCCCAGAAGGATCTGTTGACGGCTGACGCTGCAGGGATCGAGCCGGAAGGTGCGAATATGCCTTCGGTCACAGGCCGGGATGCAATCATTGAAAAGGGACATCAGTTCCAGGGTATGCTGGAGGCGGTGCATGGGATCAACGTGAGCGAACCTGTGATCGCCGGTGAATATTTCAGCATCGCGTTGTTGATGGATGTTACGATGAAGGGCATGGGCCGGTTGAATATGGATGAGCTGATCGTTTATCATGTCAAGGACGGCAAGATCGTATCCGAACAGTACTTTTATACTATGTGATCCTCTTTTTAAAACGAGGGATCGATTAACTTTGCTGGCTAATCATAATTGTAACAAAGCAATGAATGGCCAGTACAGGAAAGATATTTATCCGGGGCAGGAGGTTGCCATTATCCTGAAGAAGGATCAACGGAGCGGAAAGCTGACCTATGGAATTGTAAAGGATCTGCTGACCTCAGCCGCGTATCATTCCCGTGGGATAAAGGTGCGTCTGCAGGACGGGCAGGTGGGCAGGGTGGCGGATATCGATGTCGGTGATCCGGAAGAGTAGTATATGGTGATCTGGAAGAGTGCTATCTGTGATTTGGATTGAATTCTATATTATAACGATTTTATCGCATATAAAAAAATTTAAATAGATCAAACTTCTGCTATATTTAGACCGCATAGTTATTGATATTTAGTGGGCATAGTAATTATTGGCAAGATCCATTCCCGGGCGATACTCCCAAGTTCAATCTTTTAATTTTTTAAGTCAATCAGGTTATGAAAACTGCTGGTAACGGGGAAACCCGATCCCATGGCCCGATCAGTTGGGTATGGATCAGTGGAATAGCCTTTCTGCTATCCTTCCTGGCGTCCGGCGTGCTGATATTCTTTGGCAGGCGACTGGAAGACCTGGGGATTACCGGGAATATCTATTATATCGTTCTGGTACCGCTGGGGCTTAGCTGCGCTGCTTTTCTGGCCGGAGCCATGAAGTCCTATGCATCTTACAAGACTAATTCTGCCACACCTTATGGGACCTTAAACCTGTCCGGACCGATAGTGATCTTTGTCCTGGTAGTCGGAGGAGGGTTTATCATGCCGAATCTTGCCAAGAAAAGTCAGTTCGATGTGAAGCTGCGCATCGTGAGCAAGGATAAGCCGACGAATGATTTTAATGAGGGTTTTATTATTGCCTATGTCGGAAAGGCGCTCAACAGGTATTATGTGCATGAAGGAGTGGTCGAGGTGCCTAATATCCCGGAGGCGCTGAACAATAAGACGATAACGGTAGAGCCGAGAATAGACAAATATGAACTTGCCGGTCCCAGGGAGGTGGTTGTCGCGAGGGATAAGGACTATATCGATATCCCTCTTGTCCGAACGGAAGGGTCGCTGTCCACGAGTGTCAGGGGTTCGGTCATGGATGAGAAGGGTAAGGTTGTAAAAAATGCGCTGCTGGATTTTGAAAGCGGTCTGGCAACTGGTCATACGAACGAGGAAGGCAATTTTTCTTTGACGGTAAGATTGCCGGAAGGGCAGAGACCGAGGCTAAGGGTGTTTGTCGATGGAGTCTTAAGGTTCAATGAGCCTGTTACTATTTCTTCAACCATTCCTAACCAGATAAAACTTGACCCTGCTCCATAAAATAAATATGACAAAACGATCACTTCAAAGTCTATTGATATTATTGCTGGTGCTGCCATGCCATCATTCCGACGGCCAGGGTGTGAGAAAGTTCAAAGGGCGGCTGAAGATCCTGGACGGAAATAAACAGCAGGTTATTAATATATCGGTGAGATTGGTAGACCTGGGACCAGGTGTTACGGGTTCAGATGGGGTATTTGAGATCGCGATCAATGACAATGTGCGATCGGTGAAATTGGAACTGGTAAATAGTAAATGGGATATTATTTATCCAATTGGCGGTGAAATAGGGGTACCACAGGATCCCAATCTTGTAACAGATTTTATCATCGGCGATTCACCAAAGGAACTGCTTACACAAGCGGTAGCGCAACTCAGCAATCAATTGAGCAAGCAATTAAATGCGCTGCAGGCGGAACAGGGAATAGCTCAGAAGGGTGCAGAGCAGGCATTCGCTGCTATTTTGGCCGAGATACAAAAAAAGACGGATATAAAAACGGAAGATCTCAACAATGCAAGAGACCTGGACTCTAAAAAGGACGACTTTTATCGGGTCCTATCGGCTGCTATTAATAATTACACCAATGAGGCGAAAGACCTGAAGGACGCGTTCAAGTTTAGTGCAAGACATGCATTCGACGATCCCCAGGCCCTTATGATACTGACCGATGCGGTAAACAGTTACAACGAGGCATTCCAGGATGTCAACAAGAAACACAACGATTATGAGAGGACGGTTAATGATCTCTGGAAAAGCGATGCTAAAACGATCGAGATAAGGGAATTTTTTAATTATGCGCTGGGTGAACTGCATAGTTCCAACATATTTGTCCTGAATTTAAAGATCAGGGATATCAATGATTACAACCGGGGAAGTTACCCGGGTTCAAAAAAAGGATTTAAAGAACTGGTACTCCGGGATATAGAGACATCAATCTTACAATTGGAACGAAGACTACAGGAATTAGATACAAGAGCACAGCTGGTTTTGAGCAAGCTGATCACGTAGCGTGTAGTGTACAATTTTGTCGGCCTTTAAAAACACCTCTTATGACATCTCCTGCAAAGAAGAACATCCATGTTCTGCTATTCTTATTCCTATTGGTCACCATCTTTCAATGCGGTAAGTCGAAACAGGGAGGCAGCCCACCGCCACCGCCGCCACCCAGGCTGCCTGTCCTGACGTCTGTCAGCCCGGTAGAGGGTATCATCGGAGATGCTGTCACCATACAGGGCTCAGATCTTGCCAATGCGGATAAGGTAAGCTTTAACGGAACGGCATCGAAGATAGTGCAGAACAACAGCACCTCGGTGATCACGGTAGTACCGGCGGGCGTCTCTCCCGGAATAGTCAGTGTTGTGGTCCATACCGCTGCAGGGGCATCCAATGGGCTTTCTTTTGAAGTATTCAAGACTCCCGAGGTGACGGATGATCTTCCTCCTGTGCTGAAAAAGACGATCCCCTCTTCCAGCTATACGGACTATCCTTTATTGATCTATGGGGATTACCTGTCGGGTGTGCTCAAGGTGACCTTCAACGACAAGGAGGCGGTGATCTTTACCAATAACAGGAATGTGATCACAACCACTATACCGAAAGACCTGCCGGCGGGTGCGGTGACGATAAAGGTATTAACTGAAAAAGGAACCTCTACCATTACTTTGCAGGTCAGCGGTCCTCCGCCGGTCGCAGGTGCTGCGGTCAATTTTTCTATCGTAACAATTCCTCCGCCGGCATATGTACCTACGATATCGAATAACTGGAGCTGTGGTCTGTTCTCCAAGGTCGATGACAGTCTGTTCGTCGATCTTAATTCGGATGACGGCACCCAGCATTATACTATTGCCGGAAAACTGTTCTATCATTATGACGAGGCAAAGAACTATAATGATGTCAATTATATAGAATTTACCGATACGTTGAACAACAGGACGTATGCGGGGATGTTCTCTTCAAAGTCCGCCAATCCGTGCATATTGACGATGGTCCTTATATCGTCGACGGATAAAACCATCTCTACGTGTACGTTCGACAGACGGTCGAACGATGAGAACCTGGTCTGTGATCAGTGATCTAGTGTGTGACGAACCTTAAGCTGATATTATAGCTGGAAAAGTCGGGATAATTCTTTCCTTTGATGTCATTGGTATAATAGCCATTGATGAGGAATGAACGGGAGATCTGGTACTGCAATCCGCCTCCCGGCTGAAAAGTATAACGATATGTCCAGTTGTTGTAGTGGGAGTAGATGGGGACATAATTAAGCAAGCCGAAAAGGATGACCTTCTTAGGGATGAGAAAGCTCAAATAGAAGGTCAAAGGAGAGATGATGGAAGCGGGAGTGTAATCCCTTTTGAAATTATACTGAAAGCTGTATTGAGTAAAAAGGAACAGGCGTTTGCTCAGCGGCTGGTTGTACAGGAACTGAGTAAGGAGATAAAATTGACTTTGTCCCAGGACGGGCTGTTTTTCGCTGCTTATGCTGATCGGGATACCGACGCTGGTCTGTATGGTAAAATTATAACTTTTTTTCAGGGGTCTCCATCTCAGGCGGGGCGCGATCGATGTCACGGCTTTTGCATATTTACTATTTCCTTCGACGTGGGAGTCAAAGACCTTGAATACGGAGCTGGTCCTGTCGAGGTCCACTCTTCCGGCAATGGTATTTATATCGAGGCCTATATTGAGCTTCGACTTTTGAGAGATCCCGTATGTCAATTGCAGGGTCGAATAAAAATAGGTCTGGCGGGCGCCAAGATCCGCTATGTCTCCGTTGTCGCCCCTGTAGCGGTTGGCGGTCACCAAAGAATTAAAAAGATTGATCTCTGCCTGATCCTTTTGAATCATTACCGAAGAAATGGCCGGGATGAAAGGGTGCAAAAGGGAGAGGGAATCTCTAAGCCGGCGGTATTTTTCTTCGAGCTGTTCGTAGCGATCATCCGCCTCTTTATTCTGTCCTGAGGCGTTGAATGTCATGAAGTGAAGGATAAGAACGGTCAGCAGGAATACTCTCATAACGGTGTGTTTTCGGTATTTGATGTATCGTCCCGGGAGCGTTCAATGGGTGGTGTTGGGTCCTATCCTAAGTTAGTGAATAATGAGCAGACTAGCTAGTCCTGCCGCCTCTTTTCTTTTCACGGTACTCGGAGGGGGTCAGCGAGAATTTTGATTTAAAGACGGTGGAGAAATAAGCCTGTGAGGAGTAGCCTACTTTGGACGCGACCTCCGAGATGGTATACTGGAGGTCTGCCAGCAGGAATTTTGCTTTTTGAAGGCGGACCGTCGAGATATAATCGTTGACATTGTACCCCATCAGGGCTTTTACTTTCCGGTAGAGCTGTACTCTCGATATGCCGATCTCGCGGCAGATATCCTCGACGGAGAAATCTTCGTTGGGGATGTTGTTCTCTACAATCGCGATGAATTCGTTGATGAATTTGCGTGTCACCTTGGTCGAGGCGTTGGACCTCGATTCAATGGGCAGCTCGCTGGTATAATGTTCACGAAGGACGGAGCGGTTATTCAGCAGGTTTTTGATGGTCTCTTCGAGATATTCGAGGTTGAAGGGTTTTACGATGAAGGCGTCGGCCTTGAGCTTGATGCCTTTTATCTGGTCTTCGATGGTGCCCTTTGCGGTGAGGAGGACAATGGGGATGTGGGAGGTACGCAGATCCTGTTTCAGCGTCTCTGTGATCTGCAGGCCATCCTCTCCGGGCAGGATGATATCGGAGATGATGAGATCGGGGATAATGTCGTAAGCCATGGCGATGCCCGATACTGCGTCTTCGGCCTCGTGCAACTCGTATTCATTACCCAATCGTCTTTTGAGGAAACAGCGCAGGTCGTCATTGTCCTCGATGACGAGAACGGAATGTTCCTTTTGGCGATTCACGGGGACCTCTTCGTTGAGGGATGCCGGTTGGATATCAGATGTGTAGATCTTTATGTCCTCATAGGTCGGGACAAGAAGCGAAGGTTCGGTGGCTGTCTCGGTTTCGCCAAGACGGGACCTGCTGACCGGCAGGCTGACGGTAAATGTGGATCCTTTCCATTTGGCGCTGCGGACAGTGATGCCGCCATTATGGAGATGGATCATTTCCTTTGTGAGAGACAGGCCCAGCCCGGTGCCTTTGTAGGTCCTTTTGTGCCCCTGGTAAAATAGCTCGAATGCGTGTTCGACCTCGTCAGCGGTCATTCCCACACCGGAATCCTGGACGGTGATGAGGACCATTTCGCGTGTATTGTCGAGGTCTACGGTGACATTGATCGAGCCGTGCTCGTTGGTGAACTTGAAGGCATTGGAGAAGAGATTGAACAGGACCTTGTCGATGATGTTGACGTCGAACCAGATCTTCAGGTCTTTTGTGGTGCTGGTGACATTGAATGAGATGAGCTTTCGGCGGGCGATCTCCCGGAAGGCGTTGGCAATCTCCATCACGAAGTCGGAGATATTATTCTCCGAGATCACGAGTTTCATTTTGTTTTCCTCGATCTTGCGGAAATCCATCAGCTGGTTGATGAGTCTGAGGAGCCGGAGGGCGTTCTTTTGCACGAGCTCCAGGTTCTGTTTGATCGTAAAATGCAGTTTGGGAGATGACAGGGCGTCTTCGAGGGGTCCGAGGATAAGTGTCAGAGGTGTCCTGAATTCGTGGGAGATATTTGTAAAGAAGTTGAATTTGGCGTCGGTGGCCTCTTTTGCCTTTGCCGTCATTTCGATCAGCTGGTTACGCTGAAGGATGATCTCTTCGTTCTGGCCGGCCAGCTGGCGGTTGATCTTCCGGTTGTTCTTGAGCGCGAAGAAAACGATGCTCCCGAGGAGGAGGGCCAGGATCAGGGCTGTAATGGCTATATATAATAAGTTAGACTGGTTGTGATAGATCCGGCGCTGTTCCTGCAGCAGGATATATTGTTTTTCGATGTCTTTTGTCTGGTCGTTGAGGCGGTCGGTCTGGAGCTTCATGATCCGGACATTGGTGGAATCGATGACAACGGTAGGCAGGATATTTTCTTTATGATAGGGGCGTTTTTCCAGGATGTCGAAAGCCGTCTTGATGGCTTCTTCGCCCCCGGTGGGGGTCAGGAAGGTAGCCTGGAGGATCTTATCGGAGACCAGCTGGATACCGCCGCCAGGGCCCGAAAGTCCATCGATGCCGAAGAAGCGGGCGGTCTTTTCCATTCCCAGGCTTTTATAGACTTCGTAGGCGCCGACCGCCATCGGGTCATTTTGTGAGAACACCACGTCGTCCGGCGAGAGCTGGTCTTTTATTTTCAGGAAGGCCGCGGTGGATTTATCCTCCAGCCAGTCGCCATGAACGCGTGCCTTTATGCGGATGTGAGGATTCAGCCGGATCTCGTCTTCAAAACCCCTCTGGCGGTCGGCAGAGGGAGTGGAACCCTGGAGTCCGATGACCTCGATAAGGTTTGCGGAGTCGTGGAGGCGGTGAGCAAGATAATCTCCGGCCATTTTCCCCAGTTCATAATTATTGATACCGATAAAGCTGGTATAGAGGTCGGAGGCGGTCCTGCGGTCGATGACGACGACGGGGATGCCCCGGTTATAGGCTTCTTCCACCACGGAAGTCAGGGGTTTCGCTTCGTTGGGCGAGACCAGGAGGATATCGATATTCTGATTGAGGAGCTCCTTTATTTGTTTGACCTGTAATTCGCTGTTGTCATTGGCGCTGCGATAGATCAGCTCGGAGGCGGGGTGGAGGGAAAGTTCCCGGGCCATGCCTTCGCGGGTGGCCCGCTTCCAGTTCTCCGTTCCGGTACACTGGGCAAAACCGATGCGATACTTCTTCTCTGTGGCGGGATTGGAGCAGGAATAGAAGAGAAAGGACAGACCTATTAAAAGGGCAGCAGCATTTGGCAAAGCAATCATACAGATAAATTTGGGTGATTTTCGGAAAATGGGTTTTTAAAACCGTATCATTTTTTTTCGATCCACAAATTTTGTCAGATAAGGATGGAAAGGTTGATGGGAAGCATTGGAACGATATCAGAAAAGAATGTGTCAAAACCATAAATCAAAGCGACATGGCCTTCTTCCAGTACGAAGGTAAACAATTCAGCCCCAGTTATTTATTTATTTTTTTTAGCAAATTCGATTTCTCCAAAAAATGGATATGATTTCAAAAAGGGGGGAGTGGGGTCAGGTTATATCTTGGTCCCTGAAACTGATTGCCATATGGGAAGTAAAAACGTATTTGTCTGGTCGCTTGTCATTGCATTGGGTGGGTTCCTGTTTGGCTTTGATACGGCTGTGATCTCCGGGGCGGAGCAGGCTATTCAAAAGTACTGGAGTCTGAGTTCCCTTCAACATGGTCTTACGGTATCTATTGCCCTGATAGGAACGGTCATTGGCGCTCTGACCGGCGCCATTCCCACGGATCGCTGGGGCAGGAAGAAGACGCTGTATGGGATCGCCGTACTTTACCTGATATCTTCATTAGGCACCGCCTTGTCCTTCAATTGGTATGGATTTCTGTTCTTTCGTTTTATCGGCGGTTTTGGGGTAGGGGCCTCTTCGGTTACCGCTCCTATATATATATCCGAGATCTCGCCGGCAGGGCGGCGGGGAAAGCTGGTTGGTCTTTTCCAGTTCAATGTGGTGTTCGGCATTGTCATTTCTTATTTATCCAATTACCTGATCGGGTTGACGGGCGAGAATTCCTGGAGGTTGATGCTGGGGATCCAGTCGGTGCCTTCGGTGCTGTTCCTTTTACTGCTGCGCTGGGTGCCGGAAAGTCCGCGCTGGCTGATACTGCATAAGGGGAGGGTGGAAGAGGCGAGGAAGATCTTTGCCGTGATCGACCCGGCGACGGCCGACGGGGTGGTGGAGGATATCCGGCGTGCCGATGACAGGGCGTATGGGGTTTTGAAAGGGGCAGCGGGTCGGGGTGCGGAACCGGAGGCGTTGTTCTCGAAGCGTTACCGAACGCCTGTGATGCTCGCTACCTTGTTTGCCATCTTTAACCAGGTATCGGGGATCAACGCCATTATATATTATTCTCCGCGCATTTTTGAAATGACGGGTCTTGGTATAAATTCATCATTGCTGTCGACCGCGGGGTTGGGGCTGGTGAATTTTGTCTTTACGCTGGTAGCCATGAATTTTATCGACCGTATCGGCAGGCGAACCCTGATGCTGATAGGGTCATTCGGATTGATCTTCACCCTGGCAATGGTAGCCTGGTCCTTTTATGCGGCGCAGTTCAATGGCTGGGCGGTGCCGGTTTTTCTTTTCATCTATATCGGTTTTTTTGCCTTTTCGCAGGGGGCGGTGATCTGGGTGTTTATCTCTGAGATCTTTCCGAACCAGGTAAGGGCGAAGGGGCAGACGCTGGGAAGCACAACGCACTGGGTGATGGCCGCCATCATCGCCTTTTCCTTTCCCTATTTAGCGGAGAAGGCCGGAGGCGGCAATACCTTCCTTTTCTTTTGTATCATGATGTGTATGCAGCTGCTATTCGTGTGGAAGCTGATGCCGGAGACCAAGGGGAAATCGCTGGAACATATAGAATATACGCTGGCTGCGCATTAAGCGTGAGTCAATATAAATATCGATTGTTATGCCATCATCTGAAAAGAAACATCCCGTCGTGTGTTTCGGCGAGATCCTTTGGGATATTCTTCCTACCAAGGTCACTCCGGGCGGGGCGCCGATGAATGTAGCCTATCACCTGAAGAAACTGGGGATGGAACCCGGTCTGATCACGAGGGTCGGCCTTGATAACTATGGAAAAAGGCTGATCCAGCTGATGGAGAAGGAAGGCATTTCTACTGAATTCTTCCAGATGGATTTTGAGCTGGACACCGGGAGGGTGACGATGACCTCCGGAGAAGGCGACGATGTCCATTATGATATTGTCCGGCCTGTGGCCTGGGACAATATTCAATGGGATGACCAGTTCATTCCGTTGTTATCCGATTCTTCCTATTTTATTTTCGGCAGTTTGAGCACGCGTTGTGAAGCGAGCCGCGAAGTCCTGTACCAGCTGCTGGAAATTGCGCCGTACAAGGTCCTGGACATAAACCTGCGTCCTCCGCATTATAACCGGCCAATACTTGAAAAGTTGATGAAGGGTGTGGACATTTTAAAGCTGAACCTCGGTGAGCTGGAATTGCTGACCGGCTGGTTCTCGGGCTACCGGTCGGAGACGGAAAGGATCGAGGCCTTACAGGACCAATTCCATATCCCCACCATTGTGCTGACGAAGGGCAGCCAGGGTTCGCTGATGAATATGAACGGTATAGTCTATGCGCATCCGGGGTTCAGGGTGGATGTAGCCGACACGGTGGGGAGCGGGGATGCTTTTTTGGCGGGCCTGCTTTATTCTTTCGAACAGGGGATCAGTCCGCCGGAAGCGATAGAGTTCGCGAGCGCGATGGGAGCGTTGATCGCGAGCTATGCCGGGTCCTGTCCGGATTATGAGAAGGAAGAGGTGAGAAAATTGATCAAACATTGAACCGGCGACTGCGTAATGAGCCGGTGACCAAACGGTATCGAAATAGTAGCCAACCATAAACAAAACAATAATTATGAGAAAAGTATGGATTTTGTTGCCTATGCTATTGCTGGCTGTGTTCAGCTATGCACAGCAAAAAATCATTACCGGACATGTGGTGAGGAACTCCACCAAAGAGCCTTTACAGGGTGTCACGGTAGTTTCCAAGACAAGATCGGTAACCACGGACTCCACGGGGAGATTCTCGATTGCCGCCTCGCCCGGGGAGACACTGATATTGAGTTTCGTCGGGATGAATAATCTAAGCATAAAGGTCGGCGCCTCGACAACGGAGCTGAATTTAACCATGCTGGAGGGGATCAGCGATCTCAACCAGGTGGTCGTGACGGGGTATAAGACGGAGAAGAAGATAGACCTGACCGGTGCGGTGTCCGTTGTCAACCTGGCCACGATCAAGGATGTGCCTACTACGAGTCCGATGCTGGCCTTACAGGGGCAGGTGCCGGGGCTTTATATTGCGGCTGATGGTTCGCCGACCGGCAGTAATGGCGCTCCGCCGACGATCCTTGTCCGGGGTGTCAATACGCTGGGGAATACGAACCCCCTGTATATCATCGATGGCGTTCCGACGACGCGTTATGAGGACTTCTCCAACCTGAATGTCGGGTCGATAGCCTCGATACAGGTATTGAAAGACGCCTCTGCTTCATCTATCTATGGATCGCGTGCGTCCAACGGCGTCATCATCGTCACGACCAAGGATGGCAGCGGATATGGGGAAAAGCTCCGGATCTCGCTGAACTCGAGTCTTACCTGGCAGACGGAGCGGCCCTGGCAGGAAAAGGCATTGAATTCGGAGGACAGGGGAAGGGCATTGTGGCGTGCGGCTGTGAACGACAGCACGGACCCCAATAACCTGGTCAATCAAATTTATACCTACGACTGGAATAACGACTATGCGAATCCCGTGCTGAACAAGGTTAATATTGCACCTTTTGTCGGCGGGAACCAGCTGGAGCCTGTGGGGAATACCAATTGGCAGAATGAACTATACAAAACGGCCCTGGTCACATCCAATGATATAGGTATTGCCTCCGGGAATGCGAAAAGCGGGATGTTTATGGATTTTGGATACCTGAACAACAACGGGCTTTTGCAGTATACCGATTTTCAGCGATATAATGCGAGGATAAACTCGCATACGAGCGGTTTCGACGGGAGGCTCAGGATCGGTGAGAATCTGCAGCTGTCGAGGACTTCGCAGGTGGGCGCGGCCAAGGACCCGGGTGGGGCGCTGACCCCTACGCTGGCTCTGATCCTGGCGCCGACGATACCGCTCCGGAAGACAGACGGTACATTTGGAGGGCCTATCGGTCCCGGATATACGGACCGGAACAACCCGGTAGATATCCAATATCTCAATCGATGGAATACTACCACACGTCTGCAGGCGTATGGCAATATCTTTGCGGAGCTGGAGGTCATCAAAAAGCTGGTTGTACGAACCAGCCTTGGATTCGACTATGCCGATTCGTCCGGCAAGTTCATCACGCAGATAGGGGATGAAGGGCCGGTCAATTCCTTCAATAGTCTTACGCAGCAGGAGGCGAAGCAGTTTACGTTCACGTGGACCAATACGGTGAACTACAGTTTGGAGTTCGGCAAGAGCCGTCTGAATTTGCTGGGGGGCATCGAGTCTGTACACGACGACTACTCGGTCGTCGGAGCTTCGACCACCAATTTTGCTTTACAGCAGCTGAACTATTTCCAGCTCGGTGCGGGATCGGGTTCACAGACCACGAGCGGCGGCGCAACGGGGTATCGGTTGTTATCCCAGTTCGGCAAAGCATTCTATGGATACAGTGACAAGTATCTTGCTTCATTTACGATAAGGAGGGACGGTTCATCGCGGTTCGGCACCAATAATCCTTATGGTGTCTTCCCGGCGGGTACGATCGGCTGGCGTATCAATAATGAAGAATTTTTCAGGAATGTGCATGCCGTCTCGAACCTGAAGCTGAGAGCTGGTTATGGGGTCGTGGGTAACCAGTCGATAGACAACCTGTCTGCCTATACGTTGTTCCACGCGAACTATGGTACGTCGAACCCGGCGTATCCGCAGTGGCTGAATACGGGTACTGCCTATGATCTTACGGGCATCAACACGGGTACGCTGCCGTCCGGTTTTGTGCAGACGCAGCTGGGTAATCCCAATCTGAAATGGGAGACGACGAAGGAAGTGAACCTGGGTCTTGACTTTGGCTTTTTGAACGAGTCGCTGGCGGGTAGTTTCGACTGGTTCCACCGGAATACCAGCGATATCCTGATCCAGCCGCCTATTGCGGCGGCAGTTGGGGAAGGTCAGCAGCAATGGCTGAATGGAGCGAGCATCAGGAACCAGGGCTGGGAATTCGTGCTTAGCTATCAGAATACGACGAGCGGAAAGCTGCATTATACGATAACCGGGAATGTGAGTCATTTCGCCAATGTCATCACCAAGCTTCCGGAAGATGTCAGATCGGCCTATCCCGGCGACCAGAACCATTCGATCGTTGGTCACTCACAGTTCTCGATCTTTGGTTATAAGGCCGATGGGATCTACCAGAACGAGCAGGAGGTTGCCAACCATGCCACGCAGCTGGGGGCGGGTCCGGGGCGGATCCGTTACCAGGATCTGAACGGTGATGGGAAGGTGGATGTGCTGGATCAGACCTGGCTGGGGACGACCCTGCCGAAGGTGATCTTTGGGTTAAGGCTTTCTGCGGATTACAAGAATTTTGACATAACGCTCTTCGGCTCGGGTGTAGGCGGGGTGACTGTGTATGATCCTACGAAGGGTTTCAATACAACTGTTGCGGCCAATACCAACTCGGGGCCTGGCGTGTTCAATGCCTGGACGCCGCAGAATACGCATTCGAGCATACCGGCGCTGACGATTCTGAACCTGAACAATGAAGGCCGGACATCCGACTATTACTTTGTGAACGGATCTTTTTTCAAGCTGCGCAATGCGATGATCGGCTACAACCTGCCAAAGGCGATAGCGAACAAGGCGGCTATGCAGGGATTAAGGATCTATGTTTCCGGTCAGAACCTGTTCGCGATCAAATCCGGCAAGCTGACGTCCAAAGATCCCGAACGTACTTCTTATAATAACTGGCCTGTTCCGAGAAGCTATACGGTTGGTCTGAATGCGAATTTTTAATTCTTATTAAAACGATGATCATGAAATCGAGCATAATAAATTTTAACGCGCAGCGAGATGAGCCGCGAGATTCTATCCGACCACTAAAAAGACATTTTGTGCGGATAAAAAATAAATGGAGTTACGGCCTTTTGATGATAGCGATACTATCTTCTTTCGGCTGCAAAAAATACCTGGATTATAAGCCGCAGGGAGCCTTATCGGTGAGTGATCTGACGACGCCCACGGCAGTGGATGGTCTGGCTACTGCCGCCTATGCCGGCATTGCCAATGATTGGTGGGATGCGCCTATCACAAGTAACTGGGAATGGGGGAGCATCCGGTCGGATGATGCCTATAAAGGGGGTGGTGATATCGGGGACCAGGGACAGCTGGACAGGTACGAGCAGTTCTACCTGGTGGAACCTGCGAACAATGGGTTCGGAGACTTTGGCTTTCCCGGCGCGTGGATCAGGGCTTATGCGGCCATCTCCCGCTGTAATGTAGCGTTGAGGGCGCTGGATGGCCTGACGGATGCGGAGTTCCCCAAGCGGAAGATAAGGATCGGGGAGATGCGATTCCTGCGGGGGCATATGTATTTTCTGCTGAAGGTATTGTTCCGGAATATCCCGTGGTTTGACGAGAAGGTTTCCAATGACGATATCCTGAAGGTATCCAATACGATGAGCAATGATTCGCTGTGGCTGCATATCGAGGCTGATTTCCAGGAGGCTATAAATGATCTGCCGACGACGCAGCCGGGTGAGCCGGGCAGGGCCAATCAATTGTCGGCTAAAGCATACCTGGCCAAGGCATTGTTGTATCATGCCTATACGCAGGATGCGAATTACAATGTTACAGGTGTGGATGCGGGTAAGCTGACGCAGGTGGTGAGTCTGACCAATGATGTGATCAGCTCGGGTCTTTATAGTCTGAATACGGACTATGCCTATAATTTCCTGGATGGTCATGATAACGGGCCGGAGTCCATCTTTGCCATACAATATTCCATTAATGACGGGACGCAGATAGGCGGCAGGCTGAGCATGTCGACGAGCCTTAACTATTTTGCGGGCGCGCCTCAATATGGCTGCTGTGCCTTTCATATCCCATCACAGAACCTGGTCAATGCGTTCAAGACCGATGCGAATGGCGTTCCGCAGTTCGATCATTTCAACGATCTGGGAAGCGAGATGAAGGACAGCCTGGATTTTTTGACGAACGGGGTGGACCCGAGGATCGATCACACGGTGGGTATCCAGGGGCATCCCTATAAGTACAATGCGGCGATTCCTTATGACCATAGCTGGGAGCGTCTGTCGGGTCTTTATGGAGGATTTGGGACGATGAAGGAATTGCAGCTGGCTACCTGTCCCTGTTTCAAAAAGCTGGGGCCATTTTATGGAACTTCGGTGAATATGGATGTGATCCGTTATGACGATGTGCTGCTGATGCAGGCGGAGGCGCAGATCCAGCTGGGGAATCCGTTGGCGGCGTTGCCGCTGATCAACCAGATCAGGGCGAGGGCGGCCAATGTGAGTCCGCTTGTAAAGAAGGCGGATGGTACTTATCCTTCCAATTATCGTATCCAGGAGTATAAGCCGGGGGTGAATATCGCGGCATGGGACCAGGCGACGGCTTTCAAGGCATTACAGTGGGAGCGTAGGCTGGAATTTGCGATGGAGGGTTATCGTTTCTTTGACCTCGTGCGGTGGGGGCTTGCTGATGTGACCCTGAATAACTATTTTTCCATTGAGAAGGTACGGCATCCCTTCCTGCTGAACGCACAATTTACGAAGGGGAAGCATGAATACTTCCCTGTGCCACAGGAGCAGATCATCTTTACGAATGGATTGTATTCACAAAATAAAGGATATTAATTATGAAACGTCTATTGTTTAGCTTGGGGTTTTTGGGTCTTTTTGGTTTTGTTTCCGCTCAATCAGGTGCGGAGGAGACTTTGACCCCGCAGTGGCGGCCGGTGTATCATTTTACGCCGGTTAAGAACTGGACGAATGATCCCAACGGGCCTATCTATCTGAATGGGGAATATCTGTTGTATAACCAGCAAAATCCCTTTGAGAACAAATGGGGGCATATGAGCTGGGGCCATGCGCGGTCGAGGGACCTGCTGCGATGGGAGCATTTGCCCGTGGCGATACCGGAAAAGATAGACAAGGAGAAGGGAGATACGGTGTGGATCTTTTCCGGTTCTGCTGTTTGGGACAGGAATAATACGAGCGGTTTTTGTAAAGGCGGAGGCTGCCTGGTGGCCATTTATACGGCGCATCAGCCGAATCTGAAGAAGGAATCGCAGTATATCGCTTATAGTAATGATGGGGGCAGGAGCTATACCAATTATTCCGGGAATCCGGTGATCGACCTTCAGAAGCATGATTTTCGTGATCCGAATGTCTTTTGGCATACCGGCTCGAAGCAATGGGTGATGACGGTGGCGATACCGGCGGAGCATAAGGTACATTTTTATGGGTCGCCTGATCTGAAGAACTGGACTTTACTGAGTGAGTTCGGTCCGCAGGGATATGTGGACGCGTATTGGGAATGTCCTTCGCTGATAGAGCTGCCGGTGAAGGGTGGGGGTACGCGGTGGGTATTGATGAATTCGGCGGCGGGTGGTCAGCGAGGGGTATTCATGCAATACTATGTGGGGACTTTTGACGGGAAGACCTTTGTGAATGACAATGCTTCTTCTACCGTGCTGACGGTGGACTATGGGGATTCTTTTTATGCGGCCATCCCCTGGAACAATATGCCGGGTGATGCGAAGGTGCTGATCGGCTGGATGATCCCGGGAAAGCAGAAGACGGCGCCGTGGACGGGGCAGATGTCGATCTCGCGGGATATGAGTCTGAAAAAAACGGCGGATGGGTATCGGTTGCTGCAGGAGCCGGCGGCTATTGTGCGGAAGGGGCTGCCCGCTGTGTTTGCGGAGAAGAAGGGGATTAGTGTGACCGGTGACATGGCGCTGAAGGTAGCTGGCAATGCGTATTGGCTGGATGCGGAGATCGATCTGGTAACAGCGACGACAGCGGGTTTTAAGATCGGGCAGGGGAAGGATGGGGCAGCGGCTGTAATAGGGTATGACAAGGGGAAACATCAACTTTTTGTGGATAGGGGTAGCGGCAGCAAAAGGCAAACGGTCGATCTGCCCGGGTCGGGAGATAAGGTGAGGCTGCGGATCCTTTTTGACAAATCTTCGCTGGAGGTGTTCGTGAACGATGGGGAGCAGGTGCTGACGGAGTATATCTATCCGGGTGAGGGGGCAGACGGGTGTGCTGTTTTTGCGGAGGGTGGTAGTGCGATGGTGCGTGAACTGAAGATATGGGATCTGTCAAAATTATGATATGAGGTTATTGTTGTTATTGATGCTATTTGGGCAACCGGGTGTTTGGGCGCAGGGCGGGGATTTGCCGCCGGCGGAGGCGCTGCAGCCCGGGGGGATGGCGCCGCCGGTGGGGATGCCGCAGCCTGGAGGGATGCCGCCGCCGGCGGAGGTGTTGCCGTCTATCCGGTTTGAGCGGATCGGTGGTGGGGTATTGACGAATGCTGATCTGCCGAAGGGGAAGCTGTTGTTGTTCGTGTTCGTGGACCCGGATTGTGACCATTGTCAGCGGGCGGTGGCAAGGATGGACGCGGAGTATGAATCGTTTGGGAAAGCGGCGTTGTATTTTGTTTCGGCGGCTGATCCGGCGAAGATCGTTGCGTTTGCGAAGAAGTATGGTCCGAGGTTGAAGGGGGTATGGGCGAGGGACAGGGATAGTCAGAATATTGTCAGGTTCCGGCCGGTGCGGTATCCTGCGTTGTTTCTTTATTCAATGGATAAAAAGCTGTTGGATTATGAAGATAATGAGGAGACGATATTCAGGGTGGTGCGGAGTATTGGGAGGAATGGGTAGGGAGCGGGTTGCGGCGGCGGCCAGGATGGCTGGAGTGTTGGTGTTGGTAATGATGGCTTTGTCCTGTCACCGGGAAAAGCCTGTGATGAGGAGTCTGTCTGCTGCGGATACGAAGGTGGGGTTTGTCAACCAGCTGCCGGAGAGGCCGGGGCTTGGGATACTCAGTTATATCTACTATTATAATGGGGCGGGTGTTGCGGTTGGCGACATCAACAATGATGGGCTGCCTGACCTCTATTTTGCTGCGAACTCGCGTGGGCATAATGCCCTTTATCTCAATAAAGGGAATTTTGTGTTTGAGGATATTACTGCCAAAGCCGGTGTTGGGGGTGGGGCCGATTGGTGTACCGGTGTAACGATGGCGGATGTGAATGGGGATGGCCTGCTGGATATCTATGTTTGTGCTGTAACGCATATGCAGGGTTTTGAGGGCCGTAATGAATTGTACATTAATAATGGCAATGGGACTTTTACGGAGAGTGCGGCGGCGTATGGGCTTGATTTTTCCGGGTTTGCGACGCAGGCGGTATTTTTTGACTACGATCATGATGGCGACCTGGATTGTTTTATTCTCAACCAGTCGCAGCATCCGAATCAGAATATTACGGACACGGGTAAGCGGCGGGGATTTGATGTGAACGCGGGGGAGCGGCTTTATAGAAACGATGGAGTGGGCGGCGGCATGGTGGGTGGCGGCTCAGCGGGTGGGCAGCGGCACTTTGTGGACGTCAGCGAGGCTGCGGGGCTTTATCGCAGCGCCTTGTGTTACGGGCTGGGGGTTGCCGTGGGGGACCTTAACAATGACGGGTGGGAGGATATCTATGTGGGGAATGACTTTCATGAGAACGACTTTTACTATATCAATAATGGGAATGGAACTTTTACGGAAAGCGGGGCCGGGCATTTCCGGCATTACAGCCGGTACAGTATGGGCAATGATATGGCGGATTTCAACAATGACGGGCAGCTGGATGTCGTCACGGCGGATATGTTACCGGGAGAGGAGAAAACGCTGAAGACTTACGGCAATGGCGAACACCTGGATGTGTATGAGCAGAAGATAACGCATAATGGATACCAGGACCAGTATTCAAGAAATTGTTTGCAGCGGAATAATGGGAATGGGGTGAGTTTTAGCGATGTGGGTCTGATCGGTGGTGTGTCGGCGACGGATTGGAGCTGGAGTCCTTTGTTTGCTGATCTGGATAATGATGGGAATAAAGACCTGTTTATTTCCAGCGGGATCGTCAAACGTCCGCTGGATCTGGATTTTATATTGTTCTTCTCGAATTTGACCGATCGTGGCGGCAGCGCGGATGATGTGCAACGGGAAATGCTGAAGAAGATGCCTGATGGGGCATCGCATCCGTATCTGTTTCGGGGTGATGGGAAATTGAGGTTTACAGATGTCAGTGCTCAGTGGGGGATGGAGGGTATGAAAGGTTATTACAATGGAGCAGCGTACGCGGACCTTGATAATGATGGAAGATTGGATCTGGTTGTGAATTGTATCAATGCACCGGCGTTGGTGTTGCGGAATGAGTCTGTGCCGCGCAGCTGGCTTTCTCTTTCTTTTGAAGGTGTTGGGGGGAACCGGTTTGGGATCGGGGCGAAGGCTTATGTTTTTGCGGGAGGGAAGATGCAGTATCAGCAGCTGATGCTTAGCAGGGGATTTATGTCGTCGGTGGAGCCGAGACTGCATTTTGGGTTGGGGGTTGTCGGCGCCGGCGACAGTTTGGGAAGTGCCGGCTCCGGCGACAGGTTGGGGAATGCCGGCTTTGGCGACAGTTCGGGAGTTGGCGGTGGGAAAGGGTTTGTGGACAGCGTATTGGTCGTTTGGCCGGATCAGCGCTGGCAGGTGATAAGGCATGTGGCTGTCGATCGTAATATGGTGTTCCGGCAAAATGAGGCTGGCGGGGCTTTTCGGCAGGCGGTGTTCTTTCCGCCGAAGAAGCCGGTTTTGGAGGATGTGAGCGCTGCTGTCGGGGTGGGATGGCGGCATAAGGAGAACGCCTATCTGGACTTTAAGGAGCAATATCTTATTCCCCATATCGAATCCAGCCGTGGGCCGAAGATGGCGGTGGCGGATGTCAATAAGGATGGGCTTGACGATCTGTTCGTTTGCGGAGCGAGGGGGCAGCCGGGCTGTCTGCTGATACAGACTGCCGATGGTAAATTTCTTTCGGCGGATACGGCTGTGTTTAGCCGGAACCGGTGGAGCGAAGGGGTGGATGCGGTCTTCTTTGATGCGAATGGGGATGGGTATCCGGACCTTTATGTAGTCAGCGGCGGGAATGAGAAAGCCGATGGGGATGTGAGTCTTGCGGATCATCTTTATCTCAATGATGGGAAGGGGCATTTTTTTGAAGCGGTGGGAGCTTTGCCGGAGATGTTGACGAATAAATCCTGTGTGGCGGTAGGGGATGTGAATGGGGACGGTCATGACGATCTTTTTGTTGGGGGGCTTACCGGTGCGCGGCAGTATGGGTTGAAGGAACAGGTTTCCAGGATATTGATAAATGATGGCCATGGGCGTTTTTCGTTGTCTGCGGAACTGCCGTTTGCGGGGATCGTGACCTCGGCGGCGTTTGCGGACCTTGACCAGGATGGGTGGGTGGATCTGATCGTGGTGGGGGAGTGGATGGGGGTGAGGGTTTTTCATAATCAGAAGGGGCGGCTCGGTGCTGGGTTGGAGGTGGGTGGATCATCGGGTTTGTGGCAGACGGTATCGGTGGGGGATGTAAACGGAGATGGGTATCCGGATATACTTGCCGGCAATTGGGGCCATAACTCGAAGCTGTATGCGGGGAAGGAGGGAGGATTAAAACTTTATGTAAGGGATCTGGATAGTAATGGCACGGTGGAACAGCTGATGACTTACTTTATTGGTGGGGAAGAGTATCCATTTTTTGGGAAGGATCAGCTTGAGCTGGCTGTGCCGGCGTTGAAGCGCAGTCATCTTCGATATGATGAGGTTGCGGGGAAAACGATACAATATTTATTTGGCGCGCAGCTGGATGGGGCGAGACAGTTGAGGGCGGAAAAGCTGGGATCGGCTGTATTTTTTAATAATGGGAAGGGAGGGTATGTGATGAAGGAGTTGCCGGATGAGATGCAGCTGGCGCCGATATTTTGTTTTGCGCCGATGGGTGGTGGGGGAGAGGGGCCGATGCCTGTTAGGGATGTGGGGCAGAAGCCTGGTGGGGATGAGCGGACGATGCCTGGTGGGGATGTGGGGCAGAAGCCTGGTGATGGCGGGTGGTTGGCGGCGGGGAATTTTTATGGTGTGCAGCCGTTCGAGGGCCGGTATGATGCGATGAATCCTTCGGTTTTTGGGTTTGGTAAGCAAATGGTCTTTGAGCGTTCGTTGCCGGGGATTGGAGGGGAATGCAGGGATGCGAAGTGGGTAAGGGCTGGAGGCGGGAAGAAGCTGTTGGTGCTGGCGAGGAATAATGAGGGGTTGGTGTTTCTTACCCGCTGAATGATATCAGGAGGTTGCGATCCCGGCGG
Source organism: Puia sp. (assembly GCA_035492595.1). Lineage (GTDB taxonomy): Bacteria > Bacteroidota > Bacteroidia > Chitinophagales > Chitinophagaceae > Puia. Next base: position 25,229 of record DATJJA010000233.1, read on the forward strand.
GAGTATGCGAAGTCGGCTTAAAGAGCCAGCGAATGGTGTAAAAAGCCGTAAGGAGGACCAGGCCGGTCAGTAGCAACAGCAGGATAGCTCCAATTGTTTTTATTATCCCGTTCTGGCTTAGCGCTGCATAACGCAGAGCTGCATTTGCCAATGCCCCGGTTGAGAAGCAGGCGCCCCACCAGGAGGTTTCGAACGTGAGCGATTTGGTGAATACATGAAAGAACAAAACGACAAAGATGAAAAGCCCGAAATAAAAGAGTGCCGAGGCGAACTGGTCGACCTGCTGAGCCATAGAAACATAGGATTGAAAACCTACAGCAAAGGGGGCGCACATGAGCAGCAAGGAAGGTTTAAGAAAATTCGAAACCGGTCCGTAATGTACCAGTCTGTAGGTGATGAGGATAAAGAAAGTGAAGGTATAGACGATACCTATCGAAAACAGGAAGGTGTTGATTTGAGATCCGTAGCTGTTGAGTAAGATCGGGGCTCCGGATGTTGCGGCGTTCAATACGGTCAGGCCGGGGATCAGGACAGCCGGGACGGCGTCTGTATCGGCCAGCCATCCTTTGAATAATCTTGCCGTAAGGACATACATGAAGATCAATCCGCCGGTTGATCCGGCTATCCATACCATTCGTGCGGCGGGCATTGAGAAATTGGTGGTCAGTCCGGCCAGCAGGACGGCCGAGATAAAAAAAGTGCCTGCGAAATGTGCGGTGACCGGGTGGTTCAGCTCTTCGGAGACCTTAGCGGGATAGCGGAGCCATTTCAGCGCATAGGAGATTATCAGCAGTATAAAGATCAACCAGCAGGTGACGGTAGTGATCATTTCCCAGGAGGCTGGGATACCGAACAGGGTCTGTCCCTGTTTGAAGGCGTTGGCAAGTCCGGCTATGGCGACGGTCGATCCGAATATTCCAACGGGAAGGGACGACAGGCGGCCGTTCGGTTTGTATTTTGTTAGTCCCATAATGTGATTCTCTCGCGCAGAACAGGTGCGAGGGCTGTTTTTACCAATACGATACCGGTCTGGCAGTATTCTTTTAATGCCACCGCTCCGGCGGGTGTATTCATCTGGATGTCGAGGCGAACGGAGGAAAGTGTTTCCATTGCGGTCAGCAGGGACCGGGCAGCCGGGACGGCGATGGGCTGCGGCATCTCCAATAGCAGATCGAGGTCGCTGGCGGCTTTTGTCGAAGGGATACCAGTGGCCAGTTCAAAGGCCACGCTGCCGGTGGGGCCCCAGTTGTAATGGGAGGCTTGCAGGAAGGGAGTCAGGGAACGGAGGCTTTGGATCGGTTGCGGGAAGCCGTTTGGGTAGGTCATCCGCCAGTTGTTAGTGCTGATCAGCATTGCGGGGGAGATGACGCTGAGTATCTTATCCGGGGATAGCCAGGTTGCGAAACGGAGGCCTCTTTCCCTGCCTCTTACTCCGACAGGGATCAAGCCGTCTTTGCTGATGGCTCTTCGAACGACTATCCATGGAGCGAGATGAAGGGATTCTTTTGCCCAGGGGGGTGGGGTACCCTCGGGGGCGGGGGTATTCCCAGGGCTGGGGAATGGAAGGCCCTGAAAAAGGTCTTCCGCGCCCCTGATCCTGATCAGATCGTGTGGTCTTAGTTCCATTGTTCTGCGAGTTTGTTTCTTACGAGGATAGAAGTCGTTCTTCCAGTGGTAACAGCGGGTTTTGTGTTGAGTCTGCGCTGCAGGGTAAAGTCTTTTGCCGCGATGGCGAGCGAGAGCTGGAGTTCGACCTTTTTGACATCTTCGGCGCCGGGGTTGTCGGCGTCGACATTCTCAATGAGGGCATCCAATGCGCCGAGGTTATAGTAGTTTTTGATATCATAAGCCATGGCCGGGACTTTTTGGGTGGCGGCTTCGAGCTCAGCGATGGTGCGTTTGGTAATGCGTGCGGCAGATTGTTTGGACATGGCCTGTACGTTGATGTCTTTATCATCGAGGGCGATGAGCCTGCTGGATTGAAGGCCGTGCGCCAGAAAAGCTCCCGAGATGGCGTTGCCTACGATGAGGCCGGTAACGATGTGTCCGCTTAACCGGGCGGTGGCATAGGCATCTGCTGCGGCCGCACAGGCATATTGGATACCCATGAGCTCTTCATTGTAGCCGTATGCCTGGCTGGGAACATCGATGATGGCGATGATGTTTCGTTTGTCTGTTGAGGCGGCGTCGGCTTCGATGGCCTGGCGGACGTATTTTGCAAGCACCCAGCCTTCCTGGAGGCCTACTTCGCCATGACGGGAGCGGGGATAACGGTTGGAGGCATTAGGTACTACGGCGATATACCTTGTCAGTTTGCCGTTGAAGGTTTTGTCTGCTACGAGGACGCCGGGGAAGTCGCTTAGGGAAGGGGCGTTGCCGGTAAGGGCGGCGAACCAGGTGCGGCCGCGGCTGGGGGTGTGGGCGTCTTTGATGGGTGGGGTGTCGATAGGTGGGGCGCCGATAGCTGGGGTGTCGATGGTTTGCGGGTCCTGGTTGGCGGGCGCGTCTTTGATGGTTTTTGCGTCTTCGCCGGGCCGGGGTTGTGCTGGTTGAGGGTTGAGGAGAGCGGCGACGGTATCGTTGGTGTTTTTTGCGGTGGGATCGAGCTGGTTGATCGCCGAAAGAAAGCGATCGACCTGGCGGGTCCGGGGGATCCCTGGTTTTTGTTGGATGGCTTTCTGAATCGATGTTTTGAATGCCTGTACGTCGTCTTCGACGAGCTGATCGACGAGACCGGTGTGGAAGCGGGTAAGACCGCCGATGGTGTCCCAGATGAGCCTGCGATCCCTCGAATTGAATTCGGTTATGCCGGCTTCCTGTTCGATGACTTCGGGGCCGTTCATTCCGAAACGGGCGGTCCCGGTCATAATGAGGTGGGAGCACAATGCGGCAGTAAGGGACATGCCGCCGAAGCTGCCGACATTGCCGGGTATGAGGCCGATCACGGGAACATAGTCGCGGAGGGCTACGATGGCCGACTGGATCTCGGAGATGATGAGCAGTCCGTAGTTGGCTTCCTGGAGGCGCACGCCGCCGGTGTCGAAGATGATGATGGGGATGATCTTTTTGCCTTTTTTATTGTCGGCGAGGACCTGTTCGAGCGATGCGGCTATTTTAGTTCCGTTGACCTCTCCGATGCCGCCGCCCTGGAATGCGCCTTCGATGGAGAGGATCACGGTTGGCTGGCCATTGAAGGAACCTCTGGCGATGATCATGCCATCATCGCTCTCGGGTACGATACCTTGTGGTGTCAGATGTGGTGATTCCAGTTGATCGAATGGGCCTAATAATTCGGCAAAGCTGTTGTTATCGAGAAGAGCGATGGCGCGTTGGCGTCCTTTGAGCTCAGTAAAACTTGTTTTCATTGTAATTAGTTTTTTTGATTAGCGATTTCCAGTGCCTGTGCGAGGCGAAGGCTTACTACTCCGGGGGTGGCGCCAAAGTCATTGATGATGATCTTTGCGTCGATGTCATTGATGGCTGTGAAGCGTGAGAGAACGGCCTTCCAGGTCTCCCGGAATCCATCCGAGGCCGTGCGGATGATGAATTCGGTTTGTTTTTTGGTGGTGGGTTCGATCAGTATTTCGAGATCGCCCGAGCCAACTACGCCTATATGGGCTCTTTGTTCTATTTGTTTACCCGCGGGGTAATTGAATGAAAATGTTTCCATCTTAGTTGATTTTAATTATTTTATTTAAGAAGATAGTCGCCGCGAGAAGGTCTGCGCTGCCGCCGGGGGAGACCCACTGGTCCGTAACGAATCGATCGAGTTTCCGGTAGGATCCGGCATTGGATCCTATTCCCATTCCGCCTTTACTGATGATCGCTGCTGCCTGCTGCCGGACCTGCTTCAGGACTTTCATGTTGCTGCGATGAAGGATGCAGGTGTCATCGACGACGGACATGAGTGCGAGCAGGACATTGAGCCGGCGGATGGGTTCGGGTTCGTTTGCGAATGTTGTCCAGGCGGGAAGGGCTGTCTGTTGCAGGGATGGGAAACCTGCGGCGGCCTCTTCCCTGGCGCTGCGGATGTGGAATGATCGCCGGACCTGGTCACCGTTGGTAGCGGTAGGGGGTTTGTACCGGTCTTCGAAGCTGGCGATGGCGCCGGCTGTGGTCAGGAGATCCGGGATGCTTGCAGCGACCCGGGAAGTTGGGGTGAGATGGATTGCTGCGGCGCCGGTGAGCAGGCCGAGAACCCAGATGGCTCCTTTATGTGTATTTACCTGTCCAGTTGCGGCAAGCATCTGTTGTTCGCCATGGCGGCCGATGGCGGCCAGTCTTTCTCTTAAATGGCGCGTGGGTCTTTTTTCGAACGAGGCCATGGCCATTTCGAAAAAGGTCTCTTCGAGGGAGAGCGCTGAGCTTTCCATCAACCGCAGGGTCAGGTCGTGATGGCTGCCATTGTTGTGGCTGTCTACGAGACCCGGTTTTGGTGTAAGCCGGACTTCTTCGAGGAGGGAATCCACTGCGAAGGCCGCCAGTTTTGAGGCGAGGCTTTTTTGGGTGAGCTCTTTTTGGGTGAGCTCTTTTGGGGTGGAGTCTTTTTGGGTTGGGCCTTTTGGCGTGAGGTATTTTTGGGTGAGCTTTTCTCCGGTGACCTTATCCTTTAGAGATGTTGTTGCAGAAAGTAACATATGCTAAGCTTGTAAGGTGAGTAATTACCAGTTTTTGAATTTGGCCGGGGGATTGTATAAACCTTCGGACCAGTCGACCAGGTCTTTTACGTTCTTTGCGGCCAGCAGGGAGCGCCGGGCATCGGTGCGGCGGATGCCGAGGTCTTCGGGGTAGGATACGATGCCTCTTTCCCTGAGTGACCGGATAGTGGATGCGTCGATGTCCCTGCCGACGGCGGTGACGCCGGCTATTGCGCTGAGGGCCTGTTGGCGTTCGGTCACGCCCTGCGCCTTGTAGATATAGGCTACACCTTCTTCGGTCACTACATGGGTCACGTCGTCGCCGTAGATCATAACCGGGGCTGTGGCCAACTTAGCTTGTCTGGCTACTTCGACGGCATCGAGGGTGTCCACGAAAACCGGGGTATTGCCGTTCTGAAACGTTTCTACAGTCTGGACAACCAGCTTGCGGCCTTTGGCCAGGGGATCGTCTGATGTGATAAGGTCGAGCCAGGCGGGAGAGGAATGCCGGCGGCCTTTCGGGTCATGTCCCATATTGGGGGCTCCGCCAAAACCTGCCAGGCGGCCCGAAACAACAGTGGAAGAATTGGCATTCCTGTCCATCTGGAGGGTAGAGCCGACAAACATGTCGATGGCGTACTGACCGGCGACCTGGGCGAAGGCGCGGTTGGAGCGGAGCGATCCGTCGCGGCCGGTAAAAAAGACATCCGGTCTGGCTGCGCAATAAGCTTCCATTCCTACTTCGCCGCCAAAGCTGTGTACGGTTTCGACCCAGCCGCTTTCTATGGCGGGGATCAGTGTGGGATGGGGATTCAGGACCCAGTTGGTTGCAATTTTTCCTTTCAGGCCGAGGCTGTCGCCATAGGTCGGCAACAACAATTCTATTGCGGCGGTATTGAAGCCGATGCCGTGGTTGAGTGATCTTACCTTATGTTTTTCATAGACGCCGCGGATGGTCAGCATGCCAATGAGGATGTGCAGTTCTGTTATGAGTTTGGGGTCTCTTGTGAACAGGGCTTCGAGCTCATATGGCTGGTCGGCTTCCACAACGAAGTCCACCCAGGAACCGGGGATATCTATTCTTGGGAGCTCGTCCACTATTTCGTTGACCTGTACGATCACAATGCCGTCCTTGAAGGCGGTGGCTTCGACGATGGCGGGTGTCTCTTCGGTATTCGGACCGGTATAAAGATTGCCCTGTCTGTCGGCTTTATCTGCTGCGACCAGCGCCACATTGGGGATCAGGTCGATGAACAGGCGGCCGTATAGTTCCAGATAAGTGTGGATCTCGCCGATCCGGATGGTGCCGTCTTCGATCATTTGCGAGATGCGCAGGCTTTGCGGTCCGGCAAATGAAAAGTCGATCTTTTCGGCGATGCCTTTCTCAAAGATGTCCAGGTGTTCCGGCCGGGAGATGCTGGACATGATCATATGAAGGGCGTTGACTTTGGAAGGGTTTACGCGGGCCAGCGACTCCGAGAGGAAGGAGGCCTGTTTCTGGTTGTCTCCTTCGAGGACGACCCGGTCTCCCGGCTGGAGCAAATTTTCCAGGGCCTCGACGATATCCTCCTTTTTCAGTATCGAACCGGTGGCCAGGTGGGCGATGTTTTTGATCCTGCGCGTTTTTTCGTCGCGTCTTACGGTCCATGATCTTTCTGACATTTTATCCTCCTTTTTATTTATGTTGAATGTTGTGTTTGTGTTATTGCTGAAAGCTGTTCCATAACCAGACTGTAGTATCCTGATCTTCTGCGGCCAGGACTTTTGCTTCGGGAAAGGTCGAGGTCGCGATCCTGGCCAGGACTCCTGAAGGTTCCATTTCGATGAAGATCCTGCCGCCGAGCTCATAGATCAGTGATGTGGCGTCATACCATCTTACTGTTGTGGCGATGCTTTTGTACAGGTCTTCTTTTATTGCGTCCCTGGTCTTTAATATTCTGCCGTTGTGGTTGGAGGCATATGGAATGGAAGGCTCGTTCAATACCAGCCGTTCCAGCTGTGCTTTGAGCGTGTCGGCGACTTGGTTCAGCAGGGGGCAGTGTGATGGTACGGCGACGTTGAGCAGCAGTGCCTTTCGGATTCCTTTCGTTTCCATTTCGCGCATCAACTCCAGCAGGTCCGTCAGTCTGCCTGCGACGACCTGCTGATCGGCGGCGTTGACATTGGACAGGTAGATGGTGTCATGGGTGCGGTTGAATAAGTTGAGGACGGATCGCAACGCTGATTCTGAGATACCTGTCAGGGCAGCCATCCCATAGCCGTTCGGATAGGCTTGCTCCATCAGCAGACCTCTTGTGTGGACCAATGACAGGGCATTTTTGAAGGAGAGCACTCCGCTGACGACTGCGGCGGCAAAGGCGCCGACCGAATGTCCTGCTACGAAGTCGGGTCGGACGCCCCTGGCCTGCAGCTTCCTGGCGGATATGACTCCAGAGATAAGTAAACAGATCTGGGCATATACGGTAGAGCGGAGGCTTTCTTCCGAGTTAAGGATCTGGGGATCCTGGCCCAGGATCTCTTTTACATCGGCATAAACAGCGGAAACTATATCCTCTCCTGTCTCCCTTGTGTCTGTTGAGGCGACGCTGTTCAGCATGCCTGGTTTTTGGGAACCCTGTCCGGGGAAAAGAAATACTGTTTTCATGTTTGTTTGTTGTCCTGTTATCAGATCATCAGACAAGTAAGAAGAAAAAAAAGTCGACTTACCTGCTGACGGTTTTGGAAGTGGTCAGCTATTGCGCATTGCTTTTACTGTTTCGATGGCTTTTGCCGGTTGTTTCTTTATTATGGCATCCAGCAGCCTTGTATGGAGTTCTGTGAGGCGGTGCATGGAGCCTTTTTCGGAATAGTTCTTTTTGATGGACTTTTTCAGCTGCTGTTCGGCGAAGGTCTTGTAGAGGTTGGCCAGGACCGGGTTTTTGGAAGCGGTCGCGATGCTGAGGTGAAAGGCGATGTCGGCTTCGAGCCAGGGCTGGAGCTTGTTGAGATCGGCGGCTTTATTCCGTTTTTCGAGATTGGCCTTGATGGTGCGGATGTCTTCTTCTGTGCGAAACTGTGCGGCTTTTTCGACAATTTTTATTTCCAGGACTTCCCGTACTTCTGCGATGTCCCTGTCTTCGGCGGCGCCGAATAATTTCGAGAACGATTCACGCACCGGGCTCAATGCGACTACAAATGTGCCGAGTCCCTGCTGAACGCGAACCATACCGCTGTTTTCCAGCTTCCTGATCGCTTCGCGAATGCTGGAGCGGCCTACTCCGAACTCCCGGGTGAGCTCGTGTTCGGAGGGCAGCTGCTGTTCCAGCTGGTAGGCGCCGGATTGGATCTGGCTTTGCAGGTGCTGAGCCACGACTTCCGAAAGACTTGTACGCTCTATTATTCTTGCCATTATCCGGAGGTTTTGTTGTCAGGTCATCTGACAAGTCAAAGGTAGAGAGTTTTTTGATCCGCCCCAATTTTTTTTGAAGAATTTTTATTTATTGCGGGTTATCGGGACGCGGTCAGGACTTCGTTCGAGTTTTTTGATAATATGTTTAATATTGGGGATGGAAGAGATTTTAAGAAGACAGATAGAGAAGATCGTTCAGCTGACGGATGAGGAGTTTCGTTTTGTACTGTCGCATTTTACTGCGAGGTCTTTCCGGAAACATCAGTATGCCGTGCAGGCGGGTGATCCTGCGCCGAATGATCATTTTGTAGTGAAGGGTCTACTGAAGTCGTATTATGTCGATGACCTGGGGAAATCGCATATTTTACAGTTTGCTATGGAAGACTGGTGGATCTCGGACCCGCAGGCTTTTCATAACCGGGTTAACGCGACGCTGAATATCGATTGCCTGGAGGATACGCAGACATATTTTATTTCTATTGATAACAGGGAGAAGCTGATCGCCAGTCTGCAGAAGATGGAGTATTTTTTTATGAAGAAAACTACGGCTGGTTATATAGCGCTTCAAAGAAGGATCTTATCACTTTTGAGTCAGAATGCGGAGGAGCGTTTTGCCCAGTTCATGCAGCTCTATCCGACGCTGTTGCAGCGGGTTCCCAAGACCCTTATTGCATCTTACCTGGGGGTGAGCAGGGAGACGCTGAGCCGGCTGTCGAGTGGTTAGCGCCGGGGCGGCGCGCGGGTTTAGCGTGGTGGCGTGATATGCCGGTTTGGTGTGATCTATATCACATCTTTTTTGTGCGGCAGGTCCTTTGCCGCGAACGGGGTTTCAGCGAGTTTTGCAGCTGAAAATTACGAATTATTTATGGACAGAATAGCGTTGGTTGCAGGCGCAAGCGGGATCATTGGCGGTACACTTGCTGAAAAGCTGGTTTCCAAAAGTTGGACGACATATGGATTGGCGAGGAGGCCAGACAGAGAGATCGATGGGGTGATACCCGTAGCGGCGGACCTGCTGGACAAGGAAGGTTTGAAAGCGGCGTTGGGGGAGGTGTCCCCGACGCATGTATTTATAGCTACCTGGATGCGTAACAGGACAGAAGCGGAGAATATCAGGGTGAACAGCCTGATGGTCCGCAACCTGCTGGATGTATTATCCGAAAAGCATAGTGTGCGGCATGTTGCGCTGGTGACCGGTCTCAAGCATTACCTGGGTCCGTTCGAGGCGTATGCAAAGGAAGGTTTTTTGCCTGAGACACCTTTGCGGGAGGAACATCCGAGGCTGGATATGGAGAACTTTTACTATGCCCAGGAAGATGAGGTCTATGCTGCCGCTGCCAGGGATGGTTTTACGTGGAGTATCCATCGCCCTCATACGGTGATCGGAAAGGCGGTAGGAAATATGATGAATATCGGAACGACGCTGGCGGTGTATGCTACGATATGTAAGGAGAAGGGGCGCCCGTTTCGCTGGCCGGGATCGGCGGCGCAATGGAATGGTCTTTCTGATGTTACCGATGCAAGGGTGCTTGCCGAGCACCTGATCTGGGCGTCTACCACGGAAGCTGCGCGCAATGAAGCCTTCAATGTCGTCAATGGGGATGTCTTCCGGTGGAGCTGGTTGTGGAAAAGGCTGGCTGCCTGGTTTGGGATAGAGGCAATCGGGTATGACGGCAGTATTCATCCGCTCGACGCAGAGCTTTCCGGGGATGTGGCCATTTGGCGGGAGATAGCGGAACGTCATCAGTTAAAGGAACCAGAACTGGGTCGACTGGCGTCGCCATGGCATACTGACCTGGACCTGGGGCGTCCGATCGAGGTGATGACGGATATGTCGAAGAGCCGCAAGCTGGGGTTCACTGTTTTTCAGCCGACGGAGGAATCCTTTTTTGAGCTGTTTGGGCAGTTGAGGAAGGAAAGGCTTATTGTGTGAGGGAAGCGTTTATGGATAGTAGTTCCTGATCGAAATGATCTCTTAGCTGGCATTCGTTGTCGAGGATCATAGTCGCGCCGTTGTGGGGAGTATAAGCAGACCAGTCGGGCAGTCCTTTGTGGTTGGGGTTGCCGGTCCGGGCGAATTGTACCCAGGCTTCGCTGATCTTGTCGGCGAGCTGGTGGGCCTGGGGACCGCCGCCTGTCATTTCTTCACTGTTGGCGATGTTGTTAAAGACGAAAGGAAGATCCATGCAATGAAAGGCTTTGTAGGCCCCGTCCAGTACAGGAGACTGCCAGGCAAAGAGATAGACATAGACGGGGGCGCCTCCATTTGAGCGTCGTTGATCGGCCTGTCGGATAACCAGCGGGCGGAAGAGAAGATCGATGTCGAGATAATTGGATGGGTCGTCTGACTGCGGGTATGCTTTTTTTATCGCCGCCATATAGGCTGCGGTTTTGTCTCCATATTTTTTTTGCAGCCGGGCTTTTACATTATCCATCTGGAATTTTTCTGTACCAAGGATATAGGGCATGTATTCATTCTTGCAGGAGCCGATGAGCAGGGGAATATTGTTTGAAAGCCCGATAGCTTGTGGCTCGTCGGGTTGGCTCGGAAGAAAGTCACCGTCATGAACGGGTTCCCACTCGAGGCCAAAGCCTGTTTTGCTTTCGGGCAGGGATTGTTTTATGAGGGCCAGCGCTGTGTCGGCGGCTGTAATAAGCCGGTCGTAGGGTATGGTTTGGAGGACATCTGCCTGATCGGACCGAAGACCCAGCTGGTGTAATGTTTCGGCCGCGACCCGTTGTGAGACTGTTGGTTCTATGAATTTCGTGAGATAGCTGCCGCTTTGAATAATGGCCTTATGGAAGAGTCCTTTTGCATCCGGCGTATTGAGCAGACATGTGACTTTTGCTCCGCCGCCGGACTGACCGAAGATGGTGACATTCCCGGGGTCGCCGCCGAAGCCGGCAATGTTCTCATTGATCCATTTCAGGGCTGCCACGAGATCCATCATGCCTGCGTTGGCGGAATGTTTGTATTGATCCCCGTAGGGGGAGAGGTCGAGAAACCCAAGGACGTTCAACCGGTGATTGATACTGACGACGACGACATCGCCTTTTTTGCTCAGGTTCTCTCCATCCTGGGAGGGGAACTCGATGGATGACCCGGAGGAGAAGCCACCGCCGTGGAGCCAGACCATGACAGGTTTTTTTTGAGCAGGACTGATGTTCCTGCTCCAGATGTTCAGGCTGAGGCAGTCTTCGCTGATGTAGTATCCATTGGTGCGATGCAGCGGGAACTCAAATTCATCTTTCATCGGTTCCTGCGGAGGGGTGGGGCAGGTAGGGCCATAGGTCATGGAGCTGCGGATGCCTTCCCAGGGGGAGGGTTTTTGCGGAGGCATGAAGCGTTTGGCCGTTGCATAGGGAATGCCTTTGAAGGTATAGATGCCGTTATGAATGTACCCTCGGAGCTTTCCATAGGTTGTGGGAACGATGGCTGTATTTGCTCCTGCGAGGAGCGGTTGGTTTTGCCGGGCATAACCAGTGAATGGGAGTAGACTCATTAGATATAGTATGACAGTGGGTGTAGTTATTTTCATTTGCGGGATAATATACACAAAAAAAGAGGATGCCTGACGACATCCTCTTCTCTTTTTATAAAACTTACTAAAAACTACAAACGTGTTACGACGGTGCTTTCTGTTACGGTCTTGCTAACAGAGAACTGACGAACGATCTCGCTGTTGCCGGCGCTGCGGATGATGAAAACGGGGTGCATTTCAGCATCGGTGTTTTCAAAAGTTACCGTTTTTGCGAAGTTCGCGTCGGTGAACTGCTGGCTGTAAACTACATCTCCGTTGTCGTTCTTTATGATCAGGGAGAATTTTTCAGCTGTAGGGTTGGTGAATTCAACCTTGAATACGATGCTGTTTCCTTTAGTACCCTGATATTTAACAGAAACCTGTTCTTCGGTCAGGGAAGTTTTACCGTTGCTTCCGCCATTAGCCTTACTTGTGAAAGGATTGCCAAGAAGGACGATAGATGTCATTGCGACTGCGATTGCTTTTACTACTTTAGTGTTCATAATATTTTATTTTAATTGCTTTTTTTAATCTCTGTTGATTTGTACGTCTTCAACCGAATTGTTACACAAATTTAGAACGAATGGGAAGCGTATGCAAACCATGTTTATACGGTTTTTATTACGCCAACGCGGATAGGGTTTGTTGTAAAATATTGATAATTAATTATTTACGTAGATATTTCCTATGATAACCAAGTGGCTTTGTAGGGTATTAAGCGGGGTTGCGTATGATCGCGGTGGGTTGTGTCTTCGACGTGGGCGGTCAATTTTTGGGGAAGGGCGCCATAGATGAATGACATTGGGTATGTCTACCTGTTATGTTCGATGGGGGTGATCGAGGCACCAGGCTTTTATGTTCCGGATGGCCTGTTCGAGATTTGATTTGACGGTCTCGGATGAAACGTGCAGGATGTCTGCGGCCTGTTCTCTTTTCATCCCTTCTTTCTTTATCAATAAGTAAGTTCTCTTTTGTTTGGCAGGCAGACGGTTGACGGCTTCCTGTAAGAGCTGTTCGTAGTCCCTGTACCTGGTATCTTCTTCCGGTACCGCCAGTGTGGCGATGGCGGCCGGATCTTCCTGGTGCAGGAATTTTTGTTTGTAGAGTTTTCTCATCGCGCTGTAAATGGTGTTCTGTGCGATGGTGAAGAGATAAGCCCTGAAATTTTCGATCTGATCCAGGCTGGATCGTTTGACCCAGACCTTTAGGAAGACGTCCTGTACGATCTCCTCCGATATGGTCGAGGAGTGGGTGAGCCGGAAGGCAGTAGAATAGATGCCGGCCTTGTAATGCAGGAACAATAACCCGAATGCCTTTTGGTCGCCTCCTGCTATTTTTATAAGTATTTCCTTTTCCTGATAGCTTTTTTCAGGCACGAGCGGTTGTTTTGGTTTGCAGTGTAGGGCTAAGATAATTTTTTTTTATTTAAATACCCCCGGTTCGTCTTTTTACGCGTCTATATATTATTGGAAAGGAGTCAAACACAATATTTATAATTATGACCAGCCGTATTGAGCAGCTGATGAAGCTTTGTATGCAGGGGGAGGCCAGTGAAACGGAGCGCAATGAATTGCTGAGCTTGTTGCAAGCAGCTGAGAATGAAGGGGAAGTGAAAAGCCTGATCAATGCCGCTTTGGAGAGGGGGACGCCGCTGTGGGATGGAGTTGCTGCACCGGTGAGTGAGAGTGGACCTGATATGAGCGAGCGTGTGTCTGCTGCTATGCTGGAGGCGATCTTTCAGGCTGATATCCTGCAGCGGGGAGAAGATGATGGAACATCAGGCGGGATGAGCGGGGGATCGGAGCGGAAAGGTGAGGTGATCAGAGCATTGGACCTGAAAGAAGAGGAGGATGCAATGGGCTGGGCCAGAAAGGCGGACCGCAAAAAAATGCGTAGGGTCGTTCTCAAACGGTTGGCTTATGCTGCGGCTGTCGTGCTGCTAATTGCTGTGGGAGTGATGGTGGCCCCTGTAAAAAAGAAGCCGGACCCGGCTGTTGTCGAGCCGCCAAAACAGGATATTGTAAAGGATATCCCGCCGGGTGGCAATAAGGCGATACTGACATTGGCGGATGGCGCAACGATCAGTTTGGACGATTGTAAAAAAGGAGATATAGCCAGGGACGGGAATGCGCAGATCGTCAAGGGGGGTGACAGCGGGACACTGATCTATCATGCGGTGGCTGGCAATCAACAGGCGGCGGCTGGCAATCGACAGGTGGCTTATAATACGATCACGACCCCACGGGGGGGGCAATACCAGCTTGCGTTGTCGGATGGAAGTAAGGTATGGCTGAATGCTTCTTCGTCGCTGCATTTTCCGACCACGTTCAATGGCAAGGAGAGGTCGGTGGAATTGACGGGAGAGGGCTATTTTGAGATCGCCAGAAATACGACGATGCCTTTTTCTATAACGGTGAATGGGGTACGGGTGCAGGTGTTGGGAACGCATTTCAACATCAATGCCTATCGCGATGAGCCGGTTATCCGGACCACGCTGATCGAAGGCGCGGTAAAGGTTGAAGTGGCAGGAGAAGCGCTGTCGCTGAGACCCGGTCAACAGGCCGTGACAACCGGTCAAAAGGCGGTGGAGGGCGGAGCCGACCAATGGCTGAGGCTCGACCCGACGGCTGATCTTGAGGAAGTGATGGCATGGAAGGAGGGGATCTTTAATTTCAAAAATCTCGATATAGAATCCATCATGCGGCAGATAAGCCGCTGGTACGATGTGGAAGTAGTGTATGCGGGGAAGAAGCCGGAAGGGCATTTCTCCGGTATGATCAGCCGGAATACGCCGGCTCTTACGGTGCTGAAGATGCTGGAGTATGGTGGTGTGCATTTCACCATCGAATCAAAGAAGATCGTCATAGGCAATCAATAAAAACCGGAAGTGGGTCGAAGCACTTCCGGCGGATATGAGCCCTGTCGAATAAATAGTCTGGAGAGACACTCTATTACGAACCCGTTCGACCCGGAGGCCATCCGGGCGGACTCAAACTGACCAAAACTATGCAATTAAATGCTGTTTGCAAAGTTTCGCGCGGGCGGAGCTTGCTGCGTACACAGAACTGGCTGATCATGAAATTGACAAGCATCTTACTAATAGCGGGTTTGACCCAGGCTACTGCTTCGGGCCTCGCTCAGACGGTAACGATTTCCGGCAAGAACATCACCCTGGAGAAGGTGTTCAGGGAGATCCATTATCAGACCGGGTACAATTTCTTTTATAAGAACGAATGGCTGCAGCAAACCGAAAAGGTAAATATTTTCGTAAAGGATGCGCCGTTGAAGGAGGTGCTGGATATCTGCTTTAAGAAGCAGGCTCTCAGCTTTACCATTGTCGACAAAAGCATTGTCGTGAGAAAGGAGGAAAGTAAGACCGCCCGGTTCGACGCGCCTCCGGATGTTGATTTCCGGAAGATCGAAGGCACGGTGGTTGACGAACTGGGCAAGCCGGTGAACAATGCAACGGTGAGCATCATGGGCAAGGCTGCGGCCACTCAGACGGATGCCGCAGGGAGGTTCAGCATCGACGCGAGTCCCGGGGATGTTCTGCTGATCTCTTTTGTAGGCTATAATACTCAGAAGATCACTGTCCTTGAAGGGAAGACGGTCTACAATCTTTCACTGGTCCTTAGTACGAAGCAATTGAATGATGTGGAAGTGGTGGCTATAGGATATGTGTCCATGGCCAGGAAGGACATTACGGGTGCGGTATCGGTGGTGAATGTGGAGAATATGAACAAGCAGCCGACCAACCAGATCACCAGCCAGCTGCAGGGGCAGGCGCCGGGGGTGACGATCATCGGCTCGGGTCAGCCGGGAGAGAACCCGCAGATACGGATCCGGGGGCTCAACAGCTTTGGTGACAATACACCGCTCTTCGTGGTGGATGGGGTCCCGACCCTGAATATCGCGGATCTGAATCCCAATGATATTGCTTCCGTCCAGATCTTAAAGGATGCGGGGGCTGCCTCTATTTATGGTTCGAGAGCATCCAACGGGGTGATCATCCTGACGACCAAAAAAGGAAAGAATGGCAAGCCGGTCGTTTCCTACGATAGCTATACCGGGACGCAAAATGTGGCGCGGAACAATGTCTGGCATGCGCTGAACCCGCAGGATATGGCCCAGCTGAAGTTCAATGCCCTGGCGAATTCAGGGACGCCGGTGGATGCCAGCGCTCCGGACATCTTATATGGTTCGGGGCCGACGCCAACCTTGCCGGATTATATCAGCCCGGCCGGGGCGCATGAAGGAGATGCGTCTGTGAATCCTTCGCTTTATTTTGTCAATCCTAATTTTACCAATCCGAACGATCCAAATAGTTTTTACCAGATCACCCGGGCCAACAAAGCCGGGACCGACTGGTTCCGGGAGATAACGAGATCAGCGCCTATTACCAATCAGAATCTGAGCGTAAGCGGGGCAACCGATAATGCGAGGTATCTTTTCTCCTTCAATTACTTCGATCAAAGGGGAGTGATCATCAATACCTATCTGAAGAAGTATGCGATAAGAAGCAATACCGCCTTTACGATCGGCAAGAACATCCGTATCGGCGAGAATATGTCCTATACCATTACAGACAATCCCAAGCTGACTGCCAATGATGGCGGCAGCGCGATAGGCTATTCGTTCAGGAATCAGACTATCATACCGGTCTATGACATCATGGGCAACTATGGAGGAACCAATTCCGATGCGTCACTTGGCGACTCGCCGAATCCGGTGGCTACCTTAAAACGTACGGCCAACAACAAGGGGCTTGACCGCCGGCTGTTCGGGAATGTATTTGCGGATGTCGACATACTGAAGAACTTTACGCTGCATACGAGCTTTGGCGGAGAGGATTACAGCGGTTATGCGCATCAGTTCAACTATCCTACCTATGAGAACAAGGAGAATACGCTGACCAATTCTTATGGAGAATCTTCGTATTCCGGTTATGACTGGACCTGGACCAATACCCTCGCGTATCATACGGTTATCGATGGGGTACACAGCATAAAAGTGCTGGGTGGTGTCGAGTCCTATGACGAAGAATCACAGAAGCTGGGTGCTACCGGTTATGGTTATTTCTCCTTTGATCCTGCATATACCACGCTGACAACAGCTTCCGGAAGTATTACGGCAACCAGCAGCCGTGCGGGTTATGGGCTCTGGTCGCAGTTCGGCCGGCTGGATTATGCCTACAATGATAAGTACCTGTTCAGCGCCACGGTCCGCCGGGATGGATCGTCCAAACTGAAGGCCCATCCTTATGGAGTCTTTCCGGCGTTTACGGCGGCATGGCGGATCTCCCAGGAAAAATTCCTGCAGGATGTGTCCTGGCTGACCGATCTGAAGATCCGTGGCGGATGGGGGATCATGGGAAACCAGATCAACCTGGGTGCGGACAACGCGTACTATACCTTTACGGGTAATAAGAACAACTCCTATTACGATCTTACGGGGACGAACAATTCGGTGGTACAGGGATTTTCGGTCGGTCAGATCGGGAATCCGGATGCGAAATGGGAGAAGGATGGGAATACCAATATCGGGATCGATGCCAGCTTATTTAGGGGCGCGATAGAGGTCACGGCCGACTACTATATAAAGGACATCAAGGACCTCCTTTACAATCCGACGCTGCCGGGGACCTATGGGACGGGTCTGACGCCGTATCAGAATGTGGCGGCCATGCGGAACAATGGGGTTGATTTTTCGATCAGCGGCAGGAAGAGTATCGGTCGTGACTGGCGCCTTTCTACTGTGCTGACCTTTACATCGTTCAATAATAAGATAACCAAGGTAACGCAAAGCACCAACTACTTCCTGTCCGGCGCCTCCCGGAATTTTGGCAGCCAGTTCATCCGTAACCAGGCGGGACATCCATTGGGTTCTTTTTACGGGTATAAGATCGCAGGTTTCTGGAACAATACCAATGAGCTGGCCACTGCGGATGCGGCTGCGCAACATGCTACCGGCGACCCGGGGGCGATATATCAGACCGATGAAGGCGTTGGGCGTTTTCGCTATGCGGATGTCAACGGCGATGGTCAGATCACAGAAGCGGATCGTACTTTCCTTGGCAACCCCAACCCGAAATTCAATTATGGAATCAACCTGGGTGCCTCCTATAAGAATTTCGACTTCAGCGTTTTCTTTTATGGTGTGAAGGGCAACCAGATCTGGAACCAGGTGCGATGGTGGACGGACTTCTATCCTTCTTTTGCGGGGGCCAAGAGTCATACCGCCTTATACGATTCCTGGACGCCTACGCACATGAATGCAAAGGCGCCTATACAGGAGAATGTCGGTTATGCGAGTACGAATGCCGATCCAAATTCTTACTATATCGAAAGCGGATCGTATTTAAGGGCAAAGAATATCCTGCTTGGCTATTCGCTTCCGGAGAGCCTGTTGAAGCGATTCAGCGTGCAGAGCCTGCGGTTCTATATACAGGCGTCCAATGTCTTTACCGTCAGCAAATATTCGGGGAAAGATCCTGAGATCAGCGGGGCCACTGTTACGGAGTTCGGGATCGACGAGGGCGCCTATCCTACTTCCAGGCAATATCTTATTGGTGTAAGTCTTAAATTTTAGTCGTTTAACGATAAAAACTTATTTATGAACTCGAGAATATCTCTCTATATAATACTGGCGGGTTTGGGGCTCGTTACATCCTGTAAGAAATCATTTTTGGAAAGGACTCCGCAGGGGACACTTCAGGGCAGCACATTGGAGACCGAAGCCGGGGTAAGCACGTTGCTGATCGGCGCGTATGGCGCGCTGGACGGGCAGGCGGACAATTCCGGTGACCTGATCGCTTTGAATGGAGGAAATTCATGGGGGGTATCGCCCAGCAACTGGCTGTTGGGGAGTGTCGCCGGCGGGGATGCGCATAAGGGAAGCGATGGAACGGACCAGATCGCGATGATCCCGCTGGTGAACTTTACGGTCGATCCGAGCAACAGCATCCTGAATGACAAATGGGTTTGTGTATATGAGGGGATCAACCGATGCAACAATGTGCTGAAGTATCTGCCGCTGGCGAAGGATGTCCCTGCTGAGGAATATACGAATATCAAGGCACAGGCGAGGTTCCTTCGGGCGCATTATTATTTTGATCTCAAGAGGGTGTTTGGCAACCTGCCGTGGATAGATGAAACCACGACGGATTATACGCCGACGAACACGGTCGATATCTGGCCGAAGATAGAAGCGGATCTTAAATTCGCGTACGATAGTCTTCCGGAATCACAGACGGAGGTGGGGCGTGCGAATAAATGGGCTGCTGCGGCTTACCTGGCGAAGACCTATTTATATGAAAAGAAATACCAGGATGCCGAGCCCTTGTTCACGGCTGTTATCAATTCGGGGAAGACGCCGAATGGGATCGCCTATGATCTGAATCCTGCTTTTGAACATAATTACATGCCGGAGTACGAGGATGCGAATCCGGAAGCGGTGTTCGTGATCGAGATGGCGGCCAATATCGGGAATGGCTCGATAGCGAACAGTAACCAGGGGGATGCGTTGAATTTTCCTTATGGCGGGAGCAGTCCGTTTCCCTGTTGCGGATTTTTTCAACCCTCCTTTGACCTGGTGAACTCTTTCCGGACGGACCCCAATGGTCTTCCCTATCTCGATACCTACAACAACTATCCGGTGAAGAATGACGAGGGCTTATTGTCGTCGGATCCTTTTACTCCCGACGCGGGCAATCTCGATCCACGGCTGGACTGGACGGTAGGTCGCCGGGCACTGCCTTATCTCGACTGGGGTATTTATACGGGTCAGGACTGGGTTCGTGACCAGCGTTATGCCGGTCCGTATGCTCCGAAGAAAAATGTGTACTGGAGCGCCAGCCAGGCTACGGATGGGGATGCGAATCAATGGGCGCCCGGGTCTGCTATAAATGTTTTTGTGATCCGGTTTGCCGATGTGCTGCTGATGGCTGCGGAGGTTGAAGCGCAGCTGGGGAATCTTGACCAGGCGGAAGAATATGTCAACCGGGTGCGGAACCGCATGGCATTGCATCCGGAAGCGTGGGTGTATGCTTATGCCGATAATACCGATCCGTCGGCTGGGTTCAGTGGCGACCTTGCGGCGAATTACAAGATCAGCCCGTATCCGGCCGGGGCGTTTGGCAGTGCTGATTTTGCACTAAAGGCTATCTATTTTGAGCGGAAGCTGGAACTGGCGATGGAAGGCTACCGGTATTTTGACCTGGTGAGATGGGGTTTGGCGCCGGCTACATTGAATGCTTATTTTAATTACGAATCGCAGTACGCCACGGATGTGATCGGGGCTCATTTTACGGCGAATAAGAATGAGAAGTATCCGATCCCGTTGGAGCAGATCGATCTGACGGAGAAGAATGGGAAGAATACGCTGACGCAGAATCCGGGGTATAATTAGACTTAATATTGTGAAATATAAAAAATATTTACCTCTGTAAGGTAGAAAATTTTTGGACCGGGGAGTCCCCGATCGGTAAAAAGTCAAGATCAGCTCTTGGCTTTTTGCTTTTAAAACAAAAGCCCCTAAGAGGGGCTTGATATATCTTGAAAGTCAGAGTATCTGTTTATTTAAGGGTCTTCTTTATCTTTTTTACGAAAGATTCTGTAGCATTGGCTAAACCAGCGATTTTGGCTATTGTAAAATTGGTATTGAGTAAAAGATTTTTCACGAAAGCTTCTTTTTCTTTCTTCATGCCTTTCTCCATGCCTTTCTCCATGCCCTTCTCTATGCCTTTCTCCATGCCTTTCTCTATGCCTTTCTCTATGCCTTTCTCTATGCCCTTTAGTTCTCCACGCCTGTAGAGAATGTCCTTTTCTTCCGAAAAATAACTTGCGATGCTATCCATGATCTGTAAACTTTCTGGTGCTAAGTTACGCAATTGCGCCAATATCCGCAACTGTTGTAAATGTCTGAGCTTGGTGAAATTTCCTTTTGAGGTGGCAATAACTTGGTTTACAATCTTTTCTATTATTCGTTCAGGGGCACCAGTGCCAAAGTTGGCTAAAATCGCCAGCATTTTTTCCTCAGGGTTATTGGAACGAAGCAGTAGGTGATAATCAACAGCCGAGAGGGCTATCAGCCGGTATTTAAAATTCATTTGTTCCGAACGGATATGATCCGTCATAGTGGGGTGGCCATCGCCGACGTAAATGACATATTGCTGCACCCGAAGCTGATACTTCCGAAGTAGCATAATATAATACTCCGCCATCCGGTAGACCATTTGCGATTCATCCTTTACCTGATACTCGATATGCAGTACAAAAGTTTCGCCATTTTTTTCGGTCACTTTTTTAAGGACATCCGGTTTGCGCTCTTTTGTGTGCTGTATATCATCCGGCAATTCTTCCATATATACGGCATGAATGCCCAAAAGATTTTTAATCAGGCCAGGCAATGCTGCCTCTATGTTTTCTTTTAGAATCTTATCATATTGGTTGACTTGAGGGTCACGTCGTTTGCCTTTTTTGCTACTGGATTTTGCCATATTCAAGCAGGCTGTTTGTTCAAAAGCAAAAGTAGTAGCTTTGATCTAATTCATGGGGTAAAGTTGGGGCACCGTTAGGATGAGGTTGGAGAAGCGGAATGTCGTAACTTTAAGAGTATTACTCCAACGACAAAATTTCTTCGATCATGCGAAAATTTGCCATTTTCTTTCTTATCATCCTGGTGGCTACGGTGATTGCCTCGATCTATGGTGTCGGTCATGATCAGGTGACGTATTCGATAAGTCCGGAATACTATACTAAGTACAAGTTCATCCAGTTCAATCTGGCGGATTCTGCGGCGGCGCAGCATATGACGCAGCCGCGGAGTGCGGTGGTGATGACGGGTGTGAAGGCGACATGGTGGATGGGGGTTTTGATCGGTATGGTACTGGGCCTTGTCGCCTTTATCTTCCCGGATGCGGATAGTATGTTCTCCTACGCCTTGCGGGCTTTGTGGCTGGTTTTGCTGGTCGTAATCCTTGCGGGTGTTGCCGGGGGGCTTTATGGGCATAATGTGCTGGCCGGGAAGGGGGTAGGTTGGTGGATGCCGGGGGATCTGAAAGATCGGACGGCTTATATTACAGTAGGCTCTATTCATAATTTTAGCTATATAGGCGGTGCTGTCGGGGTTTTAGCGGGGGTGGTCTTCCTGATCTTTAAGAACAGCAGGCTGCGGAAAAGATACGCAAACGTTTGATCTTTGAATGGAGTCGTGGAATGATCACAAAATCTTTATATTGGGTACCTAATACCTGATATGAGTACAACAACTACTGCTACCACCCGTCGTTCCGGCAATGCCATTGTCATTATCGGCATCCTTTTCTTTGTTTTTGGCTTTGTGACCTGGCTGAACGGGACGCTGATCCCTTTTTTGAAGCTGGCTTGTGAGCTGCATACGGATGTGCAGGCTTTCTTTGTCACGTCTGCTTCGTATATCGCCTATTTTTGCCTGGCCATTCCCAGCGCGCTGATCCTGAAAAGGACCGGTTACAAGAATGGGATGGCCCTGGGATTGCTGGTGATGGCGGCGGGCTCTCTGTTATTTATACCTGCTGCTTCCGTGCGTAGCTTTCCCTTTTTTCTGACTGCGCTGTTTGTCCAGTTTACGGGACTCGCTCTTCTGCAAACGGCCTCCAATCCTTATATCACTGTTGTCGGACCGCTGGAAAGCGCTGCCAGGCGGATAAGCATAATGGGCATTTGTAATAAGGTGGCCGGAATGTTGAGCCCTCTTATTGTCGGGGCCATCGTGCTAAAGAATGCTACGGCTCTTGAGGTCCAGGTCCAGGCGACCACAGATGCGGGGCAGAGAGCGGCGATACTCGACCAGCTGGCGGGAAGGGTCGTAGTCCCGTATGTGGTGATGGCTGGGATCCTTATCCTGCTGGCCTTGATGATCAGGCTGTCTTCGCTGCCGGAGATCCAGATGGATGGGGCTGAAGGAACAGCCGGTGGTGACGGTGTAAGGAGCGGCAAGGTGAAAAAAAGCGTTTTTGATTTTCCTCATCTCCTTTTGGGGGTGATATGCATCTTCACTTATGTGGGTGTGGAAGTGCTGGCGGGGGATGGGATCGGTACTTTTGGGAAGGCGATGGGAATGCCGCTG
>DATJJA010000234.1:0-42607 GCA_035492595.1 Puia sp.
CCCCAAACCTCCCTTTATCTCCCGCAAGCCAACCCTCAAACCAACCTCCGCACTGTGGCCCCGGCCCCCAATCGCCGCCCCTCCATGTTCCCAATCAACACGACCCCCGGCTGTTTCCCCGGCGCAAAACTCCCCACCATCCCATCCAATTGCAGCGCCCGCGCCCCATTATAAGTGGCCCATCGCAGCAGGCTGGCAAGATCCAGCTGCGGAAAAGCCGCTTCCAGCGTCTTGATTTCCTCCAATATGCTCAGCTGATGATTTGATGCAAGACTATCCGTTCCCAGCACAATGGTACAGTCATTCCGTACCAACATCCCGACATCCGGCAACCGATCGCTTATATAACGATTAGCATTAGGGCAAAGACAAAAATAAAGCGTCGCGCCCCCCGCGCCTCCCTCGCTCGCCAGCGCCCGCAGATCCTCCTCGTCCGTCGCCACATTATGCACCAATATCAACGACTGGTTACGATAAAAATAAGGCAGATAACTCGCCAGACTCCTCTTGCCCGTCCCCTTAAAAAAAGACACATCCAATCCCATCTGCTGATAAAGCCGCAAAAAATCCCCCTTCCCCGACAAATAAAACTCATTCTCCGCCTCCGCCTCCTGGTTATGGATCGTCAGAACATGATTCCCCGGAAACCCGGCCACCAGCCGGAACAACGTAGAAGACACAGAATAAGGAGCATGCGGCACAATGGAATTAGCCTCTATCGGCAACGAATAAGCTTCTGCAAACGTTTGGAAAACCCCAAGGCTATGCGTAAACCGATCCCTCGCGCCCTGTTCAATAAACCCCATGGTCTCGATGAAATTATGGTAGTACAACCTGCCCTCCGTTTTCAGACTCAGCGTATCGGCCGTATTACAAATATCCCCCACAGCCACAATCCCATTGTCCAGCATTTCCTGTTCCGCCCGCACCATATGCTCCAAATTCGACTCTGCGTTGCCCGCCGCCGCACTACCCGCCGTCTGCGCCCCCACCACCGCTGCACCCATCACTCCACCACTCTGGGCACCATCCACCCCCGCAGCACCCGCCTCCGCAGCCGCCTCCCGCGCACTCCCCGCCTGCGCGCCGGCACGCTGCCGTATCACTGCCGTCAAAAAATCGACCAGCCCCGTTCGCTCCGGCACTACCCCCTTCATATGCGAAAGCTCCAGGTGACAATGACAATTGACAAACCCCGGACTCAGCAGCCCCGGATAGTATTCCACCCCTTCCCCCGCATCAGCAGCCGGAAAAACCCCCTCCACCGTCCCATCGGCAGCAGTTACCAGCACCATATCTTCCCCCGTCAACCCTTCCCCCATAAATAAATAATCGGCCTTGAATTTTCTGTAAGTCATTACCAAACATTTTATCTTTGCGGTCCACCCGCCATTTTTTTTGGCAGGGAGGTCCAAATATATGTTAGATAAACTAGAAGCCATAAAAGCCCGATTTGAAGACTTAGGCGTAGCACTGAGTAACCCCGAAGTCGTCAGCGACAACCGGAAATTCAGCGCTATGAGCAAAGAATACCGCAGCGTCGAAAAGATCGTCAACGCCTTCAACGAATATAAAAACCTGCTCGACACCATCGACTTCAACAAAGAAGCCCTCAATGGCGACGACGCAGAGCTTCGCGACCTCGCAAAAGCCGAGGCCCCGGAACTGGAAGAAAAAAAGATCACGATGGAGGCCCATATCCGTCAGCTGCTGATACCCAAAGACCCCCAGGACGAGAAGAACGCAATTCTCGAGATCCGCGCCGGTACCGGTGGCGACGAAGCCAGCCTCTTCGCCGGCGACCTCCTGCGCATGTATATCAAATACTGTGAGAAAAAAGGCTGGAAAACAGCCATCCTCAGCGAAAGCGAAGGCACCGTCGGGGGATACAAGGAAGTACAGGTCGAAGTCGTCGGAGATGACGTCTATGGCACCCTGAAATTCGAAAGCGGCGTACATCGCGTACAACGCGTCCCCGATACGGAAACCAGCGGCCGCGTTCATACCAGCGCCGCTACCGTCGCCGTCATGCCGGAAGCAGAAGAGGTCGACTTTGAGCTGAAGGAGAGCGACGTGAAAATGGAAACAGCCCGAAGCGGCGGCGCCGGCGGACAGAACGTCAATAAG
Organism: Puia sp.; assembly: GCA_035492595.1. Classification (GTDB taxonomy): domain Bacteria; phylum Bacteroidota; class Bacteroidia; order Chitinophagales; family Chitinophagaceae; genus Puia. The sequence continues at coordinate 2,128 of DATJJA010000234.1, forward strand.
GTCGAAACAAAGGTCTTCCTTACCCATATCCCCACCGGGGTCGTGGTCGTCTGCCAGACCGAACGCAGCCAGCTCGGCAACCGCGAAAAAGCCATGCAGATGCTTCGCACGAAACTCTATGAAGAACAGGTACGCAAACAGGAAGAAGAGATAGCCCGCCACCGCAAAAGCCTCGTCAGCACTGGCGACCGCAGCGCCAAGATCCGGACCTACAACTTCCCCCAGGGCCGCGTCACCGACCATCGCATCGGCCTGACCGTATACAACCTCGACGACGTCCTCAACGGCAACGTCCAGGAATTCATAGACGCCCTGCAATTCGCCGAGAACAGCGAAAAAATGGCGCGCCAGAACTAGTTCTACAGACGATCCGGCCCGCATCGCTTAACTTATATAAAATTGATCCCTTATGCTTGAAAGTATTATCAACCTCGTTCGGGAAAACGCCGGAGACGCTGTAGTCAACAACCCCGATATTCCTAATGAGCACAACGAAGCAGTCACGGCAGAAGCCGGCAATTCCATCCTCGAAGGCCTCAAGAACATGATCTCCCAGGGCCAGGCACAGGACGTCCTCAGCCTCCTCAGCCACCCCTCCGGCGACTTTCAATCCCATCCTGCTGTACAAAACATCTCCTCAGGATTCATCCAAAACCTGGTCAGTAAATTCGGCATCGACCCCGCTGCCGCCAGCGGCGTGGCTTCCAATCTGATTCCCACTGTCTTACAACAGCTGGTCAGCAAGACCAACGATACGACCGACAGCTCCTTCAGCCTCGAAAACATCGCCGGCCAACTGACAGGCGGACAGGGGCTTCAGGGACTATTAGGCAGTTTCGGACAGGGTGACGGTGCCGGAATCATGGATAAGCTCAAAGGGCTTTTCTAAAAAGCGGATTACCTTGCCTGTGGGATTAAAACCAAATTAAAAGGAGAGAAAATCCTCAGATAAAGGGAATTCCTTTTACGTTCTTTTAACAGTGGGGGTTAAACTTTTCTCTTACCCGGGCGTCATATATATAGTAGTTCTTTTAAAAATTTATGCGCTAAAACTTGCTATAGAGCAGGATATTGTATATCTTAAAAGAAGTAATGCTAAATAAATGTTATTACTCTTTTGGGCGCCAGCGGTAAATCGATTTCCATCGTAACTTTGTGTAGTGATCGAATGACAAGGATGATGAAAGGTGGAAGGAGTGATAGAACAGGTAGTGTAGAGCGGTATAATATTGGCACCTGTTTTGCGTTATTAGGAATATCAAAGTAGTCTTTTCTATTTGACTCACATAAAGCAGTCAATTTTCTCATAAGCAGTTAGTTTTGGTTACGACCCCTGTTTCTACAGGGGTTTATTTTTTTATATAACCCGAGGCTTAAGACTTACAGCCAGGACGCCAATGACTTACAGCCAGGAAATAAGCTAACGGTTTAGCCTAAACTTTTTTTTCGATCAACGATTCACTGTTCTTAGGGAGTAGAAAGATATTGCTGAGTCCATACGCAATGCCCGCCCCAACCATATCGGCAATGATATCCGCCTCATCATAATCCCGCATCGGCACACAACACTTCTGGACCAGCTCCATCCCTATTCCAAAGGCATTTGCCAGTACAAAGAACAGGAAGAAAAGACGCAAAAGACGCCTTGCATCTGAGATCTTATTGCTTATATACAGACCCCATAAAAAAGCGAATCCGCCAAACATGCTCATATGCACGAGCTTGTCGAATTGAGGGATCTTAAACCCGCCTTCCTCCGGCAACATCGATCCGGGCAGACAACATAAAATAGCTACTACAACGGTCCAGCAAATGGGAAAGAACAACGCTCCAAAGTATTTTCTTAAAAAAGGGATCATAATTCGAAAATGAGAAGAAATAAAAAAAGTCCCTAAAAATGGGACTTTTTTTACTATGTCTGTAGATTTTTTTCCACTTGAATGAGTGTCTTACTGCGCGCGGGCTGCAGACTGTATTCCTATTGATTTTGCAGCGTCTTGCCAAGCGACTGCATCTTCTCCAGGGTAGGAGATGGGCTTCCGCCATGTTTTTCGATCGTAATGGCAAATGCCTGGGCCTTTTTCGTATTCTTCATCTTCAGGATCACCCTGCTGTCCGTTGCGTCGAATACGCCCAGATCGTTGGGTTTCCCGTCGATCAGCGCCCAAAGCTGGTACTGCTGATCATTCGGCAGCTTGGGCATGTTCTTCACTACAAGGTAAACATTGGTAGAAGCAGAATCCCAGTAAATATTGGCAGATGACTTCGGCGCCACCTTCGTTCCGACCATGTTGACCACGGTCGTGTTGGGGTCGCCTACAACCTGCTTCTGTTCCTGTACTATTCTGTCCAGCCTGCTCTTAGCAGTGTCACGGTCTATCTTCAAACCGTCATTTTCTTTCACAAGGACCGTGTTCTGTTCTTTTGCCTGGAAATATAACCAGACCATGCCGATAAGAAGAACAACTGAAGCGGCAGCCACGAAACGCAGCAAGCCAAGACTACGAACCGGAGTTTTCGAATTTTCCATTGTGTCTATTTTAGGTGGATTTAATGAAGTCGTAGACCGGGAGCTTGTATTCCCGATTGCTTCAAAAATCTTCCCCTTAACCTCTGGAGGAGTCGGCAATGCCTGTTCGAAGGCATACGATTCGATGCTTTCCTCAAATTTCCTGCGTGCTGCTACTAACTCAGGATGTTGAGTACATAATTGCTCAAATTCAGCCCTTTCTGACTCACTTGCCAGGCCCATCACATAGCTTTCAATGATGCCGCTTTCTATGTAGTCTTTTAGGTTCACTTTAAATATTCTCTTAATTGTAATAACGCATTTCTGATACGGGTTTTTACCGTTCCCAGGGGAATAGCCATCATTTCAGCAATCTCCTCATGGGTAAACCCCTTGAAATAGGCCAATTCGACCAGGACCCGGTGTTCAGGCTTTAATTTCTCCAACACCTTCTTAAGCCCTATATTATCAACGTTTTGTTGAGTTGTCTGATTGGGTACCCCTTTATATACGTTATCCGGTAGCTCCTGGTTTTTTTGAGAATTCTGATATCCCTTCGACCGCAGCATATCGATCGAGGCATTTCTGGCGATATTCAGCATCCAGGTGAATAGCCGCCCCTTGGTCTGGTCATACGTCTCTATCTTACGCCAGATATTGATAAATACCTCCTGCAACACGTCGCTGGCAAGCTCATTATTGTCCGTAATGATCTGTTTAATAATGCTGTACAACGCCCCGGCGTAATTGTCGTATAGGAAACCGAACGCCTGGTTGTTCCTTTCTTTCAGGGCCAGCACTAGTTCCTGTTCCGTATAGGTAATAGGTATTCCCAATGGTTATGTAAATAGGTACGCTAAAGTAAGGTAAAATTATTAGTGGACGATATTCCCATACGCAGCAGCATCCATCAGCTTGTCCAGGTCGGCAGGGTCCTTCACCGTCATGCGGATCATCCAGCCCTTGCCATAAGGATCTGAGTTCACCAGGTCGGGATGGGACGCCAGCTCAGGATTTACCTCCAAAATGGTGCCTGCAACAGGCAGATAAAGGTCGGAAACCGTCTTTACCGCTTCCACAGTGCCGAAGACCGTCTCTGCCGCCAGCGCCTTTCCAACCGTTTCTACCTCCACATATACGATATCCCCCAGTTCCTGCTGGGCAAACTCAGTAATGCCGATGACGGCCTCATTTCCGTTCTCAAGGCGTATCCATTCGTGGTCTTTAGTGTAGTGTAAAGTATCAGGAAAATTCATGTTGTTAATTTTTAGTGTTGCAAAGATTAGAAAAAGAGTCGAAATAAGATAGACCTTATTGAATTATTTGATAGACAGGCCACGGCGCCGGATGAGCTTCATTTTCAGTATCCTAACAGGAGCCAGCGGCCTGTCTGAAGGACGCCCGGAAGTCGGCACCGCCGCTATGCTGTCGACCACGTCCAGCCCCCTGACGACTCCCCCAAAAACGGTATACTGCCGGTCAAGATGCGGTGCTCCGCCCTCCGTCTTATAGACCTCCCGATAGGCCGGCGGGATCTTCCTGCCCTTCAGCCGCCCCTGCTCCATCGAATCCAGACCCGCGTCCGTAAACCGTTTGCCCTGAACGATATAGAACTGGGTACCGCTGCTTTCCCGTTTTGGGTTCACATTGTCCCCCTCCCGTGCAGCCGCCAGGGCGCCCTTGTGATGGAATAAGCTGGCCCGAAATTCCGCGGGGATCTTATAAGTAGTGTCCCCGCCGCCCAGCTCCGTGGTATCGGTAGCCGTGCGGCTATTTGGATCACCAGCCTGGACCATGAAATTCTTTATGACCCGGTGAAATAAGACGCCGTCATAGTAATGCGCCTTCACCAGCCGGAGAAAATTATCCCGGTGCAAAGGCGTAGAGTCCGAAAGACGAAGCACCAGGGTGCCCTTCGTAGTGATCACCTCGATATCCCGGCGCAGATCCCGGTTGTGCAGTCCTTTCGATACCCGGGGATGACAACCGGCGAATAAAGCCAGCACAAAACAGCCGGCCAGCAGTCCTTTTATCATAACAGTCAGTTATAATTCATCATGCCCGTCGCTTTCCCTCTCCTCCAGATCAGAATTCTCAAAATACAACAGGATATGGTCTTTCAAAAAATTCTCCTGCTCTATAAGCCCCATCACCGGCAAAGCCTTTAACTGCCGGAAATGCGGCCAGCCTTCCTCATCCACCCCCTCGAGCTCGTAAAAGCCGCTCTGGCGGAAAAGGGAACACACAGCAATGTGCATCAGGTTCTGCTTTTCTTCTTTGGAAAACTTCTGCCGGATGTCCCCAAATTCCTGTATCCCAATGAGGAATAACAGGGTCTCCATATCCGGCTTTTTGCCAAATCTCTCTACTAACCTGGCTTCCAGGTCCCACCAACGGGCCTGCAGGTCGTCTTGTGCATTTTGCATTTGGCAAAGATACTAACAGTTCAGCTACCACCGCACTGCCGGCACCGCTCGCTAACCCTCGTGCTAATCCTGCCAGGCAGCCGGCCCATATCGCCAGTCGCCGCAACGCCTAAACCTTCTCCACCACAACCGCTGTCCCATATGCCAGCACCTCGGTCACCCCATTCATCACCTCATTGGCATCATACCGCATGTTGATAATGGCATTGGCGCCCCGTTCGGATGCATGCTGCATCATGTACTGAAAAGCTTCCTCTCTGGTCTTTTCACAGAGTTCCACGTAGATGGATATCTGCCCGCCAAAAAGTGTCTGAAGTCCACCGGCGAGATTGCCGAATACACTCCGCGATCGTACGGTGATGCCGCGTACTATCCCCAGTGAACGAACGATACGATGTCCGTCTAATACAGTGCTGGTGGTGATCATAGTAGGGTCTATCATATAGAAGGTTTTGCACAAAATACACCTTTAGATGATTACCTTTGCCCCAAAATTTAGAAAATGTTACAGGTGGCATTTATTCGTCAGAATGTGGACTTCGTAAAGGAAAGATTAGCCGTCAGGAATTTCCGCGAGACCGGCCTGGTCGATACTATCGTAGGCCTCGACGACCAGCGGAAAAAGTTACAGACGGAATCCGAAACGACCCAGTCCAGAATAAATGCCCTTTCCAAAGAGATCGGTCAGCTGATGGGAAAAGCAAAAAAGGACGGCAATAAAGAACTCGAAGCAGAAGCCGAAGCCAAAAAGGCCGAAGTAGCAGATCTTAAAGCCGCCCAGACCCCCATTGCTACCCAACTTGCAGCAGTGGAAGAAGAGTTGAACGCTGCCGTTATCCGCCTGCCCAATCTCCCCGCAGCAGCTGTACCCCGGGGCTCGACGCCCGATGACAACGTCAACATACGGGAAAGCGGCAGCAAGCCCATCCTTCCGGCCGGCGCACTCGCACACTGGGACCTCGCCAAAAAATACAACCTCATCGACTTTGAATTAGGCAATAAGATCACCGGCAGCGGCTTCCCCGTATATATCAATAAGGGAGCAAGACTGCAAAGAGCCCTCATCCAATACTTTCTCGACTACAATACGGCGGCTGGTTATACCGAATTCCAGCCACCGATTTTGGTCAACGAAGCCTCCGCCCGGGGCACCGGTCAATTGCCGGATAAAGAAGGACAGATGTATTTTGTTACAGAAGACGATCTCTATCTGATCCCCACGGCCGAAGTGCCGGTAACAAATATATATCGCGACGAGATCTTAAAAGAGACCCAGCTGCCGGTGCGCATGACGGCCTATACACCCTGTTTCCGCAGGGAAGCCGGCAGTTACGGCAAAGATGTCCGGGGACTCAATCGCCTGCACCAGTTCGACAAGGTCGAGGTCGTACAGCTCGTCGACCCCGCAACGAGTTATGACGTATTGGAGGAAATGGTCCTCCACGTAGAAAGATTATTGCAGTCCCTCGACCTGCCCTATCGTATTCTTCGGTTATGCGGCGGCGATATGGGATTTACTTCCGCGATGACCTATGACTTTGAAGTCTACAGCGCCGCCCAGGAGAAATGGCTCGAAGTCAGCTCCGTCAGCAATTTCGAAGCCTTCCAGACAAACCGTATGAAGATCCGGTTCAAAGATGCGGCCGGTAAGACACAGCTCGTTCATTCATTGAATGGCAGCTCCCTCGCCCTTCCGCGCATCGTAGCCTGTCTGCTCGAAAATCATCAGACGACAGACTCTATTAATTTACCAAAAGTTTTGCATTCCTATTTCGGCGCAGAGAAGATAAATTAAGGCCGGCGCGAATTAAACTTACGTTAATGAAAACGGCATTAAACCGTGCTTAAACTTTTATTAAAGTTGGCTACCGGTATTGCACGCTGCTATTGCTTTCTCAATCTTTACCCAGCATTCAAACCTTAAAATTTTATTATGAAAAAAATTCTCCTTTCCTCTCTCGCCGTCTTCATTACATTGCTCTCCCACGCGCAGATAAAAAAAGGCACCGTCTTCATCGGCGGGAACATCAATTTCTTACATCAATCGGGTAAGACGGACGACAGCATTTATATTGCCGCTAACCCGGCTACCAATTTCAGTTTTAGTCCCTCAGTCGGCTGGGCGATAAAAGACAATCTCGTCTTTGGTATCGATCTGGGCTATGGCTACCAAAAGGACAGTTACAATTACCCCGGTCCTGCCTATTACAATAAACTGAACTCTTACAGCGGAGGTGTCTTCCTCAGGAAGTATAAAACTCTCGGCAGCGGCTTTTATCTGTTTGGCCAGACCGATCTTGGCTTTACCTACACAAAGACAGACCATTCCGCGGGAAGAGCTGCCCCGGACCAGACAAAAACAAGTACCGTCGGACTGAGTTTTTACCCCGGTGTTGCCTATAGACTTAGCAGCCATTGGCAGCTGGAAACAGGACTGCCCGGCCTCGCTCACATCACCTATAGCCATATAAACGAAACCAATTATCCAACTCCGGCTTCCGAAGCACATGCGTCTTCCAATTCCTTCAATGCTGGTACTACCCTCGGTTCTTATTTCCAGTTCTCCGTCGGGATACTGTATGTCATTTGATCCGCACCAGGACCCGCAGGGCTTTCGCAGCGCCCGCATGTCCACGGCAAAGCCAGACAGCAGCCGCAGCGTCCGCGTACGTCCACGGCAAAGGCGGACAGCGCCTTCACGACCGACAGCATCTCATAAGGGACCGATAGCATCCCATAAAAAAAGCGGCGGGGATCAGATCCTCGCCGCTTGGCTTAAATTGGCTTAAAAAGATATCTTGACTTCGCATAACACCTCCCTGGTGGTACCCGGGCTAGCCACCTGTTCAATGTGCGGGTTTTGTTCGGGGACAATAATACAGGGATCCGGTAATAATTAGCCCGGCTGTTGATAATTGCCAGGGCTGTTCATAATTAGATTACCAACCTTGCTTGGCAACCCCTTCCTTGATGGCGGTAAGAGCTTTTTCTTCTCCCAGAAGAGTCGTCAGCTTGTTGCCTTTACCATCATGACCCTGCGCCATATACGCACCTTTGGCAGTTTTAGTGATGACTGCGTCCTGGATTGGCACATTTTTCTCTTTCGTCTTAACGTTGTAGGCCGTGAGTGTTACAGTTGACATAATACATTGATTTAACGCCTGCTACCGCAGGTCTGGTTAGTAAGAAATATTGTAATATTAGCGATTTTGACGCACTTGACCGGAAAAATTTTACACGTCAAGCTTCGCATACTTGGCATGCGACTCGATGAAATCACGTCTTGGAGCAACTTCATCTCCCATCAGCATACTGAAGATACGGTCTGCCTCGGCAGCACTTTCAATAGTCACCTGCTTCAAGGTCCGCGTTTCAGGATTCATCGTTGTATCCCAAAGCTGGTCCGAATTCATTTCCCCCAGCCCTTTATAACGCTGTACAGTAACACTATCCTCCTTCCCGCCTCCAAGCTTCTCGATCCACGCCTTCCTCTGCTCCTCATTCCAGGCATAAGACTGCTCCTTGCCCTTCTTCACCAGGTAAAGCGGCGGCTGGGCAAGATAAACATAACCCTGCTCCACCATTTCCTTCATATACCGGTAGATAAAGGTCAGGATCAGCGTCGCAATATGACTGCCATCCACATCGGCATCGGTCATGATGATCAGCTTGTGATACCGCACCTTGACAAGGTTCAGTGCCTTGGGGTCGTCCGCCGTACCAACCGTCACACCCAACGCAGTATACATATTGCGGATTTCCTCGTTCTCATAGATCTTATGCTCCATGGCCTTCTCCACGTTGAGGATCTTACCTCTCAGCGGTAAGATAGCCTGGTAGCTGCGATCCCTGCCTTGCTTCGCAGTGCCGCCGGCCGAGTCCCCTTCCACAAGGAAGAGCTCACATTTTTCAGGATCCCGCTCAGAACAGTCAGCCAGCTTTCCGGGTAAGCCCCCGCCGCTCAGCACACTCTTACGCTGTACCAGCTCACGGGCCTTTTTCGCCGCCGCTCTCGCCTGCGCAGCAAGAATGACCTTGTTGATGATATTCTTCGCTTCCCGGGGATTTTCCTCCAGGTACGCATCCAATGCCCTGGAAACGGTCGAATCCACAACCCCGCTGACCTCATTATTCCCCAGCTTGGTCTTCGTCTGGCCCTCGAACTGGGGCTCAGGAACCTTTACCGAGATGATCGTGCTCAATCCTTCCCGGAAATCATCCCCCTCGATCTCAACCTTGGCCTTTTCAAAAAGACCCTGCTTGTCCCCATAGGCCTTAAAGACCCGGGTCAGCGCCCGACGAAAGCCCGCCACATGGGTACCGCCTTCTATCGTGTTGATATTGTTGACATAAGAATAGATGTGCTCGTTGTAGCTGTCATTGTAGGTAAGAGCTACTTCCACCGCAACATTGGTGGTTTCATCACGCCCTTCCACAAAGATGATGTTCGGGATCAGCGGGGAACGGCCGGCATTCTTATCCAGCATCTCCACAAATTCCACGATCCCGCCTTCGCTGTAAAACTCCTTCGTATAGGTTTTGCCATCCTCTTCCTTCTCCCGCAGGTCATTCAGGATGATCCTGACACCCCTGTTGAGGAAAGACAGCTCCCGGAGACGGCCTTCCAGGATATCCTTGTTGTAGATGGTCGTGATAAAAATGCTGCTATCCGGCCAGAAACGGACCGTAGTGCCCGTTCTCTCGCTAAGCCCGATCTCGCGGACCTGGTACTGAGGGACGCCGATCTTGTAGGCCTGCTCGAAGATCTTGCCTTCCCGGTAAACAGTCACATGCAGGTCAGAGCTCAGCGCGTTTACGCAGCTCACACCCACACCATGCAGACCGCCGGATACCTTATAGGTATTCTTATCGAACTTGCCGCCGGCATGAAGAATGGTCATAACCATTTCCAGGGCGCTTTTTTTCTCTTTTGTATTGATCCCCGTAGGAATACCGCGGCCATCGTCCTCCACCTGGACAGAATTATCCTCGAAAATGGTCACGTTAATGTTCTTGCAATAACCCGCCAGGGCCTCATCGATCGAGTTGTCTACCACCTCATACACCAAATGATGAAGACCCTTCACTCCAATGTCTCCGATATACATGGCCGGACGCTTGCGCACGGCCTCCAGGCCCTCAAGAACCTGGATACTGTCTGCTCCATATCCATTGACTTCGGGGGCCAGCATTTCCTGTGTTGTATCACTCATATTTTGACTGGAATAGTGTAGTTAACAATAAATTAATAAGATGCCGCAAAGGTACGAAATATAAGGGGTTTCCGGGCTTTTAATATCCCCATTCCTACGTCGGGATGTGGGAATTTTTGGCACTCTCCCGCGTCATCGTTTTGTCAAAAACACCCCTTTTGAACCATTCAGTCCGCCCGGCTGTATTTATTCAACTTTTTCAATGTATTTTTGCAAACTTATGTTCCAGGCTCCTGATATTTTGATGATGGCTTACAAGCAACCGGTAATGCAGGACCAGCTGGTAGTATTACAGGAAAGAGATCGTCAGATCCCCGGCTCCGTGCAATATAGCATCAAACGTTATCAGAAAAACCCACACTGGAACCTGGACGACATGGGCATGATGGTCTATCACTACAAAAAGGAAGACCCCGCCCAGAATTACCTTGAATTACGCTTCTGCCTCGCCGGCGGGGTTTATTGCCGCAGATCGGCCAGGCCAGGGACACAAGGGGCATCCGGGGACTTTGAATGCGATGGCTGCAGGCTCAACTCCAGCCCGATCTGCTCCGAACGCGTCGATACCGTGGACGTGCTCAGCTTCCGCTTTCTTTCGGTTCACCTTTCCCAGTTCGTCCGCTCGCAATTCGCCAAGCCTCAGCCCGCCGGATCGCAGCCCGCGAAACCTCAGCCCGCCGGCTCTCTGTCCGCCAGGCTCCAGCTCGCCGGATCACAACCCGCCGCGTCTGCCCGCACCAACAAGCCCGAAGGCACCATCAGCGACGACCTCCTCGAATTCAGACACCCAACTTCCTTCTCCAAGACCCTTTCCCTTTGTGGAAGGACCCGCCTCGCCCTGGAAGCCCTGCTGAATCATAGCTATACCGACAGCCTGGAGAACATCTTCATCAACGCCCAGAGCCAGATGCTCCTGCTGTATAGCCTGGAATGTATGGTCGGAGAAAAAGAAGTGGAAGGCTTTCAGTGCAAGTTCCTCGCCAACGAAGCCGATCGCGATAAGATCATCCAGGCCCGCGCGTTATTGCTGCAGCATATCGGCGAACCCCTGACCATCAAGGAACTCAGCCGCAAGGTCGCCATTAACGAATGCTACCTGAAGAAAGGTTTTAAAGAGATGTTCGGGACGACCATCTTCGACTTCTATCAGGGCCAGCGCATGGAACACGCCCGCTACCTGCTCTATGAAAAAGGCCTCAGCGTCACCGAGGTTTCCGTCATGCTGGGTTACTCCTCTATTTCCCATTTCTCCACAGCATTCAAAAAACACACAGGCCTCAAACCCTGCGAGCTGCTGTTTCATTAAAGATCAGTAAAACGATTCAGAGATTCGCGAGACTTACCTGAACTCCGCAAGGCCAATCTACGCTTTGAAAGACTAACCAACGCTTCGGAAGACTTACTTCAGCTCCGCAAGACTCTCTTCCGCTGCCCGGATCGTCGCATCCAGGTCCTCCTTCGTCAACGCATTGTTCAAAAACCAGCTCTCGAACGCCGACGGCGGCAGATAGATCCCCCTCTTCAGCATGGAGTGAAAGAATGTCTTGAAAAGCTGGTTGTTCGCGCCCGAAGCAGAGGTAAAATCCGTAACCGGATGATCGCTGAAGTGTACGCTGATCATCGATCCCATCTGGTTGATCTGGTAAGGCTGCCCCCAGGCACCCAACACCTTCCGCAAACCATCCCGCAGATAGATGGTCTTTTCCTCCAGCTCTTTATAAATACCGGGATTATTCTTCAGTTCTTTTAACAGGGTATAACCGGCGATCATGGCAATGGGATTGCCGCTGAGCGTCCCCGCCTGGTATACATTCCCCAGCGGAGAGATGAATTCCATGATCTCCTTTCTGCCACCGAACGCCCCCACAGGCATTCCCCCCCCGATCACCTTGCCATAGGTCAGCAGGTCCGCACGTACACCCAGCCGTTCCTGCGCTCCCCCCGGCGCCAGCCGGAAGCCAGTCATGACCTCATCGAGGATAAAGACAATGCCATCCCGGTCACAAAGGGCCCGCAACCCTTCCAGGAATCCGGGCTCAGGCAGGATACAGCCCATATTACCCGCCACAGGTTCTATAATGATCGCGGCGATCTGCCCCGGATGTGTTTCCACCAGTTGCCTTACACCCTCCAGGTCGTTATACGCTGCCGTCAGCGTATCCTGCGCAACGCCCGGCGTCACACCCGGTACCGTTTGTATGTTGAAGGTCGCCACCCCGCTCCCCGCTTTTACAAGAAAAGGATCGGCATGGCCATGATAATGACCTTCGAACTTGATTATCTTATTTCGTCCCGTATATCCACGCGCAAGCCGGATAGCACTCATACAGGCCTCCGTTCCGCTGCTCACCATACGTATCAGGTCCACATTGGGCACCATGCTCAGGATCAGCTCGGCCATTTCGACTTCCAGCTCTGTGGGAGCGCCATACGAAGTCGACCAGTTTGCATATTCCTGTATAGCCTTCACACCAGGCTCCCAGGCATGACCCAGGATCATCGGGCCCCAGGACGCGATATAGTCTATGAACTTGTTGTCATCTGCATCGTAGAGATATGCCCCCTTCGCCTTTTTTATAAAGATGGGCGTGCCGCCTACGCTTCGAAATGCACGGACCGGGGAATTTACACCACCGGGAATACTCTTCTGGGCTCTTTCAAAAAGTTCCTTGCTCTTTGTGTACATATTTCTCGATTTAACTGCGCCGCCCGCATCACACCCCGGCCATTCGCCTGCATCGCCCACCGGTCGCTGCCGCAAATATAAGACTACCTGTTCAACAGCTTCACCGCATCCTTCGCAAAATACGTGGCAATAAGGTCAGCGCCCGCCCTCTTTATTGACGTCAGCGTTTCGATGATAGCCTTTTCCTCGTTGATCCAGCCCATTTTCGCCGCCGCCTTGATCATGGCATATTCTCCACTGATATTATAGGCGCTTACCGGCACATGTACCGAATCCTTTATCTCGCGGATGATATCCAGGTAGGGTAGGGCGGGCTTTACCATCACGATGTCCGCACCTTCCTCCACATCCATCAGGGCCTCCTTGATGGCTTCCAGGCGATTGGCAGGGTCCATCTGGTAGGTTTTCTTGTCCCCAAATCCCGGCGCTGAATCCAGTGCATCCCGGAAAGGACCATAGAAACAGGAGGCATACTTGGCGCTATAGGCCATGATCCCGGTCCTCGTATAGTTGTTTTCTTCCAACGCCAGACGGATCGCCCCAATACGCCCATCCATCATATCACTCGGCGCCACCCAGTCGGCTCCCGCCGCCGCATGACTGAGGCTCATTTTTATCAGCGCTTCCACAGTAGCGTCATTCACGATCTCCCCATTCTCGACGATGCCATCATGCCCATAGGAAGAATAAGGGTCGAGGGCGACATCCGTCATCACAATGATGTCCGGCACAGCGTCCTTTATGGCCTTGATGCTGCGCTGCATCAGCCCGTCCGGATTCCAGGCTTCCCTGCCCGTATTATCTTTCAATTCATCTTTACTCTTGACAAAAAGCAGCACGCTCCGGATGCCCAGCGCCCACAGTTCCTTTACCTCAGCTACAGTGCCATCCAGACTGCGCCGGAAATAACCTGGCATAGAGGCTATTTCCTGCACCACCCCCGTTCCCTCGTCGATGAACAACGGAACGATAAAATCATTAGGTGTCAGGATCGTCTCAGCCACCATGCTCCGGATGGAGGGCGACTGCCTTAATATGCGATTGCGACGTTGTAAGAACATATAAAAAGTTTTTTTCGTTAACCGATCTACGCTAACCATTCCCTGGGATGCAAACAGGCATCCAGCAGCTGCGCTTCAGCGCTTCCAGCAACAGGCTGATAATTGTATTCCCATCTCGCACGCGGCGGAAGACTCATCAATATACTCTCTGTACGGCCCTGGGTCTTCAATCCAAACAGTGTCCCGCGATCGTGGATCAGATTGAATTCCACATACCGTCCCCTTCTGATCTCCTGCCATTCTACTTCCCGTTCCCCATAGGCCAGGTCCTTCCTTCTCTCCACGATCGGGAGATACGCCCGCAAAAAAGCATTCCCGTTCGCCTGCTGAAATGCAAACAGCTCATCGGCCTTTGCAAGCCCCGCACCCCCCACCTCGGCCATTGCTGCATCCACCGGCCGCAAATGATCATAGAAAACACCCCCGATCCCCCGCATCTCATCTCCCCGATGCTTATTCACAAAATACTCATCACACCATTTCTTATACTTCGGATACTGGTCCTCTCCAAAAGGATTCATCGCATCCCTGAAGCACTTGTGAAAATGCCGGGCGTCCTCCTCAAAAAGATAATAAGGCGTCAGATCCGCGCCACCACCAAACCACCGGTCGACGATATCCCCAGCCTCATCATACAATTCAAAATATCTCCAGTTGGCATGCGTCGTAGGGACATAGGGATTTAACGGGTGTAACACCAGCGAAAGCCCACAGGCAAACCATTGGTGCCCCTCGATCTTCAGCTGCGTACGCATGGCATCGGTAACTTCACCCCATACGACAGAAGTGTTGACCCCGCCTTTCTCAAAGACATTTCCACGGGCGATGACCCTTGTCCGGCCACCACCACCACCTTGTCTTTCCCATTCGTCGGGAACAAATACTGCACCGCCATCCAGTTCCTCCAGAGCCGCGCAGATCTTTTCCTGCAAGTCTTGTATGAACCCGATCCATTGATCCCGTTCCATATTATTACTCATTTAAAATTCATATTCCTTCACCGCATCCACAAAAGCCCTTGCATGGTCTACCGGAACATTAGGCAGGATCCCATGTCCCAGGTTGGCAATATGCGGGTATCCTATGAATGCGTCCAGCATTGCCGTCACCTCTTTTTTGATAACAGGGATTGGCGACAGAAGTTTTGCAGGATCATAGTTGCCCTGCAGGGTGACATTGGGCCCCGCCAGATCGCGTGCCGTGGATGCCTTGATACACCAGTCGATACCCAGTCCATGCGCACCCGTGGCCGCCATCTTATCCAGGGACTGCCAGGCTCCCTTTGCAAAGATTATGGTCAGCACCTCATCTTTCAGAGCTGCGACGATCTGCCGTATATATTGCAGGGACAGTACTTCAAAATCATCAGGGCCCAGGAGACCGCCCCAGCTATCGAAGATCTGCACCACATCTGCGCCCGCTTTGACCTGCCCCTTGAGATAAGCAATTGTCGTATTCGTTATCAATTGCAGCAGGCGATGAGCCGTCTCCGGCTGAGTATAGCAGAATGCTTTTGCTTCGTCAAAGGTCTTGGATCCCTTTCCCTGCACCATGTAGCACAGCAGCGTCCAGGGCGAGCCGGCAAATCCGATCAGCGGCACCCGCCCGTCCAGTGTCTTTTTTGTCAGGCTCAGCGCATCGAAGACATAACCCAGCTTTTCATTCACATCCGGTACGATGAGTTTGTCGAGGTCTGCCATCACTTTGATCGGATCTGGCAGGAATGGGCCTTTACCTTCCACCATCTGTACTTCCATGCCCATCGCCTGCGGCACTACCAGTATATCGGAGAAGATAATGGCTGCATCCACACCCACCTGCTCTACAGGCTGGATGGTGATTGCTGTAGCCAGCTCGGGGTTCTGGCAGCGCTCGAAGAAAGAATATTTTTCTTTCAGCTTCATATAGTCCGGAAGGTAACGCCCCGCCTGCCGCATCATCCATACCGGCGGACGTTCGGTATTCTCGCCTCTTAAAGTCCTCAATAAAAGATCGTTCTTCAATGTTGTCATAAATTCGTATTGCTGGCTATTGTTTAATTTGAAAATAGTTGATCACCTGTCCTATCAGTACGGCGGCATCCGGTTGCCCGGAGACGATCACCGGATTGCTGCAAAATCTTTTTATGGTCGCGGCCGTCGTCCCGCCGATGGCAAATATCATGGTCTCTGCCTTCACCCCGTTCATCGAAAAGAAACTTTCCACCGCGCTGGGACTGAAAAAAACAACCCCTCTGTAACGCGGTTCCACTACGGAAGGAATAGCTTTTGTCCGGTAGACCACCAGTTCATTTACCCGGAAGCCCGCTTCCCTCAATGTAGTGGGCAGCTCTTCTCTGCGCAGGTCACCACAAAAGAAAAATAGATCACCCGCCCCTTTCCTGTCTGCAATTTTTTGAGCCAGCGCCAGGGCAGACTCAGCCGTATCAGCAATGCTCCCTTCCCCAAAATGACGGCTTACCAGTTGCCGTGTAGCTGCTCCGATACAAAATATCGTCCATTCCTTTGCTCCGCCCGTCCATTCCGCTACGACCTCTACCGCGTTGGCACTCGTAAATACGGCCGCCAGCTTCTGTTTACCCAGAACTCCAACCCGTTGCCGCAAGGCAACATCCACTACAGCTTCCGTTCGTATGAAAGGTATCACGTCGATGCTTATACCTTTTTCCGCGGCGCCGGCGATCAGCTCAGGCGCCAACGGCCGGGTCGATAAGACTTGTATGGTTGGATCAGGCATTTGCTGTCTTGGGTTGGATCAGGCATGTGGTATCCTGGCTTCTGCCGCCTTTATCCCTTCTACGATGGCCCTCCCTCCGTTCTCAAGCAGCTCTTCTGCCGCATCCCTTCCAAGACCATCCGACTTTTCCACCGGCAGGATCTTTTCTACTTCGACCTTTTGCCGCCCGTCAAGGGACAGCAATTCACCAATGAAATAGACATCCCCTTCCTCTATTTCGGCCAGGGCGCTGATCGGCGTGGAACAGCCGCCAAGCAGGGTACGCAGGAAATCCCTTTCGATCCTGGTACATAGAGCCGTCTCTTCATCGTTCAGCGGCTGACAGCAGGAGAAACTTACTTCGTCATCCGTCCGGCAGGCGACGAGGATGGCGCCCTGCGCAGGAGCAGGCAGCATCCAGTTCAGGACAATGCTTTTCTCCGGCCGGACATTGATACGCTCAAGCCCTGCCTGTGCAAAGATGGCCCCGTCCCAGCTTTCTTCAGCCAGCTTCCTTAGCCGGGTATTGACATTTCCCCGAAGATTGTGTAAATGGTGGGTGGGATATTTATGCAGCCATTGCGCCTTCCGGCGAATGCTGCTGGTTGCTATATCAGCAGGCGTTGTGGCGCCGAGGAAATTGAGGTCGTTTTTGTATACTAAAAGATCCCTTACCGGGCCCCGTTTCAACACCGCCGCCTGCTGTATGCCTTCCGGCAGCTGGGTCGGCACATCCTTCATGGAATGGACGGCCAGGTCGATCTTATGGTTCAGCAGGGCGATGTCCAGACTGCGGGTAAAGACTCCCTGCACACCCATCTCATACAAAGGCGTCCTGAGATCGATATCGCCTTCGCTTTTGATAAAGACCAGCTCCGAAGTAAAACCCTCTTTTTCAAGAAGCTCTTTTACCTGCGTGGCCTGCCAGACAGCCAGTTGACTTTCTCTTGTGCCTATCCGGATCGGTGTTTGCATGATCGTATTGAGAAATTAGTTAGCCGCAATATACTCGTTTATAGCCTGTATATAATTGCAGCCGCCCTGATTTTGCTGGCGCATCCTGGTCGCCATTCCGTTGATCACCCTTTGGATCTGTTCATCCATATCCGTTGTGCAGGGAACGGATTCCCCTGACAGCTGGCTGAACAATGGGCTGGTATGTAGTTCTCTTAATTTGCTCTTTACCGCTTTCAGAACAGGGACATGTCTGCGCATTTCATGCCATTCCACCAGCTCGGCGACATGCTCGGCAATGATGACCATCGCCTTTGGCACTTCCGCTTCCCTCTTCTGCAGCGTCTCGTCCTTTATCCTGGAAAGCTCATCGACATTTATCAGCGTGATATCCGGCAATTCCGTAACCGACTTCTCCACATTGCAGGGTATCGAAAGATCGATCAGCAATTTTTGACCATGATTCTCAATATGGCTGCGAAGCAGCGTAGGCAGCTCGGCATTTGTCGCTACTAAAATGATATCTGCAGAAGCTGCCTGACCCGCCAGGTCTTCCAGCGGAGCGAACGCTACACCCATCTCAGCGGCGAGCTCGGCAGCCCTGCTCTCCGTCCGGTTGATCAGCGTGATATTCGAAGTAGACAGATAGTCTACCATATTACGACAGGTATTACGCCCGATCTTACCCGTACCAAGCAGGAGGATCTTCTTCCCCGAAAGATCGCTGATGTTTTCACGGATGTATTGAATGGCGGCAAAAGAAACGGATACCGTTCCCCCGCTCAGCGCCGTCTGGTTCTTGATGGACTTCGAAGATTGCAGGACACAGTTGACTAATCTTTCCGTCGATGCGCCGATGAACTGGCGCTCCCTCGCAAGCTTGACCGCTTGTTTCAGCTGACCCACGATCTCATAATCACCAAGGATCTGCGAGTCGATGCCCGCACCTACATGGAACAGATGTTCGATGGCTTCCATTCCCCTCTTGATATACGCCATCTCCAAAAATGAATCCCGGTTTCCAATGGTCTCCGTGCACAGCAGATCGACCAGTTGACCGGCATTGTCCGCAAAGCCATAGATCTCTGTCCGGTTACAGGTAGATAAAACAAATAATTCGCTAAGATGACGGGAAGGAGCAAGAGCAAGGAGCCGCTCGTATTGTTCGGTGCCTATAGCAAACTGGCCCCTGATAGCAGCGTCTGTTTTCTTATAGTTTATTCCTATTACGTAAAATCCCGAGATATCAGAGGTCTTAGTGCCCATTTCTGCTTTTGTAATAATAAGTAAGTACGCAAAATTACTCTCAAGGGTTCCTAAAACACACTTTTTTCTGTCATTAGACTGTCATGTTTTCGTATGATCTTCGTCATCTGCCAATGATTTTCGTCATGCCCTGACGGGAAGCCCTTCCTTGTTAACCAGCCATTAACCAGCGCCGGCGATAAATAATGCATCTCCCTGCCGCCAGGCGATGATAATGACATCCATGACCGTCTCAAACTCGTTTGTTGAGATCGATCCACCTGACTACCTTTGCAAATTATCTATATGACACCAACAGGCAAACGCGCTATCCTCTTACTGAATCTGGGTTCTCCGGATTCCACTTCTACAAAGGACGTTCATACTTACTTAATGGAGTTCCTGATGGATAAAAGGGTCATCGACTACCCCTGGCTTTTCCGGAAGATACTCGTCGGAGGCATTATAGTGCCCTTCCGGGCCGCTAAATCCGCAGAGGCCTATGCCACCATCTGGACAAAGGAAGGTTCTCCGCTGATTGTCCTGACGCGTCAGTTACAGGAGGCTTTACAGTCATATGTAGAGGAACCGGTGGAGATAGCCATGCGTTATGGCAACCCTTCCATGGAAGACGCATACGAACGTCTGCTGAAAAAAATGCCGCAGCTCGAAGAGGTCATTGCCATTCCTCTTTATCCTCACTATGCGATGGCTTCGTATGAGACCGCCGTCGAATATGCCCGGGAGATCCACCGGAAGAAAGGTTACTCCTTCAAGCTGCATTTTATCAAGCCATTTTACAATGAACCCCATTACCTGCATGCCCTGAGCGAACAGATCCGCCCCTGGCTCGACAAGGATTACGATCATATCCTGTTCAGCTACCATGGCGTTCCGGCCCGGCATATCCAAAAGACCGATCCCACCGGCAGCCATTGTCTGAAGTCCGCCTCCTGTTGCGACACGGCTTCTCCCGCACATGCATTTTGCTATCGCCACCAGTGTTTTGCTACTACAAAGGAGATGGTCCGCCTCCTGAATATACCCGAAGGGAAATACAGTAATTCCTTTCAGTCCCGGCTGGGCAAAGGCTGGCTGGAACCCTTCACCGATATCCGGCTGGAAGAAATGCCGAAGGAAGGAATAAAAAAACTGCTCATCCTTTGTCCTGCTTTTATCAGTGACTGCCTGGAAACCCTGGAAGAGATCGCCATCCGTGGGAAAGAGACTTTCCTTGGCGCCGGCGGAGAATCTTATGAGATGATCCCCTGCCTGAATACAAACCCCCTATGGGTTCAGGCTTTGGCGGGATGGGCTAAAGATTATGCAGCAGGGGACAGGACGATGATCCTGGATCAAACGTCGCTGTGACAACTTCCAGGCCCTGCCGGCAGGATAGCTATCGACCTTCGAAATTTTTCCTATGTATAATTATATCAAAGCGCTGCACATCGTTTTCATCGTTACCTGGTTCAGTGGCTTATTCTACATTGTACGGCTCTTCGTCTATCAT
Organism: Puia sp.; assembly: GCA_035492595.1. Lineage (GTDB taxonomy): Bacteria > Bacteroidota > Bacteroidia > Chitinophagales > Chitinophagaceae > Puia. The sequence continues at coordinate 22,450 of DATJJA010000234.1, forward strand.
ACGGAGGCGGCCGCCAAACCCGAGCCGGACAGGACGATCCTGCAGGAGCAGTTCCGGATGATGATCCGGCGTCTATGGATGGGTATCACCTGGCCCTCCGCCATACTGACCCTTGTCTTCGGTCCATGGATGATGATACTCATGGGCTCCGTCCCCACCTGGCTCGCCATCAAGCTGGGTTTTGTCATAGGACTCTACGGATATCATTTTTCACTGCAGGCGATCTACCGCCAGCAAATGAAAGGGATCTTCCGCTTTTCATCACAACAACTGCGGGTATGGAACGAAGTTGCCACCATCTTCCTGGTGGCAATAGTCATGCTTGTCGTCGTCAAACAAAACATGAGCTGGGCCTGGGGACTGCTTGGTCTCTTTCTCTTTGTCCTCCTGCTCATGTCCGCGATCCGCATCTATAAAATTATCAGGACCCGCAAGTAATGATCGCTGTTATCCGGACCCGCAAGTGACAGTCGCTATTATCAGGACCCGCAAATAATAATCGCCAGCCGCTGATTCCCGGTCACCCAACCCCGCAAATCAAACAATAACCTCTGCCCCGCGAGGACCAACTGCAGCCCCGTGACAGCAGCAGTAGTACCGACGTAGTCCCCTGCTCCACGAAGCTAAAATGAAAAACCCTCCCGGCTATGATGCCGGGAGGGTTCTTTCCATCCGGGGTAAAAAGGTAGGTTTTCCGAACGTACTTCTTGTGCGATGGTAATTCAGGAATTGTGACTCTTGGGCCTGGCGCTTGACGAACGGGTTTTTTTGCTAGGTAATATCAGAGATTAAAAACGGGATGGCTACGGATCCTCCATTGAATAAGGTAAATACATTACACGGAATAAGGGAGAAATGGGGTAAATACGGCAGCAAGCGGCGAGGGGATTATTAAAAGGAAGGGGAGTAGGAATACCCCCCTTTTTAACCCCTAAACCCTAAACCGTAGAAAGAGTTGATGTATATAAGTTGTAGTGACAGGGTCACTCTTTGTATCGCTTTTCTGGAAAATAAGTATCCATAAATTGTGCCAAAACGCCAATTCTGTGGATAACTCCGGCCATTGACCCCTTTTTTAGACCGTTTTTTAGGCTTTTTACATACTATTAACAACCGACCCTCAGCATTCACGCATCTGTTTATTTCGTAAATTCGCGTCCCGCGTTACATACCTAATGCTTTATAATATTATATGGCCAAGTACAAGGAATACCAGCAATTGAATTTACCCGCTATCAGCCAGGAGGTTCTGGCAAAGTGGGAGGCACAGCGCACCTTTGAAAAAAGTGTCGAAGGAAGAGAAGGATCCACTCCATTCGTTTTTTATGAGGGCCCCCCCAGCGCAAATGGCCTGCCCGGTATTCACCATGTTATTAGCCGTACCCTGAAGGATCTGGTCTGCCGTTACAAAACCATGAAAGGCTTCCAGGTGAAACGCAAAGGCGGATGGGATACCCACGGCCTCCCCGTCGAGCTGGGCGTAGAGAAAATGCTGGGTATCACAAAAGAAGACATTGGCAAAAAGATCTCCGTCGCGCAGTACAACGAGACCTGCCGCCGCGAAGTCCTGAAATATAAGGACAAATGGGACGAGCTCACACGCAGGATGGGTTACTGGGTCGACCTGAAAAATCCCTATATAACCTTCGAAAACAATTACATAGAATCACTTTGGTGGATTCTCAGCGAATTGTATAAAAAAGGACTTCTCTACGAAAGCGTCAGCATCCAGCCTTATTCCCCCGCCGCCGGCACCGGCCTCAGCTCCCACGAGCTGAACCAGCCGGGTTGCTATAAGGACGTAAAGGATACCTCCGTCGTTGCCATGTTCAAGGCTATCCGCGACAAAAAAAGCGAGTTCCTTTTCCGCAAGCTCGGCGCTGCCGCGGACAAGACTGGCGCAGATTCCAGCAAACCCGGCACCGGCGATCCCCGGCAGACCGGCTCAGCCGTTTCTCATCACGGCGACACAAGCGACGAGGTCTTCTTCATGGCCTGGACGACAACCCCCTGGACCCTCCCGTCCAACCTGGGCCTTACCGTCGGCCCGCGAATCGACTATGTGCTGGTAAAGACCTTTAATCCCTATACACACCTGCCTGTCAATGTGATACTGGCAAAGGCGCTGGTGAGTAAATATTTCAAACCCGAAGCAGAGAACGGCGATTTCGCGGCTTATTCCGAGCAGTCCAGGGTCCTTCCCTGGACCATCCTCGACGAGTTCAAGGGCAGCCAGCTTGAAGAGTTACGCTATGAACAGCTCCTTCCTTATGAAGCCAATTCCCCGGCAAAGGCAGGCGGAGACCCCTTCCGCGTTATACCCGGGGACTTCGTCACCACCGAAGATGGTACCGGGATCGTTCATACCTCTCCCGCCTTTGGCGCCGATGACTATAAGGTCGGCCAGAAGTATAATATAGGTATGCTGGTTATGGTCGACCGCCAGGGTAAGTTCATCGACGGCCTCGGCGAGTTCAGCAACCGTTACGTAAAGAATTACAAGGACGATCCTAACTATGTGGACGTCAATGTCGATATCTCTGTCAAGCTGAAAAAGGAGAACCGCGCCTTTAAAGTTGAAAAGTACGAACACAATTACCCGCATTGCTGGCGCACGGACAAACCCGTACTCTACTATCCCCTCGATGCCTGGTTCATAAAGACCACAGCTCTGAAAGACAGGATGGTTGAGCTCAACAAGACCATCAACTGGAAGCCAAAATCCACCGGCGAAGGCCGCTTCGGCAACTGGCTGGAGAATATGGTCGACTGGAACCTCAGCCGCAGCCGTTACTGGGGTACCCCCCTGCCGGTATGGCGGACAGAAGTGCCGGAAGACGCAGCCAAAGAAGAGCTGGAAGCGCGCGAAGAGATCTGCATCGGTTCCATCGCTGAATTAAAAGACGCTATCCGCAAGTCCATCAAGGCAGGACTCATGTCCCCGCCCGTGGGTGACGACGTCGAAAAATATATCGACAGACTGACCTCCGATCTCCATAAACCCTATGTAGATGAGATAACACTGATCAGCACCAGCGGCAAACCCATGAAAAGGGTCGCCGACCTCATCGACGTCTGGTTCGACAGCGGCGCCATGCCCTACGCGCAATGGCATTTCCCCTTCGAGAACAAAGAGATCTTTGCCCAAAACTACCCCGCCGACTTCATCGCTGAAGGCGTCGACCAAACCCGCGGCTGGTTTTACACCCTCCACGCGCTTGGCGCCCTTCTCAAGGAGTCCGTCCACGAAGAGTTGAAAAAAGCCGGTCTTGCAACCGGCGACCTCGACACCCGCTACCCCGGCCTCGCCTATAAAACCGTGGTTTCCAACGGCCTCGTCCTGGACAAGAACGGCAATAAGATGTCCAAACGCCTGGGCAACGTGGTCAACCCCTTTGAGACCATCGATAAGTTCGGCGCCGATGCCACCCGCTGGTACCTCATCACCAACGCTTCCCCCTGGGAAAGCATGAAATTTGACGTCGACGGGATCAAAGAGGTCCAGCGTAAATTCTTTGGCACTCTTTATAATACCTATCAGTTCTTTGCCCTCTATGCCAACGTTGACGGCTTTAGCTTTAAGGAGGACTATATTCAGCCGGCCGAACGCCCCGAGATAGACCGCTGGATCCTTTCCTCCCTCAACAGCCTCGTTACCCGGGTCACCGCCAGCTTCGATGATTATGAACCTACCCAGGCCGGTCGTCTTATCGAAGAGTTTGTAGACGAGCATCTTAGCAACTGGTATGTGCGTCTTTGCCGCCGCCGGTTCTGGAAAGGGGAATACGAACAGGATAAGATCAGCGCCTACCAGACCCTTTACGAATGCCTGGAGACGATCAGCGGGTTGATGGCCCCCATCTCTCCCTTCTTCTCCGACTGGCTGTTCTGCAACCTGGAAGCCGTTACAGGCCGGATCAAGGCCGCCTCCGTCCATCATGCCGATTTCCCGGTCGCCAATGCAGACTTTATCGACCTTCCCCTGGAAGAAAGGATGCAGATGGCTCAGGATTCCTCCTCCCTGATCCTGTCCCTTCGCAAGAAGGTGAATATCAAAGTCCGCCAGCCCCTGCAAAAAGTCCTGATCCCCGTGCTAAGCCCGGGCATGAAGGATCAGCTGCAAAAAGTGGAAGACCTGATCATGGCAGAGGTTAACATCAAAGAGATTCAATATCTCTCTGGTACTGATGGATTTATCAAAAAGAAGATAAAGCCCAACTTTATTGCTTTAGGTAAGAAATTAGGCCCTAAAATGAAGGCAGTTAGCACTGCCTTGACCGAATTTTCCCAGGAGGACATCGGAAAATTGGAAAAAGAAGGAAATATTACTTTATTTATTGATAAAGAACCCTTAATATTGGGAATTAACGAAGTTGAAATCACCAGTGAGGATATTCCAGGCTGGGTAGTAGCTAACAAAAACGCCCTCACCGTCGCCCTGGATGTTACAGTTACTCCCGAACTGGCTCAGGAAGGCAATGCACGCGAATTTGTCAATCGTATCCAGAAGATCAGAAAAGACAATGGCTATGATATAAGTGACAGAATTTTAGTAAAAGTAGCAGACGTACCCGCCCTTACAGATTCCCTGACCCAATTTAATGATTATATTTGCGCGGAAATTTTGGCAGATTCTATCGAATTGGTTAAGGAGCCAGCTGATGGCACTGAAATTGAAGTAAATGATATTCTTATAAAAGTGATTGTTACTAAAAAAGCCTAACTGTATGGCAACCAAGAAGAAAGCGGCTAAGCCCGCTAAAAAGACCGCAACAGTCAAGAAAATAGTACCGGCAAAAAAATCAACGGCTAAACCTGCCCAGTCGTCAGGTTCAAATAAGGCCGCCAAAAAAGCCCCGGTAACTAAGAGTATTGCTAAACCGGTAGCTAAAAAGGTTGCTGCTCCAAAGATTCCTCATTCAGTACCGGCAAAAAAATCCATACCTGTGCCTACAAAAAAACCCGCTGTATCCAATATATCCAAACCCGCCGCTCCATCGGTTGCCAAAACTCAGCCGGCAGCTGCCAAGTCGCCGAATCCAACCGTTTCAGGGACAACATCCAAGGCTCCGGTTGGCTCCGTCGGTCAGACGGCTGCTGCAGCTAAGCAGGTCGTTGCGGCCCCTCCTCCACCTCCACCGGTAGCGGTCACTCCGCCAAAGGTAGAGCCGAAGAAACCGGTTGCTCCACCTAAACCAGTGAAAGTCGTTATCCCGGAAATGAAAACAAAAACAGTTCGCAAATACGAACCGGAATTTACAAAATCAGTATTAGACACCCCACAAGAAGAACAAACTGGACCCACTATGAGATACAGTGATGCAGAACTCACAGAATTCAGGGAATTGATCAACCGCAAACTTGACGCAGCTAAAAAAGAATTAGCTTACTTACAAGGCCTGATCACCCGCAAAGATGAAATGGGAGGCGATAATGACGACGCCCGTTATATGACCATGGAAGATGGTAGTATGAGCATGGAGAGAGAGCAGCTGAGCCAGATGGCAAGCCGCCAGATCACTTTCATCGATCACCTGGAGAAAGCTATAATGCGCATTGAGAACAAGACCTACGGCATTTGCCGGGTTACCGGTAAACTCATCGATAAAGCAAGGCTTAGAGCCGTTCCGCATGCTACCCTGAGCATCGAGGCCAAGCAGATGATGAATAAATAAGGTGCACGAGGCACAAGACTTTTACTTTCGGGTCATCAGACCGAAGTGGGGGTCTTTTTCAATTCATCCTTCGCCTTTGCGATCCAGGCACGATTATCTCGTCTTTCCCTGGAGCTAAGGTGAGAAGCTTCTCCTGTAATGTCCTCAAAAACAAGCCGGGCTTCTTTCTCGCGCCCCGCGCCCCGTAAGAAAAGACCATATTGATACCGCGCCTCAAAATCCGCGAACCGCGCCTTCATTTTCATAAACTCCTGCTCGGCGCCCGCCGGATCACCAGTATTTACCAGGGCACGGGCATATAGAATATGCTCCTTTGACCTTGCAAACTGCGGCCTGCCATAGAGTTTCCTGGCCATCAGTATCACCTCCGTATAACGCTGCTTCTCAAAATAAGCTCTGATCAGCTGTTTCATCACATATTCGTTTTCCGTGAAGGCGCCGGTCAGACTCGATGTATAAAGCCCGATGGCCTCATCCGTTCGCCCTGCAGCGAGATAGGCATCAGCCAGCATCACCCGGTTATTAAAGGTATCGGTAAACAGTAAATTATTTTCCAGCCTCTTGATCCGCCCCAACGGGTTGACCATGCCTCCCAGTCCCGAACTCAGGCTCCGGGCATTCCTTGCATTGACTATTTCAGTGAAGAAATAAAGGACACAGCCTATGAACGGCAAAAAGATAATGACCCAGATCCATTTTTGCTGATTTCCTTTGGCCAGGCAATGTATGACGCAAATAGCCTGCAGGACGATGGAGACCAGGTACATAGAGGGAGGTAAAAAAGACAGCATGCCTTAAAATTATATTTCGTTGTTAGTACCACATACCCATTTATCCTTTATTGCTGCCGTGTATGGATATTAGTAAGTTTCACTGAGCAAAGATATCTTATATAGCAGTTCCAAAATTCAACTGCTTATGCCCAGGATTCTCATCATTGGACTTTTTTTGTTGACCGCCTGTTTCTATACTCAAGGCGCCTACGCCCAAACCCCATTTACCCCCACCCCCGTAACTACCGCCAACTATCAGGCGGCAGCCCGTTTCTCCCCCAAAAAACTGGAGAAAATGATCTTCTCTACGGCGGTTGACCCTCACTGGTTGAAAAAAAGCAGCCGTTTCTGGTATATGTACGAGACCACCGAAGGCAAACAATGGTACATCGTAGATCCTGCAAAGGGCGAGAAAAAAGTGCTCTTCGATCGCGACAGGCTGGCCGCAGCTATCTCCCGCATCGTAAAAGATCCCTTCGAAGCGAAACACCTGGGCCTCGATAGCCTTCGTTTCATAAAGGACGAGAACTGGATCCAGTTCGAAGTAAAAAGCTCACAGGACGCCGAAAAGAAAGATTCGGCCGCCGTTGGTAATGGGAATACGGATGGCAGTGGCGGCGGTGGCGGCAGGGGCGGAAGAAGAGGCGGCGGTGGTGGAACTGCGGCAGCAGCCGGTGCAAAGGACAAGAAGATCTATTATTTCGAATATAACCTGCTCGATGGAACGCTGAATGAGCTGGTCGGTTTCAAAAAGCCGGTGCACAAGCCTAACTGGGCCAGTATCTCTCCCGACAGCAACACCATCGTCTTTGGGCGGCATTTCAATCTCTACTGGATGGACCGGGCCAACTATCAAAAGGCCCTGAAGAAGGAGGATGACAGTAGTATCGTCGAGCATGCGCTGACGACGGATGGCGTCGAGTATTACAGCTATCATGGCAATGGCGGCGCGGGCGGCGGTGGCGGTGAGACAAATGTGGACAAGGAAAAGAACAAGGACAAGCGTAAGCCGGCCCAGCTTTTCTGGAGCCCGGATTCCAAACACTTCGTCATGTCCCGTTCGGACCAACGGAAGGTCAAAGAGCTCTGGGTGATCAATTCCCTGGCTGAGCCCCGTCCCACACTGGAAACCTATAAATACATGATGCCAGGCGAGAAGGAAGCCCCCATCGAGCAGCTGCTGTTTTTCGACCTTGACACGAAATCGCATAAGGTTATCAGTGAGGGCCTGTTCAAAGACCAGGATATGGCCATATGGTCAGCTCCCAACCCTGTGAAGAACCGTGACGATGAATACCGGACGCAGCTCTGGCTGGGCACCAATACGCATTTCTATTTCACGCGTACGAGCCGCGACCTGCACCGGATCGATGTCTGCGAAGCCGAAGTAGGTGATACCGTGGCGAAAGCGGTCATCCAGGAGCGTTTGAACACCTATGTGGAAATACGTCGCCTTGGGCTGGTCAACGGAGGTAAAGAGCTGATCGAATGGAGCGAACGGGACGGGTGGGCGCATTTTTACCTGTATGACGGCAATGGCAAGCTGAAGAACCAGATCACCAGCGGTTCCTTCCATTGCGAGGACATCGTTGGCATCGACGAGAAGAAACGCATCCTTTATTTTTCGGCTAATGGCAGAGAGCCAGGCGAAGATCCTTATTACCTGCATCTGTATAAGGTGAATTTCGATGGAACGGGATTGGCTTTGCTGGACCCGGGCGATTTTGACCATACGGTCAGCGAGGCGAGCATGGACGATGAGCAGCAGTTCTTTGTCGATAATTTTTCCCGCGTCAATGCCGTACCGAAGTCAGTATTGTACAATAGTGCCGGGAGAAAGATCATGGACCTGGAGACGGCCGACCTCAGCAGCCTGATGGCGGCGGGCTATAAATTCCCCCAACCTTTCAAGGTGAAGGCGGACGATGGGATCACCGACATTTATGGCGTTATGTACAAACCTTACAATTTCGATTCAACGAGGAAATACGCGATGATGGAATACGTGTACCCGGGCCCGCAGACGGAAGCCGTGAATAAGTCATTTGGACGTGGCATGGATCATACAGACCGGCTTGCTCAGTTGGGCATGATCGTTATTACCATGGGCAACCGGGGAGGGCATCCCTCCCGTAGCAAGTGGTATCACAATTATGGTTATGGCAACCTCCGGGACTATGGCCTCGCGGATAAGAAAGCTGTTGCGGAGCAATTGGCGGACCGGTATCCGTTCATCGATATCAACCGGGTCGGAATTCATGGACACAGCGGCGGTGGTTTCCAGAGCACGGCAGCCATGCTGGTCTATCCCGATTTCTTCAAGGTAGCCGTGTCCGAGTCGGGCAATCATGACAACGCCATTTACAACCGGTGGTGGAGTGAGAAACATCATGGGGTAAAAGAGGTCGTGAGCGAAAAAGGAGATACTTCTTTTGTTTACAACATCGAAAAGAATCCCGAGATAGCAAAAAATCTCAAGGGACATCTTTTATTATCCACGGGAGATATCGATAACAACGTGCATCCGGGGAATACCATCCGGCTTGCGAATGCGCTGATCAAGGCCAACAAGCGGTTCGACTTCGTGCTGCTTCCCGGCCAGCGGCATGCCTATGCGGACATGACGGAATATTTCTTCTGGCGGACGGCGGACTATTTCTCCCGTTACCTTATCGGCGACGAATCCGAAAGACCAGTAGCTATCGAGCAGATGGATCGCGAAACGGAACAGGTCGGCGCAAAGGCCGCGGCCGGCAAAAGCCCAAATGATGAAGAAGGGTGGGGAGATGACGATGATGACGACAGCGACATTGATTAGATCGCAATAAAAAGGCGGGTCGTTTGACCCGCCTTTTTATCTACTTCACCTCCTGCATCTCCACCAGCTTATTATAAAACCCCTGCTTCCGGATCAGCTCATCATGCGTCCCACGCTCGACGATCCGACCCTTCTGCAGCACGATGATCTCATCCGCATGACGGATAGTACTCAGCCGGTGCGCAATGACAATGCTGGTCCGATGCTCCATCATCTTGTTGATGGCATCCTGTACAAGACGCTCGCTTTCCGTATCCAGCGACGACGTAGCTTCATCGAGAATAAGGATAGGAGGGTTCTTCAGCACAGCACGGGCAATGGTAAGCCGCTGTCTCTCGCCGCCGCTGAGCTTATTGCCGCGATCCCCGATATTGGTCTCATAACCCTGCTCCTTCTGCATGATAAAATTATGGGCATTGGCGATCTCCGCAGCCCGGATGATCTCTTCCCGCGTAGCGTCCGGTTTGCCAAGAGAGATATTGGAAGCGATCGTATCATTGAAAAGTATCGGCTCCTGGGTCACGATGCTCATCTGCTCCCGGACCGAACGCAGGGAATAGTCTTTGATATTGACCCCATCGATCAGCAGCTCTCCGCCCGTGACATCGTGAAACCGGGGCACAAGGTCCGCCAGCGTCGATTTGCCCGCACCCGAGCTGCCCACCAGCGCGATCGTCTTTCCCTTTTCAACGACCAGGTCGATCTGTTCGAGAATACCGGCGTCTTCATAGTAGAAGCTGACATTACGGAATTCGATCCTGTTCTCAAAAGTAGCCAGCTTCCGGCCATTGGGATCATCATGGATCGTAACGGGAGCCTTGAGCAGGTCTTCAACCCGTTCCATAGCGGCGGCGCCACGCTGGATGTTGAAGATAGAAGTGGACAGCGTTTTGGCCGGGTTGATCAGCATAGCGAACACCGCAATATAAGAGATAAGGTCGCCACCTGAAAAGCCCTTGCTATGCGTGTTCAGGACAAGCATACCCCCGTAATAAAGAATGACCGTCAGGATCACGACTCCAAGGACTTCTGTGAGCGGAGAAGCGAGATCCCGCCTTGCGTTCATTTTATTGCGGATGCGAAACAAACTGTCATTGATCTGGACGAATCTCTTTCTCAGAAGCGACTCAGCGCCAAAACCTTTGATGACACGGATGCCGCCAAGCGTCTCGTCCAGCACGGACAGGCTTTCGCCCAGTTTGGCTGATGCGTCTTTGGATTGCTTTTTCAGCGTACGGCTGATCCGGCCGATAAGAAACCCGGTTACCGGCAGAAGGATCAAAAGAAAAAGAGAAAGATGCGGGCTGAGATAGATCATATAAGCCAGATAGCCAATGATGGTCAGCGGGTCTTTGATCAGCCCTTCCAGTGTGCTCACAACCGAAGATTCGATCTCATAAATATCATTGGTCATCCGGGAAATAAGGTCACCCTTTCTTCTTTCTGTAAAATATCCTATCGGCAGCGCCAGTATCTTTTCATAGACATCATTGCGTAAAAAAGTGATGGTCGCACTGCGGATCGGGGAGGAGATATACGAAGACCAGTAATAAAAAAGATTCTTCAGAAACGTGGCTATAATGATCGTAAGGCACATGATGATCAGTACGGTCGACTTATCATATGTATGGACGACACCGACGAGGATGTCTTTAAGCCCCCCGATCGCATTCGTGTTAAGCGTGGTTTGCTGTGCTGCAGGGGCGCCATCTTTGAACAATATATCCAGAAAAGGGCTCAACATACCTAGAGAGATCAGCCCAAAAACGATCGATAGAATGTTAAAGATCATGTAGAGAACTATCTTGCCCTTATACTTCGAGAGGTACTGTAAAATCACCGAGAATTTCTTCATGCTAAAATATGCCGTAAATTTGGAGGCAAATTTAGCAGTAATATTGTATCCCGCCCCGGTTTTAACTAAATATAACCAATTGGGCGAAAAACGTTTAAAACGCTATGCAAGAAGGCAAAAGACAGAAACAGGTAGGCGCGCTGCTGATGCAGGAACTGAGCGATATATTCCAGCGGCTTGGTCTGAGTATGATAGATGGAGGGCTGGTGTCTCTGACAGCGGTGAAAGTCACACCTGATCTGCTTGAGGCTCGCGTATATCTCAGCCTTTTCCAGGTAAAGGATACAGCCGGAGTGATGAAAAAGGTCGAAGACCGCAGCTGGGAGATCAAACGCGACCTGGCCGAACGTATCAAACAACAGTTGCGCCGGGTCCCCATCCTGACGTATTACCACGACGATACCCTGGACCATGCGGATAAAATGGAGGAGCTGTTTAAGAAGATCAAGGCGGAAAGACCGCCAGATGCCAACTCCGCCGGGGAGAGCGGCCCGGAATGAAGCTCCTTTTCGCCTGGCGATACTTCCGCGCAAAAAAATCCACCAACGCAATAAATATCATTTCGTGGGTCAGCATGACAGCCATTGTCGTGGGCTCTGCGGCCCTCATACTTGTGCTCAGTGTCTTCAATGGCTTTGAAGGTCTCGTGAAATCCCTGTATTCCAGCTTTTACCCGGATATGAAGATCAGCCCGCTGACAGGGAAGACCCTGACCCTTACCCCGGATCAGCTGCAGCAGCTGGGTACCATAAAAGGAATAAAGGCCTTCTCGCTGATAGCAGAGGACAAGGCTATCCTGGAAAATGACTCCGCAAGATGGGCCGCTTATCTGAAAGGTGTGGACAGGAACTACACAAAGGTCTCCGGCGTTGGTGAACATGTCGAAAAAGGGACCTTCGATCTGGGTACAGAAGATCATCCGCTTGCTGTACTGGGTTCAGGCGTCGAATATGCGCTGCACCTGGAGGCAGACCGCGCCCTCCTGCCGGTAGGAGTATATATTTTTAAGAAAGGCAATGGAGTCGATTATACCTCCGATCCCACTATGTCGCTGAGCCATGAATCGATGGGTATTGCCGGCAGATTTCGCATACAGCAGGATTTCGACGATAATTATGTGATCACGAACATGGCATTTGTCAGGAGGATGCTGGGTCTGCAACCCAACGAATACAGCGGCGTCGAGCTGTCCGTCAGCGATTCCACACAGACCGAACTTGTCCGTCAACAGCTGGTCCGGATCCTGGGCAAAAACTATCGGATACAGACACGGTACGAACAAAATCAGAACCTCTATGGTGTCATGGGGGCTGAGAAATGGTTTATCTATATCATGCTGACCATGATCCTCATCGTTGCCGCATTCAATATGGTGGGCGCCCTGACGATGCTTGTCTGGGAAAAACAAAAGGATATACACGTCCTGAAAGCCCTGGGCGCCAGCAATGGACTTGTTCAAAAGATCTTCCTCAGCGAAGGGATCCTGCTCGGAGTAATGGGCGGTGTGGCCGGCATGCTGCTCGCCCTGGTGACCTGTCTGCTGCAAATTAAATATAAGCTCATCCCTTTGCAGGGAGACTCTTTCCTGATCGATTATTACCCGGTAAAGCTGGTGCCTACAGATTTCCTCTTAGTGCTGTCTACCATATTGGTGGTGGCACTGCTGGCTTCCTGGATCCCGGCCCGTAAGGCAGCCGCACAGCCAATAGAGCTCAAAAGCTAAAGCCTTAATTCCCCGAAAAGTTTTCAGAGAACTAAGGCTTTGTCTTATCTGGTAAGCTTATTTTTTTATCAATGATCGCCGTAGCATGATCTCCCGGCTAATATTCGGCCACTAATAATCTCCCTTAATAATCACCAAGCGTTTCCGGCAACTGCGCCAGCGCCTTCGCCAACTGCTCATCATTGGGAGCGATACCATGCCAGTGGTGATCATTTTCCATAAAATCCACGCCTTTGCCCATGATCGTATGCATCATGATACCAATAGGCTTGCCTTGTCCAGTCATGCTCTTGGCCTTTTCGATCGTAGCTACTACCTCATCCATGTCGTTACCGTTCATTTCGAGGGTCGTCCAGCCAAAAGAATCGAATTTTGCATGGATATTCCCAAGATCCATAACAGCTTTTGTAGTACCATCGATCTGCTGACCATTCCAGTCAACCGTAGAAATAAGGTTGTCTACTTTATGGGCGGCAGCGAACATTATCGCTTCCCAGTTTTGACCTTCATCTAATTCTCCGTCTCCGTGAAGGGAGAAGACAATATTTTTATCGTTATTGAGTTTTTTACTTAAGGCGGCTCCAATGGCAACACTCATACCCTGACCAAGAGATCCGCTGGCAATTCTGATACCGGGGAGATGTTCATGTGTGGTAGGATGACCCTGTACACGGGAGTTGATCTTACGGAAAGTAGATAGTTCTTTGATGTCGAAATACCCGGACCGGGCAAGGGCCGAATAAAATACAGGAGAGATATGACCGTTGGACAGGAAGAAAATATCTTCATTTTTCGCGTCCATATGGAAATTGGGATCGTGTTTCAGTATTTTGAAGTAGAGTGCTGTGAAAAAATCAGCACAACCGAGAGAACCTCCCGGGTGACCGCTTTGGGCGCCATGGACCATTCTTACGATATCTCTTCTAACCTGCGAAGCGATTGCTTTTAAGTCAGCCATATTAGTTGGATTTATTGATTCTGTTTTTTATTTCGGTAGGCAAATCTAAAGGTTTTTTGTCAAGACACTAACCCCAATTTTTTGTCTGATTCAGGGTTTTTGAGGGATATTATCCGGAGCTGCAACAGCGAATTTGGCTTACTTAAACTTTTGCAGTATCTTTCGGTCCAAATCTCCATCTGCCCCCTTAGTTCAATTTGCTCAGAACTGGTAAAACCACATTTAGAAGAATTTACTCGTATTAGTAGCATACAGAAAGAATCATTATTTTTGTTCATGAATCAAAATCAGACTGATGTTTGATGTTTTACTCTCTATAGCTATTTCATTTACCGTAACCTTCCTTGCAATACCAGCCGTTATTAACGTGGCTGAAATGAAAAAGCTTTTCGATATGCCCGATGCACGTAAAGTGCATCACGCCCCCATCACTCCATTGGGTGGACTGGGTATTTTTGCAGGTTTTATCTTTGGCTGTCTGCTTACCCTTCACTTCGGGCAATATCCTGAACTCCAATATTTTATAGCGGCATCTTTCGTCATTTTCTTCCTTGGTCTTAAAGACGACATACTCATTATTTCGCCGGTAAAAAAATTCATTGGCCAGGTGCTCGCTGCCTTTATCATTGTTTATTACGGCAATATCCAGATCCGTAGTATGCATGGCTTTCTCGGACTCTATCAGCTGCCCGAAATGTTCAGCCTGCTGCTGACCTATTTTGCAGTCATCGTCGTTATTAATTCGTTTAATCTGATCGATGGCGTAGATGGCCTGGCCGGCAGCCTCGGCCTTTTATCCACTACTATCTTTGGGACCTATTTCCTTTATATCGGGATGCTGCCTTATGCCGTTATCGCTTTTGCCCTGGCTGGCAGCCTCCTCGCCTTTCTCATCTTTAATTTTCAACCTGCTAAAATATTCATGGGCGATACCGGCTCCCTGCTGGTCGGGACTATCAATGCCATTCTTGTATTGAAATTCATCAATGTCGCCAACCTGGCTGAAATACGGTTCCCGATCGTCGCTTCCCCGGCTGTTGGATTTACGATCCTGATGATCCCAATGATGGATACACTTAGGGTTTTCGGCATCCGTATCCTCCATCGCAGGTCTCCCTTCAGCCCCGATAGAAATCATATCCACCATCTGCTGCTCGACCGGGGTTTCTCCCATCGCGCTATCACTCTTTTCCTGGTCGCGGTCAACTTCGTGATGATCGGTCTTGTGTTCCTTTTCCGATCGATCGATTGTACGATCCTGTTGTTTAGCGTGTTTTTCCTGTTTTTTGCTATGATCGCCGGAATATACTACCTGATGCCGGCGCCACGTCTCTTTGTGGCCAAGACAGTAAAAAAGGAGAATGCACAGCTGACCAAGGCTTCCCATCTGGTTCCCCTGACAAAAGATTCTATCCTGGAACAGAATAATTGAATTTTTGAAACAATTCATGTTATCTCATTTGTCCAATTTTCTCATTTGACGTACGTTTGCAGCGTTGTCTAACGGTAAGGACAGGCAACTTCACCAGACCAGTTATAAATTCGTTGTCAACTAATTAGCTATGTCAGACGATTTGGAATTCATCCTGGAAGAAGCCCGGGAAGACATGAAAAAGGCACTCGACCACCTTGAAACTGAATTGATTAAGATACGCGCCGGCAAGGCTAGTCCGCAAATGCTGGAAGGGCTGACCGTCGATTATTATGGTAGCCCGACCGTGCTCAATCAGGTAGCCAATGTTTCAGCCATGGATGCCCGAACCCTCACTATCCAGCCCTGGGAAAAGAATATGCTCCAGCCGATCGAAAGGGCGATCATCAATGCCAACCTGGGCGTTACCCCCCAGAATGACGGCAATATCATCCGGCTCTTTATGCCTCCGCTGACAGAAGAAAGAAGAAAGGAATTTGTCAAAAGGGCGGGCGGTGAAGGCGAACAATCAAAGGTCGCTATCCGCAATCTCCGCCGCGACGCGATCGAACAGGTCAAGAAGCTGCAGAAAGACGGACTCAGCGAAGACGAGGCCAAGGACGCTGAAAAAGAGATCCAGGACATTACCGATAAGAACATCGCCCTGGTAGACAAGCATCTGGCCGCCAAGGAAAAAGAAATTATGGCAGTTTAATTGCTAAACCCTCTCCGTTACCCGGCTAACGACATCATAACACCGTAACATTCCTTCAACCTGTCGCAAGGGTAGGATACCGTGCCGCATACCCGGATCGAAAAGACTCCGGTAATTGGGTATTTGCCACACTTAATACTAGGTTATGGGAAAAATTAAACTGAGTGAAATAGATACCCGTGCGCCAAAAGGATGGGACAAACAGGAGACAAAAGATAAACTGGCAGGCGTGCTGGCAGAACTGGACGAACTGCAAAACCTCCTGTACGCCGAATCGCAGCACGCACTCCTCGTCATCATCCAGGGCATGGATGCCAGCGGCAAGGACGGCACCATCCGGAATGTCTTCGGCAAGCTAAACCCCCAGGGCGTACTCGTAAAGTCGTTCAAAACCCCCACCGAAGAAGAGCTGTCCCACGATTTTTTATGGCGTGTCCACGCTCATGCCCCGGCAAAAGGTCTGATCCAGCTGTTCAATCGCAGCCACTACGAAGACATCCTGATCACCCGTGTACATAAATGGATCGACGATGAGACGGCCTATAACAGGATGAAGGCGATCAACCATTTCGAACGACTGCTTACAGAACACAACAGTACCCATATCCTTAAATTCTATCTCCATATCTCACCGGAAGAACAACGGCAACGACTGGACGAACGCATCCACAATCCCGCAAAACAATGGAAATACAATAAGGATGATTATAAGGAGGCACGGCTTTGGGACGATTATATGATGATGTACGAAGATTGCTTCCGGAATTGCGACGAAGTGCCCTGGACGATCATACCCGCCGACCAGAACTGGTATAAGGAATACCTCATCGCCACGATGTTGAGGGATACACTGAAAGAACTGAAGATGCAATACCCTGGCTTGAAGAAGACTGAATCAAAATAATCTCTAAATACACACTTATTCACAACTAAAATCAACTATCATGGGAATGCTGAAGGAATTTAAAGACTTTGTAATGCGCGGCAATGTGGTCGATCTTGCCGTAGCTGTCGTTATCGGTGCCGCTTTTGGAGCCATCGTATCCTCGCTGGTTGAACATATCATCACCCCCCTTCTGCTGACGCCGGCACTGAAAGCCGCGAATTTGCAGGATATCGAAAAGCTTAGTTGGGGAGCGGTTAAGTGGGGTAGCTTCGTGGCCGCCGTCATAAAGTTTGTGATCATCGCCTTTATCCTCTTCCTGATCATCAAATTCTTCAAGAGCCTGGAAAAGAAAACCGTACCACCGGCTTCTGCGCCTACTCCTACAGAAGCCTTACTGACCGAGATCCGCGATGAGCTGAAGAAAAGACCTTTGCAGAGTTCTGAACCTTTAAAGTAAAAAATATATTTAGTTGCCAGGCCATCCTGGCAACTTTTTTGTTAAGACTTTCATTGAAAAAATCTGACGAGTTATGAAGAATGTTACGAAGACACTTATCCTTACCCTCCTTACGCTGGGGGCTACTTCCACTTCTGTGATACATGCCCAGATCCAGGCGCTGAGAGACGCGACCAACAGCGCGACGATCACAAAAGACCCGAATGATACGACAAAACAGACCTGGAAAACAGGTGGACTCTATAATCTGAATTTTAACCAGGCCGCGCTGAGCAACTGGTCCGCAGGCGGCGACAAATCCGCTATCTCCTTATCGACCCTGATGAGCCTTTATGCTTTTTATGCAGACGGCAAAAATTCCTGGGACAATAATCTGACTCTCGCCTACGGCTTCGCCCAAACGACAAGCCTTGGCGCACGCAAGACCGACGACCGCATCGACCTGGTATCCAAATACGGCTACGATCTTGGAAAAAAATGGTACCTCAGTACGCTGTTCAACTTCAGAAGCCAGTTCACAAAAGGATACAATTACCCTGACCAGAATACAAAAGTGCTGACCTCTAATTTCCTGTCCCCTGGTTATTTCCTGTTATCGATAGGGATGGACTATAAACCCAATGATAATTTTTCCTTTTTTATCTCTCCTGTCACCGCCCGTGAGGTTGTCGTCAACAATGACTCCCTCGCATCGGTCGGCGCCTTTGGCGTAGACTCCGGCAAACATTCCCGCTTCCAGCTGGGTTCTTTCGCTTCCATCAACTACAAGACAAATGTAAGCAAGACTGCCACATACGTTGGTAAACTGGACCTCTTCTCCGACTACCTCCGCCGTCCCCAGAATATCACGCTTTATATGACCAACGTTCTCTCAGTAAAAGTGACCAGGCTTATCAGTATGAACCTGTCCGTGACCATGATCTATGACAATGATATCAAGTCCGTCAAGAGCGACGGCTCTGTCGGCGGACCTGCCCTGCAGCTCCAGGAGATAATTGGCATCGGGCTGGCCTATCAGTTTAAGAATAAGACAAGGTCCGGCGTGAAGGCTACGCCTTCACCTACGCAATAGCATAACCCGCTGCCGGGGAGTGGGCTCGTGAGCAACTTGTGTAAAACCGACCCCCCCTCCCCGGCGCCCCTTTCTCATTATTTACGGTATTTTCGTAGGGTTATGACCAATACCACAACGTACCAGATCAAATTACCTCAATTCGAAGGCCCTTTCGACCTGCTCCTCTTCTTTATCGAAAGAGACGAATTAGATATTTATAATATACCAATCAATCGGATCATTCAGGACTTCCTCACTTATATCCACGGTGACGCAGGCCTGAACATCGAATTATCCAGCGAATTCATACTCTTTGTCAGCACCCTCATGCGGATCAAGGCTAAAATGCTCCTCCCCCGTAAAGAGGTCGATGAGCAGGGCAATGAGATCGATCCCCGCCAGGAACTGATCGACAAGCTCCTGGAATACCGCCGCTTTAAAGAAGCCGCCGCCACCCTCGCCGAAATGGAAGCCATCCGCCACCTTATGGTCAGAAGAGGTAATCTCCAGAAAGAATTGTCACATATCGGTGAAGAAGCCGGCGAAGGAACAGAGATCCAGGCGATCACCCTGTTCAAGCTGATGAAGACCTTCGAGAAGGTCATGCTGCGTATCCAGCAACGCCAGAATAAGCCGGTCCATACTGTAGTTCAATACAACTATACGATGGAAAGCAGCAGAAAGCATATCCTGGCTGCCGTCCGCCAGGAACGGACCATGTCCTTCGACAAGATCTTCGAAGTATGCCGGGACAGACTCCAGGCCATCTTCCTGTTCCTCTCCATGCTGGAGCTGGTGCAGCTTAACTATATGAATATCCTCATCGGGGAAGGACGCAACAATTTTGTTCTGGAATATAATGAAGAAAAACCCGAAGATCCCCTCGACGACAGCCTGTTCAGCGATGACAATGATGCACCGGACGATGATGGTGACAGGCCCGCCGACGGGATTAAACCGAATAATCAGGGCGGGTTATTCCCCGGTTTTCTGGACGCTTCGGCAAACTGACGGCTGCAGCGCCAATTGACGGTACCAGCGCCAATTGATGGTACCAGCGCCAATTGATGGCTGCAGCACCAACTGATGGCACCCCAAAACGCAGATCAGGCGCCGCAACGGTTAAGGCTAAAAGGCTTTTATGACCAATAAATATTATCCCGCCTCAGAAAGAGGCCATGTTAATTTCGGCTGGCTGGACAGCCACCATTCCTTTAGCTTCGGGAATTGGCATGACAGGGAAAAAGTACATTTCGGGGCATTGCGGGTACTGAATGACGACACAGTCGTCGGCGGCGGCGGATTCGACAACCACCCCCATGAAAATATGGAGATCATCTCCATCCCCCTCAAAGGGGCTCTGACACATAAAGACAGCACCGGCACCGAAGGCTTTATCTATACCAATGACGTTCAGATCATGAGCGCCGGCAGTGGTATCAGCCACTCCGAATACAATGCCTCCCACTACGATGCCGTCAATATCCTCCAGATCTGGATCTTCCCCAAACAAACCGGCATCAAACCCCGGCACGATCAACGAACCTTCTACCCCGAAGGCCGTAAAGACCAATGGCAGGTAGTCGTCAGCCCCAGGGCAGAAGACCACGCCCTCTGGATCAACCAGGACGCCCGCCTGGCCCTCACCCACCTCAGCGCTGGTAAAACATTGACCTATACTCCGGCCTTTCCCGGCAACGGAGTCTATATCTTCCTGCTCGAAGGCAGCGTCGAAGTAGACGGCCACCACCTCCAGCCACGTGACGGCATCGGCCTCACAGAGATAGATAGCATCACGCTAAGAACCGAAGCCCTCGCCGCAAATGTGCTGGC
>DATJJA010000235.1:0-5364 GCA_035492595.1 Puia sp.
TGCGAGTATGATAGAAACAGGCAGAGTAACCCAATTAAAAGAGTGAATTTTTTACTTGCCATAACTGAAGTTTATGTGAATGAATGAATTAAACCTGAGAAGAATATGCTGCAAAAATAGAGATTGGTGAGCAAAAACCAAATTTTTTTAACAATACATATAAAATAAAAATTGTATTGAGCATACCGTTAGACAACCGAAATTTAAAATTAGATGCTTTAGAAAGAAAATATTCTTAAAGTACTAATATTGTCCTCCCGTTCATAGAATTGGGCGGAGCCCAATTCGTACTTGAGGCCTGCCGAAAGTACAGACATTATGTTTTGCCGATAAAAAATTATTTTTGTTCAATTTTTTATTGGCACATTATACCGCATGAAGATAGCACAAGTAATATTACGTGAAGAGCTGGTTGTTTTTGAAAAAAAATTCAAAGAGGCCGTAAAGAGTCAGGTGCCTTTACTGGACAGGATCATGCGATTCATTGTCAACAGAAAGGGCAAACAGCTGCGTCCCATGTTCGTATTGCTTTCTGCTAAACTATGCGGTCCTATCAACGAATCGGCCTATCGGGCAGCCTCCCTCGTAGAATTACTACACACCGCCACCCTGGTACATGACGATGTCGTCGATGAATCCCTGGAGAGAAGGGGCTTTTTCTCTACCTATGCCCTTTGGAAGACCAAGATCTCTGTACTGGTCGGGGACTACCTCTTATCAAAAGGGCTATTACTTTCATTGGACCATAGTGATTTCAGAATATTACAGCTTCTATCAGACGCAGTACGTAAAATGAGTGAGGGAGAGTTGCTTCAGATGGAAAAATCCAGGTCACTCAACCTCAGTGAAGACATCTATTTCGAGATCATTCGCAGCAAAACGGCCTCCCTTCTTGCCTCTTCCTGTGCAGCTGGGGCTTTCGCGGCTTCCAATGACGAGGTACTGACCGAAAAACTACGGCAGTTCGGAGAAAAAGTCGGAATCGCCTTCCAGATAAAAGATGACCTTTTCGACTATGGCAGCGAGGAAATCGGCAAACCCACCGGGAATGACATCAAGGATAAGAAATTGACCCTCCCCCTTATTTACGCCCTCAACACCCTTGACAAACCCACCCGCAAAGAGTTGATCTATATTATCAAAAACCAGAATAAGGATCATGAAAAGGTAAAGTACGTCATAAAGAAGGTGACCGAAGCCGGTGGTATCGAGTATGCCACTCAAAAGATGAATACTTACCGGGACGAAGCTTTGACAATTCTCCATGAATTTGAAGATAGTGATGTCCGTAAGGGTCTGGAAGAACTGGTCAGGTATACCACAGACCGGAAATATTAATGAATGCAAAAACGCTGGAATATACTACAGGCAGATCCGGATAAAGTCACCGTTCTGCAGCGGGAATTGAATATCAATCCGATCCTTTGCCAGATCCTGGTACAACGGGGAATAGAGACTTTCAGCGTCGCCAAAGAATTTTTCCGCCCGCAAATGACGGATCTTCACGATCCCTGGTTGATGAAAGACATGGGGAAAGCCGTCTCGCGGATCCTGGAAGCCTTTCAGCGAAAGGAAAAAATACTGGTTTATGGAGACTATGATGTAGATGGGACGACAGCCGTAGCCTGTCTTTTTCAGTTTTTCCAGAAATGGTATATCCCCGGTCTGATCGATTTTTACATCCCTCACCGTTACCGGGAGGGATATGGCATATCCGGACAAGGGATTGATTTTGCCAGGGAAAATGGCTTCACCCTCATCATCTCGCTGGATTGCGGTATCAAGTCGGCAGACCTCATCGCTTATGCCGCCTCGCTGGGAATAGATTTTATCGTCTGCGACCATCACCTGCCGGATGCCCAATTGCCGCCTGCCGTCGCTATTTTAAACCCCAAACAAAAAGACTGTCCCTATCCCTATAAAGAATTATGCGGCTGCGGAGTTGGCTTCAAACTGATCACCGCCCTGTCCGAAAAACTGGAATTCAGCAAGGACGAACCCTTTCAATACCTGGACCTGGTGGCCACCGCCATTGCAGCCGACATCGTGCCCATGGACGGAGAGAACAGGGTCCTCGCCTGGTACGGTTTGAAAAAAATAAATGAAGACCCGAACCATGGACTACGGGCGCTGATCCGGTTGAGCGACCTGCAAAAAGAGCTGCGGTTTGCCAACCTGGTCTTTATGATTGCCCCCAGGGTGAATGCCGCCGGAAGGATGGACGATGCCCGGAAAGTAGTCCAGCTGTTCACGGCCCCCGATCTTGACGAAGCCATGGTATTTGCCAGCCTTTTACACACCGCCAACACAGATCGCAAAGAGGCGGATAACAGCATGACCGAAGAAGCCCTGGCGATCCTGGAAAAGGATGCCAGCCAGATGAACAGAAAATCTACCTTTCTATACCAGCCGCACTGGCATAAAGGAGTGGTAGGCATCGTAGCGTCACGTCTCATTGAAAGATACTATCGCCCCACGGTGGTGCTCACCCGCAGCGGCGAGCTGATAGCAGGTAGTGCAAGAAGCGTCAGCGGCTTCAATGTCTACGAAGCCATCCATGCCTGCCGGGAACATTTAGTTGGTTATGGGGGGCATTTTGCTGCTGCCGGAGTCACCCTCCTGCCCGAACAGGTAACGGCATTCAGTCTGAAATTCGAAGAGGTCGTTGCTTCCATGATCGAACCCAGGTCTCTGATCCCCGAGATCCTCATCGATGCCGAACTTCCCTTTGCAGCCATCAAACTGTCTTTTTATAACATACTGAGCCAGATGCAGCCTTTCGGACCAGGAAATACACAACCGGTATTCATTGCCCGGAAGGTCACCGACAAAGGTTATTCAAGGATTGTGAAAGAACAACATATCCGGTTCTCTCTCCATCAAAATGATATCCCGATGGATGGGATCGGCTTCGGGCTGGCCCATAAATTCCCCCTCTTCAGCACCCGGGAGCCCCTGGATATCGTATTCACCCTGGAGGAAAATGAGTGGAACAATCAGAAGAGCCTGCAGTTAAAAGTGATCGACTTTGAATTAAGCAAAAATGGGGACCTGTAAGATCCCCATTCACGTTATTTTTTATTTTATCGGCCTAAGCTTCCAAGATTATTTTCCCTGCCCGCTCGCCCGACATCAATTCAACACTCCGGTCAATAAAGCTGGTCAGTCCGTTGCCCTTCAACAGCCCCTGGGACAGCAGGGCCAGATCGGCCAGGTTATGAACTAACTTCTCCTGTTTGGCTTTATCCTCTTCCCGCAGCACCTTTTGATAGATGGGGTGATTCCCATTGACAGTCAACGTCACTTCATCGGGCATATTTGCGTAGAAGCTTCCCATGGGCCCGCTCATAGCCGCCATGTCTTTCATACGACGGGAGAATTCCGGCCGGGTTGCAATGACAGGAGGAGCTTCCGGGCTCAGGCCTTTGATCTCCACCGTGGCATGTAATTCCGGGATCTGCCGGTTAAACAGATCTTTCAGTCCTGCTGACTCTTCCTCGTTGAGCACGGAAGTCGTCGCTTCGGCCTTGTCTATGAGATTGTCCGCAATATCCGAGTCCACCCGGGTAAAATGCACATCCTGCCATTTTGATTCCATCTGGTTGATGAAAGAGGCATCGATGATGGTCTCCAGCTTTACGATGACGTACCCTTTCGCCTGAGCCTGCTGAATATAGCTATCCTGCTGTACCGGGCTGGTGGTATAGAGGATGATCAGTTTCCCTTCCTTGTTTTTTTGCAGGGCTTCCGTGGCCGTTCTGTATTCATCCAGTGTATAGAATTTACCGCCCTTTACGTCTTCCATGATGTGGAACCGGTTGGCCCTCTCCATGAATTTATCGTCGGTCATCATTCCATACTTCACGAACACGCCCAGGCTCTCCCATTTCTCTTCAAATTCCTTTCTTTCATTACTAAAGATCTCTTCTAATTTATCCGCTACTTTCTTGGTAATGTGATTACCGATCTTTTTTACATTCGGATCACCCTGCAAATAGCTCCGGCTTACATTCAGGGGGATATCCGGGCTGTCTATGACCCCATGCAGCAGCATGAGGAATTCGGGCACGATGTCCTTTACCTCGTCAGTGACAAAGACCTGGTTACTGTACAGCTGGATCTTATCCTTCTGGATCTCATAGCTCTGTTTGATCTTCGGGAAATAGAGGATACCTGTCAGGTTGAAGGGATAATCCACATTCAGGTGGATCCAGAAGAGAGGGGCATCACTATAGGGGTATAACTCCTTGTAAAAATCCTGGTAATCCTGGGCGGTCAGCTCACTGGGCTTTCTTGTCCAGGCAGGAGTGGGGTTGTTGATCTGTTTGCCCTCAAAAGTGATAGGCACCGGCAGGAAACGGCAGAATTTTTTGAGGATGGTCCGGATGCGTTCGGCCTCCAGGAATTCCTTGCTTTCTTCATTGATATACAGGACGATATCAGTTCCCCGGCCCTCTTTTTCAGATTCTTCGAGGGTGTATTCCGGGCTGCCGTCACACTCCCATATTACCGCTTTTGCGTCTTCCCGGTAGCTTTTGGTGATCACTTCCACTTTTTCGCTTACCATGAAGGAAGAGTAGAAACCCAGGCCGAAATGGCCGATGATATTGGCTTCGTTCTGCCCTTTGTACTTATTCAGGAACTCTTCCGCACCGCTGAAGGCCACCTGGTTGAGGAATTTGTCTACCTCCTCCCCCGTCATTCCGATACCTTTGTCCGATATGGTGATGGTCTTTTTTTCCGTATCCAGCCGGATCTCGATACCCAGGTCCCCCAATTCGCCCTTTGCTTCCCCCAGGGAAGAGAGGGTCTTTAGCTTCTGGGTAGCATCTACTGCATTGCTAACCAGCTCTCTAATAAAAATATCATGATCGCTGTATAAGAACTTTTTTATAATAGGAAAGATATTCTCTGTCTGTACCCGGATACTTCCTTTTTGCATGGCTGAATAGTTTTAATGGTGAGTTTAATGGCAAGAGGCTGTCAACAAAGAAAATGCCATTCCCGCCCGACTGACACACTGTCAAGGGCTTTTTTCCCTAAAGTTTATCCCGCCCGGGCATTGTCTTTCGCTGCAAATACATTACCTTTGCAACCCATTTGAATTTTTTCATTTTTAAAACAAAAAACAGGGATCATGAACAATTATGAATTGATGGTGATTTTTACCCCTGTGCTATCTGAGGAGGACTATAAAGCCGCCCAGAAAAAATACACTGCCTTCATCAAAGATAATGGAGGAGAAGTGGTGCACGAAAATCCCTGGGGTCTGAAATCACTGGCGTATCCAATCCAGAAGAAAACCACAGGCTTGTACTGGGTTCTGGAATACAATGCGCTATCCGACTTCAATGAGAAGCTGAA